>JAJTDM010000007.1 GCA_021300575.1 Rubrivivax sp.
CGCGTTGCCTGTTCTCTGCCATCGCCACGACCACCACCTCGGCCTGCGCGGGTGCGCTCACGAACTCCACCTCAGTGCCCGCGGCGCGGCGCAGGGCAGCGGCCTGGCTGGAGCGTGCGCCGAACCCCGACAAGGCGATGCGCTTGAAGGGCAGCGTGGGGCCGCGCCGCAACTGGAAGCCGCAGCCTGTCAGCGCCAGGACCAGGGCGCCAAAGGCAACTCTCCGCCTGGTCCGTAGTCGCCCCCGTCTGGACATCTCCTCCTGACGCGGTCCGTCAGCCGGTCCACCGGGTGCCGCGCCGTGGCCTGCCTCATCCGGGCGCCGGTGTTCCATGCCGCGTCAGGCCACCACGTTGACCAGACGGCCTGGCACCACGATCACCTTCCTGACCGGACGCCCTTCGGTGAAGCGCGCGGTCTCCGGGCTGGCGGCGGCCAGGGCCTCGATGGCCGCACGGTCGGCGCTGGCCGGCACGCGGATCGCCCCGCGGGTCTTGCCGTTGACCTGCAGCACGAGCTCGATCTCGTCCTGCACCAGCGCGGCCTCGTCCACTTCGGGCCACGGCGCGTCGAGCAGGTCGCCTGCGGCCTTTTCCAGGCCGAGGTCACGCCACAGCACCGAGGTCAGGTGGGGGCAGGCCGGATACAGCGCTCGCAGCAGCACCGAGGTGCCCTCGCACAGCACGGCGGCGTCGCCCTCGCTGCCGTCGCTCTTGAAGGCCTCCAGCGCGTTCAGCAGCTTCATGCAGCCCGACACCACGGTGTTGTACTGCATGCGCTCGTAGTCGTAGCTCACCTGGCGCAGCACCAGGTGGACCTCGCGGCGCAGCGCCTTGGCCTCCGCACGCAGGGCAGCCTGGCTCAAGTTGCCGGCAGTGGCGCGCTGCAGCGTGGCGGCGTGGCCCGCCGCAAAACCCCACACGCGCTTCAAGAAGCGGTGCGCGCCCTCCACCCCCGCGTCGTTCCACTCCAGCGTCTGCTCCGGCGGTGAAGCGAACATCACGAACAGGCGCGCCGTGTCGGCGCCATGGCGGTCGATCAGGTCCTGCGGGTCCACGCCGTTGTTCTTGGACTTGGACATCGTGCCCACGCCCTCGTAGGTGATCACGGTGCCGGCGGGCAGGTCGCCCTTGGCCTCCTTCAGCTTGGCACCGTTGATCTTGCCGCCCTCATCGAAGGTGTTCTCCACCTCATGCGGCCAGAAGTACTCGATCCCGCCCTTGTCGCCGCGCCGCGAGTAGATGTGGTTCAGCACCATGCCCTGGGTCAGCAGCTTGGTGAAGGGCTCGTCCACCTTCACCAGCTTCAGGTCGCGCATCACCTTGGTCCAGAAGCGCGCATACAGCAGGTGCAGGATGGCGTGTTCGATGCCGCCGATGTACTGGTCCATCGGCATCCAGTAGGCGGTGCCGTCACCGACCATCGCGCTGTCGAGCTGGGCATCGCAGTAGCGCATGAAGTACCACGACGAGTCCACGAAGGTGTCCATCGTGTCGGTCTCGCGCCGCGCCGGCTTGCCGCACACCGGGCAGGTCACGCCGGCGTGGAAGCCGGCGTGCTTGTTCAGCGGGTTGCCGCTGCCGTCGGGGATGCAGTCCTCGGGCAGCACCACCGGCAGGTCCTTCTCCGGTACCGGCACCGCGCCGTGTTCGTCGCAGTGGATGATGGGGATCGGCGTGCCCCAGTAGCGCTGGCGGCTGATACCCCAGTCGCGCAGGCGCCAGGTCGTCTTCTTTTCGCCCAGGCCGTGCGCGGCCAGGTCGCGCGCCACCGCGTCCACTGCCGCCTTGTGGTCCAGCCCGTCGTAGGCGCCTGAGGCCATGACGCGCGCTCGCCCCTTGTCGGCGTACCACTCGTGCCAGCGCGTCGTGTCATACGGGCCCTCGCCCTCGACTGCGATAACTTGCCGAATGGGGATGCCGTACTTCAGCGCAAACGCAAAGTCGCGCTCGTCGTGCGCGGGCACGCCCATCACGGCGCCGTCGCCATAGCTCATCAGCACGTAGTTGCCCACCCAGACGTCCACGGGTGCGCCGGTCAGCGGGTGCGTCACGGTCAACCCGGTGCGCACACCCTTCTTGTCCTGCGTGGCGAGTTCGGCTTCTGTGGTGCCGCCGGCCTTGCATTCCTCGATGAAGGCGGCGACTTCGGCGCTTGTGCTTGCAGCGTGCAGGGCCAGAGGGTGCTCAGGCGCCACGGCGCAGAAGGTCACGCCCATCACCGTGTCGGCGCGGGTGGTGAAGACGTACATCCGGCCGTCCTGCAGCGGCTGACCGTCCTCGCCCGGGATGGCATGCGTGAAGGCGAAGCGCACGCCTTCGCTCTTGCCGATCCAGTTCTCCTGCATCAGCTTTACGCGCTCGGGCCAGCCCGGCAGGCGGTGCTGCACGTGCTCCAGCAATTCGGGCGCGTACTGCGTGATCTTCAGGTAGTAGCCCGGAATCTCGCGCTTTTCCACCAGGGCGCCGGAACGCCAGCCGCGTCCGTCGATCACCTGCTCGTTGGCCAGCACCGTCTGGTCCACCGGGTCCCAGTTCACCACCTGGGTGCGGCGCTCGGCAATGCCGGCTTCCAGCATCTTCAGGAACAGCCACTGGTTCCACTTGTAGTACGCGGGCGTGCAGGTCGCGACCTCGCGGCTCCAGTCGATGGCCAGGCCCATGGCCAGCATCTGGCCCTTCATGTGGGCGATGTTGTCGTAGGTCCACTTGGCCGGTGGCACCTTGTTCTTCATCGCCGCGTTTTCCGCGGGCAGGCCGAAGGCGTCCCAGCCCATGGGCATCAGGACGTTGTAGCCCTTCATCCGCAGATGACGGGTCAGCATGTCGTTGATGGTGTAGTTGCGCACATGCCCCATGTGCAGCTTGCCGCTGGGGTAGGGCAGCATCGAGCAGGCGTAGAACTTTTGCTTGCTCGCGTCTTCGGTCACGCGATAGGCGTCGCGGGCGTTCCAGTCGGCATGAGCCGCAGCTTCCACCTCGGCGGGGACGTACTTTTCATTCATCCCGGGATTGTAGGAGCCGGGGTCCTGCACATGGGTCTTGCGGGCAGCCGAGCCGCCCCGCATCCCGCCCCACCACCAGGCTCAGCGCGGCGCGCCGTCGGTGACGAAGCCGATGCGCGACAACCCGCCGTCCTGCACCAGGCCGATGAGCTCGGCCACACGGCCATAGGGCACGCGGGTGTCGGCGCGCAACTGCACCTCGGTGCTGGGGTTGGCCTGGGCGGCGGCCTTCACGGCCGTGGTGATGCGCGCCTTCCAGTCGGACCCCGGCAGCGCTTCGTCTGCCAGAAAGACACGCCCATCGGCATCGATGGCGATCGCCAGCGTCTGGACGGCCTGGGTGGGCTTGGCGCCTTCGGTGCTGGGCAGGTCCAGCTGCAGGCTGGACGCCATCAACGGTGCGGCCACGATGAAGATCACCAACAGTACCAGCATGACGTCGATCAGCGGCGTCATGTTGATGTCGCTCATCGGGGTAGGCGCGGGGCGCCGCTCGAGCCGGCCGAAGGACATGGGGTGGGCCTCAGTCAGCCTGTCGCCGCAGCGTGGCCGGGCCCGCGCCCTCCAGCATGAGCTCGCGCAGGTCGTGCGCAAAGCCCTCGAGCTGGGCCTCGCACTGGCCGATCCACTTGCCAAACAGGTTGTAGGCCAGCACGGCGGGAATGGCCACCGCCAGGCCGGCGGCGGTCATCACCAGGGCTTCGCCCACGGGGCCCGCCACCTTGTCGATGGAGAAGGCGCCGCCCGTGCCGATGGCCACCAGGGCGTGGTAGATGCCCCATACGGTGCCGAACAGGCCGATGAAGGGCGAGGTGCTGCCGATGGAAGCAAGCACCACCTGGCCGAACTGCAGATGGCCCAGGCCCTGCTGCAGCGCGTCGCGCAGGCGCCGGGTGCGCTGGGAGTCTGCAGCGCCCTGGGTGGCCAGGCTGGCCCCTGCCGGTGCCTGGCGGGCCGCATCGACCAGCAGGCTCAGCAGGCGTTCGCGGTCCAGCCCGCCCAGCCGGGCACGGCCTTCGTCCAGCGAGGCCGCATCCCAGAAGGCGGGGATGGCCCGGTTCAGATCGCCCATGGCGCGGCGCAGCACCAGCGTCTTCCAGATGATGAGCGCCCAGCCGCCGATCGACATCAACAGCAGCAGCAAGGCCACCGAGCCGCCCACGGCGTCGCTCTGCTGCAGGAAGTGCATCAACCCTTCCATCGAAACCTCACATGCCCAGCACGTCGTTCATGCCGAACAGGCCCGTGCGGTGAGGGGCCAGAAAGCGGGCCGCACGCAGGCTGCCCTGGGCGTAGCCTGCACGGCTGCTGCTGCGGTGGCTGATCTCGATGCGCTCACCCGTGCCCGCGAACAGCACCGTGTGGTCCCCCACGATGTCGCCGCCGCGGATGGTGGAAAAGCCGATCGTGGAGGGATCGCGCTCGCCCGTGACGCCTTCGCGGGCAAAGACGCCGCAGGTCTTGAGGTCGCGCCCCAGGGCCTGCGCCAGCACTTCGCCCATCTTCAGTGCCGTGCCACTGGGCGCGTCCACCTTGTGGCGATGGTGCGCCTCGATGACCTCGATGTCGTAGCCCTCGTGCAGGGCGCGAGCCGCCACATTCAGCAGCCTGAGCACGACGTTCACGCCCACGCTCATGTTGGGCGCCATGACGATGGCCACGGACTGGGCGATGACGCCGATCTCGGCCTTCTGTGCATCGCTGAAGCCGGTGGTCCCCACCACGGCGTTCACGCCCAGGCGGGCACAGGTGGCCAGGTGGGCCAGCGTGCCCTCGGGGCGGGTGAAGTCGATGAGCACGTCCGCACCGGCCAGGGCGCCGTCCAGGTCTGCCCGGATGCTCACGCCTGTGGTGCGGCCCAGAAAGGCTCCGGCGTCCTGGCCAAGCGCCGGACTGCCGGCCACGTCCAGCGCGCCATGCAGTTGCAGGTCGCCAGTGGCGAGCACGGCTTCGATGAGCATCCGGCCCATGCGGCCGGAACTGCCGGCAATGGCGATCCTCACCTCGGCTCCAGGGGCGGGTAGGTGCGGGTGACGCCCACGGGTGCCTCGGGCGCAGCCTCACGCCGCTGCGGCACGGGCAGGGCCTTGCGCTGGGCCTCGGTGAGTTCCAGCACACGGGGCTCGATCTTGCGCTTGACCGGATCGATAGAGGCGACGAATTCCTCCTCTGTGGGCAGCGGGCCTTGTGGCAGTTCGATCGTCTTCAGGACGTCGCCGTCGAACACGGCCACGATGCTGCGGCGCTGCGGCTCGGCGCCGGGGCGCCGGATCGTGAACAGGTAGTCCCAGCGCTCGGCGCGGAAGGGGTCGGTCAGCAAGGGCGTGCCGAGGATGTCGCGTACCTGGGCGCGGGACATGCCCGGCTTGATGGCTGCGATCTGTTCGCGCGAGACGGCATTGCCCTGCACGATGTCGATGCGGTAGGGGGTGACCAGGCCCAGAAGGCTGCCGTCCGAGGCGATCTGCCGGATGCCGCATCCGCTGACCATCAAGGCCAGCCCGAGGCAGGCCGGCGTCATGGCCCTGGACAACGCGCACGCGAGGGAGGTCGATATCATCGGAAGATTCTAGTGTGGCAAAGAGTCGAAAAGCCCTTTGCCAAGCCCTGAAAGCCAGCCGATGAACCGTGCGGAAGAACTCAAGAGCAGCGGCTTGAAGGCCACCCTGCCCCGGCTGAAGATCCTGGGCGTGTTCGAGCGTGCGCAGCGCCGCCACCTGACGGCCGAGGATGTCTACCGGGCCTTGATGCTGGACGGTGCCGACATCGGCCTGGCCACGGTGTACCGCGTGCTGATGCAGTTCGAGCAGGCCGGGTTGCTCACGCGCAGCAACTTCGAGTCGGGCAAGTCGGTGTTCGAGCTCAACGAGGGCCAGCACCATGACCACCTGGTCTGCCTGACCTGTGGCCGCGTGGAAGAGTTCTTCGATCCCGACATCGAGCAGCGCCAGCGTGCCGTGGCGCAGGCCCGCGGTTTCGAACTGCAGGAACATTCCCTGGCCCTGTACGCCACCTGCGCACGCACCGACTGCGAGCACCGCAACCGCTGAAGGACGACACCTTCGCCGGGCAGCGCCTGGCGGCATCGGAGGGCCCGGGCAGCGAGATCAGTCCTGGTTTGCGCCCGGGTGCTCCAGGGCCCGTTGGTGGCGGTCGATGAACTCCTGGTAGGTGTCGATACCGCGCAGCTGAAGGATGGTGTTGCGCACCGCCGCCTCCACCAGCACCGCCAGGTTGCGCCCGGCATCCACCGCGATGACCACCTTGCGTACGGGCACGCCCAGCACATCCTCGTACAGCGGCTCGTGCGGCAGGCGCTCGAAGTCACGCTCCATGGTCTCCTTGCGCACCAGGTGGACGATGAGCTTCAGGCGCATCTTGCGGCGCACGGCAGTCTCGCCAAAGATGGCCTTGATGTCCAGCAGGCCGATGCCGCGCACCTCCAGCAGGTTCATCAGCAACTCGGGACAGCGGCCCTCGATGGCGGTCTGGGACGTGCGGAAGAAGTCCACGGCGTCGTCGGCCACCAGCCCGTGGCCGCGCGACACCAGTTCCAGCCCCAACTCGCTCTTGCCGAGCCCTGACTCGCCCGTCAGCAGCACGCCCAGCCCCAGGATGTCCATGAACACGCCGTGACGGGTGGTGCGCTCGGCAAAGCGCTGGCCCAGGTAGGCGCGCATCACGTCGATCACCTGGCCGGCAGACTCGCGCGTGACGAACAGCGGGATCTCCGCGCGGTCGCACATCGCCACCAGACGCTCAGGCGGCGCCTGGTCGTCAGCCACGATCAGGAAGGGGGGCTCCAGGGTGACGATGCGGGAGATGCGCCGCTCCAGGTCTTCCGCGCTGGAGGCGTTCAGGTACGCCACCTCCCGCTGGCCCACGATCTGCACGCGGTAAGGGTGGATGTAGTTGAGGTAGCCCACCAGATCCGCTGCCGAGCGGGCGTCGCGCACGGCAGCCTCCGCGAACTGGCGCTCGGGGTGGGCGTGGCCGGCCACCCACTGCCAGCGCAGGGTCTGGCGGTGCGCCTCGAACAGCGTCTCGGCGCTGATCGAGGTCGGTTTCACGCCACGGTCTTCAAAGGTTGCCAGCCGGCGATCAACTGGTGCAGGGCGCCAGCCTCGGCCTGGGTCTTCAGGTTTTCGCGCAGCGCGCGGTCCGACAGCATCTCCGCGATCTCCGACAGGATTTCCAGGTGCCGCTGCGTGGCCGCCTCCGGCACCAGCAGGAAGATCAGCAGCGACACCGGCTCATCATCCGGCGCGTCGAAGGCAATGGGTTGCTGCAGCCGCAGCACAGCAGCCAGCGGACTCTTCAGGCCCTTGATGCGGCCGTGGGGAATGGCCACACCGTGTCCCAGGCCCGTGGAGCCCAGCCGCTCACGGGCGAACAGGTTGTCGGTGACGGTGCTGCGCGCAATGGCGTGCTGGTTCTCGAACAGCAGGCCCGCCTGCTCGAAAACACGCTTCTTGCTGGAAGCGTCCACATTCACCAGCACGTTGCTGGCGTTCAGGATGGCGGCGAGACGGTTCATGGGTTCGACCGGGCCCGGCACGTGGGAATTCGGGCCGGGTGGCGGGGAACGATCAAGGGACACAGATTATGGAGGGTTCCGTCCGTGACCTTGACCGTTTCGTGACATTGCCAGGTGGCGCTGTTGCCTGCGTGTCACAGCAGGGCGTGCCCGCGTGGCCCGCCGGGGGCCTCAGGCGACATTCATGTCCATGCGCTTGCCGGCCTGGTGGTGGTGGTCCTGCACCTTGTCCTTGTGGCGCACCACCTGCCGGTCCAGCTTGTCCATCAACTGGTCGATGGCGGCATACAGGTCTTCGTGGGATTGCTCGACGAAGATATCGCGGCCCTTGACGTGCAGCGTGACCTCGGCCTTCTGCCGTCGCTCCTTCTCCTTCATGTTCTCCACTGTCAGCAGCACGCTGACGTCTACCACCTGGTCGAAGTGGCGCGTGACCCGCTCCAACTTTGTGAGCACATACTCTCTCAGAGACGGCGTGATTTCAAGATGATGGCCGCTGATCGTGAGATTCATCCAGTCCTCCTGGGGTCTAGGGAAGTGGCAACGCAGTCCCCCGGCGGCCAACACGATCCCGGCGGCCGGGCAGATTGAGTTTGCGCCTGTTCAGGCCCGCAGGCAAGATGGTTCCCCGTCCAGGGTGTTGCTTTGCCGGATCGGGCCGTGCGCCACCGGACCCTGGCCAACTGACGCACCGACGAGAACCGCGGCACGTGGCCCCTGCTATATTGATCCCCATGTCCTCGGCCACACCCTCGCCAGTTGCCGTCCCGGGCCCTCAGGGCCGGGGAGCCTGGCCCTGGCGACGCTGAACGCGCCGACCTGGGACGCCTGACGGTGTCCTCGCGCATCGGCTGCTCCTGTCCCGCCAGGGCTGCGCAGTGGCCTGATTTCCCCACGCACCGCACGCTGCGCTTGTGCAGCCCGTTGTGGTGCCTGCCAGGACTGAACCCGTGATCACCGAACTCGAATTCAAGAGCCTTGCCGCCGAAGGCTACAACCGCATTCCCCTCATCGCCGAGGCCTTTGCCGACCTCGAAACCCCGCTGTCGCTGTACCTGAAGCTCGCTGGAGGCAGCCGCCACAGCTTTCTGCTGGAGTCGGTGGTGGGCGGCGAGCGCTTCGGGCGCTATTCCTTCATCGGGCTGCCGGCCCGCACGCTGCTGCGTGCCACGGGGCAGCGCAGCGAGATCGTCACCGACGGTCGGGTGGTGGAGACGCACGAGGGCAACCCGCTGGACTTCATCGCCGAGGTCCAGTCCCGCTTCAAGCCAGCCCTGCGCCCGGGGCTGCCGCGGTTCTGTGGCGGCCTGGCCGGCTACTTCGGCTACGAGACCGTGCGCTTCATCGAGAAGAAGCTGGACGGCGTGCGCAAGCCCGGCGGCATCGGCACGCCCGACATCCAGCTGCTGCAGACCGAGGAGCTGGCCGTCATCGACAACCTGTCCGGGCGCCTGTACCTCATCGTCTGGGCCGATCCGCGTACGCCCGACGCCTGGTTCAACGGCAAGAAGCGCCTGGCCGAGCTGATCGACAAGCTGCGCTTTTCCGTCACGGCGCCGCAGGTCAGGCGCGGCCCCAGCTATGCCGTGGAGCGCGAGTTCTCCAAGGCCGCGTTCGAGGCGGCAGTGGAGCGTGGCAAGGCCTATATTGCCGCGGGCGACTGCATGCAGATCGTGCTGGGCCAGCGCCTGAAGAAGCGCTACACCGAGAGCCCGCTGTCGCTGTACCGGGCACTGCGCTCGCTCAACCCCAGCCCCTACATGTACTACTACGACATGGGGGACTTCCAGATTGTGGGCTCCTCGCCCGAGATCCTGGTGCGCCAGGAGCTGGCCGCCACCCTCCCCGGCGCGGCCAGCTCGGCCGGCGCGGGTGAGAAGCCCGGCCAGATCGTCACCGTGCGGCCCATTGCCGGCACGCGCCCGCGCGGGGCCACGCCCGAGCAGGACAAGGCCCTGGAGGCTGAACTCCTGGCCGACCCCAAGGAGCGCGCCGAGCACGTGATGCTGATCGACCTGGCGCGCAACGACATCGGCCGCATTGCGCAGACCGGCAGCGTGAAGGTCACCGAGGCCTTCGGCATCGAGCGCTACTCGCACGTGATGCACATCGTCAGCAACGTCGAGGGCCGCTTGAAGCCCGGGCTGTCCGCCCTGGACGTGCTTCGCGCGAGCTTTCCGGCGGGAACGCTCAGCGGCGCGCCCAAGATCCGCGCCATGCAGATCATCGACGAACTCGAGCCCGTGGAGCGCGGCATCTACGGCGGCGCGGTGGGCTACCTCAGCTTTGCCGGCGACATGGACGTGGCCATTGCCATCCGCACCGGCGTGGTGAAGAACCAGACCCTGTACGTGCAGGCCGGCGCCGGGGTGGTGGCGGATTCAGTGCCCGAACTCGAGTGGCAGGAAACCGAAGCGAAGGCGCGCGCGGTGCTGCGCGCGGCAGAGTTAGTGGAAGAGGGGTTTTGAGAGTCGAACAGGGGAGGTGCTCGCCTCTTGGGCGCTTAATCGACCTGGCGGGCGCGAGTGCGGATGCGATGGCTCACCTTGAGCTGGGTGAAGGCAGCGCCGTGGCCTGAGGGATGTCCCACTCGGGCTATTCAGGCTCGTGCCTGCCCTTCGTAGCATCGCCTCTCGCGCATCACCCATGGTCCATGGGCGAGTTGCAGCCTACTTAGGCTCCCGATGTTGGCCGGATCGATCATGAGCTCATTTGCCTTCCTCTCCCAGAACACGTTCCTGAAGGTGCCCGCCGCCGGCGCCGAGACGCCGTTTGCCATCGCCGGCATCGCCTGGGACGGTGCCATGACGAACCGGCCTGGTGCCCGCTTCGGCCCGCGCGCGATCCGAGAAGCCAGCCACATGTTCTGCGACGCGCTGCATCCGCACTTCGATGTGTCGCCCGTGGGCTTGTTGGGTGATGCCGGCGATCTGCCATTGCACAACACCAGCCTGGACGGGATGAGAGCCGCGGTGGCGCCGCACGTCGCCAGGTTGATTCGCGCCCACCACATGTGTTGGCTGGGTGGTGATCACTCCGTCACGCTCGGCCTTCTGCGCGCCTATCGCGAGCACCTGGGCAGGCCGCTGGCGGTCGTCCACTTCGACGCGCACTGCGACACCTGGTCCACCCACTTCGACGAACCCAGCGGACATGGCACCTGGGTCTACGAGGCCCTGCAGGAAGGACTGGTGATCGATGCTTGCTTCACGCAGATCGGCATCCGGTCCTCCGCCAGCCGAGAAGAGCGTGAATTCGTGACCGACCGCGGCGGCCAGGTGTTCCCCGCACGCGTGCTGCGGGGGTTGGAGAGCCCACACCAGCTGGCCGGCGTCATCGGTGCGATTCGCCAGCGCCTGGCCGCACATGGCAACCCGCCCGTGTACTTGAGCCTGGATATCGACTGCCTGGACCCGGCCTTCGCCCCCGGCACCGGCACGCCCGAGCCGGGCGGTCTAAGCACCAACCAGGTGCTCACCCTGCTGGAAGAGTTGGCTGACCTGCCGTTCGTCGGCATGGACTGCGTGGAGGTCTCACCCCCTTACGATCATGCCGAACTCACCAGCCAAGCGGCAGCGGCGTTCGTGTGGACCTATCTGTGCGGGCGTATCGCGGCACCTGCACAACCCTCCAGCCGTTGACCCACCTCCCGCGCCGCGGTCAGCCAATCAACCAGCGTGCGGTACAAGGTTCGGACGGTCATTCCAGTCCGGGGCAGCCGGACTCGCGCCGGCCGGCGAGGTAGTCGATGATCAGTGCCTGCATCCGTTGGGTGTCGAAGGAGTGGTAGTGGCCCGGGTGCACCAGCCTTGGCGCCAGGCGCGCCAGCCGCTCCATGCTGGTGGCGTACTCCTCGGGCACGCAGCCCAGGGCCTTGTCGATCAGTTCGCCGTCGTACACCACATCGCCTGAGTACAGCGTGTCCTGCGCGCGGTCGAAGAGGGCGATGGAGCCAGGCGAGTGGCCGGGAAGGTGCAGCACCTCGAGCGCGCGGTCGCCCAGGTCGATGACGTCGCCTTCGTTCAGCGCACGCTGCACCACGCAGGGACGGAATCGGTAGTTCGCTGCGCTGAAACCGGGGTAGGGCAGTTCGCTGAAGTAGGCGTCGACATTGAAGCCTTGCTCGGGCCGGGCCAGCGCCGCAGTGGCGTCGCCGCGGCGCATCAGATCGGCCTCGTGGCAGTGCAGGCAGGTGGACTTGAAGTTGGCCAGGCCGCCGGCATGGTCGAAGTGCGCGTGCGTGCAGACCACGGTGAGCGGCTTGTCCAGCAGCGGGGCCAGGTAGCGGGCGAGGTCAGACACACCCAGGCCCGTGTCGATCAAGAGATGCGCGTCACGTCCACTCAGCAGCCAGAGGTTGGCCCGCGCGACGGGGTCGAAGTGCTTTTCGGTGATGCGGATCAGGTCCGGTGTCACTTGCTCGCGCTGGAACCAGTCAACGGCCACCGGCTTCATGCTTGGGCTTCGTCGGGGGAAAGGAAGGGCGAGATGCGCGCCAGAAGCAGTTCGGGCACCTCTTCTGCGATGTAGTGCCCACAGGCAAGCGGTTCGCCCTGCACTTTGCTGGCGACGCGCTGCCACTCTGTCAGTGGCTCAAAGCAGGTGTGCACCACGCCCTGAGCTCCCCACAGCACGAGCGTGGGTGTGGCCATGCGACGGCCGGCCTCGCGGTCGGCGCGGTCGTGGTCCAGGTCGACCCCGGCCGCGGCGCGGTAGTCCTCGCAGATGCCGTGCGCGGTTCCGGCCAGGCCGGCCGCCCGTTCGTAGGCCGCCAGTGCTGCTGGCGTGAAGGGCGCCAGGCCCGCGCTGCGACGGCCGATCACCTCGCGCACATAGGCCGCTGGGTCGGCCAGGATGAAGCGCTCGGGCAGCGGCGCCGGCTGGATCAGCAGGAACCAGTGCCAATAGGCCGTGGCAAAGGCCCGCGTGGTCTGCTCATACATCGCCAACGTCGGTGCCACGTCCAGCAGCACCATGCGGCCGACTCGCTCCGGGTGGTCCACGGCCAGCCGGTGGGCCACACGGGCGCCACGGTCGTGCGCCAGCACGTCGAAGCGCGCAAAGCCCAGGGCCTGCATCAATGCCACCTGGTCACGTGCCAGCGTGCGCTTGGCGTAGTTCGAATGGTTGGGCAGGCCAGTCGGCTTGGACGAGTCGCCATAGCCGCGCAGGTCGGCCAGCACCAGCGTGTGCCGACGCGCCAGTGCGGGGGCCACCTTGTGCCACATCGCGCGTGTCTGCGGGTGGCCGTGCAGCAGCAACAGCGGCGGTCCGCTGCCGCCCACCAGCGCGTCGATATCCACGCCATCGTCCACGGCGACGCGGCGCGCGCTCATCCCCTCGAAGAGGGCCTGGTCGTGGGGCGCAAGCGCGTGCGGGGTCATCGGACTTCGGCCACCAAGGCGTCTCGCCCGCGCTGGCACAGCGCCACCCCTTCGCGCAGGACGGAAGCGCGCCACATGGGGTCCAACGGGATGAAGGCCTCGCGGTACTCCGCTGCCGCCCGTTCGAAGGCTTCGTTCACCGCGTGTTGGCGCCGCATCCACGCCAGCGCCAGGTGCGCGCGCTGCATGCGCCGTCGTTCGTGGGTACCGAACTCGATGACCACGGGCGACATCGCACAGCCGGGCACCATGGCGGCCAGCGCGTCGATCATCAGCCCCTGGTAGGTCGCGAAGGCCTTGTGGGTGGCCCCTTTACCGCTGAAGGCCGCCTCACCCCAGACCTCAAGCGCGCGCTGCCGGCCCCACGAGCCAGGTGCGTCGAAGTTGAAGAAGAAGGGCAAGCCATAAGGGCCGATCCCGGTGTGCAGGTCCACCCATACGCAGCGGCGGGCCGGGCCCAGCGCCTGCGGCACGCACCGCGCCAACGCCCTGTTGGACCATTCGGGTTGCCGCCCTCCATAGAAGAGGCCTTCCGGGCTTTGGTACTGGCCGCCGTTGAAGGCGTCCGAGAAGGCCTGCTCACCCGCCCGTTCGCGGTAAGCATCCATGGCAGCAAAGGCGCGGGCGATGTCGGCTTCGTCCCAGCGCTCCAGCATCAGGTGCGGGTGCAGTTGCGCATAACCGGCGTGGGGCGCCGGCGTCGACGCGAAGTCGATGAAGTTCCGGTTCAGGTCGACGTTGTTCTCGGTCACCCGCTGGCCATGGGCAAAGCCCCAGGGGTTGATGGCGTGCACCAGCACCACGGCCGTGCCGGCTGGCAGCTCACCGGGCCCACCGGCGTTCATCCAGGCCGTCTGCACGGCGGACCCGGCATAGCCTTCGATGCCGTGCGTGCCGCACGACACGACGAAGGCGCTGCCGGCCTTCGGGTCGCCGAAGCGTGCCACGTCCAGCCACAGGGGTTCGCCCCGCGGGCCGGCGGCGGGGTGCTGCAAGCCAGAGACCTGGCCGCCACGCGCCGCCACGGCCCCCAGCCAGGCGCTGCGGGCTTCCGCGTAGGTTCCGGCAAAGCCGTCGATGTCGTTCGGCAAGGTGCTCATGTTGGTGGGAATGCTAGGTGCGCGGCTGCGGGTCGACCATGTCCGCTACGGCATATGGACCGACCCTGGTCGGGTCAGTCCGAACCGCGCGGCGACGGTCCTTGGCAGCGCACCAGCGGGTCCGCGCCACTGTCGGGGTCGGCGAAGGGAATGCACTGGATGAACAGCGAGAACAACTCGGCTTGGGACCCCGTCTCCAACTTCCGGTGGATGCTCTTGCGCTGGTTGCGGACAGTGCCTTCGGCGGAGTGCAGGCGCTCCGCGGTCTGCTCCGACGAGTAGCCGCTGAGCATGTAGAAGACCACCTCGCGCTCGCGCTTGGTGAGCAGAGAGGCGCCGAAGTTCGTCATCGTGGCTTGCACCTTGCGGTGAACCAGTCGGTCAGCTTCATCGGGCTTGGGCGGTGCCGCCAACTGGTGATGTCGCTTCATCAGCGCGAACAGCAAGGGCAGGATGTGCTGGACCAACGCGACGTCGGCGTCACCGAATGGCGGCGTGCCTTCCTCGCGCCCGAGGCAGAAAGCGATCGCGCTGCCCTCGTCGATGCGCCACAGCACGTCGACGGTGTCGACCAGGTGCGTGTTACGGAAGAAGCATCGGTAGAACTCGCTGTCGTAGAAGTCGCCTGGCAGGTATGACGCCATGGGGTAGGCGCCATCGGCCTGGCCACGCTGGAACATTTGGTAGACCGGGTCGAGCACGTAGGGCCCGTCGAGGTAGGCCGCGTCGCGTGCGCCGCGGCGAAGGGCGGCCTCGGCTTTCACGGCCAGGTAACGGGGGCGCTGGTTGACCGAATAGAGAAAGGCCACGCTGACGTCCGCATCGATCAGGGAGGCCAGAAACTCCACCGCTGCGGTATAGAACTCCGCCTGGCCGACGTGGGCGGCCAGCACGCTGAGTTGCGCCACGCCGTCGGTGTCCAGCGCCAGCGCGAAACGGGTCTTGCGATGGGGTGTGGGCTTCAAGGTGGCAGCGTGCGGTTTGGGCATTCGTCAGTCTGACTGAGCGCGATGGGGCCGGGCATGTACCGAGCGGGCTATTCAAGTCCCATCCCTCGCTGGCTACCATGTTTCAGCGAATCGCTGATGACCGATTCCGCCCATTCGTGTCCATTGCAACCGGACGAGGCGTGCATCGATGGTCTCTACTGGCAGCGAGCATCACGCTCGGCTTGTCGGCCATGGCACAGACCTCTCCGGCCACGGGTGGCGCCGCCGGTGCTTCCGCCGCCAAGCCGGCTGCCGCCGACGAACCACAGCGTGTGGAGGTGACGGCCAGCAAGCGCAAGCAGCTGCAGAGCGACGTGGCTGGTACCGTGACCGCGGTGGACGGTGCCAAGCTCGAGCGTCTGGGCAGCACTGACAACGAAGACGTCATGAAGCTCACGCCCGGCGTTCAGTTCAGCAAGGGGGCGGCCGACGCTTCACTGTTGTCCATCCGTGGTATCGGCACCAACACCAACGCGGGCAATCAGGGCTTCACGCAGGCGCCGACCGGTATCTACATCGAGGACGTGCCGTTCACCGACCCTTTTGCGTTCGTCTCGGTCCCGGACCTTGCCCCGTTCGACCTGGAGCGCGTGGAAGTGCTGCGCGGTCCGCAAGGGGCGTTGTACGGCTCTTCTTCCCTGGGTGGTGCCATCCGCTACCAGCTGAACAAGCCCAATACCCGGCAAACGGAAGGCTCGGTGCTCGCCAGCTTCAGCAGCATGAGCGGCGGCGGCAGCGGCTGGTCCACGGCGGCCATGGCGAACCTGCCATTGGCCGACGGCAAGGCCGGGCTGCGCGTGGTGCTGAACGCCCGCAAGGACCCCGGCTTCATCGACAACATCGGCACCGGCGTCAAGGACAGTAACAGCAACCGCGTGGAGGGTGGGCGGGCCATCTTCACCTGGCGCCCGAGCGCCGAGTTCGACGTGACGGCGATCTACCTCAGTCAGCAAAGCCGTCAGGCCGATGGATCGGGCATCTCCCCCTTCGACTACGCGACCGGCGCCGGGTACAGCCTCACGCCACCCGATCGCAACGAGGTCAAGACCGCGTTCCCACAGACCGTCAACTCGACATTTGATCTGGGGACCGTGCAGGTCAACGCCAAGCTCGGCGAACTGAGGCTGACTTCCCTGACGGGCTACCAGTCCAAGAAGCGCATCCAGCGCGACGACTTCACCCGGGACTTCTTCGATCCGGCCTTCCTCGGCGACCAATGGACAAGCGATGTGGACCTGCACACGCGCACCCTGTCGCAGGAGGTCCGGCTGGCACCGGTGAAAGCGGGCGCCGTCAACTGGCTCGTCGGTGCGTTCTGGATGGACGCCGACGTCAGGCGCGACCAGAAGGTGTACTACGAGCCGCGCGGATCGGTGCCGGACATTCGCTTCCGACGCAACGGCAACGCCACCGAAGCCGCCCTGTTCGCCGATGCCGAAGTCAAGCTGACCGAGCGAATCACCGCGGCAGCGGGGGCTCGCTATTACAAGACCAAGCTCGACTACGACCGCATCACGGGTGTCGATGATCCCGGCACCGCCATCCCCTACGGCACCAGCGACAGCGGCACGACGCCCAAGGTGTCCCTGCGATACGCGGTCGACCCGCAGCTCTCGGCCTATGTGCTGGCCTCGCGGGGCTACCGGTTCGGCGGGATCTCCAACGTCGGTTTCGGTACGCTGGCGTTCCCCTACAAGACCGACACGCTGTGGAACTACGAGGCCGGCCTGCGCTGGACGCCGAGCGCCCGGACCAGCCTGGACGTGAGCGTGTTCCGCATCGACTGGAAGGACGTGCAGCTGGCCACGCTTGCCAACGATCCTGTCAGTGGGCAGGACTTCCTGGTCACCGGCAACATCGGCCAGGCCCGGTCGCAAGGCATCGAACTGGCCGGCGGCTGGAAGCCCAGCTCGAACTTCTCGCTGCGTGGCGCCATCGCCTACACCGACGCCTCCACCTCGGGTGGCATCACGGTCGGCGGTGCGTCCATCGCCGCAGGCACGCCTTTGCCCGGCACCGCCAAGTTGCAGGGCACCCTGGACGCGACGGGGTACTTTGCCGGTCCCCTGGACAGCAGCGGCCGCGTCTCGGCGGTGCTGGCACATACCGGCAAGCGCCGGGCCCAAATCGACTCACCCATGACGCTGGCGGCCTATTCGACGCTGGATCTGCGCCTGACCTTCTCATGGTCGAAGTTGGAAGTTACGGCTTTCCTCAACAACGCCACCAATGCTCGAGGCATCTCGGGCGGTGTCGACTTCACCAGCGTCCTCTACACGGAGTTCTACCCGATTCGCCCCCGCACCACCGGCGTCGCCGTCCGCTACGACTTCTGACCTTGGCCGCCGACCACTCCGAGGGCCTCCCCAGCGACAGCTCGCAGCGCAGGCCAGTCGTCATCGTCCTGGTGCTGGCCCTGGCCAGTGCGATGGCCAACGCCGGGGCCTCGCTGCTGTCGGCATGCCTGCCTCTCATCAAAGCCGAGTTCGGCTTCAGCGACACCCAACTCGGCCTGCTGACCGGCTACGCCTCGGCGGTGACGATCGCGGCGCTGGCCTTCCCCATCACCGTCTGGGCGGTGCGCTGGGGTAACTCGCGGGTGTTCGGCGCCTGCATGGCGATCTACGGTGCGGCCACGGCGGCCTTCGCCGCCTGCGGAGCCTTCTGGCAATTCGTTGTCGCGCAGCTTGCCTCGGGCTTCGGGCCTGCGGCTGAAATGCCTCTGGGCCAGGCCATCGTCAGCGACCACTACTTGCCCGAGCGCCGGTCAGGGGCGCTGGCGCTGTACAGCGCGGGCTATTTCCTCGGCGTCACCGGCGGCTTGACGGCGGGCGGCTACCTGGCCGCGCAGCTGGGCTGGCGGCAGGCCTTCGTCGTGTTCGGTCTGGCCGCCGTGGCGATCGCGGTGCTGCAGATGCGGGTGGCGCCCGACCGCAAAGCCGCGACCTTACCCGCATGCCCGCCGTCTTCTGGCCCCGGGCAGCTGGCGGCCTTTGCTGATCTCGTTCGCAACCCGACCTACCTGCACATCACCCTGGGCTTCGCCTGGGCCTCGTTTGCCACCTTCGGGCTGACGCAATGGATGCCGAGCTTCTACAACCGGCAGTTCGGCCTGGCCCCTGAGCACGCGTCGGCCTTCTTTGGCGGTGCCTACCTGATGGGATCCCTCATGGGCCTGCTTGCGGGGGGCATCATCGGCAACCGCCTGGGAGGCGCCCGGGCGGAGCGACTGCTGGCCTTCTGCATGATCAGCTACGCGCTGACCTTTCCCCTGATTGCGGCCGTGCTGTTTGCGCCCAACCTCCAGGTGGCCTTTGTCGCCCACGTCGCGGCCACCTTCATGGGGGCCATGCCCAACGGGCCCGTGTTCGCCATGATCAGCAACACCTTGCCGCGCGAGCGGCGGGTGCTGGGCGTGTCGGTGGTTTTGCTGGCGCTGACGCTGTTCGGGGCAGGAGGCGGGCCACTTCTGGTCGGCATGTTCAGTGACGCGCTGGCGGCGGAGTACGGACAGGCCTCCCTGCGCTGGGCGCTGCTGGCGGTCAAGCTGCTGGCAGCGGTGTTCTTCCTGCACCTGGGCTATGCCTGGATCAAGGCCCGCCGGGCCCCTCAGGCGTCGGCAGCGTGATGCCGGAGGCCAAACCTTGAGCCCGCCCCCTCGCATTGCGTTCCGAGCGGAGGATCACTTCGAGCTGAGGCTGCCGAGCGACCCGCAGATCTCGCCAGACGGTCGCCATGTGGCCTACGTTCGTACGAGGGCCGACGTCCAGGCGGACGGGTGGATCGATGAGCTCTGCGTGGTGGATCGCAGCACGGGCCAGCGTCACGAGCTGGGCTCGGGCAGCCAGCCGCGCTGGGCTCCTGATGGTCGCAGCCTGGCCTTCGCGTGCGTACAGGGCACCCTGCAGGCCATCGTGCGGTGGCACGCCGGGAGCGGCGAGCGCCAGACCTTGACCACGCTCGCGAAGGCGCCCAGTGGCCTGGCTTGGTCACCCGAAGGCTGCCGCCTGGCCTTTGTCGTGCAAGTGCCCGCGCCCGCTGCGGCCACGCCGAACCCGACGCCCGATTGGGAGCGGCTGCGCACGCCGCAGTGGGCGGCACCAGGGGTCTACACCGAGCAGCTCGTCCGCCGGGCGGAGGGCCTGCCCGGAGACCTGCCGGCAGGGCAGCACCATATCTTCGTGCTGGACATTGCCAGCGGCGCGCTCCGCCAGCTGACCGAAGGGCCGCACGACCACGGCGGCCCGCGCACCTGGATCACCAAGCTGGCGCTGGCCGGGCACATCTCGTGGGCCCCCGATGGCCGTCACCTCATCATGTCGATGCCGCGCAGCGCAGCTCAAGAGGGCCCTCACGACCCGCTGGCGGTGTTGCAGTCCGACGTCTGCGAGTTCGACCTGTCTGATGGCGCAGTGCGGCAACTGACGCACTTTGGCGGGCCGGCCTGCCAGGCCACCGTGTCGCCGGACGGCCAGTGGATCGCCTTCGTCGGCTTCCGCAATGAGCGCAAGTCCTTCCACACGAACGTGGTGCATGTGATGCCGAGGGCCGGCAGCCCTGTGCGGGCCCTGCCGCACCCCGAGCGCATGGAGGTGCACCAGCAGCTGCACTGGCTGCCCGACAGCACGGGGCTGCTGCTGTTGATGCCGCAGGCCGGCGATGGCTGCCTGGTACGTCTGGGCCTGGACGGCCAGTGGACGACGCTGGCGCGTGATGTCGGCGGCTCGGCGGCCACAGGCTACGGGCTGTACCAGAAGGGCCTGTCCGTCTCGCGGGACGGCACGGTCGCCTACCTGCGCGGCGGCGTCTCGCGCACGGACGAAGTGGCGCTGCTGCTGCCTGATGGGCAGCCCGGCGAGGTGTTGACTGACGAGTCGGCCTGGATCGACCGACGCGAGGTGGCGCCCATCGAGACCCTGTGGCTGCCGACCCGCGGGCCTGGCAACTCAGCGCCAGCCTGGCAAGCCTGGCTGGTGCGTCCAGCGGGGGTGCCGGCAGACCGACCTGTGCCGTTGATTCTGTGGCTGCACGGCGGCCCGTATCTGGCCTGGTGCCCGCATCTGGCCATCCTGCCGCAGATCTGGGCCGCCCGCGGCTACGCCGTGTTGATGGTGAACCCACGCGGATCGCTGGGCTATGGCGAGGCGTTCATCCACGAGCTGCAGCACGACTTTCCGGGCCCTGACGACTTGCAGTTGGTCGACATGGTCGACGCCGTGGTGGCCCGTGGCGGCATCGACGCGCAGCGCGTCCACGTGGCGGGGGAGTCTGGCGGCGGCCTGATGACGGCCTGGCTGATCAGCCACAGCACGCGGTTTGCGGCGGCGGTTGCGATCTACGGGGTCATGGACTGGTCCAGCACCGTGCTCACCCAGGACCGGCCTGACTACTACGGCTACTACTGGCTCCCGGCTCCGCCCTGGGAGGCTGGCATGGCGGAGCACTACCGGCGCCGCTCGCCACTGGCGCTGGTGCACCAGGTGCGCACGCCCACGCTGCTGCTGTGCGGAGAGTGCGACTGGCGAACGCCGATCTCGCAGTCGGAGATGTACTTCACGGCGCTCAAGCTGTGTGGCGTGCCGGCGGCGCTGGTGCGCTACCCCGACAACAACCACAGTCTGGAGTGGCACCCGAGCCATTGGCTGGACCTGGTCGAACAGGTCGATCGGTGGTTTCGCAGACACTGACCGCGCGCAGACCGCGCCGCGGCAAGACGCAAGGACAGCCGGACCGCTGGCGCAGCGGCGCGCGGCGATGACATCCACACACAAAGGTGGCTTGGTGACGCATCACAGCGTGGACCTGTCGACCGGATGGATCCGGGTCGAGACCCGTAGCGGCCCCGTCCTGGGACGCTGCGGTGACACGGTACAGACCTTCCTCGGCTTGCCGTTCGCGGCACCCCCGGTGGGACCGCTGAGGTTCAAGTCGCCCGCACCTGTGCAGCCCTGGACAAGCCCACGTCGCGCGGACAACTTCGCGCCAGCTTGCCCGCATCTTCACTATTTCGACCCCACCGAGCGCGGTGCCGACGTGATGGACGAGGACTGTCTGGCATTGAACGTGTGGACACCCGCGGCCGACCGAAGCCGCCGACCGGTGATGGTGTGGATCCACGGCGGCGGCAACGTCGGCGGCAGCGCGCGCAACAGCCAGTACGACGGCGCAAGACTGGCGCGACGCGGCGACGTCGTGGTTGTGACGATCCAGTACCGCCTGGGTGTGCTGGGGTTCCTCGAATTCTCCGACATCGGCGGCGAGGACTTCGCCGGCGGCGGCAACGCGGCCCTGCTGGACGTCATTCAGGCCCTCGAGTGGGTGCGCGACAACGTCCTGGCCTTTGGTGGAGATCCTGGCAACGTCACGGTCTTTGGCGAGTCGGCCGGCGCAGACCATGTGCAGCGCCTGATGGTCGCACCGCGGGCACAGGGCCTGTTCCACCGGGCGATCATCCAGAGCGGCATCCTGACGGACCTCCACCCGCGGGAGCGGTCTGCACACAACGCAGCGCTGCTGCTCCAGACCAGCGGCATGAGTCTGCGAGAGTTACAAGATCTCCCGTGGCCGGCACTCCTGGCGCTGGCCGAGCGAACCGGTTTCGTCTTTCCCTGGTGCAAGCCCAACCTCGACGGAGTCGTCCTGCACGAGCAACCGCGGCACGGCCTCGCGCATGGGCGCTGCGCACCCGTGCCTGTCCTGATCGGAACGACACTTGAGGAGACCCGGTACTTCTCGGCCGTGTGCGCCGATCCCGATGACCCCGGGATGACACCCGAGGCCTTCAGTGACGGCATCCTGGGCGATCCGGCCAGTCTCGTGCCCTTCTTCGGGGATGAATCTCAGCGGGTCATCGACCTGTACCTGAAGGCCTACCCGTCCCGCCACGAGGCGGCGGTCGCATTGTCGACCGACGGGCTGATCCGCGTCATGTCCACGCGGTTCGCGGCAGCCTGCAGCGAAAGTCAGCCTACCTGGATGTACCTGTTCGGTTTCCGCTCACCGGTCAAGGGGCGCACCGGGCAGGACTATGGCGCCTACCACTCCATCGAGATTCCGTTCGTGTTCGGCAACGATGGTCCTGAAGCCCAGACCGTGACGGCGCCGCGGGCCCAGTGGGGCTCGCTGTCGGATCAGATGATGGACGCCTGGACGGCCTTTGCCCGAAGCGGGGACCCCAACACACCATCCTTGCCTTATTGGCCGCGCTACGACACCGCGCGTCGAGCGACCATGGCGCTCGACTTGCCATGTGCCGTGGTTGACGACCCGCGCGGCGACGAACGCGCGGCGTGGGATGGGGTTCCGCTGGAGACCAGGCGCTATTGGCCGTCGTGCCTTCGGTGAGTCGACGCCTGCCTCCGCACCGCGACTGGCCCGCCGGGGCTATGGCGACCGGCGTTCGCCGCCCCTAGCATGAACCCGCCGCGTCCGAGGCACTCACCATGTCGACTCCCAAGAACTTCAGCTTCAACGACCTTGAGCAGTGGCTCGACCAGCACCGTGTCACCGAGGTCGAGTGCCTGGTTCCCGATCTCACCGGCGTGGCCCGCGGGAAGATCTTGCCGCGCCAGAAGTTCACCGAAGACCGCGGCATGCGCCTGCCGCAGGCGATCGTGGCCATGGGCGTCACGGGCGAGTTTCCGGAAGCAGGCCCGTACTACGACGTCATCCACCCCACCGACCGCGACATGCACCTGCGGCCCGATCCGTCCACCGTGCGCATCGTGCCCTGGGCCACCGACCCCACGGCGCAGGTGATCCACGACTGCTACGACCGCGACGGGCAGCTTGTGCCCTTCGCGCCGCGCTCCGTGCTTCGTCGCGTGTGTGAACTGTTCGCAGCCGAAGGCTGGGAGCCCGTGGTGGCGCCCGAGCTGGAGTTCTACCTCGTGGCCCGCAACACCGACCCCGACATGCCGCTGAAGCCACCTGTAGGCCGCAGCGGCCGTAGAGAAACCAGCCGCCAGGCCTACAGCATCGACGCCGTCAACGAGTTCGACCCGCTGTTCGAGGACGTGTACAAGTACTGCGAAAAGATGGAACTCAACGTCGACACGCTGATCCACGAGATGGGTGCCGGCCAGATGGAGATCAACTTCTTCCATGCCCACCCGTTGGGTCTGGCTGACGAGGTTTTCTTCTTCAAGCGCACGGTGCGTGAGTGCGCTTTACGCCACGACATGTATGCGACCTTCATGGCCAAGCCCATCGCGGGAGAGCCTGGCAGCGCCATGCACGTGCACCAGAGCCTCGTCAGCAGACGCACCGGCAAGAATCTCTTCAGCCACGAAGACGGCAGCGCGAGCGATGAGTTCCGCTGGTACATGGGGGGGTTGCAGACGTACATCCCTGCTGCGATGGCCTTGTTCGCGCCGTACGTCAACAGCTACCGCCGCCTGTCACGTCACACTGCCGCGCCGATCAACATCCAATGGGGTACCGACAACCGAACCGTGGGCATTCGCTCCCCCGTGGCCTTTGCACAAGCGCGCCGTATCGAGAACCGGGTGATCGGCGCCGACGCCAACCCCTACATTGCCCTGGCCGCGACGCTGGCCTGCGGCTACCTGGGCATCAAGCACCGCATCGAACCCCGGCCGGAGTGCGTGGGTGACGCCTACCTGGGTGACCATGATCTGCCTGGCAGCCTGGGCGAAGCCCTGGCCTTGTTGCGTGAGGAGAAGGCCTTGGCTTCCGTGCTCGGCGAAGACTTCGTCACGGTCTACACCGAGGTCAAGGAGATCGAGCATGCGGAGTTCATGAAGGTCATCTCGCCCTGGGAGCGTGAGCACCTGCTGCTGCATGTTTGAGGCCAGCATGACGCCGGCTGCTGTCGAACCCATTGCGCATGCGCCGTCCTACTACGCTGCCACGGCAGGGGCAATTCCTGAACGACCGCCGTTGCAAGGCCATGCCGACGCTGATGTCTGCATCGTCGGCGCCGGCTACACCGGCCTGTCGACGGCTCTTCATCTGGCCGAAGCTGGGCTGCGCGTTGTCGTGCTCGAGGCTGCACGGGTGGGCTGGGGGGCCTCGGGCCGCAACGGCGGCCAGATCGTGCACAGCTATTCACGCGACCTCGACGTCATCGAGCAGCGGCACGGCGCGGCGCAGGTCCAAGCGCTGGGTGCGATGGCCTTTGAGGGTGGGGCCATCATCCGCGAACGCGTGGCCCGCTACGGCATCGACTGTGACCTGAAGGACGGCTTGCTCTTTGCGGCGCTGACGGGCAAGCAGTTGAAGCAACTCGAGGCTCACAAGACCCTGTGGGAGCGGTACGGCCATCAGCAGCTTGAGCTGCTGGACGCAGCGGCCACACGTGCGGCGGTCGCAAGTGGTCGTTATCAGGGTGCACTGCTCGACCGTTCAGGCGGCCACTTTCACCCGCTGAAGCTGGCATTGGGCGAGGCGGCGGCCCTCGAATCCCTTGGCGGTGTCATCCATGAGCGCTCCAAGGTCACGGCCATTGAACGTGGCGCCAAGCCCACGGTACGCACGGCCACAGGTGATGTGTCGGCCAGCTACGTGGTCGTCGCTGGAAATGCCTACTTGGGCGATCTTGAGCCGCGTCTGGCCGCAACGTCCATGCCCTGCGGCACTCAAATCATCGCCACTGAGCCGTTGGGCGAGCGGTGGAAAGAGGTCATCCCTGCCGACTTCTGTGTCGAGGACTGCAACTTCCTGCTGGACTACTTCCGACTCTCTGCAGACCGGCGTTTGCTGTTCGGCGGCGGTGTGGTCTACGGTGCGCGCGACCTCTCCGACATCACAGCCAGCCTTCTCCCAAGCTTGTTACGGGTGTTTCCCCAACTGGCAGGCGTGCGCATCGACTACGCCTGGACCGGGAACTTCCTGCTGACGCTGTCCAGGCTGCCCCAAGTCGGTCGCCTCGACCACAACATCTTCTATTCGCAGGGTTGCTCGGGGCATGGTGTCACGTTCACACACCTGATCGGTCGCCTGTTGGGCGAGTTGATCCAGGGCCAAGCCGAGCGGTTCAGTGCGTTCGAGCAGCTCCCCCACCTGCCATTCCCGGGTGGGCGGCTCCTGCGGGTGCCGATGGCAGCGATGGGGGCCTGGTACTACGGGTTGCGTGATCGGCTGGGGTTCTGAGATCTCAACCTTCGACTTATGGAGTTGGGTGTCTGCCGCGCAAGCCGGCGCGCAAGAGGTCATGGCCGGTACCAGCAGTCAGCTGTATCCTGGACGGTACCGATCGGCGGCACACCCTTGAACGAGTCTTGTGAACTGACATGCCATGAACGACGAACTGCCCTTGCTGAAGCTGCAAGCTTTGATGCCAGGCCTGCCCGATTCAGACAGCCCGGCGCCAGAGCGTCTGATCGCTGGCAACCCGCGCCGAGATACCTGGAATCAGGTCGACGTGGAATTGACCAAGTGCCGCCTCTACTGTGGCCTCTGGCGCAGTGAGCCTGGTCATTGGCGGATCGAGATGGCCGCCTGCGAGCATGAACTGTTCACCGTGCTGCAGGGGCGCTGCCGTGTGCACCGTGACGATGGCTCGTTCCAAGAAGCAGGTGCTGGAGAGGCACTCTTCATTCCGGCGGGATTTCGCGGCTCTTTCGAAGTGCTTGAGGCGGTGACCAAGACATACGCCATCACCGTGTCACAGCCCGGTTGAACGCCTACCTTTGGGGCAAGGGCGGAAGCCCGGGCCAACTTTTGAGCTGAGAGCACAACGCGTCGATGCTTCAGTCCGGCCTGACCATGGTGGCCTGCACATGTCCAGGCGCTGCCAAGGACTTGTCAAAAGACTTTCACACTTGGGCGGTCTACTGGCAGCAGTCGTCAACTCCCGAGTGCACATATGTCCTCCCATACCCCCGAACTCGATGCCATCTGCAACGAATCCGACAACCCGCACTTCCAGGATGTCCTGAAGCAAGCGCTGGCCCAGCCCAGCCGTCGGGCGCTGCTGCGCGGGAGCCTGGGCTTGGCTGGTCTGGCCGTGCTGCCGGGCTGTGCCACCGTGATGGGCGGCGCAGGCTCCAGTCCGGCCAAGGCCTTGGGATTTCCCAGCGTCGCCAAGACGCTGGTGGACGACGTGACCTTGCCCCCGGGCTACCGCTACGCCGTGCTGCACGCCACGGGCGATGCGCTGAGGCCTTCGGTCTCGCCTTACTCCAACGCCGGCCTGGAGGCGGACGACTGGTCCATGCGCGTGGGTGACCACCACGACGGCATGGACCTGTACTTCATCGACGACAAGGGCCGCTACACCGAGCGCGACACCGGGCGTGCCGTGCTCGCCGTCAACCATGAGAGCTCGGCCGACGCCTTCTTCATGCACCCCAACGGCCAGACCTCCAACGGTGTGTCCGGCAAGAAGTTCACCCAATTCGGCAACTGGGACCTGGGCACCCGCCCTGCCGCCGAGGTGCTCAAGGAGATCAACCACCACGGCGTGTCGATGGTGGAGATCGTCAAGACGCCGCAGGGCTGGCGCATCAAGCCCGACTCGCCCCTGAACCGGCGTGTCACGGCGCAGACGCCCGTGCGCGTGGCCGGGCCGCGTGCGCACATCGACGCCATCCGCGCCCAGATGGTCACCCGCTGGGACACCGCCGGCGGCATGGCACGCGGCACCCTGAACAACTGCGGCCACGGCAAGACGCCCTGGGGCACCTACCTGGGCTGTGAAGAGAACTGGGCCTTCTACTTTGGCATGTCCGCTGGCGGGGCAGCGCTGTCTCCGCGAGACTTGGCGTCGCGCCGACGCTATGGCGTCGTCAGCGCGCCGCCTGCTGCGAACGCCCAGCGCGCCGTCAGCCAGGGCTGGCACACGGTTTCCGCCACCGACGACCGCTTCTCGCGCTGGAATGTCGCCGCGCCTGGCCGCAACGCTGAAGCCGACTTCCGCAACGAGGCCAACACCTTCGGCTACAACGTGGAGATCGACCCGCTGGACGTCAACGCCACGCCTGCCAAGCGCGTGATCATGGGCCGGTTCGCGCATGAGGCCGCCGTGTGCAGCCTGCCTGCGGTGGGCAAGCCCCTGGCCTTCTACATGGGCTGCGACGCGCGCAACGAGTACATCTACAAGTTCGTCAGCACCGCCGCCTGGGACCCGAAGGACATCGGCGGCGGCATCGCGGCGGGTGACAAGTACCTGAACGAGGGCAAGCTGTACGCAGCGCGCTTCGATGCCAGCGGCCAGGGTGAGTGGGTGGAACTGACCTTCGCCGACCCGCGCATTGCCAACTTCGCTGGCTTCAAGTTCGAGAACCAGGCCGACATCTACATCCACACCCGGCTGGCGGCCGACGCCGTGGGCGCCACCAAGATGGACCGTCCCGAGTGGGGCGCCGTCAACTACCGCAACGGCGAGGTGTATTTCGCGCTGACGAACAACACCGCGGCCAACCGCACCCCAGGGCGGGTGGATGCCGCCAACCCGCGCGCCTACATGGACGTGGATGGCAAGAAGGGCATGGGCAACCCCAATGGCCACATCATCCGCTTCCGCGAGGACGGCTTCGCAGCCACCTCGACGAAGTTCACCTGGGACATCTTCCTGTTCGGTGCAGAGGACGATGCCGGTGAGGCCAATCTGTCCAAGCTGACGGCCGGCAACGCGTTTTCCTCCCCCGACGGCCTGTGGTTCAGCAAGGCCACCGGCATCTGCTGGATCCAGACCGACGACGGCGCCATGACGGACGAGTCGGGCTGCATGCTGCTGGCCGCGATTCCGGGCCAGGTGGGCGACGGCAGCAAGGTGACGGTGAACAATCGGATGGTGGTTAACGGCGTGGAGCAGACGGGCAAGCAGGAGACCTTCGTCGGCGCCACGCTGGGCGACGCCAAGTTGCGCCGCTTCCTGGTGGCACCTGCGGGCGCCGAGGTCACCGGGATCGCCGAGACGCCTGACGGCCGCACGCTGTTCATCAACATCCAGCACCCGGGCGAGAACACCAAGCCAGGTGGCGCGCCCGAGAGCCTCTGGCCCGGCAACAAGGGCTACGGCCGCCCGGGCCGCCCGCGCTCGGCCACCATCGTCATCACGCGTGACGACGGCGGGGTGATCGGGGTCTGAGCCCGGCTGCCGGGGGCTGCGCGCCTGAGCGCAAAGCTCTCGCGGCCCTTCGGGGGCGGGTCGGGAGCGGGCCCGGGGTCAGCCTTTCCCGCATCATGGGCTCGCACCCCGCTGCGGCGTCAGCTTGTCAGGGCCTGCGGTACCAGGTCTTCTGCCAAGACCTGTTGCAGGATGCCAGGGACTTCGCAGAGTGCGCGGTTGTCGATTTGCGCGGCGCGCGCGCGCCAGCGGGGCAGGTCGGTCAGGATGGCTTCGACCCCGGTGCGCACCTGTGAGAAGGCGGACAGCACGACACCCACCTGCGTCTGCCGGATCCACTCGGTGTTCCAGCGCTCCTGCGGCATCGTCCACGCGTTGCGGGTGACGACCACCGGCAGGCCGCAGTGCAGGGCCTCGCTGATGGAGCCCGGTCCGGGCTTGCCGATGAAGTAGTCTGCCAGGCGCATCCACTGCACGACCCCGTCGGTGAATCCCAGCACGTGGCGGGGTGCGCTGGCGCGCTGCGCTGCCAGCGAGCGTCGAAGTGACTCGTTGTGGCCGCACAGCAGGATCAGCGGCAGATGGTCCAGTTCTTCGGCAATCCGCAGCATGGCGCGTGCACCATGACCGCCGAACATCACGATGCCCACTGGCGCCTGCGGGTCCAGGCCCAGCTGACGCCGCCGTGCCGCGCGGTCATCGACGGCGGGCCGGTGAAAGTCCGGCGCCAGTATCATGCCCTGCACCCGGTGAACCCGCTGCGCCGGGATGCCCTGCGAGAGGGCCTGTTCGACGGCATGGCCGGTGCCGCAGATCAGGTGTTCCGTGAAGCCGGGCTCCACCCAGAAGTGCGGCGGGAGGTCGGCCAGATCGGTCATCACCGTGACAAAGGGCGTTCGGGTCGGCAGGGCCTGGAGGCTTGCTCCCAGGGCCCGGTTGAAGTTGGGCACCAGCGACACCACCAGATCGGGGCGGGCCTGCTCCCAATGCCGCGCCAGACGGTCCACCATCTTCTCGTGGCCCAGGCGGATCATGGCCTGCAGCACCCGCAGTTCCGCCGCCAGGCCAACCGTGAAGCCGGTTGCCAGGCGCCTGTTGTAGTAGGCCTCGGGGGCGAATCCCGTCAGACGCAGAAACCGCTGATCCGGATCCAGCACCTGGAAGAGATCGACGAGACGAACCGTCCAATGCGGGTGGGTGACCGCCAACTGCGCCTGCAGCGCCCGAGCGGCTGCGACGTGGCCCCCTCCGGCACGGAAGTAGACCAGGTCCAGGGTTGCCGGAAAGTCTCCAGTGATGGACAGGTTCAGAACAGGCGAGTGCATGGCCGTTGACCGTTTCCCCGGACGGGTGTCGCGCAGCCTCGGGGTCCAGGCGGCGGCGCTGGCAGCAGCACCCCGCCGCCCGTGCTCGATGTTCGGAGCGGCCCGTGACGGACCCGTGACAGCACACGGCGGGTTTGGGGCCTCTGCAGCTCGGGCACGGGGCATCGAGCAGCCCGTGATGCGTGACTCACGACACCAGACTGTCACGGAAGTTTCAAGATCACACCCCAGAATCTCGACCCAGTGCGAAATCAATTCTTTCGCAGGGCTTCGATCCTGCTGGTGGTGACCTTGTGCATGCAGGGGTGCGCGTCGCCGCGGCAGATGCTCCTGAGCGGCGTGGCCGATGCGCTGGCTGCCCAGGGCCGGGCAGACGAGGACGACCTGCTGCTGGCGCGCGACGCGGCGCCCTTCTACCTGAAGCTGTCGGAGTCCCTGCTGCTCCAGACCCCCGGCCACATCAGTCTGGCTGAGTCGGTGGCCGGTGGCTTCACGCAGTACGCCTATGCCTTTGTCGCCTTCGAGGCTGACCGGATCGAGAGCAGCGACTCTCGTGCCGCCCAGCGCATGCGTTAGCGTGCTGCTCGCCTGTACGAGCGCGCGCATCGCCACGCCATGGTGGCGCTTGAACAGGCGCAACCGGGCTTGCGTGCTTCGCTGGCCAAGGGTCCGGCTGGTGTGCGCATCCCCTCGGCGCAGGTGGGCCTGGCCTACTGGGCTGCCGCATCCTGGGCTGCGGCCATCTCGCTGTCCAAGGACCGTCCCGACGTGGTGGCCGACCTTCCTCTGGCCGTGGCGCTTGCGCAGGCCGCCCATGCAGCCGACCCCGGCCATGGTCAGGGTGCCCTGGCCTCCCTGCTCGGCACGCTCGAGGCCTCGCGGCCAGGCGGTACACGGACGCAGGCCATGGCTTACTTCGACCAGGCCCTGGCCGGTGCCGGCCGCACGCGTGCGGCGGTGTACGTGGCCATGGCCGAGGCGTTGGCCCAACCCTCGGGTGACCGCGCTGCCTTCGAACGCTGGTTGCAGTTGGCGCTAGAGCCCCCCACAGCAGGCGACGTCCGGACCGTCGACCTCAGCACCCGGGTGATGACCGAACGCGCGCGCTGGCTGCTGGCCTCCATCGATGACCTTTTCTGAAAGCCGAGCCCTGTACATGCAACGTCGACATCTCCTGGCCGCTGGCGGTGGGCTGGTTCTTCCGTCCGCCGCACCGCTCGCGCAGGCAGCCGTGCAGTTGCGCATTGGCAGCGTGGTGCCGAAGAACTCGCTGTACCACCAGAAGCTGCTGGAGATCGGCGAGGCCTGGCGCGGCGCTCAGGGCGCGGCCGCGCGCTTCGCGGTCTTCACCGATGGCAGCCAGGGCGGCGAGGCGGAGATCGTGCGGCGCATGCGGATCGGTCAGCTGCAGGGCGGCCTGATGTCGGTGGTGGGCCTTCGCGACATCGAGCCGACGATCGCCGCGCTGCAGAACCTTCCGCTGCTGTTTCGCAGTTGGGAGGAGGTGGACCATGTACGCGAGAAGATGCGCCCGTCGATCGAGAAGCGGGTGCTCGAACGCGGCTTCGTCATCATCGGTTGGGGCGACGCCGGCTGGGTGCGCTTCTTCTCGAAGGAACCCGCCGTGCGGCCCGACGATTACAAGGGTATGAAGTTTTTCGCCTGGGGCAGCGAGCCCGAACAGCAGGCGATCATGAAGAGCCTGGGCTACACGCCGGTTCCCCTGGAGACCACCGACATCCTGCCGGCCATGCAGACCGGGATGATCAACGTCGTCCCGTCGACGCCGTACTTCGCTCTGGCCACCCAGGTCTTCGGCACGGCCTCGCACATGCTGGAGATCAACTGGGCGCCGATCGTGGGCGCCCTCGCCCTGACGCGCCGGGCTTGGGACACGATGAGCCCCGCGGCGCAGCAGGCGCTGCGCACGAGCGGCGAAAGCGCCAGCATTGCGATGCGCGCGCAGGCCCGCAAGGAAGTCGACGAGGCGGTGGAGGCGATGAAGAAACGCGGCCTCGTCGTCAACCGCCCCAACGCGGAACAGATGCGCGAGTGGGATCAGCTTGCTGAGCGCCTGTACCCGCGCATCCGCGGCACGATGGTGCCCTCCGAGACCTTCGACGAAGTCTTCGCTCACCTGAAGGCCTTCCGCGCCACACGGGGGCGCTGAGTTGACGAACCCTTCTACGGCGCAGCCGGCGCCTTCTTCGGCCGCGGTGCGCTGGTCAGTTGACAACGCCTTGGCTTCGCTGGCGCTCGCGCTGATGGTGCTGATTCCGGCGATCGAGGTGGCGCTGCGGCCCACGCTGGGCCGCGGCATCGACAACGCGCCCGTCCTGGTTCAGCACCTCGGGCTCGTGCTGGCGATGGCCGGCGCATTGGCTGCCGAGCGCCACGGACACCTCACGACGCTAGGCAGCAGCCTGGCGCAGTTTGTCGGCGCGGTCTGGCAACAGCGGCTGCACCTCTTCGCCCACGGTGCCTCGGCCGGTGTGTGCGGCGTGCTGGCGCTGGCCAGCGGCCGCTTCGTCGCCACCGAGATCTCGGCGGCCCATGAACTCGCCTACGGTATGCCGACCTGGTGGGTACAGGCGGTGATGCCCGTGGGCTTCCTGCTCCTCGGCGCCAAGCTCGGTGCGCGCTGCTCGGCCCGCATGGGATGGCTCTGGGCGCTCGCCGCGCCCGGCGCCGGCGTCGCCCTCGGCCTGGGCTTCGACGGCCAGGTCGTGCCCATCGGGCTGGCCGTGTTGCTGCTGGTGGCGGCGCTGCTGGCAGGTGCGCCGATCTTTGCATTTCTCGGCGGCCTGGCGCTGCTGCTTTTCTGGGGCGATGGTCTGCCGCTGGCTTCGGTGGCGCTGTCGCACTATGCGACCACGGTCAACCCGTCGTTGCCAGCGCTTCCCCTGTTCACGCTCGCGGGTCTGGTGTTCGCGCGCACCGGTGCTGCGCAGCGGCTGGGTGCGCTCTTCGTCGCGCTTTTCGGGGGCGGCGTTGGCGGCACGGTGCTCGCCACCGCGATGTTGTGTTCGGCCTTCACAGCATTCACCGGCGGCAGCGGCGTCACGATCCTCGCAGTCGGTGGCCTGCTGCTGCCGCTGCTGCTGCGTGCGGGCTACCCGGAGCGGCGCGGCATCGGTCTGGTCACCAGCGCCAGTGCGCTGGGCGTCCTGCTGGCGCCTTCGGTGCCGCTGATCATGGTGGCAGTGGTGGCGCGGGTGCCGATCCTCGACATGTTCCTGGCCGGGCTGGTGCCGGCGCTGGTGATGGTGGTGTGCCTGCTGCTGTTGGGCAACTTCCTCAAGCGCGACGCCGCTGCGTCACCGGATGCGGCAGCAGCGGCCACGATGGCGGCCACGAGCCGCCCGGACCTGCCTGCCGCCGCCCGAGCGGCCTGGCTCGCAAAGTGGGAGCTCGGCGCACCGCTGGTGGCCATCGGCACCCTGGCCAGCGGGCTGGCCACGCCCACCGAGAGCGCGGCAATGACGGCGCTTTACGCCGTGCTCACACAGGCGCTGGGGCACCGAGAGCTGCCCTGGGCGCGGCTTTGCGAATGCCTGGCCGAGTGTGCGCAGATCATCGGCGGCGTGATGCTGATTCTCGGCATGGCGCTGGCGCTGACGAACTTCCTGGTCGACGCCGGCGTTCCAGACGCCGCGGTGCAGTGGGTGCAGGGGGTGATCCCGAACAAATGGGTCTTCCTGCTGGCGCTGTGCCTGTTCCTCTTTGCTGCGGCGGCGCTGATGGAGATCTACGCCGCCATCGTCGTGCTCGTGCCGCTGCTGCTGCCCCTGGCGGTGGCTTATGGCATCGAGCCGATCCACTTTGGCATCATTTTCCTGGCCGCCATGGAAGTCGGGTTCCTGTTTCCGCCCGCCGGTCTGAACATCTACTTCGCTTCGGCGATGTTCGGCAAGAGCGTGCGCTACGTGGCGGCGTCGGTGGCACCCGCCATGGGAGCAATCTTCGTGGGCACGCTGCTCATCGCCGCCTTCCCCTGGCTGGCTACCGCACTGCCTTCGTGGCTGGGCTCCCGCTGACGCCGCGGCCCTTTCAGCACGACCAGAACAGGCCCCCATCGGGGGCGGGCCGCCGGGCCCTCACCAGCGGGGCTTGGGGCGGGCCTGCGGCTTGGCGTCAAGGGCGCGACGCAGCTCCTGGTACTCCTCGCATTGCAGGCTGCACAGGCGCTCCAGCGCCTGCAGGTGGACGAGGGCTTGGTCGCGCCGGCCGAGGACCAGCATGAGCTCGCCTCGGTATTCGTGGGCACCCAGGTGAGTCGGGTCGATGGCGAGCGCACGGTCGTAGGCGGCCTCTGACTCGGCATGCCGACCGAGCTTGCGCAGGCTGAAGCCCAGCAGGTTGTGGCCATCGGCGTCCTGCGGTTGCGCCCGCAGGTAGGGCTGCAGCACCGCGACGGCGCGCTCCCACTGGCTGCTCTTCACCGCCTCACGACTCTCCCGGATGGCCCGGTCCTCCATGGGAGGGTTACGGTTGGGTACATCGACGGCGTGAGCTCTCCCGAAGGCACATACACCGATCAGCAGGACTGCCGCCAGGCACAGCGCAGGGGACTTTTTGCTCATGGCCACAAGCGTAGTCCCACTGCGAATGGACACCCACGCCTTGATCAATGCCCCTGAAGCGGGAAGAGGATTGACACAGACGCGTCAAGGAAAAGATGTCTGCTCGACGAAGGCGGCCTCGCACCATGACCCTGCTCTGCCAGCGTTGGAGTGTGGCCCTGGAATTGATTTCTGAATGAGCGCAATCATGCATGGAGCTCCCGCAACCTGGTCGGCCTCGGCCAAGAAGCTCGCGACATTGATCACCTTGGTCGTGCTGGCCACCCTGCCGGTGCATGCGCAGGGCTTCCACTTCGTCGCGCTGGGTGACTTGCCCTACGGCCCCCCAGCCCAGTCCTATCCACCCTACCGAAAGCTCATTGACCGAATCAACGTGGAAGCCGGTGCCTTCAGCATCCACGTCGGCGACATCAAGTCTGGCTCCACGCTTTGCAACGACGAGGAGTTCGCCCAACAGCTTGAGCATTTCCGGCGCTTCAAGGGCGCCGTGGTGTACACCCCCGGTGACAACGAGTGGACAGACTGTCACCGTATCAACAACGGGGGGTTCGACCCGCTTGAGCGGCTGGCCGCCCTGCGCCAGCGCTTCTTCCAGGCCGGCCAGTCGCTAGGCCAGGCCCCCATCGCCTTGGAGAACCAGTCGGCCGTCACGCCCGCCCGCGGGAAGTTCATCGAGAACCAGCGCTGGCACCATCAGGGCGTGACCTTCGCCACGATTCATGTCGTCGGCAGCAACAACAATCTCGAAGCCAGGACCCTGTCGGCCGCCTCGGAGTTCTTCGAGCGAGACGAGGCCAATGTTGAGTGGCTGCAGTCCACTTTCGATGGGGCGAGCCAGAAGGGTTCACGTGCGGTGGTGATCGCGTTCCAGGCCGACGTCTTTGATTCACGTACGCCGTTCGAGGACTTTCCCGGTTGGTCAGGGTTCAAGAGGTCCATCGAAGGCACCCTGCTGCCGCTGGCAGAGCGCTGGGGCAAGCCGGTCCTTGTGATCCACGGTGACAGCCACCAGTTCCGCATCGACCAACCCTTTTCCCTGCAAAAGCGCCCCTTGCGAAACATCACGCGCCTCATCGTTCCGGGAGCCTCCGATGTGCGCGCGGTACGGGTCGATGTCCGGCCCTCGGGTGGCTTCGGCTTCGAGTTGATCGAGGCGCGTTGATGTCGCGCTGCCACCATGGTCGTCGCTGAGCCGGTGGCCGGATTCAGCCTGTCATCGAAGCTTCACGCGGCTGACACTCAGGCGTCATGCGGCGTCGAAAGACTACGGCAAATTGTCTTTTGGGGGTTCCTCCATGTCCGCTTTTCGTCTGTCCGCATTGACAGTTGCCGTCATCGTCAGCTTGCAAGCCTGCTCCTCGGGTGAAGAGCCTCAATCGGGAGTATTCCTCGACTCTGCGGTGGATGGGATGGCGTACTCCACCACCTCTGGCCTGAGCGGTACGACGGACAAGGACGGCAAGTTCGAGTTCCTGACGGGTGACCGAGTGACGTTCAAGCTTGCCGGCGTCACGCTACCTGCAGCCGAGGCTCGCGCCGTACTGACCCCCATGGACCTGACCGCCGGTTCTTCCCCTGATGATCCGGCTGCGTTGGCCATCGCCCGGCTCTTGCAGTCGCTTGACACCGACGGCAACCCCGAGAACGGGCTGCAGCTCAGTGCCAGTCGGCTGGCTGCCAACGCCGCAGCGCCTGCTCAGTGGGCCAAGGCGAGCGATGCCGATCTGCTTGGGCTTCTCGCTTCCGGCGTCAGCCTGAAGAGCGAAGACGATGCTCGCAAGCACTTTCGCAAGACATACGACCGGGTTCGCGCCGAGCCGAAACTGACGCTCGTAGGCCGCTACGCGCCCTTCTCTGCGCCTTATCCCGACAACACAGCCAACGACCGGCTGGTGGCGGAGATCGTCTCCTTCCACGCGGAAAGCAAGTCCGCCTTCATCACAGTCGACACCACCTCGCAGAAGTCTTCCTTCCGGCGCATCAACCTGGCGAGCCTGCCCAGCACCGGCCTCGCCGCAGCAGTCACGGCATCGAACCTGACCGAAGGCACGACGACCAATGTGGCGGCCGATCTGCTGGCCGAGAACGGCTTCGTGGCAGGCGGTGTGCAGAGCCTGGATGTGAGCGGCAACCTGCTGGCCATTGCGGTTCAGGCCAACGTCAAGACCGACAAGGGCCGGGTCGCCTTCTACCGTATCGCCAGCACCGGGGCTGTCACCTTCCTGAGATCGGTAGAGGTGGGTTCGCTTCCCGACGGTGTGGCCTTCTCGCCCGATGGCAAGTTCCTGGTGGTGGCCAATGAAGGCGAGTTGCCGAACAACTTCGTCGCGGGCACGTCGGTAGACCCTGAAGGCACGATCTCCATCATCCCGATCAAGGACGATGCGCCGGTCACGGCGGAAGCCGTCACCCTGGATTTCAAGGATTTCAATGTGGGTGGTACTCGCCATGCCGAGTTGCCGGCCGATGTCCGCATCGGACGCCCCGGCGCAACCGTGGCACAGGACCTCGAGCCCGAGTACGTGACCATCTCTGACGACAGCAAGACCGCCTTCGTGACCCTGCAGGAGAACAATGCGATCGCGGTGGTCGATCTGGACCGCAAGCGCATCACGAAGATCATTGCCATGGGCTACAAGGACCACGGCCTGGAGCGCAACAAGATCGCCCCGTCGGATCGCTATGTGGCGGGCTCGGCCACCGTACCGCCCACCCTCAAGACCTACCCTGGCCTCTACGGCATCTACATGCCCGACGGTATTGCCAGCTTCAGTCACCAGGGCAAGGCCTACGTCATCACGGCCAACGAAGGTGATGACCGCGACGACTATCTGAACCCTGATGAGACTGCCCGCATCAGCGCGCTTGCGCTCGATGCCACGGCCTTTCCCAACGGCGCAACGCTCAAGACTGACGCCGAGCTCGGACGTCTGACGGCCATGGCGAAATCTGCCAAGCGATCGGACGGCAGCGCCGTGAATCTGGGGGATACCGACGGCGACAACGACTACGACAAGCTCTACGTCCTGGGTGGGCGCTCGTTCTCCATCATCGAGGTCGACAGCGGCAAGATGGTGTTCGATTCGGGCTCCGACATCGAACGCGTCGTCTACAACGATGCCAACGATGACGTTGCCAACCGCCTGACACTGCTGAATGCCGCACAGTTGAAAGGCCGTCTTGACAACAAGGGGCCCGAGCCTGAGAACGTCGTGGTTGGCACGGTTCGCGGTCAGACGTATGCCTTCGTCGGGCTGGAGCGCTCAAGCGGCATCCTGGTCTACAACATTACCGATCCGGCCAAGCCAAGCTTCGTGCAGTACATCCGCAACACCACCACGCTGGCCGAGGGCGACATCAGCCCCGAGGGCTTGAAGTTCGTGCCCGCCAGCAAGAGCCCCAACGGCAAGGCGCTGCTCATCGTGGGCTACGAGTTCTCCGGCAGCATGGCGGTGTTCACGTTCGAATGAGCAGTCGGACGCAAGTCCGTCAGGGATTCATCGCCTCGCTTCACTCACAGACGCAGGGGCCGTGAGCGCCCTCAATGGTGTGCGGCGCCAGCCAGGCCAGCTTGACGGCTGTCTCGTCGTTCGGGAGAGGGGGCCGCTGACGAGACAGAGCTCACTTTGTCTTGTGGGCGATGGTTCTGCGGTCCAGGTGCAGACGTGCCCGCAGTTCAATGGCCTGTCAAGACCAAACGCCAGGCCAGCCAACGTCCGACATCGCCCGGCTGCCTGTCCTGGATCTGCAACTGCCATGGTCCGTTGGCCGCCTCCCCCATGTGAGCCACTGAATGAAAGGTCCAGCCGCGGCTGAGATCACCGCAAGGCCCTTGCACGTCCGCACTGCAGAAGTGAGAGCGGCCGAGCATGCTGACGTTGTTGAATGGCGAAGCCAGTTCGACATGCAAATCGGCCGCGTACGCATGTTCGGCGTACACGGTGACTTGTACGGACTCCACCACGCGGATTCCGCAGTCCGCAAACTGATGTGCGGCCTGAACAGGCGGTGCGGGTGCATCGCCAATCGGCTCATCAACGGACAGAAGACCACTGTCACAACGCCGCTCCCCAGGCAGCCCTGAGAAGGTGGCGGCGGCAGCGACCGCGTCACCGGCATGCACTCGGCCAAAGCCCACCAGGGGATGAAAGCCGTGCGCATTCATGGGCGAGGCTTGGACTTGCAGGGTACCGAGGTCTGCCGGCCGCGCTGTCTTGGCCAGCAACCACCGCACGTCGCGCCAGGACAGGGCCGGATGGGCTTGCAGCATCAGCGCCACAACGCCCGAGACCATCGGCGCTGACGCCGAGGTCCCGGCAGGAAAGGCGCTGTAATCCGCCGCAGGAGCTGACATCCCACCCGACAGCCCACGGGGACCGGCAATATCGGTGGTCCAGATGCCGGTGACGCCATCGGCCGCGCCCAGCAAAGGGCCGGAAGGGGCACTCACCAGCACATTGCTCCCAGGTTCCGCATAGGCCGGCGGCCGCCCTGAGGCGTCGACCGCTGCCACTGCCAGCACACCGGGGTGGTTGGCGTACCCGTCGCGGTTGCTGTCGTCCTGCCGACCACCGTTCCCCGCGGCGAACACGACCACCGTTCCCTTCCCCTGGCGGCCCGATGCCAGCCCCTCGTCCAGCGCCTGCCGCCAGGCGGGGTCAGCCGGGCTGTAGCTGGCCCCTTGACCGGAGGCGGCGTCGAACGTACCCCAACTGTTGTTGACGATGTCGGCACCCAGCGAGAGGGCCGAACGCAGGGACTGCGCGATCTGCCCTCTGGACAGGCCGTCGAATGCCATGAAGCGGGCCTGAGGTGCAACACCCCGCCCGCCCAGACTGTTCCCCGCGCTTGCCACCGCAATGCCCACCACCGCGGTGCCGTGGGCATCGTCCCATTCCCCAGCGCGGTCGTTGTAAGGTGCGTCTGCGGGTGCAGAAGGTGGTGAAGGGTCAGAGGTCGGGAGAAGCCCGTTGATCGTGTACAGGTTGGCCACCAGGTCCGGGTGGCCGATCTGCACCGCGCCGTCTATGAAGGCGATCAGCACGCCACGACCGGTTTCTGCAACACCCTGCAGACCAAGGTCCATGCCAGACACCCCACCACCTTGCCCGGTGTTGAACAGGTGCCACTGGCGGGTAAGCAAAGGGTCGGGGCCCGGGAGGATGGGCGGCACGGCGGGTGCCGGTACCAAAGCCTGCGACTCGCCTCCACCGCAACCCGCCAGCAGGCCCGACAGGAGCACGCAGACCACGGCGGGTCTCAGCGATTCACTCCAAGGGCTGAAAGACAAGTTCAATCGCATAGTCGGTGACCTCTGAGCCCGTCTGCTGGAACCACAGCGTCATGGGACCCGCCACCAACTGCCCGGGAGCAGCATCCTGCAGCACGTTGCGTTGGATGTCTTGCGGCCCCATGTGGCCGTAGACCAGCATGCGGCCCACATCCACCCCGGCGTCGAAGACGGCCGCTTGTTGTAAGGCATAGAAGGCGATCGGGTCGGCCGAGACATAGCGGACCAGCCGCAGGGCCTGCAGCCGGTGGCCGACCGGGATGTCCCAGCGGATGTAGTCGGCGTCCCCCCGAACCACGGAGCCATGCAACACCACCGTCCGGGCCTGCTGCAACGACAACAGGCTGGGTTGCAGCGGTTGTCCCGAAGCTTCATGCCATGTCGAACTGCCCGGCTCCAGAAGATTGACCCGCTCCAAAGGGGACTTGTTGCCCGCCAGGTCCACCTGGCGCAGCCACAACACCGGCAGCGAATTGCCCTGGACCGCCAGACGATCACCGGTCCCCGGCAGCCAGGAGCGCTGGTCATCCACCGAATACTCCCAGCGCCCCTGTTGCTCAAGGCCGTTGACGCGCACCAGGCGGGTCAGGTCCTGGGACACCAGTTCCGCCTGTACGGCGGGCGGCGGCATGGTGTCCAGGACGCAACTGACGATGACGATCTCCGAGGTGTTGCCCAGGTCGTCACGGGCTCGCACCCAGATCGTCTTGGCGCCGTCCCCCCGGACATCAAAGGAATCACCCTGCCCGCGGGTCCAGGTAACGCCCATGTCGAAGGAGTATTCCCAGGCCTCCAGACTGCTGACTTGCCAGGCGCCGATCTGGGTGATTCCATCCGTCACGCTCAGGCCCGTGTCGGTGAATGAAAGCACGGGCTTGGCGAGGACTCTGGCCGTCGGAGCGGGCGCAGGGGACAGCAAGGACGTGTCCTGGCCTGCCCCGGAGTTGGGACTGACCGTACCGGATCCTCCCCCACCGCAAGCGACCATGCACGAAGCCACAGCCAGCGTCGCCAGTGTTCTGGCAACAAGAAACCCGTCCCTGACGGACATCGCTGCGAACACGTGGAAGCGACTCGGTTTCATGGTGGGTGCTCAAACATCGCGCTCGGGCAAAGACCAAGGAATCGGGCCACCTCCAGGGTGGCCCGATCTCGTCTGTGGGCAGGATGTCGGCGGACTCATGGCTCCAGCCCCTGTGCAGAGCGCCGCAGCACAGGCCCGCCGAGGGCAGGCCTCAGGTGCCGATCACGCCACCGTCGTTCTTGCGGATGACCACGGTGGCTGAGCGCGGACGGCCACCGTTGGGGCCGTCAGGCCACTTGGAGAACGCGGTGGGGTTGGCGTTGACCCAGGCATCTTTGGCATTCGAAGCCGCTGCCACATAAGCGGCAGGCGCATTGGGGTGACTGCCCACCTCACCGGGATGCTGGATGTTGATGAACATGGTGCGACCATCAGGCGTCCAGCACACCCCCGTGACCTCACACCCGGCAGGCCCGACCAGGAAGCGGGTGATCTTCTTCGTCGCGATGTCGGCCACCAGCATCTGGTTGTTGCCCTGGTTCAAGAAGTCGCCCGTGTTGGCATAGCTGCCGTCGGTCTGGATCCACAGCCGGCCCTCAGGGTCCACCTGGATGCCATCGGGCGAGTTGAAGGTGTTGCTGGCGTCGATGTTGCTGGAACCCTTCTTGGCACCCTCGAGGGCCGGGTTGCCGGCGATCACGAAGATGTCCCAGTTGAAAGCGGTCGCGGCGGCATCCGCTCCGGTCTCATTGATGCGGATGATGTGGCCCCAGTTGTTGACGGCGCGGGGGTTGGCCTCGTCCATCGCCGGACGGGCAGAACCAGCCGTGGTCGAACCATTGACCATGTTGGACGAGGCCGGGGTGCTGCCGCGCCGGTTGTTGTTGGTGCAGGCCAGGAACACCTCGCCCGCCTTGGTACGGTTCGCGGCCACCCACTCAGGGCGGTCCATCATGGTGGCGCCCACGCGGTCGGCTGCCTGGCGGGCCTTGATCAGCACCTCGGCCTGGTTGGCAAAGCCGTTCTCGGCGGTCAAGCCGTTCTGGCCGTGTACCAGGGGCAACCAGACTCCGGTGCCTTGGTTGTCGCCGGTGACGGTGCCTGCATCGAAACGTGCCACATACAGCGTGCCGCTGTCGAGCAGATCGGTGCCGCTGGCCTTGTTGGCCGGGTCATAGGTGCCTGTGGACACGAACTTGTAGAGATACTCGTTGCGCTCGTCGCAACCGGTGTACACCACGGCCTTGTTGGTCTTGGAAAGTACGCACTCGGCGTTCTCGTGCTTGAAACGGCCCAGCGCCGTGCGCTTCTTGGGCTTGCTGGACGGAGCGTAGGGATCGATCTCCACCACCCAGCCGTGACGGTTGGGCTCGTTGGGGTTGACGTTCAGATCGAAGCGCGGATCGCCCTTGTGCCAGCCATAGCCGAACCCTGCGGCGCTCACACCGTAGCGGTTCTGCAATGTGTTCGCTGTCCAGCCCGGAGCGTCGGTGCCGAAGTAGCCGTTGAAGTTCTCTTCGCAGGTGATGTAGGTGCCCCAGGGCGTCTGGCCGGCACCGCAGTTGTTGAGCGTGCCCAGCACCTCTTTGCCAGAAGCATCTGCGGAGGTCTTCAGCAGGTCATTGCCCGCAGCCGGGCCCGAGATGGTGATGGGCGTGTAGCCGGTGATGCGTCGGTTGTAGGGGGAGTTCTTGACGTACTCCCACTTGCCGGCCGAGTTGCGCTGGACTTCAATGACGGAGACACCGTGCGCAGCGAGCTGCTTCTTGGTGTTGTCCGGGACTTCGGGCTTGTTGAAGTTGGCCGCGTTGTGGATGTACTCGGGATTGATGTACTCGTGGTTCATGGCCAGGATGCCGCGGCTGTTGCCGTCGGTGCCCGGGTAAGGGAAGAAGTTGATGCCGTCGTGGTTGTCACCGGCCTGCTGCTCCTGCTCCACCCAGGTCTCACTGGCGTCGCCCTTGAATGCCGGCGCATTCGCCAGGATCGGGTCGCCCCAGCGGTACATCACATCGGCGGTGTAGCCCTCGGGCACGACGATGGCATCACCGCTGCTGGTCGATATGGCCTTGAAGCCGATGGTGCCCGGTGCGGGAGCGGCATCGCCGCCGCCGCATGCGCTGAGTGCGCTGCCAAAGATGCCCAGCAGACCGAGGCTGGCACCGGACTTGAGCATGCTGCGGCGGCTGGGGTTGCGGGCAATCTCGCGTTCGATCAGATCGTGCAGATGATCATTGGTTGAAGCGTTGGAAACACCGTCGTCGTCTCGGATCATGTTGGCCATGGGGAAGGCTCCTGTGGGTTGATGCAGACGCTCAATCTAGGGTTGAAGCGTGAAGCCCGTGTGACAACGCCATGGCTGGGTTTATGACGTCTTTCCAGATTGCTTCACGAAACTGTCACATCTGATCTCTAACGTGCTGGCATGCAGGGATCTGAGACGCCGGCTGTTGTCGTTCACGCAGCAGCCAAGACATTTCACACGGAGGGTGGCCCGCGGCGGGCGCTGGCTTCCGTGTCCTTTTCGGTTCAGCCCGGCGAGCGCGTCGCGCTGCTAGGCGCCTCCGGCTCCGGCAAGTCCACCTTGCTGCGCGCCCTGTGCGGGCTGGAGACGCTGGACCCGGGCCAAGGGCGGGTCGAGGTGCACGGGCAGTGCCTGCAGCAAGGCGGTCGTCTGGACCCCCAGGTGCGCCGCATGCGTCACGGCATCGGCATCATCTTTCAGCAGTTCAACCTCGCGGGCCGTCTGCCCCTGCTCACCAATGTGTTGACAGGGGTGGCTGCGCAGACGCCTTTGTGGCGTTCGTTGACAGGCCGCTTCACGCTGGAAGACCGAGCCCGTGCCTTGGACGTCCTGCAGGCCATCGGCCTGGCTGATCAGGCCTTTCAGCGATCGTCCACCCTCTCAGGCGGGCAGCAGCAGCGTGCCGCGGTGGCGCGCTGCTTGGTGCAGGGTGCGCGTCTGCTGCTGGCCGACGAGCCCGTGGCCTCGCTGGATCCGGAGTCCACGCGGCGCGTCATGGACCTGCTGCTGGAGTTGAACCAGACCCGCCGCATGACCCTGCTCATCAGCCTGCACCACGTGGCGCTGGCACGTCGCTACTGCGAGCGGGTGATCGCCTTGCGGCAGGGCGAGCTGGTGTTCGACGGGCCGACGTCGGTGCTGACGCCGGGCTTCCTGCGCGACCTTTACGGCACCGCTGCCGACGAGTTGATTGACGAGGAGTCGCCCACCCAGGTGTCGCCGCCTGCGATTCCAGGGCTGCCTTCCTTGGGGGCCAAGCCCGATCTTTTCCCCGAAGCCCGCGCGGCTTGATTCATTGTTTCCATCTCTCATGAGGAGTCCCATCGTGACGACACGTCTTGTCCGTTCCCTTGCTGCCCTGTCGCTGGGCGCTGCCACCTGGGCCGCGTCCTGGGCCGTGCAGGCCCAGGAGATCAACTTCGGCATCATCGCCACCGACGCGGCCAGCGTGCAGCGCGAGCGTTGGGAGCCCTTCTTCCGCGACATGGAGAAGAAGACCGGCCTGACGGTGAAGTCCTTCTACGCCCCGGACTACGCCGGTGTGATCGAGGCCATGCGCTTCAACAAGGTGCAGGTGGCCTGGTACGGCAACAAGGCGGCCATGGAGGCGGTGGACCGCGCCAATGGCGAGATCTTTGCGCAGGTCCGCTACAAGGACGGCAGCTACGGCTACCACGCGCTGCTGATCACGCACAAGGACTCGCCCTACAAGACGCTGGACGATGTGCTGAAGAACTCCAAGAACATCAACTTCGGCATCGGCGACCCCAACTCCACGTCAGGCTTCCTGGTGCCTACGTTCTACGTCTTTGCGCAGAACAAGGTGGACCACCGCACGGCCTTCAAGACCATCCGCAGCGCCAGCCATGGCGCCAACATCCAGGCTGCGTTGGCCAAACAGGTGGACGTGGCCACCAACAACACCGAAGACATGGGCAAGCTCGAGGCCAACAAGCCCGAGTTGTTCCAGCAGTTGCGCGTGCTCTGGAAGAGCCCGCTGATCCCGAGCGACCCGTTCGTCTTCCGCAAGGATCTGGACCCTGTCGTCAAGGAGAAGGTCAGGAACTTCGTCCTGAACTACGCCTCCAAGGACCCGCAGGAAAAGGCCATCCTGAACAAGATCTACGACTACGACGGTTTCCGCCCCTCGAACAATGACCAGCTGATCCCCATCCGCGAGCTGGAGTTGTTCCGTGACCGTGGTCGTGCGGAAGCCGATGTGAAGCTCAGTGCCGACGAAAAGGCCAAGTTGATTGCCGAGATCGACCGCAAGCTCGCAGCCCTGAAGAAGTGAACCCATGACGGCCGGAACCGCCCTTTCTCAGCAGCTGGCGCCAAGCGCCCAGTCGATGCGCGTGTTGCAGGAACGTGCTGCGGCGCAGCGCCCGGGTTGGCTGTACTACGCGGGCTGGGCCGCCGCGCTGGCCTTTCTGGGTTGGGCATGGAAGGGGGCGGAGATCCGGCCGCTGGACCTGGCGCGAGACGCCGGCAACATCGCCATCTACCTCAGCGACTTCTTCCCGCCCGACTTCAGGGACTGGCGCATCTACCTGGGCGAGATGCTGGTCACGCTCCACATCGCGGTGTGGGGCACCTTGCTCGCCGTGCTGGCGGCTGTTCCGCTGGGTCTGGCGGCGTCGGCCAACGTGGCGCCCGCGTGGATACACCAGCCTGTGCGGCGGCTCATGGACGCCTGCCGCGCCATCAACGAGATGGTGTTCGCCATGTTGTTCATCGTGGCGGTGGGTCTGGGCCCGTTCGCCGGGGTTCTGGCCTTGTTCGTGCATACCACCGGCACCCTGGCCAAGCTCTTCTCTGAGGCTGTGGAGGCCATCGACCCGCGCCCCGTGGAAGGCATACGCGCCACTGGCGCCCACCCCCTGGTGGAGATCCTGTATGGCGTGATTCCGCAGGTGCTGCCGCTGTGGCTCTCCTTCACCCTGTACCGCTTCGAGTCCAACGTGCGCTCGGCTTCCGTGGTGGGCATGGTGGGCGCGGGCGGCATCGGGGTGGTGCTGTTCGAGGTGATCCGTGGATTCCAGTACGCGCAGACCTGCGCCGTGCTCATCATCCTGGTGGTCAGCGTCAGCCTGATCGACCTCTTGTCTGCCCGCTTGCGCAATCGGTTCATATGACGGCGCCGGGCGTTGCGGGCTTTCAGTGGCGCATGCCGGTGGACGTGCGCTTCGGCGCAGGCTGTACCTCCGAACTGGCAGCGCGATTGGGTGAGCGGTCGGCGGTCGTCATGGCCTTCGAGCCCGCCACCACGCTGGGCTGGCGGGCCCAGTGGGCCCGTGAACTTGGCCAGCGGCTGCGCGCATGGGTCGAGGTGCCGGACGGCCTGTCCAGCATGGCCAGATGCCGCGAGTTCGCCGAACAGGTGTGGCCTGTGTTGGCGGCAGAGCCCAGCACCGTGCTGATCGCGCTGGGCGGCGGCACCACGCTGGACATCGCGAAGGTGCTGCGCTGTCGGCCTGTGGAGGCTGACCCGCGCATCGACCACCTCTCGGAAGTTCGCCGTCGCACGCATCCCGCAGGCTTCGACCGGGTGGCCGATGCCCTGCGGGGCACGGCCCCCTGGCCGGCTCTCGATCTGGCACCGCTGTGGATGGTGCCCACCACGGCCGGCACGGGCAGCGAGGTGACCCGTTGGGCCACGGTCTGGGACACCGACGTCGAGCCCGCCCAGAAGCGTTCCTTTGACGAAGCCTTCGGGTTTGCGGATTGCGCTTTTGTGGACCCTGCGCTCACGCACAGCTGTCCCGCTGCGGTCACCCGCGACACGGGCCTGGATGCGCTGTCCCACGCCCTGGAGGCGATCTGGAATCGGCATGCCAATCCGTTCAGCGACGTGCTGGCCGTCTCGGCCGCGCGAAAGGTGCTGAGCTGGCTGCCTGTGGCGCTGCGGGAGCCCGCCAACGTGGAAGCCCGGTCGGCCCTTTCGCTGGCTTCGCTGGAAGCAGGCTTTGCCTTCTCGCAGACCCGCACGGCGCTGGCGCATGCGCTGTCCTACGCTGTGACTTTGGAGCAGGGTGTGCCGCACGGCCTGGCCTGCGCCCTGTGGCTGCCCACGGCGTGGCAGTTGGCGCAGGGCTGTGATGAGCGGGTGGACAGGCTGCTCGAGCAGGTACTTGCTGGCCTGGACGGCGGCGCTGTATCGTCCCCAGGGGTAGCGCGTCTGCAGGCTTGGCTGGCGTCAGTGGGTGCTGCCTGCGACCCTGCCAGGCATGGCGTGCATGATGCCGAGCAGCGGGTCAAGGCGGCGTTGGGATCCGCCAGGGGCCGCAACTTCATCGCGGCTTGAGAAGGCGGCCACATCCCCCACGCGCTGCCGGTGGGTCGCTTCCACGGCCCACTCCCGTCCCACAAGGCGGGTGGGCTGATCGACTGGTCAAGCCCCCAGGCCTGAGGCCTGCCACAACGGGCCCATGATCCATAGCCAGGCACCGGCTCCCAGAACGAATGGATAGGCCAGCGCGGTGGCGGCCAGTGCCAACGACCACAGGGCGGCCAGGCCGTCGCGGTGCTTCAAGGCCATGCCCAGCAAGGTGAGCGATGCTGCCGGCAGCACATTGCCCAGCGGGATGGGCAGAAAGATCTCCACGCCCATGGTGGCCACCAGAGCCGCCATGGCCGCCGCCTGCCAAGAGCGGGCTGGTAGCAGCGCCAGCCGCTGCAGGCGCGGACGGCACCAGCGGCTGGACAGTTGCTCAAGGCGGCCCATCCATCGCAGCAGCTGAGCCGCCCGGGTCTTGTCCAGGGCCACGGTTCGCGCCAGCGCGGGACGCCCGATGACGCCAGCGCCGCCGCTGCGCCAGATCAGGAGCGCCACGCCCATCAGCGCCAGGCCCATCACGTTGCCGATGCCGGGCACGGGCAGCACGCAGGGCACGGACAGCAGGATCAACAGGGAACCGATGGAGTGCGGCGCCTCGGTCTCCGGACCGGTGTCGGTCACGATGTCCGGCCCACGGGACGCGGTCTCCCCTGGGGTCCGCATGTCGTCGTGATTCACCTCGGTCGCGCGCTTCTTCAATAAACCTCGGGCACGATCATCTCCGCCGTCACCGGCTGGCGGATGTAGTCGGGGTGGCGCACGCGCTCGGGCAGCTCCACCGTGGGCTTGGCCATTTCCTCATAGGGCATCAGCGTCAGCAGGTGGGCAATGCAGTTCAGGCGCGCGCGCTTCTTGTCCACCGCCTGCACCACCCACCAGGGTGCTTCCGCAATGTGGGTGCGCTCCAGCATCGCCTCCTTGGCGCGGGTGTAGTCTTCCCAGCGTCGGCGGCTCTCCAGGTCCATGGGGCTGAGCTTCCACTGCTTCAGGGGATCATGGATGCGACCCAGGAAGCGCAGGTGCTGCTCTTCGTCAGTGATGGAGAACCAGTACTTGATCACCTTGATGCCGCTGCGCACCAGCATGCGCTCGAACTCCGGCACCGAGCGGAAGAACTCTTCCACGTCGGCTTCGGAGCAGAAGCCCATGACACGCTCCACGCCAGCACGGTTGTACCAACTGCGGTCGAACAGCACCATCTCGCCGGCTGCGGGCAGGTGGGACACGTAGCGCTGGAAGTACCACTGCGTGCGCTCCCGGCTGCTGGGCGCTGGCAGGGCCACCACCCGGGCGATACGGGGGTTCAGACGCTGGGTGATGCGCTTGATGACGCCGCCCTTGCCGGCAGCGTCCCGGCCCTCAAAGACGATGACCACCTTCTCGCCGGTATGGGCCACCCAATCCTGCAGTTTCACCAGCTCGCCCTGCAGCCGGAAGAGTTCGCGGAAGTAGGTCTGACGCGCAAGGCGAAGCCCTTCCGGATCCGCCTCATCCTGGCCCGACAACGCATCCACGTTGCGGTCTTCCAGTTCAAGTTCCAGTTCTTCGTCGTACCCGTCGATCAGGTCGGCTTCCAGACGCTTGAGAAGGTGCTCGTCGATGGGCGAGGCGGGCGGTGAACTGTCGCTCATGATGTCAACCTCTTGATCAGGGGCTTGATGGCGTAGCATGAACGACTACCGTGACCGAGGTTTGACAAAGGTGACCACTCCTCTGCAGAAATCTCGGTCACTTTTGCCGAACCTGACTGACACATTGGGCCTTCAAACTCCTGGAGCGGAAAGAGGGGGCACAGCCCGACACGCACGGGAGGTTCGCATGGAAGAGGCGCTGCGCAGAGGCGAAGAGGCCCGCCTCAGGGATCCACGTCAGGTGCTCCCACGCTGGAATCTGCAGCGCCGCTGAGCAGGTGCTCCTTGCAGTCAGAGGCTTTGTTCCGGTCGCAACAGTCAGGGCTTGGGGGTGCTTCGGTTAACCCGTTGATGAACATCAAGTGAGGCCTGCCCTCAAGTTCGAAACTGCGTGCTCTGGCGGGGATGGCGTCGTGGGCCGCCCGCTGGTCGTTCAATGTTCTGGCGCAAGACGCACGGTTGAACGCACCAACCACCTCAGTTGCGGGAGAGCAGCATGGCCAAGATGAGAGCAGCAATCTTCGTGGAGCCGGGGCGCATCGTGCTGGACGAGAAGCCCGTTCCGGATGTCGGTGCGCTGGATGCGCTGGTGCGGGTGACCACCACCACCATCTACGGCACCGATGTGCACATCCTCAAGGGTGAATACCCCGTGGCGAGGGGGCTGACCATCGGTCACGAACCGGTGGGCGTGATCGAGAAGCTCGGCTCAGCCGTTCAGGGCTACCGCGAGGGCCAGCGCGTGATTGCCGGCGCGATCACGCCCAGCGGTTGGAGCCATGCCTGCCTGTGCGGATCCTGCTCGCAGGACGGTGCCGGGACTGCACATGGCTGGAAGGCCTTGGGCGGCTGGAGGCTGGGCAACACGATCGATGGCTGCCAGGCGGAGTACGTCCTGGTGCCCGACGCGATGACCAACCTGGCGCCCGTGCCTGATGCGTTGACCGACGAACAGGTGCTCATGTGCCCTGACATCATGTCCACGGGCTTCAGCGGTGCCGAGCGCGCGGACGTACGCATTGGAGACAGCGTGGCGGTGTTCGCGCAGGGTCCGATCGGGCTTTGCGCCGCCGCAGGGGCCAGGCTCAGCGGCGCCAGCGTGGTCATCGGCGTGGATCGTTTGCCCGACCGTTTGCGCATGGCTACACGCTTGGGTGTCGATCACGTGATCGACGCCAGTCGCACCGATCCTGTCGAAGAGATCATGAGGCTGACCGCCGGACGTGGTGTCGATGTGGCCATCGAGGCGCTGGGCACACAGCAGACCTTCGAGGCCTGCCTGCGCGTGCTGCGCCCTGGCGGGACGTTGTCGAGCCTGGGGGTGTACTCCAGTGATCTGACGATTCCGCTGGGAGCATTTGCCGCAGGGCTGGGTGACCACCGCATCGTCACCACGCTCTGCCCCGGGGGCAAGGAACGCATGCGACGCCTGATGTCGGTGATCGAGGGTGGACGCGTCGATCTCGGTGCGATGGTGACGCATCGCTTCAAGTTGAACGACATCGAGGCCGCATACGACTTGTTCGCCAACCAGCGAGACGGCGTGCTCAAGGTCGCCATCACTCCGTGATGAGACGCACAGGCCTTCACGTATGCCCGAGGTAGACCAACGCCGCGTTCACGGCATAGGTGGCCACCAGCCCCACGCTGACCCAGCTGACCACACGCAGTACCTGCCCTTTAGGCCGCATCACCAGGCCGACGATGACCAAGCCCGACATGACCAGGGCTGTCACGGCGGTTCCCGTGTGCACGGTGGACACCTCGGAGAGCAACGGGCCGCGCATGTAGAACAGATCATCCACCGCCAAGACGGCCACGTTGAAGAGATTGCTTCCAAGCAGATTGCCGATGGCCATGTCCAGGGCGCCTAGCCGCAGGGCGCCCAGCGTCACGGCAATCTCAGGCAGCGTCGTCACAAAGGCCATGAGCACGGTGCCGACGAAGCTTGCAGACAGCCCCAGGGCCGGCGCCAGGCGATCCGCCACCGAGGGCAGCCACATGCCCGCGGCCAGCACCACGAGTGAGGCGGTAGCAAACCGACGCCACTCACGGCGCCGATTCGCCCAGGCGCCTGCCGCGTTGGCGCCCGAAGTGGTGGTGGGCTGGCTGGCCGCTACTTCAGTGGGCTGATATGCGATCGCAGCGGAGTCACGGTGTTCGTGTGAGTGCACCGCCTTGAGGGCCAGCAGGTACAGCAACAGCAGCAACGGGCTGTAGACCCCGACGTGCAGCAAGGAAGGGGCGCCTTGGCCGGTCAGCAGGCTCAGGGCCACGAAGCCCAGCATGACCACGCCAAAGCCAGCCGAGAGCAGGTGGTTCGAGCTGGCCTCCTGGTACAAGGGCTGGCGGCGCTGCAAGACGTCCACAACGGCCAGAAACAGCATATTCACGACGCAGGCGCCCAGAGCGTTTCCCACCGCCAGGTTGGGTTCGCCGACGAAGGCCACCGCACTGATGCCGGCGGCCAGCTCCGGCAGGGACGTCACGGTGGCCAGCAGTGCAAGGCCCACCCAGCCGCGACCCCACCCGTAGGCTTGGGCGAGGGCATCTGCACTGACGCTGAGCATGTAGCCTGCGCGTGCGATCAGCAGCGCGCACAAGGCGAATTGCAGTAGCAGCCAGGCCAAGGTCATGCAAGGGTCCTTTGCGGGATGCGGACCCACAGCTTGCGCAGTTCCTCCAACCAGAGCACGAGGCTGGCGAGCCCCAGCAGTGGCAACAGCGACTCCAGGGGCAGCGGCACGGTGTGGAACAGCGTGTTCATCGGTGGCGCGTAAAGCACCAGCCCTTGCAGCAGCACCGACAGTGTGAGTCCGCCCAGCAGCCATCGGTTGCGCACGATGCGCAAGCCCAATGCCGAAGCGCTTGCCGATTGGCAGTTCAGCACGTTGAACCACTGGCACATGGCCAGCACGGTGAAGGTCTCTGTACGCACGATCTCCACCGCCACTCCCTGACCCAGGCGCCACGCGAACCAGCCGAACGTCACGGCCGCGATCAAGGGTGTCATCAGGGCCACTCGCTTGAGCATCTCCGGGCCCAGAAGCCGGTCGTTGCGGGGCACCGGTCTGCGCCGCATTTCGTCGCCATCGGCGGGATCCAGCACCAGGTTCACCGTGACGGTGCCTTCGGTGACGATGTTGATCCACAGGATTTGCACCGCCGCCAGCGGCAGCGGGAATCCACCCACCAGCGCCAGCAACAGCACCAGCACCTCGGCCAGTGAGGTGGCAAACAAGTACAGGATCACCTTCTTGAGATTGGCGTAGACCACGCGCCCTTGCTCCACGGCGCCCACGATGGTGGAAAAGTTGTCGTCGGTGACGATGATCTTGGCCGCGCTCTTGGCAACCTCCGTACCGGTGATGCCCATGGCGACGCCCACGTCGGCACGTGCCAGAGCAGGGGCATCGTTGACGCCATCACCCGTCATGGCCACCACCTCGCCACGGGCCTGCAGGGCTTCGACGATGCGCAGCTTCTGCGCAGGTTGCACGCGGGCGAACACCGCGATCCTGGGCAGTGCGTCGCGCAGGTCCGCCTGGCCCATGCGCTCAAGCTCGGGTCCGTCCACGGCGTGCTCGCAGTCCCGTGCAATGCCCAGTTGACGTGCGATGGCCAGGCCGGTGAGCTTGTGGTCTCCCGTCACCATGATCGAGCGTATGCCCGCCGCACGACACTGCGCGACGGCGTGCTTGACCTCCTCGCGAGGGGGATCCATCTGTCCGACGAGGCCGAGCAGCCGTACACGGCCAGCCAGGGCATCGAAGCCGTCGGCCGGGTCAAGCGCATCGTCGGGCACAGTGGCAAACGCCAGCACCCGCAGCGCCTGGGTGGCCATGCCTTCTGCGGCTTCGCGCGCAGCCGTGTGCGCCTGCGCGCCCTCTGAGGTGCACAGGCGAAGCACGGCTTCGGGAGCGCCCTTGATCCACACACGCCGTGGCATGTCGGCCATACGGTGCCGGGTCGCCATCAGCTTGGTGTCGGAATCGAAGGGCAGTTCGGCTTCGCGCGGTGCACTCTGGCGCACGGCCTCTAGGCTCATCCCTGCCTTGAGCACCAGCACCAGCAGCGCGCCTTCGGTCGGGTCGCCCAGCACGGCCCAGCCGGTGGCTGAGCCCGCGGGTGCTTGCAATTCAGCGTCATTGCACAACGCTGCCGCCAGACAAAGCTCGCGCAGCGCAGGGTCTTCGGCGTCAACGGGCTCGCCGCCCTCTTCGAGCACACCTGTGGGGGCGTAGCCAATTCCGCCCACGGCAACCTCGCGCCCGCCCGGCAACCACAGGGTCACGGCGGTCATTTCATTGCGCGTCAAGGTGCCGGTCTTGTCGCTGCAAATGACGGTGGTCGAGCCCAGTGTCTCCACCGCCGACAGGCGCCGGATGATCGCGCCCCGATCGGCCATTCGCTGCATGCCGACCGCTAGCGCAATCGTCATCGCCACCGGCAGACCTTCAGGCACCATCGAGACCATCTGGCTGATGGCCACCATCAGCACTTCAGACAGCGGCAGTTCCCGCCACAGGCCCAGCAGCACCACCAGGACAAACAGGCTCAGCGCTGCGGTCACCAGTGCGCGGCCGAATTGATCGAGCCGAAGTTCCAGAGGTGTCCTGGGCTCCTCGGCGCGTTCGGTGAGCCCGGCGATGCGACCCACTTCGGTGTGAACCCCTGTGGCGACGACCACGGCGCGCGCCCTGCCAGCCGTGACGTGGGTGCCTGAATACACCATGCAGTGGCGGTCCGCCAGTCCGGTGGCCTCAGGCACGGCGGCCACGGATTTCGACACGGGCACCGACTCCCCCGTGAGCGCGGCCTCGGCCACCTGCAACTGGGCTTCTTCGACCAGCCGGGCGTCAGCGCCCACCGCATCGCCTGCGGCCAACAGCACGGTGTCTCCAGGCACCAGGGCGCGCGCTTCGATGATCGATTCGCCACCGTCGCGCAGCACCCTCACATGCAGTGCCGCCAGACGCCGCAGCGCCGCCATCGAGCGCTCGGCCCGACCTTCCTGAAAGCTGCCGATCAGCGCGTTGATCAGCACCACAGCAAGGATGACCGCTGCATCGCCACGATGCCCCAGCGCCACCGCGAGCACCGCGGCCACGAAGAGGATGTAGATCAGCGGGCTCTTGAACTGCCGCCCGAAGGTGCGCCACAGGGGCTTGGGTGGCGGCTCTGGCAGCGCGTTGGGGCCATGCCGGGCTCTGGAGCGTTCGACGGCGGCCGCCTCCAGGCCCCGTTGAGCGTCAAGTTTGAAGTGATGCAGCACGTCACCCGCTGACATGGCATGCCAGGCGGGATGGGTGTTGTCACAGGCAGGACCGGCCATTCAGAGGTGTTCCCATCGACCACGGGCAGCTTCGGCAGGACTTGGGGCCGGGCGGGCGCCTCGGTGATGAATGCAACCACGCCCGACAAGCCAGCACGGCCGCAAGCCATGTGTCCGTGAACCCCCAAGGGCCGTGCGGTGCCCGGCCCGGCCCCCCGAGGGGGCGCAAGAAACCTTGGGAGCGGCCCTGCGGTTTCTTGTGAGTGTGTCTGGCGCCCGCATTCGGGGCAACGGCAGTGGGTGAGAGAGTCCGCGTGGTGTTGACGTCGGTCAAACCGACGCCTGTTGCGTGCGCATCACGCCGCGCGGCCGCGCCGCCTGTTCACCCACCACACCAGCGACAGCATCACCGGCACCTCCACCAGCACGCCCACCACCGTGGCCAGGGCGGCGCCGGAGTGCAGGCCGAACAGCGAGATGGCCACGGCCACGGCCAGTTCGAAGAAGTTGCTGGTGCCGATCAGGCAGGCCGGGCCGGCAATGTCATGTGGCAGCTTCAGCCAGCGCGCACCCAGCCAGCTGATGGCGAACACGCCGTAGCTCTGCAGCACCAGTGGCACCGCGATCAGCACGATGATGAAAGGCTGGGCCACCAGGGTGGGCGCCTGCAGGCCGAACAGCAGCACCACGGTGGCGATGAGACCCGCTACGGCCGCCGGCTTGAGCCGGGCGGTGAAGTCGCTGACCGCCAGCTCAGACCGCCGTTGCAGCACGGCGCGCGTGGCCATGCCGGCCAGCAGCGGCAGCACCACGTAGAGCACGGTGGCCAGCAGCAGGGTGGTCCACGGCACCGTGAGTTCGGTCACCCCCAGCAGGAAGGCGGCGATGGGCGCGAAGGCCACCACCATGATGAGGTCGTTGACCGAGACCTGCACGAGCGTGTAGTTCGGATCCCCCCGAACCAGTTGGCTCCAGACGAACACCATGGCGGTGCAGGGGGCCACACCCAGCAGGATCATCCCGGCGATGTACTGCTGCGCATCCGCCGGCGACACCCATCCCGCAAACATGAACTCGAAGAAGAGCACCCCGAGCCCCGCCATGGTGAAGGGCTTGATCAGCCAGTTCACCACCAGGGTCAACGCCAGGCCTTGAGGGCGTCGGCGCACCTCGCGCACGGCACCCCAGTCGATCTGGACCATCATCGGGTAGATCATGATCCAGATGAACACGGCCACCACCAGGTTGACGTGCGCCACTTCCAGTGCCGCCACGGCCTGGAACAGGCCGGGGACGGTGAGCCCGAGGGCGACCCCGGCCCCGATGCCCAGGGTCACCCACAGGGTCAGGAAGCGTTCGAACAGTCCCATGGCGCTCTTCGTTGCCGATGTTCAGCGCGTGCCGATCTCGCGCATCTGCTGCTGCAGCGAGAGGCTGAACAGGACATGGCGGATGCGTTCGGTCATGGGAACCTCGTGTCAGCAGCAGGTGGAAGGGGAGAGCGTGGCGAGCCCGCAGGGCTGGCCGCCGCAACAGTGATCGGTCAGGTAGGCGATGAGTTCGTTCATCTGGGCGATGAGCGGGCGGTACACCAGATGGCGGCCCTGGCGCTCGGCTTGCACCAGCCCGGTGTCCGCCAGGCCTCTGAGGTGAAACGACAGGGTGGACGAAGGCACACCCAGGGCGGCGGCCAGCACGCCCGGGGTCATCCCGTCAGGGCCTGCGCCCACCAGGGCGCGGAACACGCGCAACCTGGCGGGCTGGGCCAGTGCGGACAGCGCGGCCACCGCCTGGGCCTCGGACAAGGGGCCGGGCAGCACCACGGTGGCCGTGGTGAGAACGGCGGCGCTCATGCGCGCGGGCCCGGGTCTGGGTCTGGTCCCGGGCCCGCAAGAGGCAAACGGGTGGGCAGCGCCAGCGTCACGGCCCAGCACGCCAGCAGCATGAGCCCGGAGCCCAACAGCGACCACGACAGCCCGCCCCACTGGTACAGCAGCCCTGACAACAGCGTGCCGAAGAAGCGGCCCAGGGCATTGGCCGCGTAGTAGAAGCCCACGTCCTCGGCCGCCTTCTCCGAGCCGGCGTAGGCGAGGATCAGGTAGGAGTGCACCGAAGAGTTGACGGCAAAGGCCGCGCCAAACACCGCCAGCCCCGCCACCACCACCCAGGTCAGCTGCGGCACCTGCACCCACACCAGGCCTGCCAGCACCAGCGGCACGGCGGCCAGCAGGGCCGACCAGGCGCGGGCCGCGGGCACTTCACGCGTGAGGCCGTCCTCGCTGCGCCGCACGATGGCCGGTGCTGCGGCCTGCACGACGCCGTAGCCGATGGTCCACAGCGCCAGGAATGCGCCCACCATGGTGAAGTTCCAGCCTGAGGCGTACAGGAACACGGGCACGCCCACCACAAACCACACATCGCGCGCGCCGAACAGGGCCACCCGCGCGGCGGCCAGCAGGTTGATGGCCCGGCTCTTGGCGAAGAGTTCACGGGCTGACTTGGACGCCTTGTTCTTGCCCATCAGCGGCGGCACGAAGCCCACCACACCCACGAACACCAGCGCCAGCAGCGCGGCCATGGCCCACAGGGCGTGGGTGAAGCCCAGGGCCTGCAGCAGCACGCCGCCCAGGAAGAAGCCGATGCCCTTCATCGCGTTCTTGCTGCCGGTGAAGAAGGCCACCCACTTGAAGAGCTGGCCGCTGGCCTGGCTTGCGGTGAGCTTGATGGCCGACTTGCTGGCCGTCTTGGTCAGGTCCTTGGCCACGCCACACAGGCCCTGCGCGCCCACCACCCAGGCCACGGATGCCGCCACCGTCCAGTCGGGTGACAAGGCCGACAGCATCAGAAACCCCAGGATCTGCGTGCCCAGCCCCACGGCCAGCATGCGCGCGATGCCGTAGCGGGTGGCCAGCCAGCCGCCCACCAGGTTCGCCACCACCCCGGCGGCTTCGTACAGCAGGAACAGGAAGGCCAGGGTGAAAGGGGAGTAGCCCAGCTGGTAGAAGTGCAGCAGCACCAGCATGCGCAGCGCGCCGTCCGTGAGCGTGAAGCCCCAGTAGGCGGCGGTGACGATGGCGTAATGTTGGACCCCTCGCACGGCGGGTACGCCGTGCGATCCCCCGAGGGGATGCGGGCCGGCTTGGGGCGGCCCGGCGCTCGGCCCGCCCGCGCGGGAGTCATCTGACATCACACCCCCTGCTGCTGCAGATGGCAGGCCAGGTCCACCATGCGGCAGGCGTAGCCCATCTCGTTGTCGTACCAGGCGTACACCTTCAGCAAGGTGCCGTCGGTCACCATGGTGGACAGCGCGTCCACGATGGAGCTGCGGGTGTCGCGTGCGTAGTCGGCGCTGACCAGCGGGCGCTCCTCGTAACCCAGGATGCCCGCCAGCGACCCGCGCGCGGCCTGCGCGAACAGGGCGTTCACTTCCTCGGCGGTGGTCGCGCGCTGCAGTTCGAACACGCAGTCGGTGAGCGACGCGTTGAGCACCGGGGCCCGCACGGCGTGCCCGTTGAGCTTACCCTTGAGTTCGGGGTAGATCAAGGCGATGGCCGTGGCGCTGCCCGTGGTGGTGGGCGCCAGGCTCAGCATGGCGCTGCGGGCACGCCGCAGGTCCTTGTGGGGCGCGTCCACCACGAGGTTGGTGTTGGTGGGGTCGTGGATGGTGGTGATCTGGCCGTGGCGGATACCCAGGGCCTCGTGTACCACCTTCACCACGGGCGCCAGGCAGTTGGTGGTACACGAAGCGGCGGTGACGATGGGGTGCTGCTGCGGGTGATACAGGTGCTCGTTCACACCCACCACCACGTTGAGCACGCCGCCGGTCTTCACCGGGGCCGCCACGATCACGCGCTTGGCGCCCCTGTCCAGGTGGCCTTGTAGCGTCTCGGGGGTGAGGAACTTGCCCGTGCACTCCAGCACCAGGTCCACGCCCAGGTCACCCCAAGGGATGTCGGCTGCGGTGGCGTGCGCGCTGAAGCCGAGCGTGCGCGCGCCGATGCGCACTGAATGCTCATCAAGCGCCTCGATGTCCTCGCGCCAGCGGCCCTGCACGCTGTCAAACGCCAGCAGGTGCGCCGTGGCGGTACTGCCTCCCTTGAGTTCGTTCAGGTGCACCACCTCCAGGCGGTTGCCCGCGCGCGGGTCGTCCTGCGGGCGCTCGGCCGCGCCGAAGGCGGCGCGCAGCGCCAGGCGGCCGATGCGGCCCATGCCGTTGATGCCGACTTTCATGGGTGGGGTCTGGGTCATGGAGTGGGTGGTCATGGGCGGCGGGGCGTCGACATTCGATCGATCTTTGATATTTCCACCGAAATCGAATGATCCACCTTCGAGATGACAGTTGTGTGACGATGGCTGCAGCAGTCCCGTGCTGACTTGCCAAGATCTGGTGACCAGGCCTTCATCAGGCTCTCTTGTTGACCATGAACTGTGTAAACGGTATAAACAGTTTTGGATTCATCTGTGCAAGGAGTACCGAATGAAATCGAATGCAGTTTCGTCCGCCAAGCCTGTGAGGGCGGCAAGCACACGACCCGCATCGGCGCCGGCGCCGGCGTCGAAACCTTCCGTCCCCAGGAAGCGTTCAAGCGCCGCTGCCAAGGCTGTGAGCCCGGCAGCCACCCCTGCTGCCCCGAGGGCGGCGGCTGGCTCGACAGCATCGCCCACGCCGGCGCCGGAGAAGCCCGCCAAGGCCCCCAAGGTCCGGCTGGTGCGAGACAGTTTCACCATGCCTGAAGCTGATTTCGCCTTGGTGGCCACCCTCAAGGAACGCGCCTTGAAGAATGGGCGCGCCGCCAAGAAGAGTGAGTTGCTGCGCGCTGGGCTGCAATTGCTGGGCCAGCAGTCTCCGGCAGCCCTCGTGGCGGCGTTGGAGCGCCTTCAGCCGATCAAGACAGGGCGTCCCAAGCGCAGCGATTGAGCAGTGGCTTCGCGCCCTGCAACAACATCCCTTGGCCCGCCAAGCTGCGTCAGGGGGGGCGTTCAACGTCCCCGGTCCCGCAGTCGATGCATCACCCGCCAGGCGATCAGCCCGGTGAAGGCCGTGATCAAGCCCACCATCCACCAGAAGCCGGCAGGGGTCTGCGCAAACGGGATGCCGCCTACGTTCATGCCGAACAGGCCCGAGGTCAGGTTGATGGGCAGCGCCAGCACCGTGACCATGGTCAGCATGAACAGGCTCCGGTTGTTCTCCTCGGCCACTTTGGTGGCCGACTCTTCCTGCATGAGCTTGACGCGGTCCTGCAAGGCCGCAATGTCTCGCAGGACAAGGGAGAACTCCTCGTTGGCTTGCGCGAGCTGTTGCAGATCGTCCGCAGACATCCAGCCTGGCGGGCGGCCCAGCACCCGCGTGAGCGCGCTCGGCTCGGGGGTGAGCAGGCGCTGAAGTCGCACCATCAGGCGCCGCAGGCCGGCCAGTTCCGCGCCGTGCCGCTCGTGCCGACCTGCCAGCAGCTCGTCCTCCACCTCGTCCAGGCGCTCCGAGGCGCGGCGCAGGATGCGCTGCAATTCATCGGCCTGGTCTCGCAGCAGGTGGTCGAGCAGGTCCACGCTGCTGGTCATGGCGGCCCCCCGCCGCACGGCGGTGCGAAGCCGGTCCACCGAGCGCAGCGGCCTGCGCCTTGCCGTGACCACCAGGCCTCGCGTCACACTGGCCCACAGGGTCTCAACCTCCTTGGCGTCGAAGCTGAAGTCGAAGGTCACGTCGTTGAGAACGGCAAACAGTGCATCCTCATCACGCTCTATCCGCGACGAGCGTGACCCCTCCACCAGCGCTTCGAAGAAGTTCTCGCTCAGTCCGGCGTGCGCCCGCAGCCAGCGCAAGCTGGCGGTGTGGCTCAGGTTCATGTGCAGCCACACGAACCCCGGGCCTTGTTGTGAGAGCAGTGAGTGCGCTTCGGTGGTCGATGCGACGCTGTGGACGCCCCCATCGGGTTCGAAGCGATAGCCGCAGATCAGCCCGTCATCGGCGTGGTGGGTCAGTGCGGATGGGGCAGGCTCTGGAGAGGTCATCAGGCGGCAGCGCGGCTGTCCAGCGATTGAACCGGGCTTGTCGTTCACCTGCATGACAAGGTGATGACAACTCTCGGTCGTGCAACCCCAGGCGCGGGAGAGCAGTGCTGTGGTTTGTGACATGGCAGCCCACGCGGTCACATCCGCGTCACTTCGGCTGAGCATCATGCCGCTGGCGAAACCTTGAGGAGCGTCCGGTGGATGATGACTCTGCAGTGAAGATTGATGTCCGCACCGTCTGGATCTCCGATCTGCATCTCGGCACCCCGGGGTGTCAGGCGCAGGCGTTGCTCGACTTCCTGCGCGACATCAAGTGCAACACGCTGTACCTGGTGGGCGACATCATCGACGGCTGGCAGTTGCGGCGCACCTGGTACTGGCCGCAACTGCACAACGATGTGGTGCAGAAGATCCTGCGCAAGGCGCGAAAAGGTGTGCGCGTCGTCTTCGTTCCCGGCAACCATGACGAGTTCGCACGGCGCTATGTCGCGCACAACTTTGGCGGGGTGGACGTGGCGGAGGAGTGCATCCATGTCACGGCCGATGGGCGGCGCCTGTGGGTGACGCACGGGGACCTTTTCGATGGCGTCATCCAGTGCGCCAAGTGGCTGGCCTATCTTGGAGATGCAGCCTACGAACTCAGCCTGAAGGTCAACCGCTGGTTCAATCGCCTGAGGGCGCGGCTTGGGTTGCCCTACTGGAGCCTGTCGCGCTATCTCAAGCTGAAGGTCAAGCGCGCAGTGAGCTACGTGAGCGACTTCGAGACCGCCGTGGCGCACGAAGCCCGCAAGCGAGGCGCTGACGGCGTGGTGTGCGGTCACATCCACCATGCCGAGATTCGCGAGATTGAGGGCGTGCTGTACTGCAACGACGGTGACTGGGTGGAGTCACTGACCGCGCTCGTCGAGCATCATGACGGGCGCCTGGAAATCATTGACCGCAGTGCCTCGCTCGAGGCGGCACACCGACCGCTCGCCCTGCCCGGGGCCGTGGAACCTGTGCAGCCTGTCGTGCTCCCCGAGCCCGACACGGTGTTGCCGCAGACCAGGGCCTGAAGAGGCTGACACGGGCTCCCGTTCAGATCGCCCCCCGACGGCCAGGGGCGAACTGCGTCAGGCTGCCAAAGCCTGTAAACGTTCTTCGGGCAGGCGCGACCAGCGGGCATCCACACTGCCGCGGCCAATGCCCAGGTGCTCGAAGCCGAGCTGCAGCATCAGCCCCGGGTCATACAGGTTGCGGCCATCCAGCAGCACAGGCGTCTTCATGCGCGCCTTCAGGGCACCGAAGTCCGGGCTGCGGAACTCCCGCCACTCGGTCACGATCGCCAATGCGCTGGCTCCATCGGCGGCGGAAAGCGGATCGTCGCAAAGCGTCAGACGGGGGCGGTCGGGCCACAACGCAGCCACCCCAGGCATCGCCACCGGATCGAAGGCGCGCACCGTGGCGCCGCACTTCAGCAACTCGTCGATGAGCAGCAGGCTGGGGGCTTCCCGCAGGTCGTCGGTGTCGGGCTTGAAGGACAGCCCCCAGACCCCGAAGGTCAGACCCCTCAGGTCGTCACCGTAGCGGTGCCGGATGCGTTGCCCCAGCAAGCGCTTCTGTTGCTCGTTGACTTCCCGTACGGCCCCCACGATCTGCAGGTCCAGCCCTGTGTCCTGCCCCATGCGCGCCAAAGCCTGCACGTCCTTGGGAAAGCAGGATCCACCCCAGCCGCAACCCGCGTACAGGAAGTGCGTGCCGATGCGAGGGTCCGCGCCGATGCCCATGCGGACCTGTTCGATGTCCGCCCCCAGACGTTCGGCCAGGCGTGACATCTCGTTCATGAAGCTGATGCGTGAGGCCAGCATGGCGTTGGCCACGTACTTGGTCAGTTCCGCACTGCGCGGGTCCATCACGAGCACCCGATCCCGGTTGCGCAGGAAGGGCGCGTACAGCGCGCGCATGAGCAAGGTGGCCTGCTCGTCATCGGCGCCGATCACCACGCGGTCAGGGTGCATGAAGTCGGCAATGGCAGCCCCTTCCTTGAGGAACTCGGGGTTGGACACCACCGCGAAAGGCACGATGGCTTCGCGCTCGCGCAGGGCCTGACCGATCTCCTGGCGCACGCGGTCTGCCGTGCCCACGGGCACCGTGCTCTTGTCGACCACGACCTTGTAGTCCTGCATGTGGCGTCCGATCGTGCGTGCCACCTCCAGCACGTGCGCAAGATCGGCCGAGCCATCCTCGGCCGCAGGCGTGCCCACGGCGATGAAGACGATGGTGCCGTGGACGGTGGCCTGCACCGCATCGGTGGTGAACTGCAGACGCCCGGCCGCAGCATTGCGTGTCACCAAGTCCGCCAGGCCGGGCTCGTGAATGGGGACGCGACCTTGCCGCAGCATCTCGACCCGTGAGCTGTCCACGTCGACGCACACCACGCTGTTGCCCATGTCGGACAGGCAGGCCGCCGTCACCAGGCCCACATAGCCGGCACCAAACACAGTGATCTTCATCGCAGGTCTCCAGCGGCCACTGGGGCGACGCACACCGCCGCTTCAGCACCTGACTGCAATGCTGCTGGGCTTACGTGACGCTGCCGTGAAGCTTGTCCTACACAACGGTGACAGTCCCTGTGGCCTGCGGGTCCGCCGCGTCGGGCAGCAGCATCAAGGGCTCGCCCATGCGGATGTGCTGACCCTCGGCGATGTTCGGCGCCAGGCGGAAGCCAGGTGGCGCGAAGACGATGATCGTGGAGCCGTGCTGGAACCAGCCCAGCTCCTGACCCTTGGACACCTCCACCTCGCAGGGCAGCTCGTGCGGACCTCGGTAGCGCAGGTGCAGCAGCACGTCCAGAAAGTGAAACCGCATGCTGGCCACCAGGATGGCCGCCACCGGCACCAAGGCGATGTCGTGGCCGCCGCGCGCCAGACGTGTGTGCAACACCGCCCGTTCGTTGCGGCAGAACAACCGCTCAACGCGCCGCAGCGCGATCGGGTTCACGTTCCAGGTGTCGCCGCTGATGTAGCGCAAGTGCCGGATGGTGGCGTCATGAGGGGCATGGAAGCGGTGGTACATCGCTGAGGTCAAGCGCAGCGTGACATAGCTTCCACCTTCGAAGGCGCAGGGATTGTCGGCGTTGCCCATCAGGTCCTTCAGGTCATAGGCGAAGCCTTTGGCCTGGAAGACCTGACCCTTCATCACCGAACCACAGGCGCCCACGATGCCGTCGCTGGGGCTGACCAGCACCGCAGGGTCAGGATCGACAGTTCGCGCCCCGGGCTTCAGCTCTCGGGTGAAGCATTCGTGCAGGCTGCTGAAGTGCGACTTCCGGGCGTCGCTGAGGTCCAGTTCGGTGAACAGCCTCCAGATGAAGATCGAGATCCGGGTCAGCGCGGGGCTCCGAAGTCCACTAAACCAGCCCATGAAGTGCGTCAGGGCGATGCGGGGCACCCGGTTGGTGAGCAGGAAATTCAAGTCTTCCTGCAGCAACAGGCGCTGCCACACCCCGCGAGGCTTGGCCGCTTTGCCGGAAGTTGGCGGCAGCGCTGAGGAATTGGAGGGATCTGGGTTCATTTCATCAGCCTGTCAAGAGTCTGGAATACATCTGTCATGTCTTCACCAAGAGTTGATGCCATGCAAGAAGCCATGACCTTCCCGGCCCTGTCCGCCCTCGCGGCCCTTACGGTGGGCGCAGCCTGGGGCCTGCCCCGGTTCAAGCGCCGCATTGAACTCTCCAGGGCCAAGCACCGGTCGCTGGCGGGGCACTCGCGCATGGCCAAGCGGGTGGCCTCGCTCATTCCGGGGTACGCCTATGGCGCTGAGCGCTTCTTTGCTTCTGACGATGCGCCTGCCGAAGTGGTGGAGCGGCGCAAGGCGGGCTTTCACGCGCTGGCGGGCTTGTACGCAGCGCGCTTCCCGCTGAGCGTCGCGGCCACGGCGCAGGCGCGCGCGAGCGTGTCCGACCTGCAGTTCACCGGCAGCTACCGCGTGCCCTTCCAGTACAGCCCTTACCTGCGCGAACACCTGAAGGTGGGCAGCTTCGTGTGCGCATCCCGGGGCGTGAAGGTTGTGGACCTGGACGGCAATCAGTTCTTCGATCTGACCGGGTCTTATGGCGTCAACCTCTTCGGCTACGACTTCTACAAGGCCTGCATCGCGGAAGGCTCGGCTACCGCCGCCGAACTGGGCCCCGTGCTGGGCGCGTACCACCCCTGTGTCGTGGAGAACGTCGAGCGGCTGAAGATGATCTCCGGCCTTGACGAGGTGTCGTTCCACATGTCCGGTACCGAGGCCGTGATGCAGGCCGTGCGACTGGCTCGGTACCACACCCGCAAGACGCACCTGGTGCGCTTCTGTGGCGCCTATCACGGCTGGTGGGAAGACGTGCAGCCAGGCCCCGGCAACCCTGTGACCCCGCGCCAGACCTACACGCTCAAGGACATGGACGATCGGGCCTTGCATGTGCTGGCCACGCGTCGCGACATTGCCTGCGTCCTGGTCAACCCTTTGCAGGCGCTGCACCCCAACCGCCCCGCCCCGGGAGACTCGTCCCTGGTCGACAGCAGCCGCAGCGCGGGGTTCGACCGCGCTGCCTACACCGAGTGGCTCAGGCGCTTGCGCGAGGTGTGCAGCCAGCGCGGCATCGTTCTCATCTTCGACGAGGTGTTCCTGGGCTTCCGGCTGGCGCCGGGTGGTGCACAGGAGTACTTCGGGGTTCGTGCCGACATGGTCACCTATGGCAAGACGCTGGGGGGCGGCCTGCCGGTGGGCGTGGTCTGCGGGCGTGCCGACCTCATGAAGCGCTATCGCGAAGACCGGCCCGCTGACCTCTGCTTCGCGCGGGGTACCTTCAACGCGCACCCCTACGTGATGGGGGCGATGAAGGCCTTTCTCGACCGCATGGAGACCCCCGCAGTGCGTGCCCTCTACAACGGATTGGATGAGCGGTGGAACGACTGCGCGGCACGCTTCAATGCGAAGTTCGAGAAGGAGGGTTTGCCCGTGCGCGTGGCGCAGATGTCCAGCGTCTGGACGGTGACATACACGCAGCCGTCGCGCTACAACTGGATGCTCCAGTTCTATCTGCGTGCGCATGGACTGGCCTTGAGCTGGGTGGGGTCTGGCCGCTTGATCTTCAGCCTGAACTACCGCGACGAGGACCTGCAGGCGGTGCTGGACCGCTTCGTCGAGGCTGGCCGCCAGATGCAGGCCGATGGCTGGTGGTGGAGGGATCCCGCGGTGACCGACAGTTCGATCCGTCGCGGGATCCTGGCCGAGATGCTGACGCGCTGGCGCGGCGGTGCGCAGCGTCAGTGACGCTGCGCGTGCATCATGGGGTCGATCAGTTCCCCGCGCAGCAGATGCAGCGGGGCCTTGTGGTACAGCCAGATGTCGTGGAAGGGATCGGTGATGATCTTGGTGGCCCACACCATCCCTGTCATCAGCCCGTCTTGTACCCACAGCTGCAACACCCGCACGATCAGGCCTGCAACGCCCAGGGCGAGCCAGGAGATGCCGACGTCATGAACATACTCGCCGAAGGTGCCGGCAGGCTCTATCAGCCCCCCCAATGACGGTGTCAGCCACAGGGCCAAGGGCAGGGCGACCCACACGGACATCAGCACGATCTTGCGGCGGATGTTGTAGCCCACCTTGATCTCTTCCTTGTACTCGTCGCTGGCCTGGTTGACGTGGTCGTAGCCACGGGGTTCGAAGAAGAAGTGGCCCGCCTGACGGGCAACCATCGAGACGCACCAGGCGAGGAGGGCCGACCAGGCCGGCTCGATGAAGAGCAAACCGTAGGCGATCACAAAGCTCACTGCGCTGATGAGATGAAGGGTCTGGTTGATGCGGCTGTGGTGGTAGTAGCGGTGGTCATCCCAGCGCTGGACCTTCAGGGCGTTCATGAATTCGTTCACGTCGTTCCTCGGCAGGGGTTGAAGCCGCCCGGCGGGCAGCGCGCTGCAATGTTCGTGGTGCTGCATGAAAGTTCAGTGACGCCGATGTGACACGGCTGACGCCGTTCTGTCATGGCGCGGACTCATTGAGCCGACAGCATCCACGGTATGGACGCGACCTCTTCCGACCTGGATGCCGGTCTTCTGGTGCAGGAGTACCCGGCACCGAGACGATCGCTGCGGGTGGCCTTCGTCACCGAGACCTACCCCCCCGAGGTCAATGGTGTGGCCATGACGCTGGCCCATCTGGTGCAGGGCCTGCACAAGCGAAACCACGACGTTCAGCTCATTCGGCCGCGTCAGCCAGGATCGGAAGCCTGCGGCACTTCAGAGCGCTTTCATGAGGTGCTGATGCGCGGGTTGCCGGTGCCGCGCTACCCGAGCCTGCGCATGGGGGTTCCGTCCAAGCGTGCTTTGGTGAGGCTCTGGTCCTTTCACCGACCCGATATCGTGCACATCGCCACGGAGGGCCCCCTGGGGTGGTCCGCGCTCAAGGCCTGCGAGCATCTCAAGCTGCCGGTGACCTCGGACTTCCGAACCAACTTCCACGCTTACAGCCAGCACTACGGGGTCGGTTGGCTGCGAAAGCCCATCATGGCCTACCTGCGCAAGTTTCACAACGCCGCACGGCGCACCTTCGTACCCACGGACGACCTTCGGCAAGAACTCGCGGATTGCGGCTTCCAACGCCTTCGGGTAGTGTCCAGGGGAGTCGACACCGAGATGTTCAACCCCTTGCGCCGAGACCCGGGCCTGCGCCTGAGTTGGGGGCTCGGGCCCGAGGGTCTTGCCGTCCTCTACATGGGCCGCTTGGCCGCTGAGAAGAATCTGGAGTTGCTGGTGCGGGCCTTCGATGCGCTGGCCCAGCAGGTGCCGGATGCCCGCATGGTGCTGGTGGGCAATGGCCCAATGCGCCACCCACTGCAGTTGAAGCGGCCTCAGTTTCATTTCGCTGGCCAGCGTTCAGGCGAGGATCTGGCCCGCCACGTGGCCTCTGCCGATCTGTTCTTGTTTCCCAGTCTTTCCGAGACCTTCGGCAACGTGGTTACGGAGTCCATGGCCAGCGGCGTGCCGGTCGTGGCCTTTGACCACGCGGCTGCGGGCCAGTTGATACGTTCGGGAGTCAATGGCCAGAGCGTCCCCCGCCTGGACGAGCCGGGGTTCATTCGCGCCGTGGTGGAGGCTGCCCAGGACCGGCAACGCCTGGCCCGATGGGGCCAGCAGGCTCGGCGCACGGTGGAGCCCTTGGGCTGGCCTGACATCGTGCAGCGCTTCGAGGCCGAATTGCGAGAGGCGCTTGATCATCCGTTACCCCCAGGGGAGGAGTCCCGTCGGCCCGCTCATGATGGGCAGGCCCTGGCGCACAATGGCCCTTGTGCTTGAAGTGCCTTCACCCTCAGCCCCGCATGCCCTCGCAGCCATCGACATCGGGTCCAACAGCTTCCGGCTGGAACTTGGTCGCGTGGCCTCGGGCCGTTACCGGCGTGACGACTATCTCAAGGACACCGTTCGTCTGGGCGCCGGGCTTGACGAACAGTCGCGCCTGACCGAAGCGGCTTTCGAGCGGGGCCTGGCCACGCTGGCCACCTTTGCCAAGAGGCTGCAGGGCTTCGACCCCACAAGGGTGCGCGCGGTGGCGACGCAGACGCTGCGCGAGGCTCGTAACCGCGACGAGTTCCTGCGCGCAGCCCAGCGCGTGCTGGGTTACCCCATCGAGGTGATTTCTGGCCGGGAAGAGGCGAGGCTCATCTATGCCGGGGTGTCGTTTCTCCAACCGTCTGACGCTTCGCGTCTGGTGGTCGATATCGGGGGGCGATCTACGGAGCTGATCCTGGGTGAGGGACGTACGCCCCAGGAGGCAGAGTCTTTTCCAGTCGGTTCTGTCGGCTTGTCGATGCGCTACTTTGGCGATGGACACATGAGCTCCCAAGCCTTCCGTGCCGCGCAGATCGCCGCAGGCGCCGAGTTCGAGGAAGCCCTGACGGAGTTTGCGCCCGCCTTGTGGACGGAGGCTCTGGGCTCGTCCGGCACGGTAGGTGCCGTTTCCAACGTACTGCGCGAGTCGGGCAAGACCGACGGCGACATCACCGCGGCCGGACTGGCCTCACTGATCGAGCAATGCATCGAGGCGAGTCACATCGACCGGCTTCAGGTCCCCGGTCTTCGTGACGACAGGCGGGCCGTCATCCCAGGCGGTCTGGCCATCCTCTACACCCTGCTCACCCACTTCGGCATCGAACGGATGCGCCCCGCCAAGGGCGCATTGCGCCAGGGGGTCATCATCGACCTGCACGAACGCCTGTTGGCCCAGCGCCCGGGCGCCCGGGGCCAGGATGCGCGTGATGTCACCGTGGCCGCTCTGCAGGGCCGTTTCGATGTGGATACCGAGCAGGCGCAACGGGTGCGAGACACGGCGCTGCTGCTGCACGACGCCGCGTGGCCCGATGCCGACCCGCAGGCGCGCCGCGAACTGGGGTGGGCCTGTGATCTTCACGAACTCGGGCTGGCCGTGTCGCACCATGATTACCACCGCCACAGCGCCTACCTTCTGGCGCACATGGATGCCGCGGGGTTCTCGCAGAGCCAGCAGCGGCGCATAGGGCAGTTGGTTCTTGCCCAGCGAGGCGGGTTGCGCAAGGTGGAGGAGGCTCTGGCCGACCCCCTGTTCGCCTGGCAGGTCTTGAGCCTGCGGCTGGCGGTGATCCGCTGTCACGCCAGGGGCTACCCGCCGTCGATGGAGTACCGATTGAACCGCCGCAATGGTCGTGTGGCCGTGTTGGGTTGGAACCCGTCCAATGACGGCCCGAATCCACGCACACTGCACCTGCTTCAGGAAGAAGTGCAGGCTTGGGAGCGCCAGGGGCCCCTGCGCCTGGAACTCCTGTCGTAGCTCGTTCGGCCGCTGGCGGCCGAGTTTCAGACCCCCAGCAGTCTTCGCCTGTAGGCGGGTGACATGTCCCGCATCTGCAGCATCATGGGCAGATCTGCCGTCCCGAAGTCAGGGTCCCAGGCGGGTGCGCCCAGCACCTTGGCGCCGCAGTTCAGATAGCCCTTGATGAGGGGCGGGGGGTCCACCTTCAGGGTGCCGTCCAGTTCATCCACAGGCAATGCCAGCCTGGGCGTGACGTGATGCTCGATGGGCGCCAGATGGCGGTGCCGCAGTTGCGCCCACAGGCTGGCCGCCAGGTGGCCACCGTCGCGCATGGGCACGCTGGCGCAGCCCAGCATGACGTCCAGGCCATTGCGCGACATGAATTCCGCCAGGCTGGACCACAGCAGCATGATCACGCCGCCCGTGCGCCAGCGCTCGTCGATGCAGGAGCGGCCCAGTTCAGCGATGCGCGGGCGAAGGTGGCGCAGACGCACGAGGTCGAACTCGGTGTCCGTGTACAGGCCGCCCACCAGACGCGCTCCGCCCGGGGTCAACAGCCGGTAGGTGCCCACCACCTCGCCGGGCTGGTGGTCCGTGGCCACCGTTCGGATCAGCAGGTGTTCGCAGAAGCGGTCGTAGATGTCGATGTCGTAGCCTTCCGGACTGCCCAGCAGCCGCGGCAATCGGGCGCCCATCTCCTCGGCGAACACCTTGTGGCGAAGACGTTGCGCTGCACGCACCTCGTCTTCATGCCGCGCCCACAGGGCTTGCAGACGAGGCGCGTTGCCATGGGCCGGGCCGCTTCCCAGAGGGCTGCCGCGGTCTGCGGTGGAGGTCTTGCCAAGGAAGGAGATGTCGGTCATGTCCATGACCCTGAATGGTGAACATCCACGGTGACCACGCCATGAAGCTTCGATGACGTGAACATGACGACCCGGCAAGCCCCCGGGGGATGATCGGGAAAACCCTGAAGTAGAGCCTCGGTGCAACGACAATACGTCCCGTCAATTGACCGGGAGAAGGCCCATGCGGCGTGTCGTGTTCAACCAGAAGGGCGGCGTGGGCAAGTCCACCATCACCTGCAACCTCGCTGCCATCGGGGCCCAGCGCGGTCTGCGCACACTGGTGGTGGACCTGGACCCGCAGGCCAACAGCACCCGCTACCTGCTCGGTGATGCGGCTGATGAAGACCAGCCGGGCACGGCCGGCTTCTTCGAGCAGTCGCTGAAGTTCACGGTCAAGGACGAAGGCGTCGAGGGTTTCGTGGTGCCCACACCGTTCGAGAACCTGAGCGTCATGCCGGCCAGCGCGGCCTTGGCCGATCTGCACGCCAAACTGGAGTCACGCTACAAGATCTACAAGCTGCGCAAGGGCCTGGAGATGCTGGACGGCCAGTTTGACCGCATCTGGATCGACACGCCCCCGTCCTTGAACTTCTACACCCGCAGCGCCCTCATCGCAGCTCAGGGATGCCTCATCCCCTTTGACTGCGACGACTTCTCGCGCAAAGCCCTCTACGGCCTGCTGGAGGAGGTGCAGGACCTGCGCGGTGACCACAACCCCGAACTCGAGGTGCATGGCATCGTCGTGAACCAGTTCCAGGCGCGCGCGCGCCTGCCGGGCGAACTGGTCCAGGCCCTGGTCGATGAGGGGCTGCCGGTGCTGCAGCCCTACCTCAGTGCCTCGGTGAAGGTTCGCGAGTCTCACCAGGCGGCCCGGCCCATGATCTACCTGGACCCCAGCCACAAGCTCACCCAGGAGTTCATCGCCTTGTTCGATGCCCTGCCGGGCGAGGCCAAGCCCAAGCCCAAACCCAAACCCAAACCCAAGCTCAAGTCCGGGCAGCGGCGCAAGGCCAGTACTGCAAGTTGAGCCCTGGGGACCCGACGCCGGCCGGGTCTCGTCGCGGCGCTGATTCTCAGACGTGTTCTGAGCTCAGGCTCGCGTGCAGCAGGATTTCCACCTGCCCTTCGCGCTCCCGGCGCTTGATCCACCACAGCGCGCCTTTGCGCACCGGCCAGGGCTGCATCACGCCCGCCAGCAGGTAGGCGGCGGTCAACCCGAGCGTGGGCTGGTGGCCCACCACCACGACGGGTTCCTTGGCGTCCGGCCAGCGCGCCGCATGCAGCAGCGCCTCCACGGTCTGATCGGGGCCGAGCGCCTCCAGGATGCGTTTGCGCCGATCCAGGCCCTGGGCGGTCTGCACCGTGCGCAGGGTGGGGCTCACCAGCACGCGGGTGCCTTCGGGCAGATGATGGTTGAGCCAGCGGGCCATCCTCCCCGCTTGCCGCTCGCCCTTGGCCGTCAAGGGCCGATCGCGGTCTGCCGTACCGTCCGCTGCATCGCGGGCGTCTGCGTGTCGCCAGAGGATGAGGTCCACGCTCAAGGGCCGACGCAGCCGTGCAACCGCATCAGCGCCTGCTGGGCACAGAGGCCCCGCTCTGCGGTGCGGGTGTAATCGCCAGAAGACTGGAGTTCCCACGCGTCCTGCTCGTCCAGCAGGTAGGGGGTGATGCATTCGTCGATGACGCGTTGGCGCAGCGTGTCGTCCAGGATCGGCCAGGCCACCTCCACGCGCCGCAGCATGTTGCGCGACATCCAGTCCGCACTGCTCAGGTACAGGGCTTCTTGTGGTGCGCTGGCCTCGCCCCAGCGGAAGTAGAAGACGCGGGTGTGCTCCAGGAAGCGCCCGATCACCGAGCGCACGCGGATGTGGTCCGTCACGCCTGCCACGCCCGGCCGCAGGATGCAGGCCCCCCGCACGATGAGGTCGATCCACGCCCCCGCCTGGCCGGCCTCCACCAGGGCATCGGTCAGGGCCGGGTCGGTCAGTGCGTTGACCTTCACCACCACGCGGGCGGTCAGGCCTTGCCGCGCAGCCTGAGCGACGCTGCGCAGCAACTCCAGCATGCGGGCGTGCAGATGCGTCGGCGCGGTCAGCAGGCGCCGTTGTCCTGCCAGCGGTGCCAGGCTTGAGAGCTTCAGGAAGACGGCGTCGACGTCTGCGGTCAACTCCGGGTCGGCCGTGAGGTAGCCGACATCGGTGTACAGACGTGCCGTGCGCGGGTTGTAGTTCCCCGTGGACAGGTGGGCGTAGCGGCGCAGCAGGGTGGTGCCCTTGCGAGGGGTCTCGCGCCGGGTCACCAGCAGCAGCTTGGCGTGCGTCTTCAAGCCCACCATGCCGTACACCACCTGGGCGCCCACGCCCTCCAGACGTTCGGCCCAGTTGATGTTGGCTTCCTCGTCGAAGCGGGCCTTGAGCTCCAACACCACCGTCACTTCCTTGCCGCGGCGCACGGCCTCCAGCAACAGGTCCATCAGCACGCTTTCCGTGCCGGTCCGGTAGACGGTCTGCTTGATGGCCAGCACCTGCGGGTCGGCCACGGCCTGGCGCAGGAACTCCACCACGGGCTCAAAGCTCTGGAAGGGATGGTGCAGCAGCAGATCGCCCTTCTTCAGGCGCTCGAACACGCTGCTGCCCTTGGGCCACTGCGCCTGCGGCCAACCGGGCTCGAAGGGCGGGAAACGCAGGCCGTTGGCGGGTGCCTGGTCGATGAGTTGGTTCAGGCGCACCAGGTTCACCGGTCCGTTGACCGGGTACAGCGCCTCGGGCGGCAGCGCAAACTGCTGCAACAACAACGCCGAGAGTTCCGGCGGGCAGGAACTCACCACCTCCAGGCGGATCGCCAGCCCGTAGTGGCGGGTGGTCAGACCGGTGCGCAGGGCCTGACGCAGGTTGGTCATGTCGTCCTCGTCCACCTCCAGGTCCGAGTCGCGCGTGACACGGAATTGCGAGAACGCTTCCACCGTCCGGCCGGGCAGCAGTTCGCCCAGGTGGGCCCGGATCACGCTGGTGAGCAGGACAAAGCCGTGTTCGCCCGGCGGCATCACCCGTTCGGGCAGGCGGATGACGCGCGGCAGCGACCGAGGCACCTTCACGATGACGATGGCGCCGCCCGCGGCATGCACGTCGTCACCGGTCAAGCGCAAGATGAAGTTCAGGCTTTTGTTGGCCACCAGCGGGAAGGGGTGGGCCGGATCCAGTGCCACCGGCACCAGCAGCGGACGGACCTGGGCTTCGAAGAAGCGTGCCACCCAGCGCCGCTGCGCTTCGTTGCGGTCGGCATGGTTGAGGATGCGGATACCCTTTTCCGCCAAGGCGGGCATCACCTCGTCATTCAGGACGCGGTACTGCTCGTCAATCAGTTCATGGGCCTGCGCCGACAGGTCCGCAAACTCCTGCCGGGTCTCGCCCTGCGCACTTTGGCGGACCAGCTCCAGCCAATCCGGGAAGCGCACTTCGAAGAACTCGTCCAGGTTGGACGACACGATGGTGATGTAGCGAAGCCGCTCCAGCAGCGGCACATCGGCGCGGCGCGCCTGGGCGAGCACGCGGAGGTTGAAGGCCAGCAAGGAGGCTTCGCGGTCGATCATGAACGTGTAGGAGTTTGGGCAGGTTCGCGGACCTGCTCATGGGGAGGTTCGAGAACTTACAGCAAAAAGACGATAGCCCTGGCATGTGACGGCTTTGTGACAGGCATCACCGATGACAGCTTTCGCAACGGACGAGCCGCACCACCCTTCAACGCAGGGAAGATGTCATCTGAAGCGGCGGTTTGTCACAAAAGCTTCACGGGAGAGCCCTAGAGTGCCCCATAACGCAATCCAAGGTGTACGGAGATCCCAAAACCAAGGATGGCGCATGCGCTCACCTGTCAGCTTCCATCACTTTTCATTTCCGCGGAGATTTCCATGAAGCGTCACTTCCTCAAGACCCTGGCGGCCGCTGTGGTCGCCTCCCTGGCCTACAGCGGTGCCGCCCTGGCCGCCGACATCACCGGCGCCGGTGCCACCTTCCCCTTCCCGGTCTACGCCAAGTGGGCGGAAGCCTACAAGAAGGAAACCGGCACGGGCCTGAACTACCAGTCCATCGGGTCTTCCGGCGGTATCCGCCAGATCCGCGCCAAGACCGTAACCTTCGGTGCGACCGATGCGCCCGTCTCCGGCCCCGACCTCGACAAGGACGCCATGGTGCAGTTCCCGGCCATCATCGGCGGCACGGTGCCCATCATCAACCTCGAGGGCTTCAAGCCGGGCGAACTTCGAGTCACGGGTCCCGTGATGGCCGAAATGTTCCTGGGCACGATCAGCAAGTGGAACGACCCGAAGTTCGCAGCCCTGAATCCGGGCAAGAGCCTGCCGGATCAGCTGATCACAGTCGTGCATCGCGCTGACGGATCCGGCACCACTTTCAATTGGACTGACTACCTGACCGCCATCAGCAAAGACTGGGCTGACAAGGTGGGCAAGGGTGCTGCCGTCAAGTGGCCGGCTGCCACCTCCGTGGGTGGCAAGGGCAACGAAGGCGTTGCCGCCAACGTCGGCCGGATCAAGGGCTCCATCGGCTACGTGGAGTACGCGTACGTCAAGAAGAACAACATGAACTTCATGCAGGTCATGAACGCTGACGGCAAGTACGTCAGCCCCGACGACAAGACCTTCGCCGCTGCCGCTGCTGGCGCCGACTGGTTCAGCGTCCCGGGCATGGGCGTGTCCATGGTGAACGCCAAGGGTGCGGAGAGCTGGCCCATCTCCACCGCCTCGTTCATCCTCATGTACAAGGAGCCGGCAGACAAGGCTGCCGCAGGCGAAGCCCTGAAGTTCTTCGACTGGGCCTTCAAGAATGGCAAGCAGATGGCACTGGAACTGGACTATGTGCCGCTGCCTGACCGGCTGACGGCGGACATCCGCAGCCGCGTCTGGTCGCAGATCAAGCGCTGATCAACGGCCTTCACAGAGCAGGGTGACCCATGAGCGGGACGACGCCTACGCCCCTGGACGCTTCCCAAGCCGGCCCGCAGGTCGGCGCTGGTGGGCTTGGGCATACTCCCGACGAGCGGCCTGACATGGGAGGATCCCGCATGAGTTCAACACCCTCCACCCTGGCGGGCGTGGCGCCTTCAATGGTGTCCATCGCCCGCCGGCAGCAGATCCAGGATTTCTTCTTTCACCGGATGACCCAGGCCTTTTCCTTGCTGGTGCTGGTGGCGCTGCTGGGCATCATCGGCTCGCTGCTGATCAATGCCGCGCCCACGTTCAAGAAGTTCGGTTTCGAGTTCCTGTGGCGCGCCGAGTGGGACATCATCAACGAGGAGTTCGGCGCGCTCATTGCCATCGTCGGCACGGTCACCAGTGCCGGCATGGCGATGTTGATCGCCGTGCCGCTGGCCTTCGGGATTGCGCTGTTCCTGACCGAGACCTGCCCTGTCTGGCTGCGCAGGCCGCTGGGCACGGCCATTGAGCTGCTGGCGGCGGTGCCGTCCATCATCTACGGCATGTTCGGCTTGTTCGTGTTCGCGCCGCTGTTCGCTGACTACTTCCAGGTGCCTGTGCAGCAGGTGCTGGGCGGCATGCCCCTCATCGGCTGGTTGTTCGGCGGCGCCCCCAATGGGCTGGGCATCCTGGCTGCGGGCACGATCCTGGCCTTCATGGTGCTGCCCTTCGTGGCGGCGGTGATGCGTGACGTGTTCGAGATCGTGCCCCCCATCCTGCGCGAGTCGGCCTACGGCTTGGGCTGCACCACCTGGGAAGTGGTGCGCCGGGTCGTGCTGCCCTACACGCAAAAGGGCGTCATCGGCGGCATCATGCTGGGCCTGGGCCGCGCACTGGGCGAGACGATGGCCGTGACCTTCGTCATCGGCAACGCCAACCGGCTGCCCACCTCCTTGTTCTCGCCGGGCACTTCGATCGCCTCGACGCTGGCCAATGAGTTTGGTGAGGCAGCGGACTTCCACCTGTCCACGCTGTTCGCGCTCGGTTTCCTGCTCTTCGTCATCACCTTCGTGGTGCTGGCGCTGGCCAAGATCCTCATCATCCGGACCGAGAAGGGGAAGGGCCTGTGAGCATGAATCCCGCTCTGTATCGTAAGCGCCGCTTGGCCAACCGCGTGGGCCTGACCCTGTCCATGGGAGCCATGGTCCTGGGCCTGGCAGTGTTGCTGTGGATCCTGGCCGTGCTGTTCTACAACGGCTTGACGGCCATGGACTTCAAGCTGTTCACGCAGGACACGCCAGCGCCGGGCACCGAAGGCGGCGGTCTGCGCAACGCCATCGTCGGCAGCCTCATGATGCTGACGCTGACGGTGGTGGTTTCCACCCCAGTGGGCATCCTCGCGGGCATCTATCTCGCCGAGTATGGTGACCGCAGCCGCACTGCGGAGCTCACGCGGTTCGTCACCGACATCATGCTGTCGGCGCCCTCCATCGTGCTGGGGCTGTTCGTCTATGCGATTGCGGTGGCCACGGTGGGTAACTTCTCTGGATACGCCGGCAGCCTGGCCTTGTCGCTGATTGCCGTGCCGGTGGTGGTGCGCACAACAGAGAACATGCTGCGCCTCGTGCCTGGCAGCCTGCGCGAGGCCGCCTTTGCCCTGGGTGCGCCGCGCTGGAAGGTGGCCATCATGGTCAGCTTGCGAGCAGCGCGCAGCGGCGTGATCACAGGCCTGTTGCTGGCGGTGGCCCGCATCAGTGGCGAGACGGCGCCGTTGCTGTTCACGGCCCTGAACAACCAGTTCTTCAACGCCGACATGAGCAAGCCCATGGCCAACCTGCCGGTGGTGATCTTCCAGTTTGCGATGAGTCCCTACGACAACTGGATACGCCTGGCCTGGGCCGGGGCATTGCTCATCACACTGACCGTGCTGGTGATCAACATCGTGGCGCGGGTGTTCTTCCGCGACCGCTCCTCCAACTGAGCGCCTGCCCCACGCCAGGCCTCAACTGCCGAGCCCTTCATCCCATGCAAGCCGTCATCAACGAGACCACCGCCGCCACGCGCAATGCGCTGGAGGTCCGCAAGCTCAACTTCTTCTACGGGAAGTTCCAGGGTCTGAAGAACATCGACCTGGACGTCGCCGAGAAGCGCGTCACAGCCTTCATCGGCCCCTCGGGCTGCGGCAAGTCCACCTTGCTGCGCACCTTCAACCGGATGTACAGCCTGTACCCGGGTCAGCGGGCCGAGGGACAGATCAATTTCTACGGCGAAAACATCCTGGACGACGGCCAGGACCTGAACATGCTGCGCGCCCGCATCGGCATGGTGTTTCAGAAACCTACGCCGTTCCCGATGTCGATCTACGACAACATCGCATTCGGTGTGAAGCTGTACGAAACCCTGTCGCGCAGCGAGATGGACGACCGCGTGGAGTGGGCGCTGACCAAGGCGGCGCTGTGGAAGGAAGTCAAGGACAAGCTCACCCAGAGCGGCCTGTCACTCTCTGGTGGCCAGCAGCAGCGCTTGTGCATCGCGCGCAGCGTGGCGGTCAAGCCTTCGGTGCTGCTGCTGGACGAGCCCACTTCGGCCCTGGACCCGATCTCCACTGGCAAGATCGAGGAGCTGGTGCATGAACTCAAGAGCGACTACACCATTGCCATCGTCACCCACAACATGCAGCAGGCGGCGCGCTGCAGCGACTACACCGCCTACATGTACTTGGGCGACCTGATCGAGTTCGGCGAGACGAAGGAAATCTTCATGAAGCCCGAGCGCAAGGAGACCGAGGACTACATTACCGGTCGCTTCGGTTGATCCGCAGCAACCCTTCACCGGCACAAGGACCCCAGATGCCCGACAAGCACCTTTCAACCCAGTTCGATGCCGAGTTGAGCGGCGTGTCCACCCGCGTGCTGGAGATGGGAGGCCTGGTGGAAAGCCAGGTCTCGCGCGCCATCACCGCGTTGGTGTCCATCGAGCCCGAATTGGCCGCACAGGTGCTGCGTGACGAGGAACGCGTCAACCGCATGGAAGTGGAAATCGACCGCGACCTCTCGGGCATCATCGCCCGGCGCCAGCCCACGGCCCGTGACCTGCGCCTGCTCATCGCCATCAGCAAGATCATCGCCAACCTCGAGCGCGTGGGGGACGAGGCCGCCCGCATCGGCCGAGTGGTGCAGCGCTTGTCAGCCGTGGGCATGCCCGGGCGGCGCCTGCCCGTGGGCGACCTGCAGTTCGAGTGCGACCTCGCTGTAGCGCAGTTGCGCAAGTCGCTGGATGCCTTTGCACGTCTGGACACCCGGCTGGCGCTGGAAGTGCTCAAGCATGACGACCAGATTGACCAAGAGTTCGAGGGCATGATGCGCAAGCTCATCACCTACATGATGGAGGATCCGCGCACGATTTCCTCCAGCATCGATCTCGTTTTCGTGGCCAAGGCTGTGGAACGCGTGGGCGACCACGCGAAGAACCTGGCCGAGGCGGTGATCTACATCGTCAAGGGAGCGGACGTGCGCCACACCCCGATGGTGGACATCGAGTCCGTGGCCAAGTAAGGCAGGCGCTCGGCAGCCGGAAATCACTCACATGACCACAGGCCGCTTGCTGGTGGTGGAGGACGAGCCCTCCATCTCCGAACTCATTTCCATCAACCTGCGCCATGCCGGGTTCACTGTGGTTACGGCGGCGACGGCAGAAGCGGCGCGCGAGGTCGTGGACCGCGAACTGCCCGGGCTGGTGGTGCTTGACTGGATGTTGCCCGACCGCAGTGGCATTGCGCTTTGCCGGCAGTGGCGAAGCGAATCGCGCACGCGGGACCTGCCCGTCATCATGTTGACTGCGCGTGCCGAGGAGGCTGACCAGGTGCAGGGTCTGGAGGCCGGCGCGGATGACTACCTGGTCAAGCCCTTCTCCCCCCGCACCTTGGTGGCCCGGGTACGCGCCGTGCTGCGCAGGCGCTCGCCCCAGGCGCTGGACGATGCGGTGCAGATAGGGGCGTTGAAACTGGACCCCTCGACCCGTCGCGTGACTTGCCAGGCCTCGGGCTTACAGACCGAGATCCGTCTGGGTCCCACCGAGTTCCGCCTGCTGCACTACCTGCTCACCCATCCGGAGCGTGTGCACAGCCGGGCCCAGCTGCTCGACCGTGTCTGGGGTGACCACGTGTTCATCGAGGAACGCACGGTGGATGTCCACATCAAGCGCCTTCGTGAGGCGCTGTCCGTGGCCGACTGTGCGGGCATGGTGGAGACCGTGCGCGGTGCGGGCTACCGCCTGGCAGCGCTGCCCCAGGCTGTGGCGGGCTGAGATCGACAGCATCAGGCCGGGGGCTTGCGCGTATGGAAGGCTTGCTGACCGGCATCATCGGGCTGTTGACTTTTGTCCTGCTCGGCCTCCTGACGGGAGCAGGGGTCGGGGTTGTCTGGGACGTGGTCGGGGCCCTGGCCATCGTCGGAGCCCTTTCGGGAGCAGTCGGCTTCGTGGTGCGCGACCGCCTGCGAGCGGGTCGGTTGCTGGACTGGTTCCGCGGTCCCCTGGACGTAGCGGCGCCCCGTCAGGCCGGTTTCTGGGGTGAGCTGGCCTACCGGGCCGAGCGCGCCCTGGCGCGCCGGGAGGAGGCCACGCAGCGCGAACGGGAACGGCGCGAGCAGTTCCTCTCGGCCATCGAGGCCTCGCCCAACGGGGTGCTGCTGCTGGGTGCGCAGGACCAGATCGAATGGTGCAATCGCGTGGCGGCCGACCACTTCGGCCTGGACCCACAGCGCGATGTGCGCCAGCCCGTGACCAATCTGGTGCGCACACCTGCCTTCGTGGCCTATCTCCAGGCCGGGCAGTACGCGCAGCCGGTGACCTACCCCAATCCGCGCGCGCAGGGCACGCTGTCCGTCCTGGTCAAGCCGTACGGGCCCGGGCTGAAGCTGATCCTGTCCCAGGACATCACCGAGCGTGAACGTGCCGAGGCCATGCGCCGGGACTTCGTGGCCAACGTCTCCCACGAGATCCGCACGCCACTGACCGTGCTGTCCGGCTTTGTCGAGACTCTGGCCAGCCTCTCGCTTCGGCCCGACGAGCACCAGCGCGTGATGCACCTGATGGAGCAGCAGACGGGTCGCATGCAGGCCCTGGTGGCCGACCTGCTGACGCTGGCCCAGTTGGAGGGCAGCCCCCGCCCGCAGGTCGACCGCTGGGTTCCCGTGTCGGCCCTCCTGGAGCGCGCCCTCGCCGACGCTCAATCACTGTCGGCCGGCCGCCACCAGATCGTCATGGCCCCTTCGCAGGCCGCCGAAGTCGCGGGCAACCTGACGGAGTTGCACAGTGCGCTGGGCAATCTGGTCACCAATGCCGTGCGCTACACCCCGACCGGAGGGCGCATTGAACTGCGATGGACGCGACGTGAAGACGGCAGTGGCCTCTTCGAGGTGCAGGACAACGGACCGGGCATCGCTCGCGAGCACCTGGCGCGGCTGACCGAGCGCTTTTACCGGGTCGACAGCGGCCGCTCGCGCGAGACCGGCGGCACCGGGCTGGGGCTGGCCATCGTCAAGCATGTGATCCAGCGCCATGGCGGCGAGATCCTCATCGACTCCGAGCTCGGCAAGGGTTCGGTGTTCGCGCTGACCCTGCCCGCGGCGCGTGTGCGCGCCCTGGCGGAGCCGGCTGAACCGGCCCCGGAGCCTTCCGACCGCGCCGGCATGCCTGCAGCCGAACTGGTACGCATCGCGGTCGACGACACCGCCACGCATTGACCCGTTGCGCAGGGGTTCATCCATAATGCAACGCATGTCTGCGATCTCCCCGATCACTGCAGCGCGCTCCGGTTGGCGTTGGCGCAAGCCATCAGTCTGACCACCCCTACGCGCCCTCAACGGGCGCCTTCCGTCCCCACCCAGCACGCCGCGCCGGCCCTGCCAGCGCCGCAAGAAGCGGGTATCAAAGCGGGTACCGACTCAGGATGTCCTACGGAGCATCCAATGAAATCAAAGGGTTAGAGCGCACATGCTGCTGATGATCGACAACTACGACAGCTTCACCTTCAACCTGGTGCAGTACTTCGCCGAACTGGGCGAGGACGTCCGGGTGGTGCGCAACGACGAGATCACGCTCGAGGAGATCGAGGCGCTGGCACCGCAGCGCATCGTCCTCTCGCCTGGTCCCTGTTCGCCGCAGGAGGCCGGGATCTGCGTGCCGGCGGTCCGCCACTTCGCCGGCCGCTTGCCGCTGCTGGGGGTGTGCCTGGGCCATCAGAGCATCGGGGCTGCGCTGGGTGGGCGCATCGTACGTGCCGCGCGCCAGATGCACGGCAAGACCAGCGTGCTGCGGCACGATGGGCGGGGTGTCTACGCGGGGCTGCCCGATGCGCCCACGGTCATCCGGTATCACTCGCTGGCCATCGAGCGCGAGAGCCTGCCGGCCGAACTGGAGATCACCGCGCAGTCCGAAGACGGCGAGATCATGGGCGTGCGCCATCGGGCGCTGGCCGCCACGGCGGCTCCGCTGGAGGGTGTGCAGTTCCACCCCGAATCCATCCTGTCCGAGCACGGCCATGCGATGCTTCGGAACTTCATCCGCATGGGGGCCCCGTCATGATCGACCTGCGCAGCGACACCGTCACCCGTCCCACCCCGGCTATGCGCGCGGCCATGGCCGCCGCGGAGGTGGGCGACGACGTCTTCGCCGACGACCCCACGGTCAATGCCTTGCAGGAGCGCATCGCTGCATTGCTGGGCAAGGAGGCTGCCTTGTTCGTGCCCACCGGCACGCAGAGCAACCTGTGCGGCCTGATGGCGCATTGCGGCCGCGGCGACGAGTACCTCGTCGGCCAGATGGCGCACACCTACCGCTGGGAGGGCGGCGGCGCCGCCGTGCTCGGCAGCATCCAGCCCCAGCCCCTGACGCAGGCGGCCGACGGCACCATCGCCCTGGGCGAGATCGAGGCCGCGATCAAGCCCGATGACGCGCACTTCGCGTGCACCCGCTTGCTGGCGCTGGAGAACACCTGGGGCGGCAAGGTGCTGCCGCAAACCTACGTGCAGCAGGCCGCGGACCTGGCGCACGCCCGTGGCCTGGCCACTCATCTGGACGGTGCGCGCCTGTTCAACGCGGCCGTGGCCTCGGGGGGGGATGCGCGGGCGACGGCACGCAGACTCGCGGAGCCTTTCGATACCGTGTCGGTGTGTTTCAGCAAGGGGCTGGGGGCTCCGGTGGGCTCGGCCTTGTGCGGCCCCAAGGAGTTGATCGCCCGAGCTCACCGCGTGCGCAAGATGCTGGGCGGCGGCATGCGGCAGGCGGGCTTGCTGGCGGCGGCCGTGCAGCATGCGCTGGACCACCACATCGACCGCCTGTCCGAAGACCACGCCCATGCGCGCCGCCTGGCGCAGGGCCTGCAAGGCCTGCCAGGGGTGCGGTGCGAGATGCCCGACACCAACATCGTGTTTGTCGACGTGGCGCCGGAGCGCGCGCACGGCGTCGTCGAGCGCGCCCGCGCCCAGGGCGTGCTGTGCACGGGCCTGTACCGCCTGAGATTGGTCACCCACCTGGATGTGTCGCAAGCCGACGTGGACCGCGCGATCGACGTGCTGCGTACCGCCCTGGCCTGAGCTTCGTCCCCAAGATTTCGAGAGAGCCTCCATGTCCATCACCAACACCGAAGCGTTGACGCGCGTCATCGAGCACCGCGAGATCTTCCATGACGAGATGCTGGCCCTGATGCGCCGCATCATGAGCGGGGAGATGTCGCCCGTGATGATCGCCGCGTTGTCCATCGGCCTGCGGGTGAAGAAGGAGACCATTGGCGAGATCGCGGCCGCAGCACAGGTGATGCGCGAGTTCGCCACCCCCGTGCACGTGGCGGACCGCACTCATCTGGTGGACATCGTCGGCACGGGCGGGGACTCGTCCCACACCTTCAACATCTCGACGGCTTCGATGTTCGTGGCCGCGGCGGCGGGTGCCCGCGTGGCCAAGCACGGCGGGCGCAGTGTGTCGTCCACGTCAGGTTCGGCCGACGTGATGGAGGCGCTGGGCGCCTTCATCGGGCTGCAACCCACCCAGGTGGCCGAGTGCCTGGCGGAGACGGGCATCGGCTTCATGTTCGCCCCCAACCACCACGCCGCCATGAAGCACGCTGCCCCCGTGCGCAAGGAACTGGGCGTGCGTACGATGTTCAACATCCTCGGGCCCTTGACCAATCCTGCGGGCGCGCCCAACCAACTTTTGGGGGTGTTTCATCCGGATCTGGTGGGCATCCAGGTGCGCGTGCTGCAGCGCCTGGGCAGCGAGCACGTCATGGTCGTGCACGGCATGAACGGCATGGACGAGATCTCCCTGTCGGGCGAGACGCTGGTGGGCGAACTGAAGGACGGCCAGGTGCGCGAGTACCTGGTGCACCCCAGCGATTTCGGTCTTCCGGTGTACGACTCGCGCGTGCTGCGGGTGGCGAGCACGCAGGAGTCGGTGCAGTGCATCCAGCGCGCTCTGGCCAACGAGGACGGGCCCGTGCGCGACATCGTGCTGCTCAATGCCGGCGCGGCGCTGTACTGCGCCGGGGTGGTGCCCAGCCTGGCCGAAGGCGTGCGCAAGACGCGTGAGGCGGTGGCCAGCGGGGCTGCGCTGGCCAAGTTGAGCCAGTTCGTGGCGGTCACCAACCGCTACCGGCCGGCGCCCGCCGGGGCCTGAGGGAGCGGCCATGTCCGACATCCTGCAGCGCATCGTGGCCGTCAAGCGCGATGAGGTGGCGCAGGCGCGCCGCCGTTGCGGGCTTGCCGAGCTTCAGGCGCAGGCCTCCGCAGCGTCGCCCGCCCGCGGATTTGCCGCAGCGCTTCGGGCCCGGGTGGAGGCAGGACACCCTGCCGTGATCGCCGAAGTCAAGAAGGCCAGCCCGAGCAAGGGCGTGCTGCGCGAACACTTCGTGCCCGCCGACATTGCGCGAAGTTACGAGTCGGGCGGGGCGGCTTGCCTGAGCGTGCTGACCGATGAGCGCTTCTTCCAAGGTTGCGCGGCGTACCTTCAGCAGGCACGTGAATCCTGCAGCTTGCCCGTGCTGAGGAAGGATTTCCTCATCGACCCGTACCAGGTGGTCGAGGCTCGGGCCATGGGGGCGGACTGCGTGCTGCTGATCGCCGCCTGCCTGGACGACGGCCTCATGTCGGAACTGGAGGCTTGTGCCACCGAACAGGGCCTGGATGTGCTCGTGGAAGTTCATGACGGCGAGGAACTGGAGCGGGCCCTGCGCCTGAGAACGCCGTTGATCGGCGTGAACAACCGGAATCTGCGGACCTTCGAGGTGTCGCTGGACACCACCATCGGCCTGTTGCCGCGGGTCCCCGGTGATCGGCTGCTGGTGACCGAAAGCGGCATCCTGGCGCGTGCGGACGTGCAGCGCATGCGTTCGGCGGGCGTGCATGCATTTCTGGTCGGGGAAGCTTTCATGCGCGCGCCCGACCCGGGCCAGGCCCTGCGCGACCTGTTTGCATGACGGCTGACGATCTGCCGGCTGCCTTTGCGGGCCTGCCGCAAGAATGGCGGTCAGCGCTTCCGGGCTGGACGTCAGAGCGTATGGCTGCGGTCGTCGCGCGCATCCGGAAGGTTTCGGCACAGCGCCCGATCGCCCCGGAGGATCCGTTCCGGGCGCTGCGCCTGACGCCGCCGCAGCGGGTGAAGGTGGTCGTGCTGGGTCAGGATCCCTATCCCACCGCGGGTCATGCCGATGGCCTGGCGTTCTCTGCACCGTCAGCCAAGCCGCCGTCACTGCGCCGCATCTTCTCGGTGCTGGCGGCGGACCGACCGGGTTTTCACCCCCCTTCTTGCTGGGCGCTTGACCGCTGGGCCCACCAGGGGGCCCTGCTGCTGAACCCGGCATTGACCGTGGAGGTCGGGCACATTGGTCGTCACCTGGATTGTGGTTGGCAAGCGCTCACATCTGAGATCATCAATTTCTTGCATGCGCGACCAGATCCGCCGGTCTTCTTGCTGTGGGGTTCCAAGGCGCAGGCCTTCTTTGATCAGGCGGTGGCGGGTTCCGGCACTGCAGCCCTGGTGTTGCGCACCCGTCATCCGTCCAATGACTTCCACAAGCTGTTCATGGCAGAAGGCAGCCACTTCGTCGCCACGGCCGACCGCATCGACTGGTGGGCGTTGTCTGAACCCATGAGCCCCTCCGCAGGTGTGTCCGCGGGGGCTTGACATCCCGCGGGCTGTGCTACAGTCACGGGTTCTCCGTGGAGGGGTGCCCGAGTGGCTAAAGGGGGCAGACTGTAAATCTGTTGGCTTACGCCTACGCTGGTTCGAATCCAGCCTCCTCCACCAGGATGACCAGACCGGTCCACGGGGCGGCTGCCTGCGGGAGTAGTTCAATGGCAGAACCTTAGCCTTCCAAGCTAATGACACGGGTTCGATTCCCGTCTCCCGCTCCAATCTGGTCGGTTGTTGGGTGCGCCGAGAGTGGAGGTGCTGTTTGGTGGTCGTCACCGGTCTGGGCTCCAGCCCCGAAAGTCCAGACCCGTGCCGATGCCCATGTGGCTCAGTGGTAGAGCACTCCCTTGGTAAGGGAGAGGTCACGCGTTCGATCCGCGTCATGGGCACCAGTTTTTGTTCAGAGCCGCGTAGTGCGGTGCAGTATCTGTTGTCGGGAGAACCGAAATGGCAAAAGGCAAGTTTGAGCGTACCAAGCCGCACGTGAACGTGGGGACGATTGGACACGTGGACCATGGGAAGACGACGCTGACGGCGGCGATCACGACGG
>JAJTDM010000019.1 GCA_021300575.1 Rubrivivax sp.
GATTCGACCTGCGCGACCTGATCGCCAACCTCATCGTTGACGTGGCGCGGACCAAGCCGACAGCGAAAAGAGTGATCAGAGGTGGGCATGCTGAAGCACGTTTCTAATCAAGAACTGCCAAGTCATTTCGGCACCAGAGCACAGAGCGCCCGGGCACCCAGTCGCACGCGCTGGCCCGCTATCTTCGGAAGCTCGAGATGCGGCGACCCCGAGCACTACCTTGCAGGGCCTGGCCTTTGGACCTTACTCCAGTGCGGCGCCCGCAGGCAGCAGGTCTCACGGACGAACGGCACAGTCATGGGGTACACCAAGATGCTGCTGAAGAGATGGTTCTTGGCCGTGAATCTCATAAATCTGGCCGACGCCGACATGCCGGCGTTGGCGTTCAAGCGCCATCTGGGCGTGAGCCATCTGGCGATTTGGCTAGTGCACCGCAACATCTGTAACGCCATAACCCACCAGAGAAGTTCCCAGCGGGGGGCGTTGACATGCATTTGTCGTTAGGGGCCGCTATTGGCGAGGCGCGGCTCTACATTCGCCTCGCACTGCAGTTCGGAGTGCTCCTTGAGACTAGGGACAGGACGTTTTCAAGTCGAGTTTCAATAGGGGATTTTTCTCGAGTTTCCTACCTTGAGCCGGAGCCATTCTAATGAAGCGCGCTGCGTTCCTCGACCGTGATGGCGTCATCAATCGAGACACGGGGTATGTACACCTATGGGAAGACTTCGAACTTATTCCCGGCACTATTGAAGGCCTTCGAAAACTTTCTGATCTCGGATTCGCAATTATTGTCGTAACAAATCAGTCAGGCATCGGCAGGGGCTACTACTCGGTTGAGACATTCCACGAATTGATGCAGCGCTTCAAGGCGGTATGCGCCGAAGCTGGGATAGAACTGCACTACTTCTTTTGCCCACATGTCCCATTCAAAGACGTGCAAGCCTGCAAATGCCGCAAACCTCTTCCGGGAATGCTGCTGCGGGCGAGCGAAGAGTTCGGAATCGATCTCCGCTCTTCTCTCATGATCGGCGATCAGATGACCGATATGGCAGCTGCACTCGCTGCGGGTATCCCGAGGCGGTATCTCGTCGGATGCTTGAAGTCGCCAGTCGAGGAGTCGGCGGGCGTCGTGACAGCCCGTTTCAACACCCTTCGGCACTGTGTGTCTTATCTGGAAAGACACCACGAGTGGCGAGATTCAGAAGGGAAACAAATTCCCGTGGCTTACTCGAGCAGTGTCGCAACGCAACACCCATGCAAAACTACCGACCTGGTACCAATACGACCATGAGTGCCACCATCTCACCCGCCCCAAAGGTAGGGGTCAGCTTTCTCTTTGAGATCGACGAAACCAGCACATGTCGCGCGGCCATTGAATCTTTGGCGGCCGGCCGGCAGAGAAGCGTGCCGGTCGAGGTGATCGCTGTCAGCGCAGGTGGCGCCGGGCTAGCCGATAACCTAATGTCTCTGGTGGACTGGCACCTTGCCACCCGCGCTGAAGGACCTACGGCGCTCGAATCCGCCATAAGCCGCGCACTACGTACCGCCGTAGGCCGCTGGATCGTCTACTGCAACCCCACCGCGGAACTGCCCAGAGATGTGGCCGGACGACTCCTAGCCGAGGATGCCGCCATCGAGCCAGGCGAGAGGCGGCCCGTCATTACCGTGATTGGCGCTGATTCCCGCCCCGCTGCACTGGCCATAGCGCGCGACGACGCCCTGCGGATCGTCCATGACAGCAGCGCAGACCTGCGCTTCGAAGACCTTGTCAGGCTGCTAGTGCTGAGCGGAGCAGCGAGCCGCCGCCTTGAATTCGTCGCCCCTGCTGCAACTCTTGACTGTCGAGACATCCCGGTGTTCGTCGTCAACCGCAATCGCCTCTGCGCCATGCAGCGCCTGATCGAGTGGCTCCGGGCCGCCGGCACGCGCCGGATCGTCATCCTGGACAACGCCTCGAGCTACCCGCCACTGCTGCATTACTACGAATCCCTGCCCGAAGGGGTGAAGGTGCTGCGCATGGAACAGAACCACGGGCCCTGGGTGCTGTGGCAGCAGGGTGTGCACAAGGTGCTGGAGACACCCTTCGTGCTCACCGACTCCGACGTGGTGCCTGTGGCCGCCTGCCCGTCCGACCTGATCGCGCGCATGCTGGAGGTGCTGCAGAGCCACCCAGAGGCGAAGAAGGTCGGGCCAGGGCTGCGCATCGACGACCTGCCGGACCATTACGTCGAGGCCGACACGGTGCGCAAGTGGGAGTCGCAGTTCTGGGAGCATCCGGTGGCGCCGGGCCTGTTCCGCGCCCCGATCGACACCACGTTCGCGCTCTACCCGCCCGGCGCCGAGTTCAGCAACGAGCCCTGCAACCTGCGACTGGGCGCGCCTTACCTGATCGAGCACACGCCCTGGTACGTGGACGAGAAGAACCTCTCCGACGAGGAGCTGCACTACCGCGCCAACACCAGCCTGGCCTACTCCAACTGGAGCGTGGCGAAGAAGGACCACTGGGTGGCACGCAGCGAGCGCGTGGCCCGCTACGACGCCCGTCCCCGCGTGCTGAACCTGGACGGTGGCCGGCAGCCAGTTCCCGGGTGGATCAATGCCGGACGCGAGATCGCCTTCGACCCGGCGCGCTGCCGCGAGCAGGCACTGCCGCTGCCCGATGACTCGCTCGACGGCATCCACCTTAGCCACGTGCTGGAAGGCGTACGCGATGCCTGGCCGCTGTTCGAGGAACTGTGGCGCGCCGCGCGCCCCGGCGCGAAGCTGGTGGTGCGCGAGAAGCACGGCGCACGCGCCGGCGCCTGGCAGGACTCGGCGATGCAGCGCGCCTGGACCGAAGGCTCGTTCGCGCACTTGGCCCAGCCCGCGCAGCCGGCCGGCAGCGGCTATCGCGCCGACTGGGCGCTCGAGTCGGTCAGCCTGATTGCCGAGACCGGAAGCGACGCACCGCGCGAGCTGGTAGCCGTGCTGCACGCCGTCAAGCCGGGCCGCGGGGCGCAAGGGCGACATCCTGCGACGACGGCGGTGTCACGCCTGACGCACGACGACTGCTTCGATCCGGCCTTCGGGCCAGCGACCACGGCGTGATGGGTCTGCCCATGCCGACCCGCCTGGGCCTGCCCTGGCAACTGCCGCACGACCGGCCGCTGAACGGGCCGCATCCGCTGGTGTGTTCCTTTCTCGACGGCAATCCCGCTGTCCAGCCGGTCGCCCCGGAGGCGCGCGATGCGCGGCCCAGCCATGCGCTGGTGACCGAGATCGCCAGGAAGGAACAGCCCCTCGCCGCCTCGCACCTTGAACCCTTCGTGAAGTGGCTCAACCCGGCCGACCAGGCGGCGATGGAATCGCAGGCGGCCGGCGTCGACGCACTCTTCATGCACACCACCCCGCTGTACGCCGGCTCGCGGCCGTGGATCTTCCACTTCGAGAGCGTGCCCAGCCTGTTCATGCCTTTCGCCTTCACCGGCGCTACGCGCGGACTCGACGTCCGCTCGCAAGGCTGGTTCCGCCTGCTGCGCGAGCGCCTCGCCGATCCGCGCTGCCTGCGCATCTTCAGCCACATGCGCGGCAGCCTGGCGATGCTCGTGCAGCTGTTCGACCACACCGCCATCGCAGCCAAGTGCCACCATGTGCCGCTGGGCATCGTGCCGGGCGGCGAGGCCGAGATCGCACCGAAGTTCGAGCAGGGCGACCGGCTGCGCATCCTGTTCACCAACTCGCTGCACGGCAACCCCGATTCGTTCTACCTGCGCGGCGGGCACCATCTGCTCAGCGCCTTCGCGCGTCTGCGGTGCGACTTCCCGACCGCCGAGCTGACGGTGCTGTCCGCCGTGCCAGAGGATCTGATGGGCCGCTTCCCACCCTCCCACTTCATCGGCGGGAACTGGATCAACCACTGGCTCGACGATGCGACCCTGGACGGCCTGTTCCTCGGCCACCATCTGTTCGCGCTGCCCGCGGCCGGCCTGCATTCGCACAGCCTGCTTCGTGCGATGGCCCACGGCTGCGTGCCGGTGGTGTCGGACGCGCTGGGCTACGAGGAATACGTCGCGGTGCTGCCAGGCAGCACGGCGACTTGGCGCGGCGTGCGCGAGCTCGTCTACCGCGACGAGCCGGGTGGCTGGGTGAGCGACGACTACGCGCCCTTCCGCCAGCCCTCCGAGACCCTGGCAGCGCGCCTGTGCGGCCTGCTCGCCCAGCGCGCCGACCTGCCTGCCCTGCATCGCAGCGCGCGGGCCAATCTCGAACACTGCCGACAGCACCACGACAAGGCGGCCTCGCACCGGGCCTTGGGGCTCATGTTGGTCAATGCCTGACAACGCGGAGATTGAACATGGACTTCTCGATCTGCACCGGCAACCACAACAACTCGGCTAGCATCAGCGACACCGTTCGGTTCTTGAAATGCGCGCTGCAGGAATGCGGTCACACGACCCGCATCAACCAGAACCCGACACTCGGTGCCATCAATATCCTGATCGAGTGCTTCACCGACGAGGCCAGCCTCAAGAGCGTACTGGACGCTCTCGGTCACGGCGCACGATTCGTGCTTGTGGCCACGGAGCCGATCATTGGCGGAAGCTTCAACGGCGGGATCGACAAAAGCCACGTCCACTACAGCAACGCCCCTTACTGGAAGCTCCGTTTCGACGCCTTCTGCCTGGTCGCGGAAATGGCCGATGCGATCTGGGTCTTGGCGGAAGACATGGTGCCGGCCTACAGGGCAAGGTTCCCACGGCTTCCGGTTCATTTCCTGCCGCATGGCTGGACCGTAGGGTTCGCCACCGTGCCGCAACGCCCCGAGCACGAGCGCGACATTGACTTCTATTTCTCGGGCGCGCTGACCGAGTACCGCACACGCATCCTCAGCGAGTTGGCAAGAAAACACTCGGTGGTAGTCAATGACCATGGCACGGCAGAATACATTCGTCAGGATCATCTGTCGCGCGCGAAGGTCTGCCTGTCTTTGCGGCTTTCATCAGCAAACCGCATCCCCTCAGTGTCTCGCATGCACTTCCACCTCCAGAACCGCAGCTTTCTTCTGGGCGAGGCCTATGCTCTGACGGGGCCACTCGATCCCTTCGTGCTCACGGTGACCCCGGAAGATCTGCCAGCTATGGCGAAAGCGGTACTCGCGATCGACAACCGGCGAGCCCTGGCCGAACAGGCGCACGACCGCTTTCGAGCGGCACTGCCGATGTCGCATCTCCTGCCGCCGCTGATCGAGGAATTGACGGAGCGCATCCAGCGCACCGCCGCCGTGAACGCGCCTCGCGCGCACGCCGAGTGACCGGCCAGGCCGACAGCGTGTACGTGGCCGGCCACCAGGGCATGGTCGGCTCGGCGCTGGTGCGCGCGCTGCAGCGGCGCGGCTACTCGCAGCTCATCACCCGCCCGCGCGCCGAGCTCGACCTGCTCGACCAACGTGCGGTGGCTGAATTCCTCGCGTCCGAGCGGCCGAAGCACGTGTTCGTGGCGGCAGCGCGCGTGGGCGGCATCCAGGCCAACAACGAATTGCGCGCGGATTTTCTTTACGAGAACCTGCAGATCGCCGCCAACCTCATCCAGGGCGCACACCTCGCCGGCATCCAGCACCTCACCTACTTCGCGAGCAACTGCATCTACCCGCGCGACTGCGCCCAGCCGATGGCGGAGAGCGCCCTGCTCACCGGCCCGCTGGAGCCGACCAACGAGCCTTACGCCATCGCGAAGATCGCCGGGCTGAAGCTGTGCGAGAGTCACCAGCGCCAACATGGTCGCAACTACGTGTCGGTGATGCCGGCCAGCCTGTACGGCCCGAACGACAACTACACGCCGGGCCAAAGCCACGTGCTGCCCGCCCTGCTGCGCCGCGCGCACGAGGCGCGGCAGCGAGGCGACGCGGAACTGGTGGTGTGGGGCAGCGGCACCCCGCGCCGCGAGTTCCTCTACGTGGACGACTGCGCCGAGGCGTGTCTGATGCTCGCTGAGCGCGCTTACGACGGACCGCCGCTGAACATCGGCAGCGGTACGGACCTGAGCATCCGCGAGCTGGCCGAGGCCGTGTGCGAAACGGTTGGCTTCTCGGGCCGCCTGGTCTTCGATGCGAGCAAGCCCGACGGTATGCCGAGGAAACTGCTCGACTCCTCAAGGCTCCTGGCAACGGGTTGGCGGCCGACCGTCACGCTGCGCGACGGCCTGCGTCGCGCCTACGAGGTCGCACCCTGGCGCTGAGCCTCACACGACGGCGCCTCAGTCGCCGAGCAGCCTGCGCCTGAGCCGGATCTTAGTCATGTCCTCGATACTCGCCCGCTGCTGCGCGCCGAAGCGCCGCTCCACCAGGGCCAGGTAGTCGGGGTTGGTGAAGTAGGTGTGGAAGGCGTCGTCGCGGAAGCGCAGCACCTCGGCCGCACTGACGTGCTTGGTGGCCAGCGGCTCGCATTCATAGGACAGGAAGGCGTAGCCGGCATAGCTGTCGGGCAGCCTCCAGCCGTTGCGCAGCGCCTGGCGGTACATCGGGCTGCCGGGCAAGGCTTGGCAGGGATACATGTTGGCCATCTCGGTGTTGAGTTCGAGCGCCAGGTCCAGCGTCTGCTGCATGGTCTCGCGCGTCTCGTCCGGGAAGCCGAAGATGTAGTTGCTGATGACGTTGATGTCCGCGTCGCGCACCGTCCTGCAGATCTCGCGGATGTTCACTTCCTTGAAGCTGCCCTTCGAGACCTCGCTGCGCACCACCTGGCTGCCGGCCTCGATGCCGAGCGCCAGCCAGCCGATGCCTGCGCGGCGGAACAGCTCCAGGGCGCCGGGCCGTACGGTGTCCACGCGCGAGTAGGCCCACATGCGCAGCTTCAGGTCGCGGTCGACGATGTCATGCAGCAGCGGCTCGTAGTAACGGCGGTTGAGGAAGAACATCTCGTCGCTGATGCGCACCGTCTCCACGCCCATCTTCGCGAGTTTCTCCAGCTCGCCGGCGATCAGTTTCGGGCTCCAGAAGCGCATGCCCCGCGATTGAGCTGCATGCACGTCCTCGCCGTTGTCAGTGCGATTGACGATGTTGATCATGCAGAAGTCGCAGCCGAAGTTGCAGCCCAGCGAGGTGTAGATCGCGGCGAAGGGCGTGCGCTTGGCGTGGTCGAAACCCGCGTGCCAGAAATGCGCGCGGTAGAGGTCCAGCGGTCGCTCACGCATCGGCAGCAGGTCCCAGGCGTAGCCGGGCATGTCCTCGTCCATGCGCTCCTGCGGCACCACAGCCTGCGGCGGGTTCAGCCACAGCACCGGGCGGCCGTCACGGTCCCGCTTCTTGAAGCCGATGCCGGCCACCTTCGCGACATCCTCGCTGAGGTTGCCGCGCAGAAGGTTGTGCAGGGCGTACACGCCCTCGTTGAGGAAGACGATGTCGACGAAGGGATGTGCCAGCACTTCGCGCGGTAGCGCACTCGTGTGCGATCCGACGAAACCGATGGGGCGCTGCGGGTCGTGCTGCTTGAGAGCCTGGGCAAGCCGCGTCGCGCCAATCATGCTGGTGGTGCCGGAGTTTGGGTTCTGTCCGTAGACCACGAACACCACCAAGCGTGGCTTGAGGTCCTTCACTCGCTGAACCGCCGCCTCGAGCGAGAGCTTCTCGGCATCGCAATCCATGATGGCCACGCCGAAGCCCTTCGCGCGGCAGCTCTGCGCCAAAAGCAGCGCCCAGGTCGGCGGCTCGATCGCCGAGTAGGTGGCGGCCAGCCCCTGGTAGGCGGTGGCCGAGGAATCGGGGTTGACTAACAGGACGTCGAGGGCACGTTCATTCATGGGGGTTCCTTGTCAGTCCCAGTGGCGCGGCGTCAGGCCGGTGTCGATCCACGCGAGGATCTGTGCGACCCGGTGCTCCGAGCTGTGGTGAAGGCGGGCGTTGGCCAGCGCGCGCTCGCCGATGCGTGCGGCCAGGCCGCTCTCGCGCTGCAGCCGCGCCAGCTCGTCGGCCAGGCGCTCGGGATCGCCGCCGTCGAAGAAGAGGATGTGCTCGCCTTCGCGGAACAGCCGAGCGGTCTGAGGCCGACCCGGTATGCGCCACGAGACCACGGGCTGGCCGATGGCCATGCTCTCCGCCACGCGGCCGGCATAGGTCTTGACAAAGGACGGCAGGTTGACGGTGGCCACGCTGCCGGTCAGCCCGTCGAGGAAGAGGTCGAACAGCTTGGCGCGCAGCTGCTGCGCCATGTCGACGAAGCGCAGGTAGTCGGCCATGTGCCACGCCTCGCCGATCAACGCCGGGCGCACCACGTTTTGCAGCTGGTCGAACATCGCCGGCACCTCGGTGGCGTGCTCGCCGGAGGTGCGGAATTCCAGCAGCCCGGCGGCTAGCCGCGGGTTCTGCAGGTACTTGGCGCGGCGCGCGTAGGCGCTGCCGATGAAGACGGCGGGGCGCGACGGATCGGACTGGCTGGAGCGGAAGAAGCGGCGCGGCACGTGGCAGGGGGTCCATACCGCCTGCGCGCCCCAGTTCTCGACGTGGCGCACGTCGTTCTCGTCAACCACGCAGAAGTGCGTCACGTGCGGCAGTACGGCCTGCTGCATCAGCGGCACGCGCCGACCCAGCTCCGGCACCTCAGCATAGTCGGCGGCGTCGTAGTGAAGCGTCTCCATCACGATGCCCACCCGCACCTTGGCCAGCGTGGCCAGCCAGGCGAAGTCGGCCTCGCCCAGCGGCGCCGGCGCCTCCCAGGCTGGGCGCTGGCCCAGCACGTGGGTCACGTCGTTGATCCACACTTGGTCGAAGTGGTGGTCGCCAACGATCTCGCGCGCGCGGCGCCAGCAGGACGTGAACAGCACCAGCACCTCGTGACCGGCCGCGCGCAGGCCCTCCACGTAGGCCATGTGCGTGGTGTACGACCACTGGCGGGCCGAGGCCCACACCAGCATGTCGTGCTGGACGTAGAGGATTTTCATGCTGGAAAGCGCCGCGGGGCCGCGGTCTCACACGTTGCCGTGCACCGTATTCTTCACCATGGTGAAGCCCTTGATCAGCTCGGTGATGCCGGCCTCCAGGGTGGTGGCCGGCTGGAAGCCGGTGGCCTCCAGCTTGGCGTTGGAGACGACGTAGTTGCGCTGGTCTGGGTCCTTGCCGACCGGTGCGTCAAGGAACACGAAGTCGGGCACCTGCTTACGAATGTGCTCGCACAGTTCGCGTTTTGAGACATTCGCCTCGGTCAGTCCGACGTTGTAGATTTGGCCGCGCATCGCATCAAAATTGACGATGCCGTGCATGAAGACCCGCGCGACATCGCGCACATGGATGTAGTTGCGCTTGAAGTCGCCTTCGAAGAGCACAACGAAGCGGTCGTGCACTGCACGATAGGTGAAGTCGTTGACCAGCAGGTCGATGCGCATGCGTGGCGACATGCCAAAGACCGTGGCGAGCCGGAAACTGATCGCGTTGCCGCGCTGCATCAGATGCTGCTCGACCGCGACCTTTTCGCGTGCATAGATGGAGATCGGCCTCAGCGGTGACTCTTCGGTGCAGAAATTGTTGTCGTCACCGGTGCCGTAGGCGCTGTTGGTGGTCGGCATCAGGATGCGCTGATCAGCCGACATCTTCGAGAGCATCATCTCGATCGCATCGTGGTTGATGGTTTTCGCGCCCACCGGATCAGCATTGCACATCGGTGCACCGACCAGCGCGGCCAGTGGGATCACGATATCGGCTTCCTTGAGCAGCGGCGCCATCGTGCTTTCGATGCGGATGTCGCCCTTGACCACCTTGAAGTTCGGGTGAAAGCAGACATGGTTCAGGCTGTTCTGCTTGAACATGAAGCTGTCAAGCACGGTCACCCTGTGGCCGGCTTCCAGCAGCTGCGGAACGAGGGTGGATCCGAGGTAGCCGGCGCCGCCGGTTACGAGGATGCTAAGGGACATGTCGAACTCCGTGGAGAAGAGGGTTAGTTGTCGAACATTGCGGCTTCGACGCATTCGCAAAGGGTGTGGGCCAGGACGATGTGAAGTTCCTGGATGGTGCTGGTGGCCTCGCCCGGTACGACGATGCAGTAGTTGGCGCGCTGCCTGGCGCTGCCGCCGCCGCGGCCCGAGAGCACCACGCTCGGCAATCCCCGGTTGGCGCAATGGTCCAGGGCCTTGAGTATGTTGGCCGATTCGCCGGAGGTGGTGATGCCAAGAAAGATATCTTTCTCGGTGGCCTTGCCGGCGAGCTGTCGCTCGAACACCCGGTCAAATCCATAGTCGTTACCAATTGCCGTCAGGATTGACGAGTCAGTGGTGAGGGCTTCGGCCGGCAGCGGCGCACGGTCGCGGGCGAGCTTGCTCACGAATTCGGCGGCAAGGTGCTGCGCATCGGCCGCTGAGCCTCCGTTGCCCGCGATATAGAGGCGACCACCGGCCTTGTAGCAACTTACGATTAGGCGGGCGGCGGCATCGAAGGCCGCCATGATCTGCGGATCGGCGAGCATCTGCCGCTTAGCGGCGAGTGAGGTTTCGACATTGCGCGAGAGGCGTTCGATCGGATTGGTCATGGCTTATTCCTCGCAAGTCTGCGGCAGCACGTTGGCAGCGCGGTGGTAGTCGTGCGGCACGCCGATGTCGATGAACCGACCGCCGAACGCCATGCCATGGAAGCGCTGCCCCTGTGCGAGCCAGGCGGCAAAAAGATCGTTTTCGAGCGACAGCGCGCCTTGTGCAGGGTCGGGTGCGCCGTGCAGAGAGCGGGGATGAACCAGGTAGACCCCGCCATTGGCCAGGCGCCCGGGTGTCTGGTCGTCGGATATCAGCGCACTGATGCGACCATCGGCCTCAACCATCATGCCCATGTAGCGGCCGGGTTCGGCCGCGACAAAGAGTGAAAAGCACCAGTCGGCATCGCGGGCGATGGCGAAGTCGGCGAGCGCGGGAAGCGCGACATCAAAGTAGGTGTCCCCGTTGAGCAGCAGGAACCGCTCGTTACCGGCAAACATGCTGGCCGCCTGCAGCAGCGCGCCGCCAGTGCCAAGCGGCGCGGCTTCAACGCTGTAGCGGATCGTAGCTCCGCGGTAGTGATCACCGAAATAGCCGGAGATGGCTTCATGGCGATAGCCGACCGCGAACACGAAATCCCGGATACCTTGGGTGATCCACTGGTCGAGTTGGTGCGCGAGGAATGGCCGGCCTGCGACTGGGGCCATCGGCTTGGGCAGATCGGGCACGGCAGCGCGCAGCCGGGTGCCGAGGCCGCCGGCCAGCACAATCGCCGAAGTGATCGGGTGCTGGTTCATGCGGCGTTGATGATGTCGCAGATCTCGTCTACTTCGGCGTCGCGCAGATCCGGGAAGTTGCCTATATAGAACCCGTAGAAGTGAACATGGTCGGTCTTCGGGAACTGCAGATGATGATCTGTCGGCACGATGCCGCGCAGATAGGGTTGACGCACCTGATTACCGCCGCCAGCACTGCCGCGGCGAAATTCGACCCCTGCCGCGCGCAGGGTGCTCATCAGCCGCTGCACCAGCACATCGTCGGGTTTCTTGAGTATCAGGTTGAAAGCGTAGTTGCTGCTGCCTTCGAGCAGAAAGTCCGTCTGGTAGCGCGTGCTGTCGATGCGTGCGAGAAAGCGGTGCAGGTTCTCGGTGCGCCGGCGTACATTGGCATCCAGCCGCTTGAGCTGGCTACGCCCCATGATCGCGCCGATCTCGGTGTTGCGAACGTTATGCGCCGGATATGCAAAGATGAAGTCCGGATTCAGGTCGGGATGCTCGGCGATATAGCCAGCTTTCAGGTCGGGATCGGTCGACTCGCGCACCATGCCATGCGAGCGCAGCATGCGCAGTTGCTGATAGACCTTGCTGTCATTGGTGCACACCATCCCGCCCTCGATGGTCGACATGTGGTGAGCGTAATAGAAGGAGAAGTTCGACATCCAGCCGATGCTGCCAAGCTTAATACCCTCGTGGGTCGCGCCATGTGACTCGCACACGTCCTCGATCAGGGGAATGTTGCGACGCTCGAGTTCGGCAATCAACTCGTCGGTCAGCCCGTCGAAACCCTGGACATGGGTCAGAAAGACCGCACGCGTGCGGTCAGTGATCTTCGAGAGGATTTCGCCAGGTGCCATCGCCAGCGTGCGCGGGTCGATATCGGCAAAGACCGGCGTGAAGCCGTTTTGCAGGACGGTGGCCACGTCCGACACCCAGGCCAGCGGCGGCACGATGACTTCGCCGCCTTCAGGGTGGCGAATGCGCAGGACCGCCATCGACAGCAGATTGGCCGATGCGCCCGAATTGACGAAGACACTGTGCTTGACGCCCAGCCACTGCGACCACTCGGTTTCGAAGGCTGCGCAGTTCGGCCCGTTCGTCAGGATGGGGTCATCCTGCTGCAGGTGGCGGATGATCGCATCAAGGTCTTCGCGCAGGATGTTGTTGCGCATCAATGGGAACTTCATCATGGCGGGCTGCGCTTACTTCTCGTTGTAAAAGTCGCCCCACTCCACGAGCAGGGTGCTACGGCCGTCATCGCGAAGCAGCGCGCGCTGATAGGCCGGGAAGATGTCCTGGGGTTCGTCCAGGCGGATCACCTCGATCGAATTGCACATGGCGCGCACCGCGTCTGTAAAGTCTCCTACATGCTGATGCTGCGGATGCAGCGGTCGCTCGGCACCAATGCTGGTGCGCACGATCGCCTTGGTCGCAAAGCCGTTGTTCGACATTACGCCCACCTTGTCGAGGTGATTGATCAACTGGCTCATGGCGCACAGGAGGAAATTCCAGCGCGGGAACAGGCTGACCGGCACCATCCCGGCCAATGCCAGACCAGTGGTCATTCCCATCTGCATTTCTTCAGCTACCGGCAGTTCGAGCAGGCGCGTCGGATCGATGTCCTTGACCGTATTGCTCATCGCCGTGCCGGGAACGGCAACAGCCTGACCGATGAAGAGGGTACGCGGATCGGTGGCGAGATATTCCATCGAGCGCTTGAGCTCGTCGAAGTACTTCACCACGCGCACCTTAGAACTGGACGCGCTGGCCTGCGCCGGCATGCGGGTATCGGGTCTCGTAGCGGTAGTAGTGGACATGACTGTCTCGTCGGTTGTCAAAACTGAGGGTGGACTGATTCCAGGCGTCTCGGGTGTCGGTGCAGACCGACTTGCCGTTGTCTTCGACGATGAATCGGATCGGCAGATGGTGATTGCGGGCATATTTCATCGACTCGTGGGCAATGCCGGTTTCCGCGGTCATCTCGCCCATGAAGCAATGAACCATCGCGTCTTCGCTGCGGCGCTTGATGGCCATCGCGGTGCCGATCGCGATCGGCAGCACACCGCCGACGATCGCCGAGGAGTAAATGCGGTGTTCTGGAAAACACAGCGAAATCGATCGTCCGGCCATGATCTCGTCGAGCACGTCCTGCGGCGGCACGCCCTTGAGCAGGCACTGGTAGTGCGAGCGCCATGAGCAGAAAAGCCAGTCATTGGGCCGTACGTCCTTGAAGACATCAATCATCTCGGCTTCATTGCCAGAGTAAAGGTGCACTGGCGCGCGAATTTTCGCGCTATTGAACAGCGCTGCCACCTGGTCTTCGAAGGCGATAAGTTCTTCCTGATTCATCATGGGCAATCCTGTGCGGCTCGTCACAGGCCGTTGGGTTGATAGAGCATGACGCGACTACCGGACTCATCGAATCCGAACGGCACGTGAACCAGCTTGCTCAGACGCTCGCGCACCCGGGCCTGATGCTCGGGTCGCACGAAAAACAGCATGAATCCGCCACCGCCAGCGCCTAGAACCTTGCCGCCAATGGCGCCAGCGTCGCGTGCAGTTTCATAGATCTGATCGACCTCAGGAGTGGCTACCAAGTCGGAAAGGGCCCGTTTGCGTTGCCACGACTCGTGCAGCAGGTCACCAAATTCCTCGATCGGACGGGTCGAACTCTGCAGGATCTGGGTGGCCTCGTCGACCATCCCGTGGATCGCCTTGAGTTCGGTCTCACGTCTGCTCAGATTCGCGATTTTGGATTTGGCCACTTCGGCGGCGATGCGTGAGATACCGGTAAAGCACAGCATCAGATGCTTCTGGAAGTCTTTCTGGCGCTGCTTCTTGAGGATCACCGGCGCGACGTTGAAGTTACCGCTGCGCTTGAATTCGATACGGTTGAAGCCGCCGTAGGCCGCGGCGATCTGGTCCTGCGAACCGACGGCTTCACCAATCACGTTCTGTTCGATGTGCAGCGCATCCTTTGCAAGCTGCTCTTTCGAGACATAGCTGCCCTTAAGGGCCGCGATCGCGTGCAGCAGGCCGACGGTAAAGGACGAACTTGAGCCCAGGCCGGAGCGGGCCGGCAAGTCGCCGTCGTGGTGGATTTCCAGGCCCTTGTCGCACTTCGACCAACCAAGCACGGCGCGCACCGCAGGATGCTTGATCTCATCCCAGTGCTTCACGTTTTCGATCGTCGAGTAGACAACCCGGTGCTTGTGCTCGAAAAACGGCGGCAGATGTCGGCAGGTGATGTAGCAGTACTTGTCGATTGCGGTCGACAGTACTTCGCCGCCGTGCTGGGCATACCAGCCAGGATAATCGGTTCCGCCGCCGAAAAAGGAGACTCTGAAGGGAGTGCGGGTGATGATCATTGGCTGAGCGATGGATCGCCGGTTCTGTTTTCTTGAGTGTGGCGCCTAGGTTCTAAGGCTCGATGGGAAGATGCTATCGAAGGGGCCGAAAACATTGAGCCGGATAAGCGACCGCTTTTCCGCCCAATTCAGACCTTGCTGAACATACCTCGGGAAGGTCTGCAGATGCCAATCATCCGGCACCTGACACTTAATGTTGAAGCGAAGAGATGAATTTTGCGAAGCCGACCCATCATTGAGGGCCCCGATGTCCAGTTCCTTCACTAGTGCGCTGGTCGTAATCTGTCGTGATGCAGAAGGGTCACTGGATCGATTGCTCAACACGGCAACCGGTCTCGTTGACAAGATGGTGGTCATGGACACGGGATCCATAGACCGGTCGGTGGAGGTAGCCTCGAACTATGGCGCGCTGGTGGGCCAGATGAACTGGCCCGACGACTTCTCCGCAGCCCGCAATGCCGCACTTGACCTGGCATCCGCAGACTGGCATCTCGTCCTGGACGCCGACGAGTGGCTCATCGATGGCGGGGAGTTCCTGGATCAACTACGCCACACCCCGCCAGACTACGTGGGGCAAATCCTGCTGGAAGATCACGGAGCGACGGACGGGACGGACGCAGGAACGACACGCGACTGGCTCAGTCGCCTTCTGCCCGGCAACGTTCGATACCGGGGCCGCATCCATGAGCAGCCGCACCACCATTTGCCGGTGCGTCGCACGCCATTGCGCATCGGGCATGACGGCTACCGTCCCGAGGCCCTGGCTGCCAAACGCGGGCGCAACCGTCGCCTGCTGAAATTGGCGCTGCAGGAGCAGCCTGAGGACGCCTACCTGATGTACCAGTTGGGCAAGGATGCTAGCGTCTACGGTGAGCACACCTTGGCCCACGAATGGTTCCAGGCTGCATGGCCCGGTGTATCTGCGCCAGCGCCGTGGAGGACGGACCTGATGGTGCGCTGGCTGGCCAGCCTCAAGCACCTGGGGCAGCACCAGGCAGCGGTGGATCTGATAGCGCAGGCTGACCCGCAACTGGCGGATTCGCCTGACTTCCACTTCACGGTGGGTGACCTGATGCTGGACTGGACGGCCACCGCACCGCACCGGGCCCCTGCCTTGCTGGAGCACGCGGAACGGGCCTGGCGCCGATGTCTGGAGATTGGTGAGCGGCCAGACCAGGCCGGCGCCGTGCACGGGCGGGGCAGTCATCTCGCCGCCTTCAATCTGGCCTTGGTGCTGGAGGGCACCGGACGACCAGCAGAGGCAGCCGACCTGCGGCGCCGCTTCAAGTTGTCAGACAGCCCTCTTCTGGGATAAGGGGCTGAGGGGCTGGGCGCCCAGCAGGGTCTCATGCGCCGGTCAAGCCGGCCACACTCACGGGGCCGGCAAGACTGGCAGGTGCTCGGGCGGCAACCCGGCCAGGGCGCGCTCCCACATGCGCTCGTAGAGTGCCTCGATGTCTCGCGCAACACGTTCGCCACTGAACAGCGGCGATGTCAAGCGGGCCGCGCGCACCCGGTCGCGCAAGGATTGGCGCATGCCGGCATCCAACGCAAGCTCCATCACCTTGGCTTCGTAGGTTTCCACACTGTTACAGATGGTGTCGGGAACGCCCACAGCCTTCAGCAGGCTGCCCGCCACGCGGGAAGCGAAGGTCTGACCCGTCCAGGTGACCACCGGCACACCAGCCCACAGCATGTCGCTCACCGTGGTGTGACCGTTGCAGGGCCAGGTGTCCAGGTACAGGTCGGCACAGCCGATCCGGTCCAGATGGGGCTGCTGCACCATGGTGGGGGCGAAGATCAGCCGAGAGGGGTCAATGCCGCGGGCCTCGGCCTCGCGCTTGAGCGTTGGCGGCGATTGCTCGTTCCAGGAATGCAGCCACAGCACGGCCTGCGGCAGCCGGTGTAACAAGCGGCACCAGACGTCAAACACCTCCGGCGAAATCTTGTAGGCCTGGTTGAAACCACAAAGCACCAGCGCGTCTTCAGGCAAGCCCTGTGAAGCACGCGACGGCGGCACCGGCAGCGGGCGTGTACCGTCGTTGCACTGGTAACAGCCTGGCAGCTGGGCGATCTTCTCGCTGAAGTAGCCCGCACTCTCCAGCGGGGTAACGTGAGTATCCCCGATCACGTAGTCGATGAAGTCCGCCCCGCTGGTGCCCGGAAAGCCCAGATACGCCACCTGCACCGGTGCGGGACGGAAGGCAAACACGGCCGGGCGAGCATCCTGCGTGTACCCCTTCAGATCGACCAGGATGTCGATGTTCTGGTCTCTCATGTGCTGCGCCATCTGCATCGGGCTCATGTCGCGTGCCAGCACATGGTGATCAGCAGCATGGACCATGCGATGCCGAATGGCACTTGAGTCCTCTGATCCGTAGCTGTAAAGCGTCACTTCGAACCGGGTTCGGTCGTGACGCTCCAACAATTCAGCCATGAGATAGGCCGTCGCATGTTGTCGTACGTCCGCAGTGACATAGGCCAAACGGATGGTCTGGCCCGGCGTCGGGGCTCGAGGGGGAAGCGCAGACACATACCTGGCATGGTGACGGGCGCAAGAACGGGCTGCACGCAGTTGCAGCGTCGGATCGGCCAGCAAGACCACGTGCACGAATGGGTTGGTTTGCGTGTCTGCGTCTGGCTTCAGGTTCTCGACTGACTTCCGCAACTCCGTCAACTGCTCGGTATCGCGCCTCCAGTTGCAGACGTCTCGCTCATAAAACACCAAGAGATCTCGGACACAGGCTTCAAGCGGACCAAGCCCGAGGATCAGCGCGGTCCTGAAGCATTCAGCAGCCTCCTGCTTGAGAGAGATCTCATTGAATGCCAAGCCCAGGTCAAGGTGCGCCCTGGCCACCGAAGGCTCATGCCCCAAGGCCTGCAGGTAGGCATCAATGGCGAGCCGGGGCCGTGCGAGCCTCATCTGGGCCGTCCCCAGGACGCAATAGGCATCTGCGGACATCAAGGGTTTGGGTGCAGTGCTCAGTAACCGCACCAGTTCCTCATGCCTGTTCATTCGCATCAGGATGCTCACCCGAAGCGCAAATGCAACGGGATGCATCGGGCTCGCGAGTGCGGCTTGGTCAGCCACTTCCAACGCCCGGTCAAGTTCCCCACACTTCATGAGTGCGTCGGCGAGATTGAGTCCGTAGATCGCTTCCTGCGGCCGCCAACGCGCAGCTTTCTCGAATTGGCGCACGGCATCCATGTAGAGCCCTTTGCGGATGGACTTCTGGCCGGCCTGCAAGGCCTGCTCGGCAAGAACGGCAGCGTTGCGGGCAGCGGGCAGGGGCGGCGGGCGCATGGGTGGGTCTCCTTCGGGCTCAAGTCTTGTTCAAGCGTGCCGATAGTAGACGTGGGCCTGAGTTGCAGACGGCAGGAACAAGCTCGGTTATCTCTGCCATTTCATAGCCAGGCAGACCGTCGCACCCCTTCAGCTTGAAGTCGCAGGAGCAGCGTCGGCAAGCGGCGGGAAACTGAAAAGAAGCCCTCAAGTTCATCAATTCGACAGCCGATAACGGTTCATCGGGAGGCCCAAGAAACCTTCCGAGGTCCGGAAATAGCCGGCCGTGTGACCTGAACTGCACGATGGTGTGCACCAGGAATCAGCGGATGACTACCCGGACGCACCCAGCGAAAGCTGGGAACGGCAAAGCCGGCGTCTGCCGGGAGTCATCTCAATTTATGGAGAGTCCATCATGGCATTGAGCATCAACACCAACGTGATTTCGCTGAATTCACAGCGGCAATTGAGCAACACACAAAACTCCCTGGGTACGGCGATGGAACGCCTGTCCTCGGGTCTGCGCGTCAACAGCTCGAAGGACGACGCGGCAGGCCTGGCCATCGCCTCGCGAATGGAGTCGCAGGTGCGCGGCCAGAACGTGGCCATCCGCAACGCCAACGACGCCATCTCGCTGGCACAGACGGCTGAAGGCGCCATCGGCAAGGTCAGTGACATGCTGCAACGCATGCGTGAACTGGCCGTGCAATCCGCAAACTCCACGAACAGCACCGCTGACCGCGGCAACCTGAATGCCGAGTTCCAGCAACTCAACTCCGAGATCGCCCGCACGATTTCGTCCACGCGGTTCAACGGACTGGCCGTCATTGGTACGGACGCTGGAGGACAGAGTTTCCAGGTGGGCGAGCTCAGCACTGACCGGGTGGCCGTGACCACCACCAATCTGGGAACGAATTCCACGATCACAGCAGTGGCCAGCAACGACATCACGTCGCAAGGCAATGCCTCCACGGCGATGGCGAATGTGGATGCCGCCCTGTCAACCGTCAACGTGGAGCGTGCGAATTACGGCGCCTACCAGAACCGGTTCGACACAATCATTTCAACGCTGCAGGTCTCGTCCAACAACACTGCTGCGGCGCGCGGTCGGATCGTGGATGCCGACTTCGCCACGGAAACTGCCAACCTGTCGCGCTCGCAGATCCTCCAGCAAGCAGGCACGGCCATGGTGGCACAGGCCAACCAGCTGCCGCAGCAGGTGCTCAGTCTGCTGCGCTGATGGCTTCGGGTGGCGGGGGCGTCAAGCCTCCGCCCGTCACAGCAAGCGGGTGTGCCAAACCACATCCGCTTTGGTTACACACAGGGGCTCACGGAGCCCCTGTTGCCATTGGGGCTACGGTTCCGAATTGGCGGGTTTTCCGCCTGTTGTTCAAACGATGGTCATCCCCCAGAAAGCCGAAAAATCTGTTTCAAGCAGGTTCTTCAGTTTTCGGACCGACGCGCTTGCGGCAGCCACCCGTTTCGGGTGGATTTGATCTCAACGAAACGGAGTACCCCCCATGGCACAGACCATCAATACCAATATGGCGGCGCTGACAGCCCAGCGTCATCTCTACACCAGCCAGGGTTCGCTGGCCACCTCGATGGAGAGGCTTTCGTCGGGCCTGCGCGTGAATTCGGCACGCGACGACGCCGCTGGCCTGGCCATCGCGTCCCGAATGGAAACGCAGATCAAGGGTCAGAACGTGGCCATCCGAAACGCCAACGATGCGGTTTCGCTGGCACAGACGGCTGAAGGCGCCATCGGCAAGGTCACGGACATGCTTCAGCGCATGCGTGAACTGGCTGTGCAATCGGCCAACGCCACCAACACCACTGCCGATCGGGGCAACCTGAATGCCGAATTCCAGCAGTTGAACTCAGAGGTTTCACGCACGATCACCTCCACGCGCTTCAACGGGCTGGCCGTGATTGGCGCTGATGCCGGAGCCCAAAGCTATCAGGTGGGCGAGCTCAGCACTGACCGTGTCGCGTTCACCACCACAAATCTCGGCACCAATGCGACGATCACGGCGGTGGGTAGCAACGACATCACGTCCCAGGCCAATGCATCGACGGCGATGGCGAACATCGATGCTGCACTGTCCACGGTCAACGTCGAGCGTGCCACTTACGGCGCTTACCAGAACCGCTTCGAGGCCATCATTTCCACCCTGCAAGTGGCGGTGACGAACAATTCGGCGTCACGCAGCCGCATCATGGATGCTGATTTCGCGGCTGAAACCGCCAACATGTCGCGGGCGCAGATCCTTCAGCAGGCCGGCACCGCCATGATGGCGCAGGCCAATCAGGCGCCTCAGCAGGTGATGAGCCTGCTGCGCGGTTGACGCCAGAGCTCGCGTTGCTTTTTCAATGAACATGGGGATCGCCCGCCGGTTAGATTGACTGGCGGGCGACACGCCCAATTCTGGAGACCTCTGCCATGACCAGCCTCTCCTCCCCCGGTGTGGGCAGCGGCCTGGACGTCAAGACCATCGTCAGCCAGTTGGTGGCGCTGGAGCGCAGGCCCATCGACAAACTCGAACGCGACAAGTCCGCGGTCGAGGCCAAACTGTCCTCGTTTGGTCTGTTGCAGAGCTACACGAACAATCTGCGGGACGCGGCCAAGAAGCTGGCCCTGCCCGGTACCTGGGCGGTATCCACCGCCACCAGCAGTGATGACAAGCTGGTGTCCGCCTCCAGCAGCGGCACGGCCTCGTCGGGCAGCTTCAGCATCAACGCCAGCCAGCTCGCGCGCGCGCAGAGCCTGGCTTCCAGCGCGTTCGCCGGTTCCTCCACCACGTTCGGAGCCGGCACCCTCACGCTGCAGTTGGGCCAGTGGACAGCGGGCGCGCCGCCCAGCTTTGCCGCCAAGAGCGGGGCCGCCCCGCAGAACATCACGGTCGACGCCGGCGACAGCCTTGACACCATCAAGAACAAGATCAACGCCGCAGGTGCGGGCGTGTCAGCCTCGCTCGTCAACGACGGCTCCGGCACGCGCCTGGTGGTGCGATCACAGTCCACGGGCGAGGTGAACGCGGTCAAGATCACCAGCACGGGCGATGCCTCCCTGAACGATCTGGCCTACAGCCCGGACGAAGTGGCCACCGGTACGATGACCGAGACCCTGAGCGCGCTCAACGCCAATGTCACGCTCAATGGGCTGGCAGTCAGCAGCGCCAGCAACACCTTGTCTGACGCCATCCAGGGCGTAACCTTGACCCTCAAGCAGGTCACCGCAAGCCCGGTGGAAGTCACCGTGGGTCCAGACACCGCCGCCATGCGCAAGGCGGTGGACGACTTCACCAAGGCGTACAACGATCTGAACACCTACATCGCGGACCAGACCAAGTACGACCCCGAGAAAAAGGTGGCTGGCAAGCTGCAGGGAGACGCCGCCACGCGCACGCTGCAGGGCCAGCTCAGAAGTCTGGTCCAGGCCACCAGCGGTGCTTCGGGCACCTTCGCCAGGCTGTCAGCTGCGGGCGTCGAAATGCAGCGCAATGGAGGCCTGACCGTCAACAGCACCCGATTCACCGCCGCCCTGGCCGACCCAGCGACCCTGGCCACCGCCTTCACCGCTGATGCTGCTGGCGATGCGAACGATGGCTTTGGCGTGCGCTTTGCGAGCCTGACCACAACCTTGACAGACGCAGACGGCTTGCTGCAGCGCCGTGCCGATGGCATCCGCGCCCAGATCAAGCGCCAGGAGTCGGAGATGTCTGCCCTGGAAAGCCGCGTGGCGCGTACCGAGGAGCGGCTGCTCAAGCAGTACAACGCGCTGGACAGCAACCTGGGCCGCCTCAACGGCCTGGGCGGCTACGTGAGTCAGCAGGTCGCCGCCTGGAACAATTCGAAGGGCTGACCGGCCCGCACGATCAGGAGAACTGGGGCACATTGGCCGGCTGATTCAAAGCCTGCCGAACTCAAGCAAGCGGGGGAACCGGCCGATAACTGAGGGGAAGGTTCCACACCCTGACAGGAGTTCCCCAACATGTTCGCATCCCCCCGCACCCACGCTGACAGCTACCACCGCGTTCACGTCGAATCCGGCGCGCAGTCGGGTGACCCGCACAAACTGATCGAGATGCTGCTCCAAGGCGCCATCGATGCCATCCACAAGGCCCGCGGCGCACTGGAGCGCCAGGACCTCCGCATCAAGGGCGAACAGGTCGGCAAGGCCGTGCGTATCGTGGAAGAGGGCCTGCGCGCCGCGCTGGATCCGGTGGCTGGCGGGCAGATCGCCGCAGAACTGGACCAGCTGTACGGCTATGTGGTGCGCAAGCTGACCCTGGCCAACATCCGCAACGATGACGCGGCGTTGATGGAGTGTGCACAACTGCTGCAACCCATCCAGGACGCCTGGGCCGGTATCCGCCCTGCGGTGGGAAGCGGGCGGCCCCAATGAAGGCGCCCCTCCACTCCCTGGTGGAGGGTGCGGGCGTGCCGCCCGGCATCCTTCACTACTACGAGGCCATTGAGAAGGCCAGCGCGGAAATGGTGGAAGCCGCCCGCGCAGGCCACTGGGATGACGTGGTGAAGCTGGAGGGGGCCTGCATGGTGCTGATCGGCCAGCTGAAGCTGGCAGCCCGGGAGGCCCAGCTGGATGCCGAGACCAGACGCGCCAAGTCCCGCATCATGCAGCGCATCCTGGTCAACGACGCAGAGATCCGGCATCTGGCCGAACCCTGGCTGGGCGATCTGGAACAGATGATGGGCGGCAAGCTCAAGACCATCCACTGAGCCGCGCAGTGAACGGCATCCCTACCCCGCCGGCTGAGCCGGTGGGCCCCGGGATCACACCTGCATGTTCATGATGTCAGAGTAAGCCTGCACCAACCGGTTGCGCACCTGCAAGGTGGCCTGAAACCCGACCTGTGCCTTCTGCATCGCCACCATGGTCTCTTCCAGGCTGACGGTCGGGTTGTCCAGTTGCAGCTCGCGCTGCAGGCGCGTGGCTTCCAACTGGCTGCGGCTGACAGTCTTCAAGGCCTGGTCGATGGCGCTGGCGAAGCTGGGCCCCTCGGTCTTGGCGGCAGCCTTGCCGATCTGTGACACCTCCGGGCGCAGGCCTGCCTTGGCCACGGCCTGGGCGAAATCAAAGGGCTTGAGCTTGACGATGTCCATGACGGCTCCTTGAGCAGGGGCCCAACGGCAGGGCGAGCGCAAACTTTAGGGGGACACCTCCCCTGTCGGTACCAGAATCTGAGGCGGATTTCCGGCCTTTCTCGGGCCATGCGAAGGCGGTGTGGTGCCGAAGAATCGACCCCCATCGCCCCACCCATGATCGTCACATCCCTGTGACCTTGGCGCGGTTGGCGATGTCGAACCGAACCGGACGCCCATGGACACTGCCCTCGCCGCCACCGCCCCGCAGACGCTGATCCCCGAGCCGCGCACGCTGTCGGAAAAACTGGCCACCCTGCCCCTCAAACCCCTGCTGATGCTGGGTGTGGGTGCGGCAGCGCTGGCGGCCGTCGCCATCGCCCTGGCGCTGCGAGGCCCCGGTCAGGCGGACTATCGGGTGCTGTTTGCCGGCCTGTCCGACAAGGACGGCGGCGCGGTGCTGGCCCAGTTGTCGCAGATGAACGTGCCCTACAAGCACAGCGAAGGAGGCGGCGCCATCCTGGTGCCGGCCGACAAGGTGCTGGATGTGCGCATGAAGCTCAGCAACCTGGGCTTGCCCAAGAGCTCCACCGTAGGCTACGAGCTGCTGGACACGCAAAAGTTCGGCCAGTCCCAGGCGGGCGAAGGCATGTCCATGAAGCGCGCCACCGAGGGCGAGCTCATGCGCACCATCGGCAGCCTGGCTGCGGTGCAGCAGGTGCGTGTGCACCTGGCACTGCCGGCGCAGAACGGCTTCTTCCGCGAGCAACAGAAGCCCTCCGCTTCGGTGATGCTGACGCTGCACCCCGGCCGCACGCTGGACCGCGCGCAGATCTCCGGCATCGTGCACCTGGTGTCCTCCAGCGTGCCCGACCTCAACCCCAAGGCCGTGAGCGTCGTGGACGGCACCGGCGCCCTGCTGACCGAGCAGGACGGGGGCACGCAGAACGGGCTGGACACACACCAGTTGCAATACCGACAGCAGGTGGAGACTTCGCTGCAGAAGCGGCTGGTCGAACTGCTGGAGCCGGTGGTGGGAAGAGAACACCTGCGCGCCACCGTCACCGCCGACATCGACTTCACCGAGACCATGTCGGTGAGCGAGGAGTTCAAGCCGAACAACGGGGATGCGCCTGCAGCGGTGAAGTCCACGCAGGTCCTGGAATCCACCCAGGCTGGCGCCAACACGCCCAGCGGCGTACCTGGGGCGCAGAGCAACCAGCCGCCCGTGCCGGGCACCGCTCCGGTGACAGGCGCGGCGGCACCGCTGCAGGGCACCCAGGCGGGTTCGGCCGGCGGCACCTTGCGCAAGGAGGCCAGCACCAGCTTTGAGGTGGACCGCACGCAGAAGACGGTGCGCAATGCCACGGGCAGCATCAAGCGACTTTCCGCCGCCGTCGTGGTGAACCACCGCGTGACCACGGACGCACGGGGCCGCACCACCTCCACGCCGCTGACGCCAGAGGAACTGGAGAAGCTCACCGCGCTGGTGGAACAAGGCCTGGGTATCAGCAAGGAGCGCGGCGACACCGTCAAGGTCATCAATGCCGCCTTCCGACCCGAGGCCGCCGCGCCGAAGGCTGAGGAACTGCCCCTGTGGAAGCAGGTCTGGGTGCAGGACATGCTGCGCGCCGCAGCCATGCCGGCAGCCCTGGCCTTCGTGGCCCTGCTGATCGTGCTGACCACCATCCGCCCGGCCCTCAAGACCTTGCTGGCCCCGCCTGCACCTGCGCCCGCGCCGGGCTCCAGCGTGAATGCACTGCTGGACGAAACGCCACTGCTGCCCGGTGAGACGGCCCCGCCCGGCCAGGAACTGGTGATGCCCGACGCCGAGTTTTCTCTGGAAGGACCGAAGCAGCACGCTGGCATGGCCAAGGTACGGGCTCTCGCCCGACAGAACCCCGCAGCGGTGGCTAACATCCTGCGCAGCATGATGTACGGAGGCAAGGCCCCCACCGAGGCCTGAAAACAATATGGCGACTTCAATTGTTTCCATGGTGGACAGCGGCGTCGAGGACGCCGCCATCATGCTGATGTCCATGGGCGAGGAGCAGGCCTCCGAGGTCTTCAAGCACCTGCTGCCCAAGGAGGTGCAACGCCTGGGCGAAACCATCGCCAAGCTCAAGGCCATCCCGCGCGAGCGCTACGAATCCGTGGTCGAGAACTTCCTGAAGCTGGCGGAGGCCGAGCACATGCTGGTGGCGGACTCCGACGAGTACGTGCGCTCGGTGCTGCGCAAGGCTCTGGGCGAAGAGAAGGCCAGCCTGCTGCTGGAGCGCATCCTGGCGGGCAACGATGTCACCGGCATCGAGAGCCTGAAGTGGATGGAGGCGCAGGCGGTGGCGGAATTGCTGCGCAACGAGCACCCGCAGATCGTGGCCGCCATCCTGGTGCACCTGGAATACGACCAGACCTCCCAGATCCTGAAGCTGCTGCCCGACCGCATGCGGAACGAGGTGCTGATGCGCGTGGCCACGCTGGACGGCATCCAGCCTGCCGCACTGAAGGACTTGAACGAGGTGCTCAGCAATGTGCTGTCCGGCAGCGACCGGGCCCGCAAGTCCCAACTGGGTGGCGTGAAGAGCGCAGCCGAAATCTTGAACATGATGGGCAGCTCGGTGGAAACCTCCGTGCTGGATTACATCCGCGAGAGCGACGGTGACCTGGCGCAGATGATCATGGACAACATGTTCACCTTCGACGACATGATCAAGCTGGACGACAAGGCCATCCAGATGGTGCTGAAGGAAGTGCAGTCCGAGAGCCTGGTGATTTCGCTCAAGGGCGCGACGCCGGAGCTTCGCGAACGCATCTTCAAGAACATGTCCAGCCGTGCGGCCGAGACGCTGCGCGAAGACCTGGAGACCCGCGGACCCGTGCGGGTGACAGACGTGGAAGCCGAGCAGAAGGAACTGCTGAAGGTTGTCCGCAGGTTGGTGGAGGAAGGCGAAATCTCGCTTGGTGGCGGCAGCGATGACCAATTCGTCTGAGCGCCGGCCCCCCGGGGCGGGCTTACTGAACATTCCGGCCCCCGAAGGTTCCAAGGCCGGCCTGTCCTACACCCGCTTCATCCCACGGGAAGAGCTGGGCGAGGTGCAACCCTGGCAGCCAGGAAGCTTTGGCGCACGGCCGACCCGCCCCAGCCACGGAGAGCAGCGGCCGAAAGGTCCCAGCGAACAGGAATGGCTGGCGCGCATCGAAACCGCACGTCAGCAGGCCTACGAAGAAGGCTACCGGGACGGGATGGCGGCGCTGGAAGGCTTCAAGAAGACCCACACCTCCCAGGTGAGCGCAAGGGTTGGCCAGCTGGTGCAGAGCTTCGACGCCCAGTGGGCGCAACTGGAGGACCAGATGGCCCTGGCCGTGTCCCGCAGCGCGGTGCTGCTGGCGCGCCAGGTCCTGCGTACGGAACTCGGTACCCGGCCTGCCCTGGTGCAGGTCGTGGCCACGGAAGCGTTGAACGCCGTGCTGATGAGCGCCCGGCAGGTGCTGGTGCGGGTGCACCCCGATGACCTGCCCCTGGTGGCCGAGGGCGCCGGCGAAGCCCTGCAGGCCCGCGGCGCCCGGCTGCAGGCCGACCCGAGCATCCAGCGCGGCGGCTGCAGCGTGGAGTCTGACGCCGGCACTGTCGACGCCACGATCGAGAACCGCTGGACCCGGGCCGTCCAGGCCCTGGGCCATGCCCTGCCCTGGCAAACGGCGCCGTTGACGGCCGCGCAGTTGCCCGTGGATCAAGGCGACCCGGCCTCTACGGCCCAGGCCAACGACACGCCGAACGCAGACGCATGACCAAGACCCTTTCGCCCGAGCCGTCTGCGGCCGGTACGCCGCAGCCGCTGGCCTGCAACACCTCCACCCAGCGCTGGAGCACCTACCTGTCAGCGCTGATGGCGCAGGCGGAGAACGCTGAGCCGCTGGAGACCGTGGGCACCCTGGTGCGCGTGGCAGGCCTGGTGCTGGAGGCCGCGGGCGTGCGTGTGCCGGTGGGCTCCATCTGCGAAGTGCGCAGCCCGGGGCTGCCCGTGGTGCTGGCCGAAGTGGTGGGGTTCAACGCTGACCGGGCCTACCTGATGCCCACCGGCCCGGTTCACGGGCTGGCAGCCGGCGCGCAGGTGCTGCCCAGGCCCCTGCCCGTGGCTGCGCCCCGCCTGGGCATGGCCGCCCCCACGCGCGAGGCCGCTCGGCCTGAGGCGCGGGGCCTGCACCTGCCCATCGGCCCGGGCCTGCTGGGCCGGGTGGTGGACGCGCATGGCGAACCGCTGGACCGTCAGGGCCCGATCCATGACGTGACCCACCAGACGCTGAACCGCCCGCCCATCAACGCCATGGACCGCGACCCCATCCGCAAGCCCCTGGACACGGGGGTCCGCGCCATCAATGCGCTGCTGACGGTGGGGCGCGGCCAGCGCATCGGCCTGTTCGCCGGCACGGGCGTGGGCAAGTCCGTGCTGCTGGGCATGATGGCCCGCTACACCGCGGCTGACGTCATCGTGGTGGGGCTGATCGGGGAGCGTGGCCGCGAGGTCAAGGAATTCATCGAGGACATCCTGGGCGAGGATGGCCGCAGGCGCTCGGTGGTGGTGGCCGCCCCGGCCGATGCGCCGCCTCTGGTGCGCATGCAGGGCGCGAACTACGCCACGGCCATTGCCGAGCACTTCCGCGATCAGGGGCAGCACGTGCTGCTGCTGATGGACAGCCTGACGCGCTACGCCATGGCGCAGCGCGAGATCGCCCTGGCCATTGGCGAGCCGCCGGCCACGCGCGGCTACCCGCCCAGCTGCTTCGCCCGCCTGCCGCAGCTGGTGGAACGCTCGGGCAACGGCCTGCACGGGCAGGGTTCCATCACCGCCTTCTACACCGTGCTGAGCGAGGGGGACGACCCGCAGGACCCCATTGCCGACGCCGCCCGGGGCATCCTGGACGGCCACATCGTGCTGTCGCGCGAGCTGGCCGAGAGCGGCCACTACCCGGCCATCGACGTGGAGCGCAGCATCTCCCGCGTGATGACCTCGGTGGCACCGAAGGAACAGATCCACGCGGCCCGCCGGGTGAGGCAATTGCTGGCCAAGTACAACAAGGCGCGCGACCTGATCCAGCTGGGGGCCTATGCCCCCGGCCACGACCACGAGCTGGACATCGCCGTGCAGACCCAACCGCAGATCACCGCACTGCTGCAGCAGGACATGCTGGAGCGCGCACCCTTGCAGGACTGCCAGCGCCGCTTGATGGCCTTGGCCGCCTGATGGCCTTGACCGCCTGAAGCCCGGAACAGAGACCCCCAGATGAACACCCCCGACACCCATGCCCTGCAGATGTTGCTGGAACGCGAGGAGGCGGAGCGGGACGCCGCCGCCCTGGCCGTTCGGCAGTCGCAGGACCACATGCAACGGCTGCAGTCTCAGACGGCGCAGTTCATGCAGCACCGCACCGACTACATCACCCGCTGGCAGCAGCAGTTTCACCAGGCCGGCGGCATCGAGATCGTCCACTGCTACCGCAGCTTCATGCAGCGCCTGGACCAGGCCATGTCGCAGTTGGGCCTGCAGCAGCGCCAGGCCGAACTCAACCTGCAGCGGCAGCGCCATCGCCTGGTGGAGGCCGAGACGCGCGTGGCCGCCATCCGCAAGCTCATCAGCCGCCGGCTGGAGACCCACGAACGCGCCCAGCAGCGCCGCGAGCAAAAGCAGACCGATGAAGCGGCACAGCGCGCCGCCTGGCTGTCGCGGCAGTCCCAGGCCCTGCCCGCTCTCGGCTGAGTCGGCCGGTTCAGCAGCACGCCCTCGCCTGCCCCAGCTCCCCTGCAGCGCCCCACCGCACGCCCAAGATCAAGCCTGAGAGACCATGCCCATGTCTGCTTCCCCCCTCGCCCTCCTGGCTGCCCTGCCGCCAGCTGGCAAGACCAGCCCCAACGCCGCGAACACAGTCCCCCAGAAGGGAGCGCTGCACGCTGCGGAGGTGGGCACTGAAGCGACCGCTGGCGACGACACCGACGCGCCGGCGGACAAGCCCAGCTTTGCGCAGTTGCTGCGGGACCAGACCTCGCCAGGGCCTGCCTCGCCAGATGCCGATGGCAAGGCAGATCTGGAACGCGAGACCTCCGAGCCGTCGGAGGTCACCCCCGAGTCCTCCGCACAGTTGAGCGCTTGGCTCGCTGCCTTGATAAAGGCACCCCCGCAAGCGCTCTCCAGTGGAGCGACAGCGCAGGGCCATGCCAAGACTGGCCTTCAGAAGCCTGCGCTGATGGCCGCCGACAAGGCGGCAGGGGCCGACGGTAAAGCCACCAAGTCTGCGGCCCCGTCCCTGGCTCGTGAGGCTGCCGCTGCGGCGCTGGAAGCCTCGCGCGCAACCCTGTCGGGGCCATCGCCCAGCGGCGTGGCGGGCTCAGCGGCAACGTCAGGCACCGCGGCGGCTTCTGAAGCCCTGCAGGCCGCCAAGGCCTCCGCCCCGCGGCCGGGTACAGGTGAGAACGGTCCTTCGCAAGTGGTACTGAACCACCTGGCAACAGGGGCGGCTTCAGCGTCTGCGACTGTGGCCGCTTCCGCGTCCCCACAAGCAACGGCGGCGGCGACCGTCGCGGACACGTTCATTGCCCAGGACGTGAGGCGCCCCGAGTTCGTGCCCGTCTTCAGCGCACGCATCTCCACCCTGGTGCAGGAGGGGATTGAACAGGCCCGGGTGCATCTGAATCCGGTGGACATGGGCCCCGTATCGCTGCAGCTCTCGCTCGACGGACTGCAGGTACGGGTGGACATGACGGCCGAGGTGGCGGCCACCCGGCAGGTGCTGGAGCAGGCCTTGCCTTCACTGGCTGGTGCGCTGCGTGAGGCCGGCTTCACGCTCAGCGGCGGTGGGGTGGCGCCTCCCGCAGAGGCCGCCAACACTGGCGGACAAGACCAAAGAGGCTCCAGCGGCTCTTCAGGTGAGACCAACCCGCAGGCTTCGACCGGCTCTAACGCCATGTCAGGACAGCAAGCGGACGGCCGGCGGCAGGCTGAGGGGGAGCCGGGCCGAACCCCGGTCGGAAGTTTTGTCGGAATCGCTGAAGGCCTGACCACAGAAGTGCACCTGGACGCTGACGGCACGCCGAGGCTTGCGCAAGGGCGGGGGCTGATCGATACCTTCGCTTGAGCCCCGCCCACGGGCCAAGCGGGGGACTGCCCACCCATCATGGGGCTGTTCAGAGGATCACCCTGGAGGGAAATGACCATAATCAGGGCCTTCGTTGGAGAATCCTGATCCGTCGGCCGCGTGCCGAAACTTCCCACAGGAACACCCATGGCGACTGCAACGCCCACCGACAAGCCTGAAAACGCCGCCGAGCCCAAGAAGAGCAAGAAGAAGCTCTTCCTGATCTTGGGTGTGGCGGCGGTGCTGGTGCTGGGCCTGGCCGGTGGTGGTGCCTTCTTCTACATGAAGAAGAAGGCCGCAGCCGAAGCCGAAGCCCTGGCAGAGGCGGAGGCCGACGGTACGGCCGCACCGAAAGTGGCCAAGCGCGACCGCAAGGTCAAGTCTGCCTTCGTCGCCCTCGACACTTTCACGGTGAATCTGGCGGACCGGGACGCTGATCGCTACGCCCAGGTGCAGTTGTCGCTGGAGTTGAACGACGAAGGGGCCACCCAGCTGATCAAGAACTTCATGCCGGTCATCCGCAACAACATCCTGCTGGTGTTGTCGCACAAGAAGGCCGCTGAACTTCTGGAAAAGGACGGCAAGATCAAGTTGTCGGAGGAAATCAAGGTGGAGGTGGCACGCGCGCTGGGCATGGAGCCACCCGAAACCGACTCACAATCGGCGGCCACCACGGGCACAGCGGCCAAGGGCAAGCCCAAGGCGGCGACGGAGGATTTTTCCCCCGTGGTAGGCGTGCATTTTTCGAACTTCATCATCCAGTGACCCCCATGGCGACGGCCCTCAAGCGACCCCCGGAAGTTCTGTCATGAGCCAGCAGATTCTTTCCCAGGACGAAGTCGATGCGCTGCTGCAAGGCATCACCGGCGAAAGCCAGAAGCTTGAAGAAGGTGGCGAGGCAGGCGGCGGCATACGCGAGTACAACCTCGCCAACCAGGAACGGATCGTCCGTGGGCGCATGCCCACGATGGAAGTGATCAACGAGCGCTTCGCAAGAAACGTGCGGATCGGCCTGTTCAACCTGATCCGCCGCAACCCCGAGGTCTCGATCGGCGGCACCAAGGTGCACAAGTACGGCGCCTTCCTGCGCGAGATCGTGGTGCCCACCAATTTCAACGTGGTCGGCTTCAAGCCTTTGCGCGGTACAGGCCTGCTGATCTGCGAACCCAGCCTGGTCTTCGCCACCATCGACGCCTTGTACGGCGGCAACGGCAAGTTCCACGCGCGCATCGAGGGGCGCGACTTCTCTCCTACCGAGCAGCGGGTCATCACGCGCCTGGTGGAAACCATTGGGGCGGAGTTCAAGAAGTCCTGGGCCGGCATCTACCCGCTGGAGATCGAATACCAGCGCTCGGAGATGCAACCGCAGTTCGCCAACATCGCCACCCCGGGCGAGATCGTCGTCTCCACGTCCTTCACGATGGAAATTGGCGACATCACGAGTTCCATTCATTTCTGTTTCCCTTACGCGATGCTGGAGCCCATCCGCGACACCCTGTACTCCACGGTACAGGGCGATGCGGTGGAGCCCGACAAGCGCTGGGTGAAACTGCTCAGCAACCAGATCCAGGATGCCGAGGTGGACCTGGTGGCCGAACTGGGTACGACGCGGGCGACGGTGGAGCAACTGCTGGGCTTTCGGCCCGGAGATTTCATCGAGCTGGAACTGGACCCCCTGATCAAGGCCAAGGTGGACGGGGTGCCGGTGCTCGAGTGTCAATATGGCGTCAACGACGGGCACTACGCCATCAAGGTGGAGAACCTGTTGCCCAGCACGGAATCCCTCAAGGGAGGCATGAACTATGGCCGCTGACAACAACACCAGCGAGCAGGACCGCATGGCGGCCGAGTGGGCTGCCGCGCTGGACGACAAGCAGGGTGCGTCCGCAGGAGCGGGGGTGTCGGTCAAGCCCGCGCAGTTCACGAACTTCGGTGCCTCGGGGTCCACCGGCTCGGGCGGCAGCGGTGGCGGGGACATGAACCTCATCCTGGACATTCCGGTGCAACTCACCGTGGAGTTGGGCCGCACGCGCATTCCCATCAAGCACATCCTGCAGTTGGCACAGGGCTCGGTGGTGGAGCTGGAATCCCTGGCCGGTGAACCCATGGACGTGCTGGTCAACGGCTTCCTGATCGCGCAGGGCGAGGTGGTGGTGGTGAACGACAAGTTCGGCATTCGCCTGACCGACATCGTCACCCCGAGCGAGCGTCTGCGCCGCCTGAGCCGGACCTGAACCCCGGCACCACAGGCGCTGACGTGGACACCCCTGTCGCTTCGCTGCTCTGGTTCGTTCTCGTCCTGGCGCTGATTCCGGCGGCGCTGTGGCTGCTCAAGCGCATGACCGTGGTCAAGGGCACGCAACGTGCCCCCTCGCGCGTGGTGGGGATGCTGCCCCTGTCGGGTTCACAGCGCCTCCTCACCGTGGAGGTGGGCCAGGGGGACCACAAGATCTGGCTGGTGCTGGGCGTCACACCTTCCAGCATCCAGTTGCTGCACACGCTGCCTGCGCAGGATGCTGGGCCGGACAGTACCGAGCCGCCTGCTTCATTCGCACAAGCCCTGCAACGCTGGCGCCCCGGCACGGGGGACAAGGCGTGACGGCCAGCCGCGCCTGGCGAACCGGCCGTACGGGTCTGGTGGGGGCGGTGCTGCTGGCCGCAGGGGGCGCGGCGCTGGCGCAGACGCAGGGTGGCAATCTGCCACTGGTGATCGGCCAGGGGCCTGGCGGCAGCAGCTACTCCGTGCCCATCCAGACCCTGCTGTTCTTCACGGCCCTGGGATTCATTCCCGCCGTGCTGCTGCTCATGACGGCGTTCACGCGCATCGTCATCGTGCTGTCGCTGCTGCGCCAGGCCATCGGCACGCCGGCGGCGCCGCCCAACCAGGTGATCGTGGGCCTGAGCCTGTTCCTGACCTTCTTCGTCATGCAGCCCACGCTGGACAAGGTGTACACCCAGGCCTGGGAGCCCTACAGCAAGAACGAGATCGCCTTCGATGTGGCCCTGCAACGTGGCGCCCTGCCCATGCGCGAGTTCATGCTCAAGCAGACCCGCCAGAGCGACGTGCAGTTGTACTCGCGCCTGGCCAAACTGCCCGCCGACGTCAAGCCCGAAGACCTGCCGCTGCGCGTGCTGGTGCCCGCCTTCGTGACCAGTGAACTCAAGAGCGCCTTCCAGATCGGCTTTCTCATCTTCATTCCCTTCCTGGTCATCGACATGATCGTGGCCAGCGTGCTGATGAGCCTGGGCATGATGATGCTCAGCCCGGTGCTGGTGGCCCTGCCTTTCAAGCTGATGTTGTTCGTGCTGGCAGACGGCTGGAACCTGTTGCTGGGCTCACTGGCCGCCAGCTTTGTCACCTGAACACCCATGACCGCCCAACAAGTCTTCGCCATCGGACAGCAAGGGTTGTTCCAGTTGCTGCTGGTGGCCGCGCCGCTGCTGCTGTCGGCCCTGGTGGTGGGCCTGGTGGTCAGCATCTTCCAGGCCGCCACCCAGATCAACGAAGCCACACTGAGCTTCGTGCCCAAGATCATCGCCGCCGTGGTGGTGCTGGCCCTGGCCGGCCCATGGATGATGACCTCGCTGGTGGAGTACCTGCGCAGCATCCTGCTGTCCATCCCGAGCACGGTGGCCTGACCGGCCCACCGGTATTGACGCAGCGCAGGTCCCCGCGCCAGGCGGTCCAAGCCAGCAGCCGTGATCACCTTCAATGAAGCCCAGCTGACGGCCTGGCTGTCACCGCTGATATGGCCCTTCATCCGCGTGCTGGCGCTGTTCTCGGCGCTGCCCATCTTCAACCGGCGCAACGTGCCGCTGCGCATCCGCATCGCGCTGGCGGCCTTCATCACCGCCACAGCCCAGGCCTCCCTGCCCGAGATGCCCGTGGTACCGCTGGATTCGGCGCTGGCCACCATGCTGGTGGTGCAGCAGGTGTTGATTGGCGTGACCATCGGCTTTGCCGTGCGGCTGGTGTTTGCGGCGGTGGAGTACGCGGGGGAGTTGATCGGACTGCAGATGGGTCTGAACTTCGCGGGCTTTTTCGATCCCGTCAGCGCCACCCAGAGCACGCCTGCGGCCAGCTTCTTTGCCACCATGGTGGCCTGGCTGTTCATCGCGCTGAACGGGCACCTGATCGTGATCTCGGCGGTGGTCAACAGCTTCCAGGTCTTCCCGGTGGGTCCGGAGCCTTTCGCCTTCCTGCGCCAGGCCCAGCCTCACCGCTGGGGAGCCGAGATCTTTGCGACAGGCCTGTGGATCGCCCTGCCCATCGTCACCATGCTGCTGTTCGTCAACCTGGTGCTGGGCTTCATCTCGCGCGTGGCGCCGCAGATCCAGATCTTTGCCATCGGCTTTCCCATCACGCTGGGCCTGGGCCTGGCCGGGCTGTACTACATCGTCCCGGCACTGCAGCAACCCTTCATCGTCACGCTGGACAAGGTGATGGCGCCGTTTCGCTGAAGGCTGAAGCCTGAGAGCGCGGATACGCGGCGAGGCGGTGCTGGACGGAGAAGCACTCCGCTCCCCAATCGGGCCACGGTGGGTTGTGCGAAGCAGCGCTACGCGCCCTCGCCCACCAGCCCATTCCTGATGGCGTAAACCGTCAGCTCGGCGTTGTTGGCCAGGCCCAGTTTCTCCAGCACGCGGGCCCGGTACACCGAGACGGTCTTGGGCGACAGCAGCAACTCCTCGGCGATGTCTGACAGGCGTTTGCCCGAGGCGATCATCACCAGCGTCTGCAACTCCCGGTCAGACAAACGCTCGTGCGCCGATTCCGAAGGCGGCGCGGTCAGGCTTTCCACCAGCATCTGCGCGATCTCGGGCGTGACGTACTTGCGGCCCTGGGCCACGGTGCGCACCGCCTGGACGAGTTCCTGCGGATCACCGCCCTTGTGCACGTAGCCCGAAGCGCCGGCACGCAGGGCGCGGATGGCGTACTGGTCCTGCGGGTACATGCTGACGATCAGCACGCGCACTGGAGCGCCCTCGTCCTTGAGCACCTGCAGCACATCCAGGCCGCTGCGGCCGGGCATGTTGATGTCCAGCACCAGGACGTCGCAGCGCTGCTGGCGCATCAGAGCCCTGAGCTCACCATACTCCGAGGCCTCGCCCACCACGCGGATGTCGGTGGCATCGGACAGGGTGTCGCGTATGCCGCGCCGGATCAGGGCATGGTCGTCACACAGGATCACTTCAATCATCGCCGACTCCTTGCATCAGCCCCAAGAGCCTGCGCTGCCCTCGCGGGACGTGCGCTCCGCCTGCTCCAGCGGCACCGACAGCATGAGCATCGTGCCCGCCGGGCTGCTGGACAGGTCGATCCAGCCGCCCACGGTGCCCGCGCGCTCGTGCAGGCCGCGGATGCCGAAGCTTCTGGCCTTGGCCAGCGCCCCTTCGTCGAGCCCCCGGCCATCGTCCACGATCTCTAGCGACAGCACGCCGTGTGACAGCGACAGGTCCACGGTGACGCGCGAGGCCTGCGCGTGCTTGCTGACGTTGGTCAGGGCCTCCTGCACCGTGCGGTAGGCCACCAGGGCCACGCCCGGTGGCAGGGGCGGCAAAGCCTCGTGACTGGTGCGAAAGACGGTGGCAATGCCGTTGCGCTGCTTGAAGCTGCGCGTCATCCATTGCAGCGCCGCCACCAGCCCCTGCTCCAGGATGGCGGGCCGCAGGTTGTGCATGATGCGCTGACTGGCCTCGATGGCGTGGGTGACTGTCTCCAGGGCGGAGTCCACGCGCTGCTGCAGTTCGGGCTCCTTCACGCGCCGTGCCAGCCAGGCCAGATCGAACTTCAGCGCGGTGAGCGAACCGCCCACATCGTCGTGGATCTCGCGTGAGATGGCGCTGCGCTCGCTCTCGATGCTGGTCTGAAGGTGCTGAGCCAGCTCGGACAGGCGCTGACGGGAGGCTGCCAGTTCGCGGTCGGACTCCAGCCGCGCGCGCCGGCTCTCGCTGGCCTCGATGGCCCGCTCCAGCGCTGGCGCCAACCGTGCCAGGTTCTGCTTGAGCAGGTAGTCGCTGGCACCGCTGCGCATGGCCTCCACGGCCGTCTCTTCGCCAATCTCGCCCGACACCAGGATGAAAGGCAGCACCAGGCCCGTGCCGCGGAACACCGCCAGAGCGTCAAGACCGGTGAACCCGGGCAGGTTGTAGTCCGACAGGATGGCATCCCAGGGCTGGGCCAAGGCGGCCTCGAAGGCCGACAGGTCTTCCACGCGCGTGAAATCGGCCTGCAATCCGGCGCGGCGCAATTGCAGGACAGTCAGGGCATGGTCGTCCTCGGAGTCCTCCAGGTGCAGGATCCGCAACCGCGGCTGCAGGCGCGGCGGACGCTCCAGTTGCACGCCTGAACCAGCGGCAGGTTGGGGCTCTGACATTCGTTCAGCATTCACGCGCGGCAGTATCGCCCAGCCCCTGCGCTGCGCGGGCACCCAGGATCACCATGCCGCGCTGTTGCGCAGCGACTCCACCACGGGGCGGCGCAACACCCCGCGCAAGCCCCACCAGCCCGCCGCCCAGGCCAGCAAGGCGCCGGCTGCGGTGCCCGCCAGCGGCACCCACGGTGTCGGGTTCCAGCTGAACTCGAAGGCGTACCGCGCCAGCAACCACCCCACGGCCACGGCCACCACCGATGCGAGCAAGCCGGCCAATGCCCCCACGCCCAGCAGTTCGGCCCGCTGTACGGTTGCAAGCAGCCGGCGGCTTGCGCCCATCGCCCGCATCAGCGCGTACTCACGTGAACGGGCCTCCCGGGTAGCCGTGACGGCGGCGAACAACACCACCAGGCCCGTGGCCAGGGTGAAGCCGAACAGGAACTCCACGGCACGGATGACCTGGTCCAGCACCCGCTGCACCTGCGCGATCGAAGCCGAGACGTCGACATTGGTCACGTTCGGAAAGGCCCGGCTGAGCGCGCTGTCAAAACCGCGCTGCGTGGGAGCGAGGAACGCGCTGATCCAGGTGACCGGCAACTCGGCGGGCAGGGCCGAGCGGGGAAACAGCACGAAGAAGTTCACGCGCATGGAACCCCAATCCACCTTGCGCAGGCTGGTGATGCGGCCTTCGTAGGTCTGGCCGGCAATGTCGAAGCCAAGGCGGTCGCCCAGCTTCAGCCCCAGGGTCTTGGCCAGGCCCTCCTCCACGCTCAGACCATCGGCCTCTTCCGGCGTCCAGCGGCCTGCCACCACCGGGTTGCCGCCCGGCAGTTCGGCGGCATGGCTGAGGTTGAACTCGCGTTCCACCATGCGCTGGGCCCGGTCGCCTTCAAAGGATTGCGACTGAACGGGTTGGCCGTTCAAGGTCACCAAGCGGCCACGGATAATGGGGTACCAGTCATAACGCTGCACGCCCGCCTGCGCCAGCGCCTGGCGGAAAGCGGCCGTCTGGTCCGGCTGGATGTTGATGACGAAGCGGTCAGGCGCATCCGGCGGGGTGGCGCTGCGCCAGCTGCCGATCAGGTCGGTGCGCAGCAGCACCAGCAGCACCAGGGCCAGGAGCCCCACGGCCAGCGCCGACACCTGCAGCACGGCATAGGCCGGCCGTGCCGTCACCTGCCGCGTGGCCAGCAGCAGCCAGCGCGGTGCGCCGGCCTCGGGCACCAGCCGCTTCAGCAGGCTCACCGCCGCCCAGGCCAGGCCCGCAAACAGCGCCACCGCCAGCGCGAAGCCGCCCACGGCAATGCCGCCCAGCACGGGGTCCGCCGCCACGGCCACCAACAGCACCGAGAAGCCCAGCACCCCCAGCAGAAGAACAGACAGCGAGGCGGCACGTGGCAGGCCCAGGTCGCGGCGTATCACGCGCAAAGGCGGCACGCGGGAGAGCTGCAGCACGGGCGGCAACCCGAAGGCCAGCAGCAGCGTCATGCCGACCCCCAGACCGAAGACCGCCGGCGCCAGGCCTGCGGGGGGCAGCGAGGCGTTGACCAGCCCGGCCAGCAACCACACGAAGGCGTGGTGCACCGCCCAGCCCAGGGCAATGCCCAGCACGCTGGCCAGCAGGCCCACCAGCGCAAACTCGAGGGCGTAAGCCCCCGCGATGCGCCGCTGTGGCAAGCCCAGCACCCGCAGCATGGCGCAGTCGTCCAGATGGCGCTGCGCGAAATCACGCGCGCCAATGGCCACGGCCACGGCGGCCAGCAAGGCGGCCAGCAGCGCCACCAGCCGCAGGAACTTGTCGGCCCGGTCCAGGGTCTGACGCATCTCGGGGCGGCCGCTCTCGAAGGAATCCAGCCGCAGGCCGCGCAGCGACTCGGCGCGGATCTGCTCCTCCACCTGACGAGTGAAGGCCTTGACCGCCGCGTCCGGGCCGGCCACGGCCAGGCGCCAAGTGACGCGGCTGGCCGGCTGCACCAGGCCCGTGGCAGGCAGATCGGCCTCGTGCAGCATCACGCGCGGGGCGAAGCTCAGGAAGCCGGCGCCCCGGTCGGGCTCCACGACGATGAGGCGGTCGATCTTCAGGACTGCCTCGCCCAGCAGCAGGTCATCCCCCATGGCCAGGCCCAGGGACTCCAGCACCGCCTCGTCCACCCACACCGTGCCGCGGGGCGGGGCGCCAGTTGCGGCCTGCACCGCAGCCCCGGGTGCCGCCTTCACCTGCAGTTGTCCGCGCAGGGGGTAGTTTGTGCTGACCGCCTTCACGGCCACCAGCCGTGATGCGCCTCCCCGCGCTTCGGGCGCGCGGCCCATGCTGGGAAAGCCGGCGCTGGTGGCTGTCTGCAGGCCCAGGGTCTGGGCGCGCTGGGCCAGCGCGGCTGGCGCGGGCTGGTCACTGGCCACCACGGCGTCACCGCCCAGCAACTGGCGCGCGTCGCGCGCCAGGCCCGTGTTCAGCCGGTCGGCAAAGAAGGCCACTGCGGTGAGGGCGGCCACCGCCAACACCACGGCCAGCGCCAGCAGGCGCAACTCTCCGGCCTGGAAGTCACGCCAAGCCTGGCGTGCTGCCAACCGCCACAAGGGCGGCGCACTTGAGGGGGTAACGGAGGAACGTTCAATCAAGGCCATGCCCCGAAGTTACCTCAGCGAGGTGTACCCGTCCGGCACGGGGACAACTTGAGGGTGCACAGCCAGGAAACAGGCGGTTTTTCCCCCGCTTTTTCCACTTATGTCCAGGCCTCAAGTCTTTGACACTCGCGTCGAGCCCTGGTCTTCAAGGTCAATGGCTCGGAACCTGATCCGAACCAAGAAAGACCCGACGACCGAAGTCGCTCAAGCCTGAAAGGGCAAACATCGTGGCCCAGTCCATCAACACCAACGTCGCTTCCCTCAGCGCCCAGCGTTACCTCAACCGTAACCAGGCCGACATGACCACGGCCATCAACCGGCTGTCTTCGGGCCTGCGCATCAACAGCGCCAAGGACGACGCTGCGGGCATGACGCTGGCCGAGCGCATGACTACGCAGATCCGCGGCTTGAACGTGGCTTCGCGCAACGCCAATGACGCCATCGCCCTGGCACAGACCGCCGAGGCGGCGATGGGCAGCGTGGCCTCAGCCTTGCAGCGCATCCGTGAGCTGGCGGTGCAATCGGCCAACGCGAGCTACTCCGACACTGACCGTTCAACGATGAACCGCGAAGCACGGGAACTCATCGAGGAGGTCAAGCGTGTCAGCACCAACACGGCCTTCAACGGCGTGAACCTGCTGGACGGCTCGTTCAAAAACCAGCAGTTCCAGATCGGTGCGAACTCCGGCCAAACGCTCAACCTGCCGTCCCTGGCAGACGCACGAGTGACGTCGCTAGGGCGCAGCGCAGTTGCTTTAGATGGTACTTCAGCCGGCTCGGTATTGGGAAATGCCGTGGCCGCCGCCGCCGCTGTACCGACCAATGGTGTAACGGCAGTGACCAACCTTACGTTCACCAATCCTGAAGGTACAAGCTCTCCCATCTCTTGGTCCAACAACGATTCAGCGAAGTCCGTCGCAGCGGCTATCAATCTGAAAGCCAACTCGTTAGGTATCACGGCAACCGCCACCAACAGCGCCACGATTGGCAACTTCTCAACCACTGGGTCCACGGCGCTAACGATCAATGGCACGACAGTCAGCGCCTCTTTGACCAGCACCAGTGACCTGACGCCGCTGGCTGATGCCATCAATGGTGCGGCTACAGGCGTGACCGCCGTGTTCGCGGCGCCACCGGCCAAGGATAAGTTGCTTCTCACTGCCGCTGACGGTTCGGACATTGGCATAGGAGACTTCTCCAACGGCACCATGACCGTCACGGGCTCCAAGTCCGGTGCCACGCCGGTGACCCTGACTTCAGGGGGGACAGCCGACTCCACTGTGGTATCGGGAACATTGGAGATCGTTAGCACGAAAGGGGCTCTGTCTTGGGCTAACGGCAATGCGACTGTTTTCGGGGCGAGCACGTCCGGCATCGCCGGCCTCAACACCATCAGCACCGTGGACCTGGGTTCCATGACAGGCGCCGTGTCCGCCATCAAGGTGGTCGACGCGGCGCTGAATCAGCTGAGTTCTGCCCGCGGCACCCTGGGCGCCGTGCAGAGCCGCCTGGAGATGCTGATCGCCAACGTGGACGTGGTCAGCGAGAACATCACCACCGCCCGCGGGCGTCTGGTGGACGCCGACTTCGCCAAGGAGACCGCCGCGCTGGCGCGCGTTCAGATCCTGCAGCAGGCCGGCACCGCCATGCTCGCGCAGGCCAACGCCATTCCGCAGCAGGTGCTGCAGTTGCTCAAGGGCTGATGTCGGCTGACGAGCGCCGCACCCCGCCCGACCGCTGCAGGGGGTTCACCCCATGACCCCTCTGCCCTTGAGCGTGTGCCTCATCGCACGCGACGAAGCGCACAACCTGCCCGGACTCATGGCGTCATTGGCAGGGGTCGCACAGGAGGTGATCATCGTCGACACGGGCAGTGTTGACGGCACACCAGCGCTGGCGACGTCGCTGGGAGCACGGGTGCTCCACTCTGCTTGGCAGGACGATTTCTCCCAAGCCCGTAACGTGGCCCTGAAGGCCGCACAGGCCCCGTGGATTCTGAGCATGGACGCCGACCAGCAACTGGATGCTGGCGCTGCGCAGGCCCTTGCCGTCGCCATTCAGCGACAAGACAGCCTCGCGCAATTGGTGACGATTCGTCTGCTGGGGCTCGTGGACCCCAACGGAAGCACCCAAGTGGTGCGAAACCTTCCCTCACTGCGCCTGTTCAGACGCGATGCCCGCATCAGTTACCGGGGTCGCGTTCACGAAGACATCGCCGCCAGCCTGCTGGAGATCGGAAGCCACTCCTGGCCGGACTCTGGCGTGACGGTGACTGACCATGGTTACATGGAGCCCGAGGCACGAGCCCGGAAACTCGCGCGCAACTTGCGACTCCTGCGCCAAGCCCATCAGGAGCGCCCCGACGATCTGCACCTCGCCTACAAGTTGGCTTCAAGCCTGCCACCCGAGGCCGCCATGGAGCGTAAGGGCGTGCTGTGGGGGGCATTGCGCCAAGCGCAGACCATGCCGGACGAATCGCTGCTGGAACTGACCTGTCTGCCCCGACTGGTAGCCGCTGGGCTGGAGGCTTGGGTGGTTGAGGGCCGCTTGACCGAAGCTGCCGATGCAGCCTCTTTGCTGATGCGGCGCAGCGCACCTGTTCTGCTGTTCACGTGCGGGCGCGCGCTGGCGCGCGCAGGCCTCCATGCCGAAGGCAGGGCCGCCCTGATGACGTATCTGAAGGCTGCCAGTGGTATCGGTCACAGGCCACAGCTTGATCTGACGCAGCAGGACGAGGATGCCAACCCTCAGGAGGCCCTCCGATGGCTGGCATGGCTGGAATGGATGCAAGGGCGGACACAGGAGGCGTGGACCTGGATCGACAAGGGGCGGGAGTTCAGTGGTCAGTCGGTACACCCGCCGCTGGAGTCCCTGGCCGTCGAGGTGCTGCTGGCCCAGGGCGACATCGATGCAGCCATGCGGCGGCTGGACGTGTTGGGACGGCAAGTCGGTCAGCACCTGAGCCCACCAAAGGCCTTGATGCCGGAGTTGATGCTGGCCACTGCACGGGTGGCCCTCGCCACAGGCGACCGGTCTTCAGCCCGAGAGTTCGCAGCCCAGGCGCTGTCCGCGGCTGATGACGCAGGGGCCGTGTTGCTGGCGCAGATCGAAGCAGCCGACGCGGATCTCAACCGAGAAGTCCTGGCCAGCCATCACTCGACCATCAAGGGTCGGCGTTTCGACACCCTGGCTCTGAAACTGATGCTGGGTCAACGTCTGGGGTTGACCTGGGCACACCCCGTGCCAGAGGCCACCACCCGGGCCATCCAGCACGGCTTGAGGCCGCGCTGAGCCCAGACACCGGCGCTTCAGCAGGTTCCAAACCCGATACCGTTGGCCCTGAGGTAACGCCGATACGCCGCGCTCAGCCGGTCGGCCGCGCCCATGGCCTCGCCGCCCGACAGAGGCAGGGCCTTGGGCTGCTGGCTTTCCAGCACGGGTTGGTCCTGGGCAAAGATGGCCACCTGGAAGTCGCGCAAGGTCTGCTCCGGCGTTTCGGTGTCGGTGGTGTACTGCGCGAACCAGAGTCGGCACGATTCCGGGGTCACCGGACAAGCCCAGATCACGTAGCTGTCCTGAGGCCCGCCGGTCTCCTCGCGCTTGGTCAGCAGCGCCGCAAAGGGGTTGAGCACTTCGTAGCGGTAGTCCACCCAGGCCCCACCGGCCGCGGTGGCGCTGGCACGCGGCTGCCAGGCGCGGTAGTGCTCGATGACCGGCCGTCCGTCTGCTGTGTGGGTGACATCGTAAGGAGGTACTTCGGGATGCGCCGCGTCCCCCAGCCAGCCCTCATGCACGAAGGCGAAGTGCGAGGTGTCCAGGAAGTTCTCCACCGCACGCGGTGCGCTGGTGGCCACGTCGAAGGGGCCGTAGACCAGACGCCGTGGCGGCAGGTGTGAAAGGTCGGGCACCGCATGGCTGGCCTGGCCCGAAAGATCGCACCACAGCAGGCCATGGGCCTGCCGCACAGGAAAACACTCCACGGCGCTCGATGCGGGCGGGGTGAAGCCCGGCGTGGCGGGCACCAAGGCGCAGGCGCCGCTCGCGTCGAACTGCCAGCCGTGATAAGGGCACTGGAGGCGGCCTTGCGCCAGGCGTCCGAGGGACAGGCGCGCACCCCGGTGGGGGCAGCGGTCTGCCAGCAGCACGGGCTCACCGCCCGGGCCGCGCCAGAGCACCAGCGACCGCCCCAGCAGGTGCAGCGCCAGCGGCCCAGACCCGCCCTCGCCTTCCAAGGCCACGGGCCACCACCAGGCCTGCTCTTGCGATGAACTCACGAAGCCGATCCTCCATTGAAAACGCCGCCGGGCCCGGGGCGCGCGGCGGCGTCAGGGTGTCAGGCAGCGCCGGACTTACTTGCCGGAGGGCACCTTGCCTTCCACGCCCTTGACGTAGAAGTCAACCTTGTCCTTCCATTCCTGCGAAGCCTTCTCGCCCTTGGGCAGGCGCTCCTTGCCGGCGTTGTCGACGACCGGGCCGGTGAACGGATCGATGGCGCCGGACTTGATGCCGTCCAGGGTCTCCTGGGCCTTCTTGCGGGTGGCCTCGGGGATGACCTCGTTCATCTTGATCACGTCATTGGTACCCTCGGGCTTGCCCCAGATGGTGCGCTGCTCACCCTTCCACGTGCCGTCGATCACTTCCTTGACGGCCTTCTTGTAGTAAGGGCCCCAGTCGACGATGTTGCTCGCCAGGTGGGCCTTGGGCGCGAAGGCGCTCATGTCGCTGTCCCAGCCGAAGGCGTACTTGCCGTTCTTCTCGGCCGTTTGCAGCACGGCCGTGGAGTCGGTGTTCTGCAGCAGCACGTCGGCGCCCTTGTTGATGAGTTCCTGCGCGGCGGCGCCTTCCTTCTCGGGATCGAACCAGGTGCTGACCCAGACGACGCGGGTGCGAATCTTGGGGTTGACACTCTGCGCGCCGAGCGTGAACGCATTGATGTTGCGCAGCACCTCAGGGATGGGGAAGCTCGCCACAAAGCCCAAGGTGTTGGTCTTGGTCATGCCGCCGGCGATGATGCCGCTGACGTAGGCGTCGTGATAGAAGCGCGAGTCATAGACGCGCATGTTGGCAGCGGTCTTGTAGCCCGTGGCGTGTTCAAACTTGACGTCCGGGAACTCCCCAGCCACCTTCAGCATGGCGTCCATGTAGCCGAAGCTGGTGGCGAAGATCAGCTTGTTGCCCTGGCTGGCCAGGTCGCGGATTACCCGCTCGCCGTCGGCGTAGGAAACCTTTTCCACGAACGTGGTCTTGAGCTTGTCCCCGAACTCGGCCTCGACGGCCTTGCGACCCTGGTCGTGCGCGAATGTCCAGCCGGCATCGCCCACGGGGCCGATGTAGACCCAGGCCGCCTTCAAGGCAGGTGCGGGGGCTGGCGCGGAAGCGGCCTTGGCTGCGGGCGGAGCTTCCTCCTTCTTGCCGCAGCCGACGAGCAGGGCAGCGGAGGCCAATCCGGCCACGGCAAAGGCGCGGCGGCTGACATTGCGGACATTCCACGGGTTCATCGGTTCGATCTCCTGAGGGGGTGGGTTGAGAAAAAAACGGCGAATTATGAGCCGGGCCTAAAAGGCTTACCCAGCGAAGCGGGCATGTTCAGCCGGATGAAGGCGACATTGCGGCTGATCAGGGCCAACACGATGACGGTGGCCACGTACGGCATCATCGTCAGCAGGTGGCTTGAGATCTGCACACCCTGGGCCTGGAGGTTCAGTTGCAACACCGTCACCCCGCCAAACAGATAGGCCCCAAGCAAGGCGCGTGCCGGGCGCCAGGTGGCGAACACCGTCAGGGCAAGCGCGATCCAGCCGCGCCCGGCTGTCAGGCCCTCCACCCACAGCGGAGCCGTCACGAGCGAGATGTAGGCGCCCGCCAGCCCGCACAGCGCCCCGCCCACGCAGACAGCAGCCAGGCGGATCAGCCGCACCGGGTAGCCCAGTGCGTGCGCTGGCTCCGGGTTCTCGCCAATGGCCCTCAGCAGCAGCCCCGCGCGCGTGCGGTAGAGAAACCAGGCAATCGCCGCCGTCAGGCCCATCGCCACATAGACCATGGGGTGGTGGCTGAACAGCGCGGGCCCGACGAAGGGAAGATCGGACAGCACCGGCACCGCATGGGCCTCACGCGCCGAGAGCGTGCGGCCCACCATGGACACCCCCAGGAAGGCCGACACGCCATAGCCGAACAGGCTGAGCGCCAGCCCGGTCGCGTACTGGTTGGTGTTGAGAAAAATGACCAGCAGGCCGAAGACGGCAGCAAGCGCCGCGCCCGCCAGTGCCGCCGCGGCGAAACCGAGCGTGTCGCTGCCGGTGGTCAGGGCCACGGCGAAGCCAGCCACCGCCGCCACCAGCATCATCCCCTCGGCGCCGAGGTTCAACACACCGGCACGCTCGTTGACCAGCAGCCCGAGGGCCGCGAAAGCAAGCGTGGTGCCGCTGGCCAGCGCCGTGTTGATGAGCAGTGCGGTTTCGTTCATGCGGCAGGCCCCGTGGAGCGGCTCCAGCGCAAGCGCTGGTCAATGAAGGTGTCACAGGCCAGCAGGATCAGCAGCAAGAGCCCCTGCAGCACGCTGGCCATGGCGTTCGGCAGGCCCAGGCGGGACTGCGCCAGTTCCCCCCCGATCAGCATGACGGACAGCAACACGCCACCGGCCACGATGCCCAGCGGGTGCAGCCGCCCGACGAAGCAGACGATGATGGCGGTGAATCCCAGCCCCGTGGACAGGTAGGGCGTGACCTGCCGGATGGGCCCGGCCACTTCCATCGCCCCGGCCATGCCTGCCAGCGCGCCGGACAGCAACAGCGAAGTCCACACCGCACCAGCGCGCGGCAGCGGGGGCCAGCCCGCCGACCTGCAACTGGAAACCGCGGAAGGTGCGGAAGAGAAAGAGCATCGCCAGCACCGCGAGCACGAGGGAGATGACGAAACCGATGTGCAGGCGCGTGCGCTCCAGCAGAGGGGGCAGGTGCAGGCTCGCATGGAACAGCGCCGTCTGCGGCATGTTGAAGCCCTTCGGGTCCTTCCAGGGGCCGAAGACCAGCGCGTTGATGATCTGCTGGGCCACGTAGACCAGCATGAGGCTGACCAGGATCTCGTTGGCGTTGAAGCGGTCGCGCAGCAGTGCCACGACAGCAGCCCAGAGCAGTCCTCCCAACATGCCAGCCACCAGCACGAGCGGGATCCCGACCACCTTGGGCAGCACGATGCCTTGCGTGGTGAGCCACAGCGCCAGGCCACCACCACCCACGCAGCCCATCAGGAACTGCCCTTCCGCACCGATGTTCCACACATTGGCCCGGTAGCACACCGCCAGGCCAACCGCAATCACGATGAGCGGCGTGGCCTTGAGCAGCACCTCGCTGATCTGGCGTCGGTTGGACAAGGGCTCGAGAAAGATGACCTGCAACCCGCTGACCGGGTCCTTGCCGATCCCGATCAGGATGAGCGCGGCCACCGCCGCCGTCAGCAACAGAGCGATGACGGGTGAAGCCAGGGCCATGGCCTGGGACGGCACCGGCCGGGCCTCAAGCCGCAGCATGCGCGTCTCCTGCCACCTCGGCGGTCCACAGCCCCGACATCCACGCTCCGATGCGCTCGACCGTGGCCTCGGCCACGGGCAGCGCAGGCGACAGGCGGCCGCGGGCGATGACGACCAGCCGGTCGCTGATCTCGAACAGCTCGTCGAGTTCCTCGCTCACCACGAGGATGGCGCAGCCGGCGTCGCGCAGGGCGAGCAGTTCGCGGCGGATCAGCGCGGCCGCGCCCACGTCCACGCCCCAGGTGGGCTGGGCAATGACCAGGCAACGCGGCCTCGCGTCGATCTCGCGCCCGACGATGAACTTCTGCAGGTTGCCGCCCGAGAGGGACTTCGCCGGCGCCTGCGGCCCGCCGGCCTTCACCTGGAAGCGCTGGATGATGCGTTCGGCGAGGCTGCGCACCGCCGCGGTGCCCAGCCAGCCCTGGCGGCTCACCGTCTCGGTGCGCGTGAGCAAGGTGTTGGCAGCCAGGGTGAGCGTGGGCACGGCGCCCCTGCCCAAGCGCTCCTCGGGCACGAAGTGCAACCCGGCCTGGCGGCGGCGCCGCGGGGAGTCTTGGCCAACGGGCTGGCCGGCCAGCGTGATGGCAGAAGACGGAGCGCGGGGGTCCTCGCCTGACAACGCGGCCAGCAATTCCTGCTGACCGTTGCCCGAAATGCCGGCGATGCCCAGGATCTCGCCCGCGCGCACCTCCAGCGACAGGCCCTGCAGGTCCACGCCGAAAGGATCCTGGCGCGGCAAGTCCAGGGCACGCACTGCCAGCACCACGGACCCGGCGTCGCGCGGCTCGTGATTCAGTTGGGGGGGCTCCTCGCCGATCATCAGCCGTGACAGGCTGGCATTGGTTTCCTGCGTGGGGTCAACCTCGCCCGTGACGCGGCCGCCCCGCATGACGGTGCAGTGGTGGCACAGGGCGCGGATCTCGTCGAGCTTGTGGCTGATGTACAGGATGGAGCAGCCCCGCCCGGCCAGCTGGCGCAAGGTGGTGAAGAGCTTGTCCACCGCCTGGGGCGTCAGCACGGAGGTGGGCTCGTCCAGGATGAGCAGTTGGGGGTCGGTCAGCAGTGCGCGGATGATCTCCACCCTCTGACGCTCGCCCACGCTGAGGGTGTGCACCGGTCGCGCCGGCTCGACCTCCAGACCGTAGACCGCGCAGACTTCACCGATTCGGCGTGTCACGTCGGCAAGCGCAGTTCCCCGATCCAGTCCCAGCCAGACGTTCTCCGCCACCGTGAGGGTGTCGAACAGGCTGAAGTGCTGGTAGACCATGCTGATGCCCAGTGCGCGGGCAGCAGCCGGATGGGCCACCTGCACCGGCTGACCGTTCCAGCGCATCGTCCCCTCGTCGGGGCGCACCGCGCCATAGATGACCTTCATCAGCGTGCTCTTGCCCGCGCCGTTCTCCCCCAGCACCGCATGGATCTCGCCAGGCTTGACGCGCAGGCTCAGCCGGTCGTTGGCCTTGACGGCCGGGTACTGCTTGCTGATGTGCTCGAGCTCGAGTCGGTACATGGGGTCAGGCTTCAGGGGCCACCGAGGGGCAGCAAAAAGCGGGCCGGCGACAGATTCAAGGACGCAAGGTTAACCGCTGGCGGACGTCCCCCGGGGTATGCAGGCTTCAAAAGCCGGGATGTCCCGGAAAGCCCCAAGAAGCGGACACCGCCCTGGGCCTGGTGTATCTTTTGCAGGGCGTTGTCTGCGCTCGCAGACCCGCGCGGAAACCCCTGCGGCATCGCCGTCCTTCCCCAGCGCCTGCGTCACTGCGCCCACACTGCCCCTGAAACCTGCCCCCCGGACCCCCATCATGGACTGCGACACCCGACCGATCCGATTCATCCACAGAGGCCGGGTGCAGCAAGTCTGCGGGGTGGCGCCGACGCGAACGGTGCTCGAGTGGCTGCGAGAGGATGCGCGCTGCACCGGCACCAAGGAAGGCTGCGCGGAAGGCGACTGCGGCGCCTGCACCGTCATCGTCGGCGAGGCCGACGCCGCCGCCCCGGGGGGCGTGGCGCTGAAGACGGTCAATGCCTGCATCCAGTTCCTGCCCACGCTGGATGGCCGCGCGCTGCTGACGGTGGAAGACCTGGGCGGCCCCCATGCGCCCCACCCGGCCCAGCAGGCCATGGTGGATGGCCATGGATCTCAGTGCGGCTTCTGCACCCCAGGCTTCGTGATGAGCCTGGCCGCCGTGCACGAGGACCACAGCACGCGCGGCACCCGGCCCGACCGGGCGGCCTTGTGCGACGCGCTGGCCGGCAACCTGTGCCGCTGCACCGGCTACCGACCCATCGTCGAAGCCGGGCTTGCGATGTTCGACGACCCGATCCCTCGCGTGAATCGGGCCGCGCTGCTGCCGCTGCTGCAGACCCTGGCGGCAGACCCGCCGCTGCACTACGCGGCGCCCAACCCCGCTGTGGGGGGCCGTGTGGACCACTTCCATGCCCCGCGCGACATCGACGGGTTCGCGCGCCTGCGGCTGGAACATCCTGAAGCCCGGTTGCTGGCAGGGTCCACGGACATCGGCCTGTGGGTGACCAAGCAGTTCCGCGATCTGGGCGACGTGCTGTGGATCGGCGCGGTCCAGGCCCTGCGCGGCATCGCCTGGCGCAGCGGCGACATCGACGCCGCCGGCCCGATGCAGGCCGAGGCTTTGGTGGGCGCTGCTGACACCAACCTTGTCGTGGCCACCGCAGGCAGCAGCCGCTGGCTGGAGGTGGGTGCCGGGGCATCGCTGCAAGACGCCTGGACCGCGCTGGCCCGGCACTGGCCCGAGCTGGCCGAAGTGGGCTTGCGCTTTGCCGGCCCTTCGGTGCGCCACACCGGCACCCTGGGGGGAAACCTCGCCAACGGATCGCCCATCGGCGACGGTGCACCCGTGCTGATGGCGATGGACGCGCGGCTGGTGCTGCGCCGCGGCGGACGCCGCAGGGTGCTGCGCCTGGACGACTTTTACCTCGATTACATGAAGAACCGGCTCGAGCCCGGCGAGTTCCTGGAGGCCGTGCGTGTGCCCGACCTGGACACTGCCCCGCGGGGTTACGGCGCAGCCACCCACCACCTACGCGCCTGGAAGATCAGCAAGCGCTTCGATTGCGACATCTCGGCACTGTGCGCTGGCATCCGGCTGAGCCTGGTGAATGGCCGGGTCGAGGACGTGCGGCTGGCGTTCGGCGGCATGGCCGCCACGGTTCGCCGGGCGCAGGCGGCCGAGACTGCGCTGCGCGGCCAGCCCTGGACCGAGCAGGCCGTGCAGGCCGCCTGCGCTGCGCTGGACGCCGACTTCACGCCGCTGACCGACCTGCGCGCGAGCGCCGGATACCGGCGCGAAGCTGCGCGCGGCCTGCTGCACCGGCTGTGGGTGCAGACACGGCCCGACGACCCGCTGCCCATCCGGGCCACCACCGTGTGGGGCCAGGAGATGTCGGCATGACCGCTCCCACGCAGAGCCCTGATCTGGGCACGCCGATCCTCGACAGCGTCGCTGCGCTGACGCCGCCAGGGCCAGACGTCACCGCACCCGCTTCGCAGGTGGTCGGACGTTCGCTGCCGCACGAATCCGCCCACCTGCACGTGGCGGGCACGGCGGCCTACACCGACGACCTGCCCGAGCCTGCCGGCACCTTGCACGCCGCATTGGGCCTGTCGCCCGTGGCGCATGGACGACTCCTGGGCGTGGACACCGCGGCCCTGATGGCCGAGCCGGGGGTGGTGGCGGTGTTGACGGCCCGCGACATCCCCGGCACCAACGACTGCGGTGCGATCGTCCACGACGACCCCGTGCTGGCAGAAGGCACGCTGCACTACCTGGGGCAGCCGGTCTTCGTGGTGCTGGCCACCACGCGGGACCTGGCCCGCCGCGCGGCGGCCCGGGCTCGGCACGTCATTCAGTCGGAGCCCCTGCCAGCCGTGCTGTCCCCGCGCCAGGCCCACGCCCAAGGCCTGCATGTGGTCCCCTCCATGCACTTGGCGCGTGAGTCGGCCCCAGGCGGTACCCAAAGGGCCATCGCCTCGGCGCCGCACCGCCTGAAAGGCAGCTTCCACCTGGGTGGCCAGGAGCAGTTCTACCTGGAAGGCCAGATCGCCCTGGCCACGCCTTTGGAAGATGGCGCGATGGCGGTGCAGTGCTCCACCCAGCACCCCAGCGAGATGCAGCACGTGGTCTCGCGCGTGTTGGGCGTGGCAGCGCACCGGGTGCAGGTGAGTTGCCGGCGCATGGGAGGCGGTTTCGGCGGCAAGGAATCGCAGTCGGCCCTGCCCGCGGCCGTGGCGGCGCTGGCGGCGCGTGCCACCGGCCGGCCCGTGAAGCTGCGCTACGACCGCGACGACGATTTCATGATCACCGGCCGCCGCCACGGCTTCGAGTTCGACTGGGAAGCGGGATTCGACGACGCCGGCCGCCTGCTGGGCGTGGAACTCTCGATGATCGCCAACGCGGGCTTCTCCACCGACCTGTCGCCGCCCGTGCTCACGCGGGCCCTCTGCCACGCCGACAACGCGTACTGGATCCCGGAGGTGTCCCTGCACGGGCATCTGGCCCGGACGAACACCCAGTCCAACACCGCCTTCCGCGGTTTCGGCGGGCCGCAGGGCGCCTTCGCCATCGAGGTGATCCTGGACGAGGTGGCACGCCACCTCGGGCACGACGCGCTGGCCGTGCGGCGCACCAATTTCTATGGCGACACCCGCCACAACGTCACGCCCTACGGCCAGGCCCTCACCGACAACGTGATCTCGCCGTTAACGCAAGAGCTGGTGCGCACGAGCGCCTATGCGCAGCGCCGCGCCGAAGTGGACCGCTTCAACGCGATCAACCCGGTGCTCAAGAAGGGCCTGGCCCTCATGCCGGTGAAGTTCGGCATCTCCTTCAACCTGCCGCATCTGAACCAGGCCGGGGCCCTGGTGCACGTCTACACCGACGGATCGGTGCTCGTGAACCACGGCGGCACCGAGATGGGCCAGGGCCTGAACACCAAGGTGGCGCAGGTGGTGGCGCATGAACTGGGCCTGCCGCTGGAGCGCGTGCGCTGCTCGGCCACGGACACCTCCAAGGTGGCCAACACCTCGGCCACCGCCGCCTCCACCGGCAGTGATCTCAACGGCAAGGCAGCGCAGGACGCGGCACGCCAGATCGGCATGCGTCTGGCCGGGTTCTGGCTCTCGACGCTGCCTGCCGCGGCAGTGGGCGGCGACGAAGAGGCGCGGGCCGCGCTGGCGCGGGAAGTGCGTTTCGCCGGCGGGCAGTTGCAGTGGGGCCGCCACAAGATGCCGTTCGACGAGGTGGTGACCGCCGCCTACGAGGCGCGGGTGCAGTTGTGGAGCGACGGTTTCTACGCCACCCCCGGCCTGAGCTGGGACCGCCAGACACTCACGGGCTCGCCCTTCTTCTACTTTGCCTACGGTGCCGCCGTGAGCGAGGTCGTCATCGACACCTTGACAGGTGAGACGCGCCTGCTGCGCGCCGATCTGCTGCACGACGCCGGGCGCTCACTCAACCCGGCGCTGGACATCGGTCAGGTGGAGGGGGCCTATGTGCAGGGGCTGGGGTGGCTGACGAGCGAAGAGCTCGTCTGGCATCCCGAGACCGGCAGGCTGCTGACACACGCACCCAGCACCTACAAGATTCCCACCGCCAACGACGTGCCGGCAGTCTTCCACACCGCCCTCTTCGACAACGCCAACGCGCAGGACAGCATCCACCGCAGCAAGGCCGTGGGCGAGCCGCCAATCCTGCTGCCTTTTTCCGCCTTCCTGGCCATCCGCGACGCCATCTCGGCGGTGGGGGGCCACCGGGTGCAGCCGCCGCTGGACGCACCCGCCACGCCCGAGGCGGTGCTGCGGGCCGTGGCTGCGGTCCGGCAAGCAGGCGCACAGACCCCTCTTGGGGCCGCCGCGGCAGCAGGCTGACGCCGGCAAGCCCTGACCGGGTGACTCCTCAGGCGCGCATCGCGCCCAGCAGGTCCTGCGAGCCGCTGATCAGCATGCGGGCGTCCGAGCCCACGGTCACGAAGCGGAAGCCGCGCTCGATGCGGGCCCGCGCCGCCTTCGGCCCGCCATTGTGGATGCCGGCCACGACGCCATGCGCCTGGGCCCGGGCCAGGATGTGCTCGAAAGCCTGCGCCGCCTTGGGCTCCACGTCGTCCATGGTCGGCTTGCAGCCCAGCGACAGCGACAGGTCCGACGGCCCGATGTAGATCGCGTCCAACCCCTCCACCGACAGGATGGACTCCAGGTTGTCCAGGGCCTGCGCGGTCTCGATCATGGCAAAGCGCACGATGTGGTCGTTGGCGGCCTCGGGGTAGTCGGCGCCCAGCACCAGGCCGGCGCGCACCGGGCCGAAGCTGCGAGTGCCGCGCGGGGCGTACGACGTCCAGGCGACGAACTTCTGCGCCTCCTCGCGGGTGTTCACCATCGGACAGATCAGGGCCTGCGCGCCGGCGTCCAGGCTCTTCATGATGATGCCGGGCTCCAGCCAGGGCACGCGCACCATGGGCAGCGTGTCGGTGGTGGAGATGGCCTGCAGCATGGTCACCATCCTCTGGTAGTCCACCACGCCATGCTGCAAGTCGATGGTCAGGCTGTCCCAGCCTTGGCGCGCCATCACCTCGGCCGAGAAGCTGTCGGGAATGGCGAGCCAGCCGTTGACCACGGCACGGTCTTGCTTCCACAGGGTGCGCAGGCGGTTTTCTTTCATGGGGTGTCCTTGTGTGAGGGTCGTATGGGTGCGGGGTGCAGGGGTCGACAGGGAAAGTGGCGCGCGCAGCCCCGCTGGCAGATTCAGCGGACCAGACAAGGCCGCTTGGGGTCGAAGCGCCAGCCGGGCATCAGGTGCTGCATCGACAGGGCGTCGTCGCGTGCGCCCAGGCCGTGCTGCAGGTACAGGGCATGGGCCTTGTCGACTTCGGCCATGTCCAGTTCGACACCCAGACCTGGTTTCTCGGGCACGCGCACCAGACCGCCCTCGATCTTCAGCGGCGCCTTCGTGAGGCGCTGGCCGTCCTGCCAGATCCAGTGCGTGTCGATGGCGGTGACGCGCCCCGGCGCCGCTGCGGCCACGTGCGTGAACATCGCCAGCGAGACATCGAAGTGGTTGTTGGAGTGCGAGCCCCAGGTCAGGCCGAAATCGCGGCAGGTCTGCGCCACGCGCACCGAGCCGGAGAGCGTCCAGAAGTGCGGGTCGGCCAGCGGAATGTCCACCGACTGCAGCACCAGCGAGTGCACCATCTGGCGCCAGTCGGTGGCCACCATGTTGGTGGCCGTGGGCAGACCGGTGGCGCGCTTGAATTCGGCCATCACCTCCCGGCCAGAGAAGCCCTCTTCGGCACCGCAGGGGTCTTCGGCGTAAGCCAGCACGCCGTGCAGGTCGCGCAGCAGCCGCACCGCGTCCTTGAGCAGCCAGCCGCCGTTCGGGTCCAGCGTGATGCGGGCCTGCGGAAAGCGCTCGTGCAAGGCCCGGATAGCCTCCACCTCGTCTTCACCCCGCAGCACCCCGCCCTTGAGCTTGAAATCGTTGAAGCCGTAGCGCGCGTGCGCGGCCTCGGCCTGGCGCACGATGGCCTGAGGTGTCAGCGCCTCTTCATGGCGCACCCGGCGCCAGCCGTCCGCCTCTTCAGGCTCATCCGCCGGGGCCAGGTACGGCAGGTCGGTCTTCGTGCGGTCGCCCACGAAGAACAGGTAGCCCAGCATCTCCACCGCCTCGCGCTGTTGCCCCTCGCCCAGGAGGGCTGCCACCGGCACCCCCAGGTGCTGGCCCAGCAGGTCCAGCAGGGCCGACTCCAGCGCCGCGCAGGCGTGGATGGTGGTGCGCAGGTCAAAGGTCTGCTGCCCGCGACCGCCGGAGTCCCGGTCTGCAAAGTGCTCGCGCACGCTGCGCAGCACGGCCTGCCACCGCCCGATGGGCTGCCCGACCACCAGCTCCGCAGCATCGTTGAGCGTCTGCTCGATCTTCTGCCCGCCCGGCACCTCGCCAATGCCGGTGCGGCCCTCGCTGTCGGTGAGGATGAGCAGGTTGCGGGTGAAGAACGGGGCGTGGGCGCCCGACAGGTTCAACAGCATCCCGTCGCGGCCCGCCACGGGGACGGCACGCAGGGCCACCACCACCGGAGTGGCGCGGGCGGGAGGATGCGGGTCAACGGCGGGCGACATCCTCGAATCCTAAGGCCCAGACTGCGGCCTCCAGGCGGGTCCAGGCACGAACGGCGCCCCGGGACTTTCCCTCTCATGGCGCAAGCCACATCCGCAGTACCCTCGCACCCGCATTTCAAGTCCACGCCCCATGACCGATACCGCCGCCGCCACCACACTGCGCTTTTCCCGCCTGCTGCTGACGGGCGCTGCGGGCGGCCTGGGCCGGGTGCTGCGTCCGCGCTTGAAGGCGTGCTGCGACGTGCTGCGCGTCAGCGACATCGCCGACCTGGGCGATGCGGCGCCGGGCGAGGAGGTGCAGCCCTGCACGCTGGAGGACAAGGCCGGCGTGATCGCGTTGCTGGAGGGCGTGCAGGCAGGCGCGAAGCGCATCGTCTTCGCCAGTTCCAACCACGTCACGGGCTTTCGGCGCCAGGACGAGACCATCTCGCCGCGCGAACCGGTGCGCCCCGACGGCTACTACGGCCTGAGCAAGGCCTTCGGCGAGAACCTGGCGCAGTTCTACTTCGACCGCTGGGGCATCGAGACGGTGAGCCTGCGCATCGGGTCGTCCTTTCCCGAGCCCCGTGACCGCCGCATGCTCGCCACCTGGCTGAGCTACGACGACCTGGAGCGGCTGGTGGTTTCTGCACTGACCGCGCCGGCCGTGGGCCACACGGTGATCTACGGCATGAGCGACAACCGCCTGACCTGGTGGGACAACACCTCCGCCCGCCATGTCGGCTTTCGCCCACAGGACTCCTCGGAGCCCTTCCGCGCCGCCGTGGAGGCGCGCCAGCAGCACATCGACTTGAGCGACCCCGCGGCCCATTGCCAAGGCGGCGGCTTCGTCAAGATGGGGCCGTTCTGAAGCTGAGCACAGGGGCCTTGCAGGATGGATGCGTCAAGCCGAAAGTCGAATGTGGAGTCTTCAACACTGGCCGGGGCTTCAGCTCAGGCCTTGCAAATGCGCCAGGGCCCCTTGAGCCTGCGCTACCCCGACCCCGCCATCGAGGTGCTGGACCCGGCTTTCCTGCCGCTGCGGCTGTTCAGCAGCTCGGTGGAGCAACTCGCCACCGGCATGCACTGGTCCGAAGGGCCGGTGTGGTTTGGCGACGGACGCTACCTGCTGGTGTCGGACATCCCGAACAACCGCATCCTGCGCTGGGACGAGTGTTCTGGCGCGGTGAGCGTGTTCCGCCAGCCCTCGAACCATGCCAACGGGCATGCGCGAGACCTGCAAGGCCGGCTGGTGAGTTGCGAGCACCTGACGCGGCGCATCACCCGCACGGAATACGACGGCTCGATCACGGTGCTGGCCGATCGCTTCGAAGGCCGGCGGCTGAACTCGCCCAATGACATCGTCTGCGCCAGCGACGGCGCGCTGTGGTTCACCGACCCGCCGTTCGGCATCCACGGCTTCTGGGAAGGCGAACCGGCCGAGCCCGAACTGCCCTTCCAGGGCGTGTTCAGGCTGGATCCCGCCACCGGCCGGCTCCAGGCGTTGCTGACGGACCTGGCCGGCCCCAACGGCCTGGCCTTCTCGCCCGACGGCTCGGTGCTGTACGTGGTGGAAAGCCGTGCCAGGCCGCACCGGCTGATCTGGGGCTACGACGTGGGGGCGGACGGCGCCGTGTCGAACAAGCGCCTGGTCGTGGATGCGCAGGGCCCGGGGGCGCTCGATGGCTTTGCCGTCGACGTGAAGGGCCACCTGTGGTGCGGCTGGGGCAGCGATGGCTCCATCGGTGCAGACCCCGTGGGCCTGGACGGCGTGCGCGTGTTCACCCCCCAGGGCCAGGCTATCGCCCACATCCACCTGCCCGAGCGCTGCGCCAACGTGTGCTTTGGCGGGCGGCATCGCAACCGGCTGTTCATGGCCGCCAGCCACAGCCTGTATGCGCTGCACGTGAATGTGCAGGGGGCGGCTTGACCTCGGCATCGCCCGTGCTGGTGCGCATGCACCCGGCCAACAACGTGGCCATCGTCGGCAACGAAGGCGGCCTGCCGGCCGGCACCTTGCTGGCGGAACCGGCAACCGGGCTGGCACTGCGCGAACGGGTGCCACAGGCGCACAAGGTGGCGCTGGTAGACATTCCCGAAGGCGGCGCGGTCACGCGCTACGGCGTGACCATCGGCCACGCGCTGCGCGATCTGCCCGCCGGCAGCTGGGTGCACGAGCGGGTGCTGCGCATGCCGCCGGCGCGCGGGCTGGACGGGCTGCCGATGGGGCTTGGCGCCAGCACTGAGGCGTCGACAGTCGAGCCGTTGCAGGGCTACACCTTTCAGGGCTACCGCAATCCGGATGGGTCGGTAGGAACACGCAACCTGCTGGCCATCACCACCACGGTGCAGTGCGTGGCCGGGGTGCTGGACGTGGCCGTGGAGCGCATCCGCCGTGAACTGCTGCCCAGGTATCCCCACGTGGACGGCGTGGTGGCCCTGGAGCACGCCTACGGCTGCGGCGTGGCCATCGATGCGCCGGAAGCGGTGATTCCCATTCGCACCCTGCGGCACCTGGCGCTCAACCCCAACTTCGGCGGCGAGGTGATGGTGGTAAGCCTGGGCTGCGAGAAGCTGCAGCCGGAGCGGCTGCTGCCGCCGGGCAGTCTGCCCTTGCGGGTGCTGAACGCTGACACCGTTGCAGCTGACGACCCAGCGCGACCAGGCGCCGGCACGCCGGAGGCTCCCTACTCCCACGTTTGCCTGCAAGACGCGCAGCATGTGGGCTTCGGCTCGATGCTCAACGCCATCCTGGCCACCGCCGAACAGCACCTGCAGCGCCTCAACGCGCGCCAGCGCGAGACCGTGCCGGCCGGCGAGCTGGTGGTGGGCGTGCAGTGCGGCGGCAGCGATGCCTTCAGCGGCGTGACCGCCAACCCGGCCGTGGGCGTGTGCGCCGACCTGCTGGTGCGCGCCGGCGCCACCGTGATGTTCTCTGAAACCACCGAGGTGCGAGACGCGGTGGAAACGCTCACCGCGCGCTGCGCGAGCGCCGAGGTGGCGCAGAAGATGGTGGCCGAGATGGCCTGGTACGACGCCTACCTGCAGCGCGGCCAAGTGGACCGCAGCGCCAACACCACGCCAGGCAACAAGGCCGGGGGATTGTCGAACATCGTGGAAAAGGCCATGGGCTCTGTCATCAAGAGCGGCTCCATGCCGATCTCGGCCGTGCTCTCGCCCGGCGAGCGCGCCACGAACCGGGGTCTGATCTATGCCGCCACCCCGGCCAGCGACTTCATCTGCGGCACGCTGCAGCTGGCCGCCGGCATGAATGTGCACGTCTTCACCACCGGCCGCGGCACGCCCTACGGTCTGGCCGAGTGCCCGGTGGTCAAGGTGGCCACCCGCACCGAGCTAGCGCAGCGCTGGCACGACCTGATGGACCTGAACGCCGGTGCCGTGGCCGATGGACAATGCAGCGTGGAGGTTATGGGGTGGCGCCTGTTCCATCTGCTGCTGGAAGTGGCCAGCGGGCGCCGAACCTGGGCGGAGACGCATCGGATTCACAATCAGCTTGTTTTGTTCAATCCTGCTCCAGTGACCTGAAACCTTGTTGGTACTTGGCCGACCCTGAGACGGCATCCCGGCACCATCTCGGGCACCTTGCCGCTAACATCAGAGCCTTCATCACATGGCCGAAAACAACGACGCCCTCATGCTACGGCTGGCCAGCCATGTCAGCCTGTTCTATGGCATGCCCCGCACGGCGCTCATTCGGCTGCTCGCGCGAGCCGAACGCGCCACCAAACCCCCCCAAGGCCTGTTCTTCGATGAAGGGGAAATGGGGACATCGTTCTACGTGCTGGTGATGGGCCAGGTGATAGTGGAAAAGCGCTCCAAGGGCCACTGGGTGGAATTGAGCCAGCTGAAACCCGGTGACACCTTTGGCGAGATGTCGCTGCTCGACGAGAAGTACCGGTCTGCCCGGGTGCGCGCCCTGGCGCCTTCGCTGTGCCTGTGGTTCAAGGACAAGGGCCTGGAGGATTCGCCCGACATCCAGGCTGTGATCTTCAAGAACATGGCGCGGATGTTGTCCAAGCGCCTGAAGGCGACCAGCGTGGAAGTTGCCGACTTCAAGGCTGAGAAAATCACTGCTGCTGCCGAAGCGGCCTCACCGGCCCAGAAGCCAGCAGACGCGGGGTCGGGCTTCATGTCACGCGGCGACGAGCGGGCGCACCTGAAGACAACTTAGTTCATGCAGGGCGCCCCGGCTTCGTCCCGGCGGCCTACCCTGTCGCGCTCCGCTCGCGTCACGGCAGCAAACGCGCCCTCCGGCCTCAGCCCGGGCTCTGCGCCTCGTGATTTGACAACTGCAGCAGCTGCGCGGCCACTGCCACGGCGATGGCCTCCGGTTCCTTGCCCGCGATGCCAGTGATGCCGATGGGGCAGGTGACCTGCGCACACTCCTGAGCGGAAAAACCGCGCTCCCGCAGCCGGTGGCCGAAGGTGGCCCACTTGGTCTTGCTGCCGATCAGGCCGATGAAGGGCAGATCGCCGTGCAGTCTCTGGCGCTTCAGGCAGGCCTGCACAACGTCCAGGTCTTCAGCATGGCTGAAGCTCATGATCAATACCCGGCTGCCAGGCGCCAGGTCGGCCACCGCGGCCTGCACGGGGTCGGAGTGTTCACAATGCACGTGCCCCGGCACCTCGGGCGGGAAGATCTCGTCGCGGCTGTCCACCCAGCGCACGTCGAACGGCAGCGTGGCGAGGATGCGTACCAGCGCCTTGCCGACATGACCGCCACCGAAAAGCGCCACGGGGGTACCTCGGGGGCGCAACCGCTGAACCAGCCCTGTGTCCAGCGGCCCCTGCAAACGTTCGAACCCGAGCTCGACCACGCCACCGCAACATTGCCCAAGGCTTGGGCCCAGCGCGAAGCGACGGGTGAAGGGGCCGTCGACGGCATCGTCCTTCAGGTACTGCCGCGCCAGCGCGATGGCGGAAAACTCCAGATGTCCGCCGCCTAGTGTGTTGATCACCATGTCGTCCAGCACGGCCATCCAGGCGCCCTCCTCCCGAGGCGCCGAGCCCTGCACCTGCCGGACCGTCACCAGAACGGCCACGCCGCCGCCAGGCCTGCAGGCCAATGCCTGCTCCAGGGCCTGCAGCGCGAGCGGTGTCACGCCCGTGCGGCGCGCAACTGCTCCACGGCCAGCAGGATGCGCTCAGGCGTGGCCGGTGCATCCATGCTCAGCACCTGCTCAGCGCCCGCCGTGGCGGCCGCGGCATCGCGCAACGCAAAGTAGGCCGACAGCGCCAACATCAGCGGCGGCTCGCCCACCGCCTTGCTGCGGTAGGGCGTGGGCTTGACGTTCTGGCCGTCGAAGAGGCTGACCTTGAAGTGCTCGGGCACGTCACCCGCCACCGGGATCTTGTAGGTGCTGGGGCCGTGCGTGAGCAGCTTGCCCTTCTTGTCCCAGATGCACTCTTCCATCGTCAGCCAGCCCATGCCCTGGATGTAGGCGCCTTCGACCTGGCCGCGGTCAATCGCCGGGTTGATGCTGCGGCCCACGTCGTGCACGATGTCCACGGCCTTGAGCCACCACTCGCCCGTGAGCGTGTCGATCTCCATCTCGGAGACGGCCGCGCCGTAGCAGAAGTAGTAGAACGCCCGGCCCTTCAAGGTCTGGAAGTCGTAGGCGATGTCGGGCGTCATGTAGAAGCCCGTCACGCCCAGGCCCACGCGGTCCAGCCAGGCCTGCTTGATCAGGGCCTGCCAGGTGACAGCCTTGCCACCGCCCAGCGCCTGCCCACCCTGGAACACGACGTCCGCCGCCGGGCAACCCAGCATGCGGGCCACCACGGCTGACAGGCGTTCGCGCAACTGGTCGCACGCGTTGTTGATGGCCGCGCCGTTGATGTCGGCGCCGCTGGAGGCCGCCGTGGCCGAGGCGTTGGGCACCTTCTGCGTGTCGGTGGCTGTCACCCGCACCAGGCTCACGGGGATGCCCAGGCCGTCGGCCGCCACCTGGGCCATCTTGGTGTTCAGGCCCTGGCCCATCTCGGTGCCGCCGTGGTTCACGCTGACCGAGCCGTCCTGGTAGATGTTCACCAGTGCTGCGCCCTGGTTGAGCATGGTGGCCGTGAACGAGATGCCGAATTTCAGCGGCACCAGGGCCAGACCCCGCTTGCGGTAGGTGTGCCGGGCATTGAAGGCCTTGACGGCTTCGCGGCGTGCGCGGTAGCCGGACTCTGCCTCCAGCTGCGCCATCAGCTTGTCGCCGATCCAGTCCTCGATCACCTGCCCGTACTGCGTGGTCATCGAACCGGGGTCGCCTGAAGCTGCCGGGTCGCGGTAGAGGTTGGCCAGGCGCACGTCCAGCGGATCCTTGCCCAGGCGGTTGGCGATCTGTTCGATCACGGTCTCGATGCCGAACATGCCCTGCGGCCCGCCAAAGCCACGGAAGGCCGTGGCGCTCTGCATGTTCGTCTTGCAACGGTGGCTGACGATCTTCAGGTTCGGCAGGTGGTAGAGGTTATCGATGTGCAGCACTGCGCGGTCGTTCACCGGGCCGGAGAAGTCGGTGCTGTAGCCGCAGCGCGAAGCCAGCACGAAATCCACCCCCAGGATGCGGCCGGCATCATCGAAGCCCACCTCGTAGTCCAGGCGGAAGTCATGCCGCTTGCCCGTGATCATCATGTCGTCGTCACGGTTCACGCGCAGCTTCACGGGCCGCTTGAGCTTGAAGGCGGCCAGCGCGGCCGACTGCGAGAAGATGCTGGCGTTGCCTTCCTTGCCGCCAAAGCCGCCGCCCATGCGGCGGCAGATCACTTCCACGTCCTTGGTGCTCAGGTTCAGCGCGGCAGCGGCCTCGCGCTGGTTGCCGTCCGGGTGCTGGGTGGAGACGTACAAGGTCAGCTGTCCGTCCTCACGCGGCACCGCGTAGGTGATCTGCCCCTCGAGGTAGAACTGCTCCTGCTGGCCACAATGCGTGCGCCCCTGCAGGCGGTGCGGCGCGGCGGCAATGGCTGCGTCCGCATCGCCACGCGTGATGCCCTTGGGGGGCATGACGAAGCTGCCCTGGGCCATGGCCTCGTCGATGGTCAGGATGGCCGGCAACTCCTTGACCTGCACCTTCGCCTTCTTCGCTGCCTCGCGGGCGTACAGCATGTCGCGCGCCACCACCACGGCCACCGCCTGGCCCAGGAACTCCACCTTGCCGGCGGCGAGGAAGGGATCGTCGTGGACGATGGGGCCGCAGTTGTTCTCGCCCGGGATGTCCCGCGCCGTGAACACCGCCACCACCCCGTGCTCGGCCAGCAGGGCCTGGCGGTCGATGCCTTCACCGATCAGCTCGCCATGGGCCACGGGCGACAGCACCAGCGCTGCGTACAGCGTGCCGCGCAGTTCGGGCAGGTCGTCGGTGTAGACGGCCTCGCCGGTGACGTGCAGCACGGCCGACTCGTGCGTGAGTCCCCGCCCCTGGGCGCCCGGCCGGGCGTCGCCCTGGGCAGGCAGGAGTTCCTTCAGCGTGGTAGGCGCGTTCATGGGGGTCTCCTTGCCGATCAGGCGGCGGTGTCCAGGGCGGGTTGGGGCTCTTGCTGCGCTTCCTGCAGGAACCGCAGCACCAGGTTGCGGGCCACCAGCGAGCGGTAGGCCCAGGTGGCGCGCAGGCCGTCGCGCGCCGTGAAGCTCTGGGCAATCGCCGCGTCCAGTGCCGCAGCGCTCACGGCCGCGGGGGTCTGGCCTTCCAGCACCGCTTCCAGCTTGGGGGCGCGGCAGGGCGAGGGGGCCAGGCCGTTGTAGGCCAGCCGCACGCCCTTCAGGCGCCCACCCACCAGTTCGAAACTCAGCGCGGCGCAGGTGGCCGAGATGTCCTGTTCGAAGCGCTTGCTGATCTTGTGGGCGCGGAAGACCTGGCCCTTTCGCGGCTTGGGCAGCAGCACGGCCTCGATCAGTTCACCCGGCTGCAGCACGCTGCGCTTCTGGCCGGTGTAGAACTTGTCCAAGGCCACCTCGCGCTGGCGCTCGCCCTGGCGCAGCACCAGGGTGGCGCCGAGTGCCATCAGGCAGGGCATGGAGTCGCCGATGGGCGAGCCGTTTGCGATGTTGCCGGCCAGCGTGGCGGTGGAGCGGATGGGCGGCGAGCCAAAGCGGCGCAGCACTTCCGCAAAGTCGGGGTAGGCCTGGGCGACCAGCGTCTCCACGGCCGACAGCGGCACCTGCGCGCCGATGCGCCAGGCGGACGGCGTCTCCTGCACACGCTTGAGCTCGGCCACATTGCCGAGGTAGACGATGTGGGACGGGCGCGAGAACTGCTTGTTGACTTGCAGGCCGATCTCGGTGCTGCCCGCCAGCAGCGTGGCTTGCGGGTGGCGGGTGAGATAGGTGGTCACCTCGGCCAAGGTGGCAGGAGAGACGAACTCGCTGCCCTTGCGGGTGCGCACCACGGGCTGCACGATGATCTCCCCGTCCAGCGAGAACGTGGGCTCCTGCGCGCGCTGGATCTCCTTGAGCAGGGGGACATCGGCACGGTCGTCGATCTTCAGCGCCGCCGGCCCAGCCTGGCAGGCCTTCAGGGTGGCGTCGACGATGGGCTTGTAGCCGGTGCACCGGCACAGGTTGCCGCTGAGCGCGTCGTTGACCTGCTGGCGGTTGGGGCAAGGGTTGTGCTGCACCAGGCCGGTCAGGCTCATCACGATCCCGGGCGTGCAGAAGCCGCACTGCGAGCCGTGGCACTCGACCATGGCCTGCTGCACCGGGTGCAGCGTGCCGTCGCCCTTGCGCAGGCTCTCCACCGTCTTGACGGACTTGCCGTCCAGTGTGGGCAGCAACTGGATGCAGCTGTTGACCGAGATGTAGTCCACCGCCGTGCCGGCCTGGTTCAGTTCGCCCACCAGCACCACGCAGGCGCCGCAGTCGCCTTCGGCGCAGCCTTCCTTGGTGCCGGTGCGGTGGAGCTGCTCGCGCAGGTAGTCCAGCACCGTGGTGGTGCGGCGCTTGCCCTGGGCTTCGACGATCTCGCCGTCCAACACGAAACGGACGGAATTGGTGACTTCACTCATGGCTTCGGGACCTCTGCAATCGTCAATCGATTCTAGGGGCCGGCCAAAGGTGAACGCGGCCGGCGCGGGCCCTCGGGCACGTCAGCACTTGGTCAGGGCCCGCTCAGTGCCCGGTCAGGACCCGCTTAAGACCCGCGGTACGTGCTGTAAGTCCAGGGCGTGCAGACCAAGGGCACGTGGTAGTGCTGGCTGGCGTGGGCGATGCCGAAGTCCAGCGGTACCTGGTCCAGGAACGGCGGGTCGGGCAACGCCACACCCTGGCGCCTGAAGTAGGCCGCCACGTCAAACACCAGGCGGTAGGTGCCGGCACGCAACTCGTCGTTGGTCAGCAGCGGGCCGTCGGGCCCGCGACCGTCACCATTCAGCACCACCTGGCGCAGGAGCTTCAGGCCCGCTGGGCTGGTGGCGTAGAGGCTCACGGTCATCCCGGCCGCTGGCCGGCCGTGATAGGTGTCCAGGACGTGTGTGCTCAATCCCATGATGCGCGGATTCCTTGCGTTCAACTGGCAGATGGCAGGGGGCAGTGGGTACTGGGCAGTGGGTAGATCTCAGCTGGTGACTGGCAGCTGGTGAATGGCGGCTGGTAGCTGTCAGGAACTCTTGAAGGCCCCTTCAGACATTCAGCGCACGGGCGCCCCGGCTTCCCACCAGCGGCGCACCAGGTCGCGCTCGGCCTCGGTCAACTGGGTGGCATTGTTCATGGGCATCAGCTTGAGCACCGACACCTGCTGGTAGACCGACAAGGCGTGCTGCTTGAGCAGCTCCGGCGTGTGCAGGGCCACGTTCTTCTGCTGCATCTGGGCGTTGTGGCACACCAGGCAGCGCTGCTCGACCACGGCGCGCATGTCGGCGGCCGTGACCGGGGCCTGCGCAGCCGCCGATGCAGCCGGGACGGCGGGCTGCGGGGCGGGCTTCATACCGATGATGAGGCCCACGATCAACACGACGCCAGCGCCGGCGATCTCCCAGGGCACGCGGCGGCCTTCGATCAGGGCGCGGTGGCGCGCCGCGAAGCTGTGGCGGATGAGGGCCCCAGCCAGCATCAGGACGAACAGCACCACCCAGTTCCAAGGCCCCTGGTACAGCCAACCGTAATGGTTGGAGAGCATGGCAATCAGCACCGGCAGCGTGAAGTAGGTGTTGTGCACGCTGCGCTGCTTGCCGCGCTTGCCGTGGATGGCCAGTTCCTTCGGGTCGGACTTCTGCCCGCTGGTCATGGCGGCCACCACCTTGCGCTGGCCGGGGATGATCCAGAAGAACACGTTGGCGCTCATGGCCGTGGCGATCATGGCGCCCACCAGCAAGAAGGCGGCGCGGCCGGGAAAGAGCTGGCACGCCGCCCAGGCCGCCAGCGCCACCACCCCCAGCATCACCACGCCCACGACGGCCTCGCCGTGGCGCCGGAAGCCCAGCCATCGGCACACCAGGTCATAGATCACCCAGAAGCCCACCAAAAAGCCCACCGCCGCAGCCCCTGCCACCGTGGGCGACCAGCCCATCAGCGACTTGTCCACCAGGAAGGTGCTGGCGTTCCACAGGTACATCACCGTGAACAGGGCGAAGCCACTGAGCCAGGTGGAGTAGGCCTCCCAGTAGAACCAGTGCAGCTTGGTGTGGATTCTGCGGGGCGCCACCATGTACTTCTGCGGGTTGTAGAAACCGCCGCCGTGCACGGCCCACATCGCACCATCCACACCCTTTTCCAGCAGATCAGGGCTGGTGGGGCGGATGAGGTTGTTGTCCAGAAACACGAAGTAGAAGGACGAGCCAATCCAGGCGATGGCCGTGATCACGTGCAGCCAACGCAGCAGGAGGTTGGCCCAATCGAGCAGGTAAGCTTCCATCAACGCTGCGGCAGGGTGGTCTGGGGTTCAACGAGTGTATCCAGCACCTCGCGAGGCGCCGAAAGCACCCTGCCCGACGGCGCAGTCAGAATCGAACCATGTCAACACCCCTGAACACACCTCCCACGGACCGGGTCTCCAGGACCTTTGGCGACCCCGCCCCCGCCTACCCCCGCGACCTGTTGGGCCACGGCTGCCACCCGCCCCAGGCCCGGTGGCCCGGCAACGCCCGCGTGGCCGTGCAGTTCGTGCTGAACTACGAGGAAGGCGGCGAGAACTCCGTGCTGCACGGTGACGCCGGCAGCGAGCAATTCCTGTCCGAGATGTTCAACCCGCCGGCCTTCCCGGCGCGCCATCTCAGCATGGAAGGCGTGTACGAATACGGCAGCCGCGTGGGCGTGTGGCGCATCCTGCGGGAGTTCGAAAAGCGCGGCCTGCCGCTGACGGTGTTCGGCATCTCCATGGCGCTGGAGCGCTGCCCCGAGGTGACCGACGCCTTCGTCGAACTGGGCCATGAGATCGCCTGCCACGGCTGGCGCTGGATCCACTACCAGGGCATGGACGAGGCCACCGAGCGGGAACACATGCGCATCGGCATGGACATCCTCCGCCGCATCACGGGCGACGGCGAGAACGGCACTGAACGCGCGCTGCACGGCGCGGGCTGGTACACCGGACGCGACAGCCCCAACACCCGGCGCCTGGTGGCCGACTTCGGTGGCTTCACCTACGACAGCGACTACTACGGCGACGACCTGCCCTTCTGGCTGCAGGTCAAGAAGACCGACGGAGCGTTGGCACCGCACCTGGTGGTGCCCTACACGCTGGACTGCAACGACATGCGCTTTGCGCTGCCGCAGGGCTACAGCCACGGCGACGAGTTCTTCGAGTACCTGCGAGATGCCTTTGACGTGCACTACGCCGAGGGCGCCGAGCTCCCCAGCATGATGAGCATCGGCATGCACTGCCGCCTGCTCGGCCGGCCCGGGCGCATGCGTGCGCTGCAGCGCTTCCTGGACCACATCGAAAAGCACGACCGCGTGTGGGTCACGCGCCGGGTGGACATCGCCCACCACTGGCGCACCACCCATCCGTTCGACGCGAAGACCGCCTTCGTCTGGGGCTGAGGGACGCACAAGCCATGAACCACGCCACTTCATCCGCCACCCCTGCCCTGTCGCTCGCGCAACTCAACGCGGCGGACCAGGCCACCTTCACCGCGCTGCTCGACGGCACCTACGAGCACTCGCCCTGGGTGGCGCAACAAGCCTGGCAGCGCCGCCCGTTTGCCACGCTGTCCGCGCTGAAGCAAGCCCTGGCCGACGCCGTGCGGCACGCCCCGCAGGACCAGCAGCTGGCCCTGATCCGCGCCCATCCGGAGCTGGCTGGCAAGGCCATGGTCAGCAAGACGCTCACCGCCGAGTCGACGAACGAGCAGGGCAAGGCCGGCCTGACCGACTGCACACCCGAGGAGTTCGCACGCCTGCAGCAACTCAACGCCGACTACAACGCCAGGTTCGGTTTCCCCTTCATCCTGGCCGTGCGCGGTCCTCGCGGCCAGGGGCTGACCCGCCACCAGATCATCGACACCTTCGCCCGGCGGCTGCAGAACCCGGCCGACTTCGAGCAGGCCGAGGCACTGCGCCACATCCACCGCATCGCCGAGATTCGCCTGGCTGACCGTTTCGGTGAATCCCCCACGCTGGGCAACCAGGTATGGGACTGGGCCGAGCAACTGGCGCTGCACAGCGACCCCGGCTTCAAGGAGCGCGGCCAGCTCACCGTCACCTACCTCACCGACGCGCACCGCGCCTGCAGCGCGCAATTGCAGTCCTGGATGCGCGAGAGCGGCTTTGACGAGGTGTCGGTGGACGCGGTGGGCAACGTGGTGGGGGTCTACCACGGCGCCAGCCCGCAGGCGCCGCTGCTCATGACGGGCAGCCACTTCGACACTGTGCGCAATGGCGGCAAGTACGACGGGCGCCTGGGCATCCTCGTGCCCATGGCCTGCGTGCGCGAACTTCACCGGGCCGGCAAGCGCCTGCCCTTCGGTATCGAGGTGGTGGGCTTTGCGGAAGAAGAAGGCCAGCGCTACCGCGCCACGTTCCTGGGCTCAGGGGCGCTGATTGGGCACTTCAACCCCGCCTGGCTGGAGCAGACCGACGCCGACGGCGTGACCATGCGCCAGGCCATGCACCAGGCCGGCCTGCCGGGCACGATGGAGGCCATCGCCAACCTGCAGCGCGACGCCTCGCGCTACCTCGGTTTCGTGGAGGTGCACATCGAACAGGGTCCGGTGCTCAACGAGATGGACCTGCCGCTGGGCGTGGTCACCTCCATCAACGGCAGCGTGCGCTGCCTGGTGGAGATCCAGGGCATGGCCAGCCACGCCGGCACCACGCCCATGAACCGCCGGCGCGACGCCGCCGCGGCGGCGGCCGAGGTCATCCTGTACGTGGAGCGCCGTGCGGCCTCGGTACCCGACGTGGTGGGCACGGTGGGCCAGCTGGAAGTGCCCGCCGGCTCCATCAACGTGGTGCCTGGGCGTTGCCGCTTCAGCCTGGACCTGCGCGCCACCACCAACGCGGCGCGCGACGCGCTGGCCGCCGACGTGGAAGCCGAGATCGAACGGATCTGCGCCCGGCGCGGCCTGTCGTTCCAGATGGAGCGCACGCTGGCCGTGCCCGCCGCCCCCAGCCACCCCGCATGGCAGGCGCGCTGGGAAGCCGCCGTCCAGGCCCTGGGTCTGCCGGTGTTCCGCATGCCCAGCGGCGCAGGGCACGACGCCATGAAGCTGCACGAGGTGATGCCCCAGGCCATGCTCTTCATGCGCGGCCTGAACAGCGGGATCAGCCACAACCCGCTGGAATCCATCACCAACCACGACACCGAGCTGGTGGTGCAGGCCTTCCTGCACCTGCTGGAGGGACTTGCCGAATGAACACCCCCTACGACACCCTGGACGCCTGGATCGACGCCCACTTCGACGACGAAGTGGGTTTCCTGCAAGCCCTCGTGCGCGTGCCCACCGACACGCCGCCCGGGAACAACGCGCCGCACGCCCGACGCACGGCCGAGCTGCTGGCGCAGATGGGCTACAGCGCCGAGGCCTACCCCGTTCCGGAGGCCGAGGTGCGCGCCTACGGGCTGCAGAGCATCACCAACCTGATCGTGCGCCGCCCCTACGGCGCACCCGGCTCCGGACCCGTGGTGGCGCTGAACGCCCATGGCGACGTGGTGCCCCCGGGTGATGGCTGGACGCACGACCCCTACGGCGCCGAGATTGCGGACGGCAAGCTCTATGGCCGCGCCGCCGCCGTGAGCAAGAGCGACTTCGCCAGCTTCACCTTCGCGGTGCGGGCCCTCGAATCGCTGAACCTGCCGCTGAAGGGCGGCGTCGAGCTGCACTTCACCTACGACGAAGAGTTCGGCGGCGAACTCGGCCCGGGCTGGCTGCTGGCCCAAGCCCTCACCAAGCCCGACCTGCTGATCGCCGCCGGTTTCAGCTACCAGGTGGTCACCGCCCACAACGGCTGCCTGCAGATGGAGGTCACCCTGCACGGCACCGCCTCCCACGCCGCCTACCCGCACACGGGTGTGGACGCGCTGCAGGCCGCCAACAAGCTGCTCACCGCCCTCTATGCCCACAACGAGGTGCTGCGCACCCGCCGCTCGCAGGTCACGGGCATCACCCACCCCTACCTGAACGTGGGCCGCATCGAGGGCGGCAGCAACACCAACGTCGTCCCCGGCAAGGTGGTGCTCAAGCTCGACCGCCGCATGATCCCCGAGGAAGACTCCGCGGCTGTGGAAGCCGAGGTGCGGCAGTTGATCGAATCCACCGTCGCCCAGAGCCCGGGCATCCGCCTGGAGATTCGCCGCCTGGTGCTCGCGAACTCGCTCAAACCCCTGCCCGGCAACCGCGTGCTGGTCGAGGCCATCCAGCGCCACGGGCAGGCCGTCTTTGGCGAGCCCATCCCCGAGAGCGGCACGCCGCTGTACACCGATGTGCGCCTCTATGGCGAGCGCGGTGTACCAGCCGTCATCTACGGCGCCGGACCGCGCACGGTGCTCGAGTCCAACGCCAAGCGAGCCGACGAGCAACTGGTGCTGGAAGACCTGCGGTGCGCCACCAAGGTGGTCGCACGCACACTGTTTGACCTGCTGCGAGCCTGAGAGCGAGCCAGCGCCGAGCGCGTCTTCAGCGGGCCGCTGCGGGCGCCAGCGCACCGACCTTGGAGCGGTCGCGCGCAAGGGCCTCTCGGTCGGCAAGGCGGCGGAACCACAGCGTCACGGCGGTGGAGGTCAGGACGATGAACAGCGAGTAGAGCACCGGGATCAGCAGCACCTGCTGCTGTTGCTCGCCGGTGAAGGTCAGCGTCACGATGAGCACGGCCAGCGGCCCGTTCTGAATGCCCGTTTCCAGCGCGATCGTGCGCGAGCGGTTGGCATCCTGACGCAGCAGGCGGGCAAGGAAGAAGCCGAGCGCCATGCCGATGAGCCCGAGCCCGATGGCCGCGAAGAAGATCGGCGCCGGCGTGGTCATGAGCAACTGGTGGTTGCGCGGCACCCAGGACACGATCAGGAAGAGGATCACCAGCACGCCCAGCAGGCTACCGATCAGTTCCACCGTTGCGCCGATGTTGGGATTGGCCTTGCGCAGGACCATACCGATGACCGTGGGCACCAGCAGCACCACGAGCACCTGCGCCACGTTGGCCGCCGGGATGACGAAATCGCCCTGGATGCCCGCCAGACCCGAGTAGAGGCGGATGAGCACAGGCACGACCACCACCGCCACCAGCGTGGACACGCTGGTCATCATGATCGACAGTGCCAGCACACCTTTGCTGAAGTAGGTGAAGATGTTGGAGGTGGTGCCTCCGGGCATGCAGCCCATCAGGATCAGGCCCACGGCCAGCGCAGGCGGCAGCCCCAGCATCATCGCGATCGCGTAGCCCAGGAAGGGCATGATCCCGTACTGGCACAGCAGCCCGACGAGGACCCCCTTGGGCTTGCGAAACGCGATCAGAAAGTCACGGAAGGTCAGCGAGGCGCCCATCCCGAGCATGATCAGCGCCATCATCAAGCCCAGCAGACGGGTTTCGGTTTCAGTGAGCATGGCCAGTCCTTGGGGTGTACGGTGTCAGGTGCGCGGCGTCAGGGCGGCGAACTCGGCCTTCACCTCGGCCTTCAAGTCCTTGCGCAGGATCTTGCCGATGGGCGTCTTGGGCAACTCGTCCCGGAACACCACCGACTTCGGCACCTTGTAGCCCGTGAGCGAGGTCCTGCAGTGGGCGATGACCTGCTCGGCGCTCAGGGACTCGTCGCGGCGCACGACATAGACGCGGACCGCCTCGCCGCTCACCTCGTCCGGGATGCCGACCACTGCAGCCTCCATCACTGCGTCCAGGAGGCTGACCGTGTCCTCCACCTCGTTGGGATAGACGTTGAAGCCCGACACCAGGATCAGGTCCTTCTTGCGGTCCACGATCGTGTAGTAACCGTCCGCGTCCACCACGGCGACATCTCCCGTGCGCAGCCAGCCGTCGTGCAGCACCAGAGCTGTCTCTTCAGGCTGGTTCCAGTAGCCCTGCATCACCTGGGGGCCTTGCACCAGAAGCTCGCCGGGCTGTCCCACCGGGACCTCGCGCCCCTGCTCGTCAACCAACCGCACCTCCGTGCCCGGCACGGGCACGCCGATGGACCCGATGCGGCGCCGACCTTCCAGCGGGTTGAAGGTCACCACGGGCGAGGCCTCCGTCAGGCCGTAGCCCTCGACGATGCGGGTCCCGGTGACTTCCTCCCAGCGCTGCGCCACGGCCTGGTGCAAGGCGGCGCCGCCGGCAATGGCCGCCTTCAGCTGCCGCGGCGGGTAGGCCACGAACCATTCCTCGTTGAGCAGCGCGTTAAAGAGGGTGTTGACCCCCGTGATCCACGTCACTGGCGTGTTCTCGATGGCGCGTTGCAGGTTCTGCACGGGCCGCGGCGACGGGATCAGGACGTTGCGAGCTCCCGCGTCGTAGAAGCTCAGCAGGTTCGCAGTGAAGGCGAAGACGTGGTACAGCGGCAAGGCCGTCAGCACGCATTCCTTGCCCGGCTCGATGTGGCTGGCGCCCATGGCGCGTATCTGGGCCACGTTGCTCAGCAGGCTGCGGTGGCTCAACTGTGCGCCCTTGGATACCCCGGTCGTGCCGCCGGTGTACTGCAGCACCGCAGTGGCCTCGGGGTCCACCGGCTGCCACCAGCGCCGCACGGCATCTGCGCCACCCAGGCGCGCCAACTGCTGCCTGCCGCGGGCAATGGCCTCCATGAAGCGATGGTGCGGGACCCGGATCGGCGGCAGCGCACGGCTCCACCAGCGCTGCACCGCACGAACGATGCCCCGTGGGATGGCGGGAAACAGCTCGGGCACGCTCGCCACGACGACGTGGCGCAGCGAGGTCCGCTCCAGCAGCCCGTCAAGCTTGTCGGCAAAGAGCTCCGTGATGACCAGCACTTGCGCGCCGGAGTCGCGGAACTGGTGTTCCATCTCGGCCGCGGTGTACAGCGGGTTGGTGTTCACCAGCACGCAACCGGCCTTGAAGGTGCCGAACACCGCCACCGGGTAAGCCAGGCCGTTGGGCAGTTGCACCGCCACACGGGTGCCCTCGGGCACCTTGAGCTCTTCCCGCAGGTAGGCCGCAAAGGCGTCCGCCAGTTGGTCCACCTGCTGGAAAGTCAGGCTGCCGTTCATGCCATTGGGCACCACGGCGGTGAATGCCTTCTGCGCCGCGTAACGACGGGCCGCAGCCTCGACCATTTCGCCCAGATTGCGCAGGCCCATGGTCTCCGAAGGCCCCGCCACTGCCTTGATCTCCTGGGGGCCTGGTTGATCTGAATCCTGCTGTTGGACGGCGTCGGTGGAAGGCATCGGCCTCGGCTCCCAGAGTTGGAGTGTGAAACTGAGCCGCTGGAAGCCAGGAGCGCGACACCACACTTTTGCGACCAGTATTTACGATCGGTAACTGCAACGAGTATAGGAACGCACCATCGCGGCAGGCCCCCGCTTTTTCCCTAGGCCCCAATGACAGCGAGGTCGAACCCGCAAGCCCCGCCAAAAGGTGACACCCCGGGGCCGGAAGCGAACCACCGGGGCTCCCCAGACCGCCCGGATCGAACATGCTCCATGTCGGTGACTTGCGCACGCATTCGGACCGGACGGCCGCAACAATGGCACCTCATTGGTGCAATACCCGACTCCTGGGTGAGCACAGACCTTGCACAATCCCCCGGGCAGTCATTCACTTCTCACCCCACCCTCCCGGGAGCCCCACCCATGAAATCCTCTCTTGCCACCCTCACCCGACGCGGCCTGTTCGCCATGGGAGCAACGCTGCTGGCCCTGCCAGCACTGGCGCAGACCCCGGTCAAGTTCCAGCTCGACTGGCGCTTCGAAGGGCCAGCCGCGCTGTTCCTCGCTGGCACCGCCAAGGGGCACTACAAGGCCGCCGGCCTGGATGTGACCATCGATTCAGGCAACGGTTCGGGCGGCACCGTCACCCGGGTGGCCTCCGGCACCTATGACATGGGTTTTGCCGATCTGGCCGCGCTCATGGAGTTCCATGCCAACAACCCGGACGCGCCCAACAAGCCGGTCGCCGTGATGATGGTCTACAACAACACGCCCGCGGCCGTGTTGACGCTGAAGAAGAACAACATCAAGACGCCGGCCGAGCTGAACGGCAAGAAGCTCGGCGCCCCGGTGTTCGATGCCGGTCGTCGCGGCTTCCCGATCTTCGCCAGGGCCAACGGCATCGGCAACGTGCAGTGGACCAGCATGGACCCGCCGCTGCGCGAAACCATGCTGGTACGCGGCGACATCGACGCCATCACGGGCTTCTCCTTCACCTCCTTGCTCAACCTCGAAGCCCGCGGCGTGAAGACCGAAGACATCGTCGTCATGCCCTACGCCGACCACGGCGTGAGGCTGTACGGCAACGTGATCATCGCCAGCCCCAAGCTGATGAAGGAGAACCCGGCCGCCGTCAAGGGCTTCCTCAGCGCGTTCGCCAAGGGCGCCAAGGAGGTCATGGCCAACCCCGACGCCTCCATCGACCTGGTCAAGGCACGCGACGGCATCATCAACGTCGACCTGGAAAAGCGGCGCCTGCGCATGGCCATCGACGCCGTGGTGGCCAGCCCCGACGCCCGCCGTGAAGGCTTCGGCATGGTCGTGCCGGGGCGCCTGGCGCTGATGGCCTCGCAGGTGTCTGACGCGTTTGCCACCAAGACCCGCGTCAACCCTGACGCCGTCTGGACCGACGCCTTCCTGCCCTCCAAGGCCGAGCTCAACATCCTGCCGCCGGCCAAGAAATGAGGCCGCGAGCGCTGATATGAGCAACTTCGTCGACTTCCGCAACGTCTGGCTCGCGTACAACGACGAGCTGCTGGCCCAAGGTCACTTCGCGGTGGAGGACATCTCGCTGCAGGTGACCGAGGGCGAGTTCATAGCCATCGTCGGGCCCTCGGGCTGCGGCAAGTCGACCTTCATGAAGCTCACCACCGGCCTGAAGATGCCCAGCCGGGGCACCATCCACATCGGGGGCGAGCCGGTCACCGGGCCGCTGAAGATAAGCGGGATGGCCTTCCAGGCCCCCAGCCTGCTGCCTTGGCGCACCACGGTGGACAACGTGCTGCTGCCACTGGAGATCGTGGAGCCCTACCGCTCCAGCTTCAAGGCCCGGCGCAAGGAGTACGAGGCCAAGGCCCGCGACCTGCTCAAGAGCGTGGGCCTGGGGGGCTATGAAGACAAGTTCCCCTGGCAGCTCTCGGGCGGCATGCAGCAGCGCGCCAGCATCTGCCGCGCCCTCATCCACGAGCCCAAGATGCTGCTGCTGGACGAGCCCTTCGGCGCGCTGGATGCCTTCACGCGGGAAGAACTCTGGTGCGCCCTGCGCGACCTGCACGCCGCGCAGAAGTTCAACGTCATCCTGGTCACGCACGACCTGCGCGAGAGCGTGTTCCTGGCCGACAAGGTGTACGTGATGAGCCGCAGCCCCGGCCGCTTCGTGATCAAGCGCGACATCGACCTGCCTCGCCCGCGAGACCTGGAGGTGACGTACACCCCCCAGTTCACCGACATCGTGCACGAGTTGCGCGGCCACATCGGCGCTTTCCGCCAGCCCGTGGGAACCCCATGAAACTCTCCAAGACCCTGGAACGCTGGTCCCCCATGGTGCTGCTGGCCGCCATCCTGCTGGTGTGGCAGGTTGCCGTCTGGCTCTTCAGAGTGCCGGACTTCATCTTCCCCGGGCCGGTGCAGATCGCCCTGGAATTCGTGGAGTTCAAGGGCCCGCTGCTGGAGGCGGCCTGGAAGACCTTCTGGGTGACGATGCTGGGCTTTGGCATCTCCATCGTCGTGGGCGTACTGCTGGGCTTTCTGATCGGCTCTTCGCGCATCGCGTACACGGCCGTCTATCCCCTGATGGTGGCCTTCAATGCTGTGCCCAAGGCCGCCGTGGTGCCCATCCTGGTGGTGTGGTTCGGCATCGGCCTGGGCCCCGGCGTCCTCACGGCCTTCCTGATCTCCTTCTTCCCCATCACGGTCAACATCGCCACCGGCCTGGCCACCCTGGAGCCCGAGCTGGAAGACGTGCTGCGGGTGCTGGGCGCCAAGCGGTGGGACGTGCTGGTGAAGGTGGGCCTGCCCCGCTCCATGCCCTATTTCTACGGCTCTCTGAAGGTGGCCATCACGCTGGCATTCGTCGGCACCGTCCTGGCCGAGATGACGGCCGGTGACTCGGGCATCGGCTACCTGATGCAGACGGCAGGATCCCAGCAGCGGCTGCCCCTGGCCTTCGCCGGCCTGGTGGTCATCGGTGCCATGGCCATGGCCATGTACGAGCTGTTCTCCTGGATCGAGATGCGCACCACAGGATGGGCGCACCGCGGGTCACAAGCGGCTTGAGCGCGCTGGCAGCAGCGGCCGGCTGGCGCGGGCACCTGGCCCTGCGCTACTGGCGCGACGGCCAGCGCACGGTGGCGCTGGACCGTCACGAGGGTCCGCTGCGGGTGCTTCAGCGCCTGTACCCCGAGGGGGATGCCATCTGCCACCACGTCCTGGTGCATCCGCCCGGCGGGGTGGCTGGGGGTGACAGCCTGCTGCTGCAAGCCGATTTGGCGCAGGGCACCCACGCGGTGATCACCACCCCTGGTGCCACCCGGTTCTACCGCAGCGGCGGAAGGCCTTCACTGCAGCAGTCACGTCTGCGGCTGGCGGACGGCGCGCGCGCGGAATGGCTGCCCCTGGAGAACCTCGCCTTCTCCGGCTGCGAGGCCGAGAACCGCACCGAAGTGGAACTGGCCCCGGGGGCGGAAATGCTGGGCTGGGACGTGCTGGCACTGGGCCTGCCCGCCTCTGGCGCCGCTTTCGAGACCGGCTGCTTCACGCAGCACCTGGCGTTGCACCTGAGCGTGCCACAGGGGCCGCCCTCCACTCCACCTACCTCGACCCGCGCCCCCTCCGCCACCCCCGCTCCTGTCCTGTCCCCGGGCCCTGCGCAAAGCCCGGACCTCGATCGCGCCCTGTGGCTGGAACGCGGCCGGGTGGATGCGCAGGACCACCGGCTGCTGTACTCTGCGCTGGGCTGGGGTGGCCGGCGGGTGCTGGGCACCGCCTGGTGGGCCGCCGGGCAGCCCTTGGGCACGCAGCGCCGGCAGGCGCTGCTGGACGCCGCACGCGACTGCCCGGAAGGGGCCGGGCTGGAAGGCTGGACCGGCGTCACCAGCCCGCTGCCGCACGTGGTGGTGGCGCGGGTGCTGGCGTCCCGGGTGGAACCGGCAATGCAGTGGTTGTCCGCCGTGCGCGCCACCTGGCGCCGCACCGGCTGGGGCCTGGACGCCCACCCGCCCAGGATCTGGCGTACCTGAGCCCACGCCCCTGCGCCACGCCGGTCCTGGCCACGCACTTCAGACTCACCACCGCAGGGCAGACCCCTGAGCACGCGCAGGCCGGAGTTGACCTTCCCTCCCCGGCCGGCTGACGCCGAGGGAGAATCCCGTTCAATGTCCGAGCCCTCTGCGCCAGAGCCCGCCCACCACGCGCCTTCCAGGACCGCGGCGGATGCACCGGCCCAGCCTGCGCCGCCCTCCGAACCACCGCGCTCGGCCGCAGCGCCACCGCCCTTGCGCTGGACGCCCGCTGCGCGGGCAGGCCTGCTGCTGCAGGCCTGGCAATTGGCCCTGGTCGCCGTGCTGGGGCTGCCTCTGGCCGGCCTGCTGGCGGTCTGGGCGGTGCTGCACAGCGAACGCGGCACAGCCTGGCTGCTGGCCGGCGTGCCCAACCTTCAGGTCACGGCACCGCGAGGCGCTCTGCTGGGGACCGACTTTGCAGCGCAGAAGCTGAGCTTGCGGTGGGACCAGGGCCGCCAATGGCTGGAGATCGAGGGCCTGCAGTGGACAGGGGCGCAGTGGCGTTGGTGGCTTCGCTCCGGCACCTGGGTGGGCGTGCAGGCCGATCGTCTGGAGGCCCGGCGGGTGACCCTCCATACCGGCCCCGCCTCTGGCAAGCCCGCCGTGCTGCCGGGCTCGCTGGCCCTCCCGCTGGAGGCCCGCATCGAGCAGTTGCGCGTGGAACATCTGGTCATCGACCAGTTGCCAGCCTGGCACCACATCACCGGGCGGTGGGCCCTGGGGGCCCAACAGGGCGCGGTACACCGCGTGGAACAACTGGCCTTCCAGTGGGAAGAACTGCTGGTCAGCGGCGAAGCCTCCATCAACACCCGCAGCCCCTTCACCGGTCAGGGCCGATGGGCCGTGAAGGGCACGGGCGCCGTGGCCTGGGAGGGCGATCTCGCCGCCAGCGGCCCACTGCAGGCGCTGGATCTGCAGGCACGCCTGCGCGCCCCCGCCCTGCCGTCCGGCCTCAAGCCGTCTCTGGACGCCACGGTGCAGCTCAAGCCCTTCGAGCCCTGGCCCCTGGGCACCCTGAACCTGACGTTGCAGGCCCTGGACCTGGCGCAGCTGAGCCGCCGCCTGCCAGCCACCCGCCTCACCGGCCGCGCCAGCATCAAGAGCCAGGGACTGACGCAACCGGTGCAGGCCGACATCCTGCTGGACAACGCGGCCGCAGGCGCCTGGGGCGAGGCCCGGTTGCCCATCCGGCGCGCGCGGCTGGAGCTGCGCTCGCGGCTGGACGCGCCCAGCACTGCCGAGATCCTCCACCTGGACCTGGACCTCGGCAGCGCCCAGCGCAACGCCGGCCTGTGGCGCAGCACCGGCAGCTGGACAGAGACCGGCCTGCGCCTGCAGGGTGTGGCCACGGACATCAGGCCTCAATGGCTGGACGCCCGGGCGCCCGGAATGGTCCTGTCCGGGCCGGTACAACTCGGTCTCCTGGGGATGCCCGGACCACAAGGTGTCGCCCGGCGCACGGCCGACGCCGACACCTGGTCGGTGGAACTGCGGGGCAACCTCAGCGGCTCGCTGGAGGCCTTTGGGCAACGTACCACCCTCACCCTGGACAGCGTGTTCACGCCCCAGGGCCTGCAAGTGCGCACCCTGCAGGCGCAGGCCGGCTCCGCCAGCGCCGAACTGAGCGCGACGGTATCCCCCGGCGCCGAGGGCGCCTGGCAGGTGCGTAGCGAAGGCCGCATCAACGACTTCGACCCCGTGCCCTGGGTGCCGGGCGACGCTGCCGCACCCTGGCGCAAAGGCCAGGACCGGCTGAACAGTCAGTGGGCGCTGGAAGTGCTGCTGCCGCCGTGGCGCACGGGGGCCTCGGCCGTGCAGTGGCTGCAGACGCTGCGGGGCAGCGCACAGGTGGACATCGGGGCGTCCCGGATCGCCGGCCTGGCGGCGTCGGGGCGTCTGCGGCTGGAACAGGCGCCCGAAGCCGCTGCGGCCAGCCGCAGCCAGCTGATGGCGGAACTGCGCCTGGGGCGCAACGAATTCAGTCTCAGCGGCCGCGGCGACCCCGCGGGCGACGGCGAACAGGACCGATGGCAGTTGCAGGTGGCGGCACCGGCCCTGGGCGAATTGAATGCCCTGTCCACCTTGATGCCCGAGGGGGCCGCCTGGTGGCCTGAAGCCGGGCGGGCGGACGCCCGCATCAGCGCGTCCGGGCGCTGGCCCGCCGTGGGGACGCAGGGGCAACTCACCATCGAGGGCCTCAGGAGCCGCGCCTACGCCCTGGGGCGGGCCGAAGCCCGCTGGCAATGGACCGGCCGCGAGGCCGACCCCCTGGAGCTGCGCGGCGATGTCCGCAACGCGTCCCTGGGCCCGAACCGACTGGCCTACCTGCGCGGGGAGGTGCGGGGCACCCTGCGCCAGCACAGCGCCAGCATCGATGTCGCCCTGCCCCTGCTGGCACCGGAGGCCTTGACCCGCGTGCTGGCCCTGCCTGCGGGCTCCGGCACCCAGGCACGCCTGAACCTGGAGGGCGCCTGGAGCGGCCAGACGGGCGGCGGCGGGCGCTGGAACGGCACGGTCAAGCGCCTGGAAGCCGGCGTCTGGTCCGGCCTGACCGACCCGCCTGCGGCGCCGGCCGCCCCTTCACCGAATGCCACCGCTGCCAACCCGTCCGCATGGAACCCTGCGGCCCCGGGGGGGACCTGGCTGGACGCAGCTGACCTGCGCGGCGAGCTGCGCTTCGACGACGCCTGGCGCCTGCGCAGCCTGCGCCTGGACGGTGGCCAGGCGGCCCTGGCCGCCGGCCTGCGCCTGAAGTGGGACGAGGCACGCTACGAGCTGCGCGACCCGACGCGCGCCGACCGGCCGGACTTCCAATGGCAGGCCGACGTGCTGCCCTTCGCCCTGGCACCCTGGCTGCAGCGGGCGCAGACCGGGCTGCAGTGGACAGGTGACCTGCGGCTGAGTGCGCGCATGGCCGTACGGGCGGCCGAGCGCTTCGAGGCCGAAGTGAGCCTGAAGCGCCATGACGGCGAGCTGCAGGTGGTGGAAGCCGGCCAGGTGCAAGCCCTGGGCTTGAACACCGTGGACCTCAGTCTCACCGCAAGGGAGTGCCACCGGGCTGGCGTCTGCAGGGCGAAGTGGTGTCCACCGCCAGCCTGGGCGGACGCTTCGGTGCGCCGCAACTCACGGGCGACCTGGTGGCGCAGCGGTTGAGCGTGCGCAACCTGCTGCAAGGGGTGGATTACCACGATGGCGAGTTGAAGGTGGCGTTGCAGGGCGAAACCGCCCGCATCGAGCGTCTGTCCCTGCGCGGCGGTGAGGGGCGCATCACTGGGGAAGGCGTGGGTGAGTTCGGCGCCAAGCCTTCGGCCCGCGTGCAGGTGCGTGCAGAAGGGTTCCGCGTGCTGGGGCGGTTCGACCGTCAACTCGTGGCCAGCGGGCAGGCGGTGCTGGCCCTGCAGCCCGATGCGCTGAAGCTGGACGGCCGCGTCCTGATCGACAGCGGTCTGTTCGACCTGGCTTCCCGCGACGCACCGACGCTGGACGACGACGTCGTGGTGCGCGGCGGGCGCAGCGTTCCTGAAATGGCCGCAGCGGCCGAGCCCGCCATCCTGCCGCGCCTGATCAGGCAGTCCAGCGTCACGCTGGATGTCGATCTGGGCCGCAAGCTGCGCCTGCGCGGGCGCGGGCTGGACACCGCCTTGCAAGGCGACCTCAAGCTCACCACGCCCGCAGGAAACCTGGCGGTGAACGGATCGGTACGCGCACAAGGAGGCACTTATGCCGCCTACGGGCAGAAGCTGAACATCGAGCGCGGCATCGTCACCTTCAGCGGCCGGGTGGACACGCCACGGCTGGACATCCTCGCCCTGAGGCCCAACACCGACATCCGGGTGGGCGTGGCCATCAGCGGCACGCCGCAGTCTCCACGCGTCCGTCTGGTCAGCGAACCGGAGATGGGCGAAACCGACAAACTGTCGTGGCTGCTCCTGGGCCGTGGTTCGGAAGGGCTGGGGCGCACCGACACCGCGGTGCTGCAGCGCGCCGCCGTGGCCCTGCTGGCGGGTGAAGGCGAGGCGCCCACGGACTCCCTGCTGCGCGCCCTGGGCATCGACGACCTGTCTGTCGGGCAGACCGCCGGGACGACGTCCGGCACAGCCGCAGGCGAGGGCCGGGAGACCGTCATCCGCCTGGGCAAGCAGCTCAGCCGCAACTGGTACGCCGGCTACGAGCGCGGCGTCAACGCCACCGCCGGCACCTTCCAGCTCATCTACCGCGTGGCGCAGCGCTTCACCCTGCGGGCGCAGAGCGGCCTGGAAAACTCCGTGGACCTCATCTGGACGTGGCGCTTCGACCAGTCACCGCTGCCCGGCAAGCAGGCGACCTCACCGTGAGCCGGTGATGCCGCGCCCTGCCCTGCCTCGGCACAGCCTCAGCCGCCTCAACCGCCGCACCCGACTCAGCCCTGCACCCTGACCACCAGCCCCGATGGCGCGATCCGGGTCACCGCTTCCACGCCTGCCAGCCCCATGACGCGGTCCAGCTCTGCGTCCAGCGTCTTCAGCACATGGGCCACGCCTTCCTGGCCGGCCACCGCCAGTCCCCACAGGTGGGGACGGCCGATGAGCACTGCCGTGGCGCCCAGGCCCAAGGCCTTGAAGACATCGCCGCCGCGCCGTACGCCGCCATCCAGCAGCACCGGAATGCGTCCGTCCACGGCCTGCACCACCCCGGGCAGCGCACGCAGGCTGGGCAGTGCGCCATCGAGCTGCCGCCCGCCGTGGTTGGAGACGATGACCCCGTCCACGCCGGCCTGCACCGCGCGGCGTGCGTCCTCAGGGTGCAGCAGGCCCTTGATCAGCAGCGGCCCGTCCCACTGGCGGCGCACGGCGGCGATGTCGTCCCAGTTCATGGCCGGGTCCAGCATGGAGGCCATGCGACCGGCCAGGCCGGCAACCGTCTCACGGGAGTTCTCGCGCACGTAGTTGCCGAAAGTGATGCGGTCAAGCTCGCCGCGCATGCGCCACCACCAGGGGAACTTGCTGGCAAAGGCCAGCCACTGCCGCGGGCCGAAACGCGGCGGGCTGGAAAAGCCGTTGACCAGGTCGCGCTCGCGCTTGCCGAGGAGTTGGTTGTCGATGGTCACCACCACGGCGCCGTAGCCGGCCTGGCGCGCGCGGTCCACCAGTTCGCGGGTGAAGGCGCGGTCCTTGTAGATGAAGACCTGCATCCAGCGCCGGGCTGCTTGCTCGGCACCATGACTGCGCTCCACGGCTTGGGCCAGGGCCTCGAGCGTGCACACCGAGCCGTGGCTCAGGCAGTACACCGCGCCGCGTTCGGCAGCAGCCCGGGCCGTGGCGATCTCGCCCTGAGGCCAGAACAGGCCCGCCAGGCCCGTCGGCCCCACCAGCACCGGTGAAGCCAGGCGCTGGCCGAAAAGCGTCAGCGACAGGTCGCGTTGCGCGGCACCCTCCAGCGGGCGCGGCAGCACGGCCCAGTCGTCGAAGGCCGACTCGTTGGCGCGCAGGGTCCATTCGTCCTCGGCCGCGCCGTCGATGAAGTCGAACAGCGGGCGTGGCAGGGCCTGCTGCGCCAGCGCACGCAGGGCGGCCACGCTGTAGGCGCGCTGCAGGCTCGTCGTCACTTCAAGAACGAAGGTCGGGTGGCGCCCTGGCGCACGGCCGCATCAGCCGCGGCCTCGGCCGTGCGGATGGCGGGCAGGCGCGCCAGCAGTTCGGCCAGGCGCTCTTGCGGCACCACCACCACGCCGTCCAGATCGGCCACCACCACGTCGCCACTGCACACGCGCAGGCCCGCCACCTGGACAGGAAAGCCCACCGTGCCCGGGCCGCTGCGGTTGGGGGAATTCGGCGTGACGCCGATGGCCCAGGCGGGCAGGCCCACCTGGCGGATGCCCACCAGGTCGCGCACGCAGCCGTCGGTGACGAAGCCCACCGCGCCGCTGTTGCGCGCCATGCCCAGCACCAGATCCCCGGTGATGGCGCAGCCCGTGTGGCCATCGGCCCCGGCCACGATCACGTCCCCCGGCTGCACCGAGGCCAGCGCATGCACGAGGGCCAAGTTGTCCGCCGGGCCGGCGTGGCAGGTCAGCGCCACGCCGCAAAAGGCGTACTGCTCGGCGATGGCGGGCTTGAGCCGGTAGTCCAGCGCGCCGCTGCCGCCCATCGCATCCACGATGAAGCCCGTGGGCGTGCCGCGCAGTTGTTCCACCAGGGCGGCATCAGGGCGCTGCACGGGAGCCGTGCGGATGGGGGGCAGGTCTTCGATCATGGGTTTTCCTCTGTGGACGCCAAGCGCGTGGTTTTGGGATGATGGGTCCTCTTCACCCACTGCAGGAGTTCAACATGCCCAAGGCCTACTGGATCAGCGCCTACCGCCAGATTCACAACCCCGACGCGCTGGCCGCGTACGCCAAGCTGGCAGGCCCGGCCATCACCGCGGCCGGCGGCCGCTTTCTGGCGCGCGGCATGCCGGCGCAGGTGAAGGAGGCGGGGGTGATGCAACGCACCGTGCTGGTGGAGTTCGACAACCTGGCCGCCGCGCAGGCTGCGTACGACAGCCCCATGTACAAGGAAGCGCTGGACGCGCTGGGCACGGGCAACGTGGAGCGCGAGATCCGCATCATCGAGGGGGCGTGACGGGCCGGGGTTCAGCAAGCAAGAACTCATTGACCTGGACTCTAGGGCCTGCGCCCTGGGGTCTCCAACCCGTGTAAACCCCGCCGGTAAGGCACCGCCGCGCATGGCAACCTGCGCACCGCATCACCGCGAGAGAGACACCCCGTGAAAAAGCATCCCATCAAGCAGACCGTGCTCGAAGGCCAGACCGTCGTCGGCGCGATGACCTTTGAGTTCTTCTCTCCAGGCATGTCCGCCATCCTCGCCAACACCGGATGCCGCTTCGTCTTCTACGACATGGAGCACACCGGCCTGGGCTTCGAGACGCTCAAGTGGCTGTTCTCCACCTGCCGCGGCCTGCCCATCGAGCCCATGGTGCGCGTGCCGCGCGGCGAATACACCTGGCTGGCCCGCGCGCTGGACCTGGGCGCGCATGGCGTCATGATTCCCATGGTGGAGTCGGCCGAGCAGGCCCGCAGCATCGTCCAGGCCTGCCGCTACCCGCCGATCGGCCGGCGCGGCGCGGCCTTCGGCTTTGCGCAGTGCGACTACCAGGGCGGCGACATCGGTCAGAAGATTCGCAACTACCACGACCGCACGCTGGTGGTGGCCCAGATCGAGACCGAGCGCGGCCTGGCCGCGGTGGAGGAGATCGCCGCGGTGGACGGCATCGACGTGCTGTGGGTGGGCCATTTCGACCTGTCCAACTTCATGGGCATCCCCGCGCAGTTCGACAACCCCACCTTCCAGCAGGCCATGCAGCACGTGGCCGACGTGGCGAAGAAGCATGGCAAGGCCGCCGGCTTCATGGCCACCGACCCGGCCTGGGTGGACCGCGTCAAGGCCATGGGCTACACCATGCTGGCCGTGGGCACCGACGTGAGTCTGCTGGCCGACGCCACGCGGCGCCTGGTGGACCATGCCGCGGCAGGGTCGACCGCCCCGGCCTGATCTGGCCTGACCTGGCTCGTGAGACCGCCCGCAAGTGCCAAGAAGACCGAACCGAAACGGAAGACTGCCATGACCTTTCGCCTGGGCCTGACCCGCGACCTGCTCACCCCCAGCGGCGCCCCCTCCTTCGGCATGGGCGCGCTGGAAGTGCTGAACCACCCAAGCGACATCGAGTGGGAGTACCTGCCGGAGTCGCTGTCGGAGATCACGCCCGACGTGGCCGCGCGCTACGACGGCCTGTACGTCAACTCTCCCTTGGTCACCGCCGCCAGCGTGGGCCGCGCCGACTGCCGCGTGCGCATCGTGGCGCGCCACGGCGTGGGTTATGACTCCGTGGATGTGGCGGCGCTCGCCGCGCGGGGCGTCACCGTCACCAACACGCCCGTGGCCGTGCGTCGCCCCGTGGCCGTGGCCAGCCTGACGCTGATCTTCGCGCTGGCCGGGCGGCTCTTCGCCAAGGACAAGCTGATCCGCGCCGGCCGCTGGGCCGAGCGCACCGGCCACATGGGCCTGGGCCTGACCACGCGCACGCTGGGCGTCATTGGCGCCGGCGGCATCGGGCGCGAACTGCTGGCCCTGGCCCGGCCTTTCGGCTGGCGCATGCTGGCCGCCGACCCCTATGCCGACCCGGCAGCGATCCGCGCCCTGGGGGCCGAGCCGGTGGCACTGGACGAGATGCTGCCGCAGGCCGACTTCGTCGTGGCTACCTGCCTGCTCAACGCCGAGACGCGGCACCTGATGAACGAGCGCCGCTTCGGCCTGATGAAACGCGAGGCCTTCTTCATCAACATGGCCCGCGGACCGGTGGCCGACGAGGCCGCGCTGATCGCGGCGCTGCGCAACGGCTCCATCGCCGGAGCGGGGCTGGATGTCTTCGAGCAGGAGCCGGTGGCCACGGACAACCCGCTGCTGGGCATGGAGCAGGTGATCCTCACCCCCCACGCCCTGTGCTGGACCGACGAATGCTTCGACGCCATCGCACGCGAGGGCCTGGGCTGCATCGTGGACTTCGCCCAGGGACGTCAGCCGCGCTCGGTGGTGCGACCGGGGTAACCCTCTCGTCGAAACGACAGGCCGCGCGGGCTTTCAACCCCGCGACCCGCTGCCACGCTTACAGCCCCTTCAACACCGCCCGCATCTTGGTGATGATCTCGTCCAGGTGCTTGTCCTCACAGACCAGCGGCGGGGCGATGATCAGGGCGTCGCCGGTGCTCTTGAGGTTCAGGCCGGCGTCGTAGAGGCGCTTCTGAGCTTCGTGGCCGCGGGCGCCGGGCACGCCGTCCACCGCCACGTCCACGGCGGCCATCATGCCCACCGAGCGGATGTCGGTCACGACGGCGCAGTCCTGCAGCGCGTGCACGGCCTCGATGAACTTCGGGCTCATGGCCGCGGCGCGCTCGATCAGGCGCTCCTTGGCGAAGATGTCCATCATCGCCAGGCCGGCCGCGCAGGAGGCCGGGTGAGCCGAGTAGGTATAGCCGTGGAAGAACTCCACGCCCTTGGCTGGGCCCGCTTCGGTGATGGTGTCGTAAATGTCCTGGCGCGCGGCCACGGCGCCCATGGGCTGCGCGCCGTTGGTGATGGCCTTGGCCATGGTCAGCAGGTCAGGCGTGACGCCAAAGGCCTGCGCGCCGAAGTTGGCACCCATGCGGCCCCAGCCGGTGATGACCTCGTCGAACACCAGCAGGATGCCCTGCTGGTCGCAGATCTCGCGCAGGCGGTTGAGGTAGCCCTTGGGCGGGGGCAGGCAGCCGAACGAACCGGCGGTGGGCTCCACGAACACGGCTGCGATGTTCTCGCCGCCGTACAGGTTGCAAAAGCGCAGCAGGTCCTCGGCCAGGTCGGCACCGTGTTCGGGCTGGCCCTTGGCGAACTTGTTCTGCGGCAGGGCGGTGTGGCGCATGTGGTGCACGCCCGCCAGCCCCAGGCCGAAGGTGCGGCGGTTGTTGACCATGCCCGCCAGCGCCACGCCGCCCATGTTCACGCCGTGGTAGGCCCGCTCGCGTGAGACGAACATCTGGCGCTGCGACTGGCCCTTGATGCGGTGGTAACCCAGCGCCATCTTCATCGCCGTGTCCACGGCCTCGGAGCCCGAGTTGGTGAAGAAGATGCGGTTCAGGCCCTCGGGGGTGTAGTGCGACACGCGCTCGGCCAGCTCAAAAGCCTTGGGGTGCGCGCGCAGGAAGGGGGCGGTGAAGTCCAGCGTCTGCAGCTGCTCGTACACGGCCTGCGCGATCTCTTCGCGGCAGTGGCCGGCGGCCACGCAGAACAGGCCGGCCGAGGCGTCGATGACCTCCTGCCCCTCGGGCGTGTAGAAGTACATGCCCTTGGCGCGGGCGAACATGCGGGGCTCGGCCTTGAACTCCTTGTTGGGGGAGAAAGGCATCCAGTAAGGCTGCATCGTGGCGGCCATTTCGGCGGCTTGTGCTTGCGGTTCGGCGTGTCCCATGGTGTCGGCTCCTGTCGAAGAGGCCCCGATTCTGGAACAGCGCCCGGCAAGCGCGCTGCGCCGGCATCATCTGGCACCATCAAATGCACCCATGTGGCACCCCGGGAAAATACCCTACACGGAGCAGCCGGCGGGCGGCGATGCTTGGCCCCAGCGTGCCTTACGGTGAGCGGGCTCTCGCAGGGCCGGCCAACACGACTGTCTGGCATGTGGCGTGCTGCGCCTTACCACCCCTGCCCCCACAACGGAGGAATCAGATGTTGCTCAAGACCCCCCTGTCCCGCTGGGTCGCCGCGCTCACCTTGGCGCTGTGCGGTTCGGTCTTCGCCCAGGCCAAGAAGGAAGTCACTTTTGCCCACCAGGACATGCTGGTGCCGCTGCGCACGGTCATGGAGTCCGGTGAGCTGGAGAAGGCCACGGGCTACAAGATCAACTGGCGCATGTTCGGCGGTGGCGGCGACGTCATCAAGGCCATGGCCTCGGGCGACGTGCAGATCGGCGAGGCCGGCTCCAGCCCCCTGACCGCGGCAGCCAGCCAGGGCCAGGACATCCGGCTTTTCTGGATCCTGGACGACATCGCCGACGCCGAGGCGCTGATCGCCCGCAACGGCTCTGGCGTCAACAGCGTCAAGGACCTGAAGAGCAAGAAGGTCGCCACGCCCTTCGTCTCCACCGCGCACTACCAGCTCATGGCCGTGCTCAAGACCGAAGGGGTGGCCGCCAAGGATGTGAACGTGATGAACATGCGTCCTCCGGAGATTGCCGCCGCGTGGGAACGTGGCGACATCGATGCCGCCTTCATCTGGGACCCGGTGCTGTCCAAGATCAAGGGCAACGGCAAGGCCATCGCCAGTTCCAAGAGCATTGGCGCCAAGGGCTTCCCCACGTTTGACGGCATCGTCGTCAACGCCAAATGGGCGGCTGAGCACGAAGGCTTCATGGTGGCGCTGGTCAAGGCGCTGGCCAAGGCCGATGGCGATTACCGCGCCAACAAGGCCAAGTGGACCGTGGCGTCCCCCCAGGTCAAGGCCGTGGCCAAGTGGACCAAGGCCGATGCGAAGGACGTGCCTGCCGCGATGGCGCTGTACGCCTTCCCGACCCTGGAAGAGCAGGCAAGTGCCAAGTGGCTGGGCGGCGGCGCCGCCAAGGCCATGACCGACACGGCGGCCTTTCTCAAGGAGCAGGGCCGCATCCAGGAGGTCAAGCCCGACTACAAGGCCTTCGTCACCGACGTCTACGTCAAGAAGGCGATGGGCAAGTGAGCGTCCGATGAAGATCAACGCGTTTGCGGGCTGAGCGGGCGGCCAGCCCTCATCCGCCAGGGGCGGCTCCCGCAAGGGGCCGCCCCTTTTTGATGCCCGCCGGCCCGGCGATGGTGCGCGGCCGCGAACCCAGGCACCTCAAACCTGGCACGACGCTTGCGGTGGAGGCACCCAGTCAACCCACTGGAGCCCGCCCATGTCCTCAAACCGCCGTTCCTTTGTCGCCCGCGGCCTCGTTGCCGGTGCGGGAGGCGCCGCCCTCGGCCTGCCCACCGTGGTGGCTGCGCAGCAGACCTTCAACTGGAAGATGACCAGCGCCTACGCCAAGGGCGCGCCGTTCTACATGGACGGCCCTGGAAGCGCCACCGATCTGGCCAAACGCATCGACACGATGTCCGGCGGGCGCCTGAAGATCCAGGTGTTCGGAGCCGGTGAACTGATCCCGGCCTTCGAGGGCTTTGACGCGGTGCGGGCCGGTACGGTGGAAATGAACCACGCCAACAGCTACTTCTGGACCGGCAAGACCTTCGCCGCCCAGTACTTCACCGCCGTGCCTTTCGGCCTGAATTTCCAGGGCATCAACGGCTGGTTCTATGACGGTGGCGGCATCGACCTCTGGAACGAGGTCTACGCCCCCTTCGGCATGGTCGCCATGCCCTGCGGCAACACGGGCGTGCAGATGACCGGATGGTTCAAGAAGGAGGTCAACAGCGTGGCCGACCTCAAGGGCCTGAAGATGCGCATCCCAGGTCTGGCGGGCAAGGTCTACGCCAACCTGGGCGTGGACGTGAAGGTGCTGCCAGGCGGCGAGATCTTCCCGGCACTCGAGCGTGGCGTCATCGACGCGGCCGAGTTCGTCGGCCCCTTCCAGGACCGCCGCCTGGGTCTGCACAAGGCCGCCAAGTTCTACTACACCACGGGCTGGCACGAGTCGGCCACGGTGTCTGAGTTGCTGATCAACAAGGCCGCGTGGAGCAAGCTGCCCAAGGACCTGCAAGCCATCGTGGAAAACGCCTCGGCCGCCTGCAACGTGATCAGCGAGGGCTGGTGTCAGAAGGCCAACTCCGACGCGATGGAAGACCTGATCAAGAACCAGAAGGTGATCGCCAAGCCGCTGCCCGATCCGGTGATCGCCGCGCTGCGCCGGGAAACCGAGAAGGTGCTCGCCGAAGGCATCGCCAAGGATCCGCTCACCAGAAAGGTGCACGACTCGTACTTCGCCTTCAAGGCCAAGTACGACAGGTGGCAGGAAGTCAGCGAGGAGGCTTACCACCTCAAGGTGCGTGGCTGACCCGAAAGCCCCGCAGCCTGGGACAGCAGCGGGCGTGGCTGGCGCCATCGAGAGGCTGATCGACGGCATTGGCAGCGTCATCCTTTGGGTGACGCTGGCCATGATTGCGCTGGTGGCCACCAACGTGCTGCTGCGCTACAGCCTGAGCCTGGGCTCGGTGTGGTCGCAGGAACTGGAGTGGCACCTGCTGGCCACGCTGATCCTGTTCGGCATGAGCTACGCGCTGCAGCGCGGTGACAACGTTCGGGTGGACCTGTTCTACGCCCACCACTCGCCGCGGACCAAGCTGGTGGTGGATGTCGCCTCGGCCTTGCTGACGCTGGCGGTGGCCCTCATCTTCATCAAGCTGTCCTGGGCTTACGTGGGTCAGTCGTTCTCTATCGACGAGAAGTCGGCCGACCCCGGTGGCATTCCCCATCGGTGGGTGCTCAAGGCCATGATTCCCTTGGGCTTTGCGCTGCTGGCCCTGCAGGCGTTGGCCGAGCTGATCCGCGTGTGGACCGCACGGCCCTCCCCTACCTGAGCACTCCCGCATGTTCGAGACCCAGACCCTGGCCATCCTGATGTTGGTGGCCTTTTTCGCGCTGCTCATGATCGGCGTGCCGGTGGCCATCACGCTGGCCACCGTGGGCTTCGTGTTCGGCTGGCTGGGCTTCGGCGACACGCTGTTCAACCTGCTGCCCGCGCGCGTGTTCGGCGTCGTCGCCGGCTACCAGTGGATGTCGATCCCGTTGTTCGTCTTCATGGGGGTGATGCTGGAGAAGTCACGCCTGGCCGACGACCTGCTCGATGTCATGGGCCACCTGGCCGGCGGCGTGCGCGGCGGCATGGGCGTGGGCATCATCCTGTTCGGCGTGCTGATGGGCGCCACCACCGGCATCGTCGGCGCCACCGTCATCACGCTGGGCCTGCTGACGCTGCCCACGCTGATCCGGCGCGGGTACGACAAGGGGATTGCCTGCGGTGCCATCTGCGCCTCCGGCACGCTGGGGCAGATCATCCCGCCCAGCCTGATCCTGATCCTGCTGTCGGACATCATGCAGTTGTCGGTGGGCACGTTGTTCGCCGCGGCGGTGGGCCCCGGCATGTTGCTGGCAGGCGTCTACATCGTGTACCTGCTGATCCGGGGTTGGATGTCGCCCCACCTGATGCCGGCCCTGCCGGCGGACGAACGCAGCCAGGTCAGCCGGCGCGAGCTGACTATCCGCTTCTGGAAGGTGGTGGTGCCGCCCATCCTGCTGGTGGTGGCCGTGCTCGGCTCCATCGTCGGGGGTGTGGCGGCGCCCACCGAGGCCGCGTCGATGGGCGCCGTGGGCTCGGTGCTGATCACGCTGTTCAGCCGCCGCCTCAGCTTCAAGGTCCTGAGGGCGGTGGCGCTGGAGACCACCAAGATCACCGCCATGATGATGTTCATCCTGATCATGGCGCAGGTCTTCGCCCTGGCCTTTCGCGGCCTGCACGGCGAAGACCTCATCACCCGCATGTTCGATTGGCTGCCCGGCGGGGTGAACAGCGACATCTGGTTCATGATGATGATCATCTTCGTGCTCGGCTTCTTCATCGAGTGGATCGAGATCAGCTACATCGCCGTGCCCTTGTTCATGCCCGTGCTGCTGGCCCAGGGCGTGGATCCGATCTGGCTGGCCATGCTGATCACAGTGAACCTGCAGTCCTCCTTCCTGACACCGCCCTTTGGCTGGGCGCTGTTCTACCTCAAGGGTGTAGCGCCGCCTGAGGTGACCATCAAGGACATCTACCGTGGGGTGATGCCCTTCATCGCCCTGCAGGCCGTGGCGCTGACGCTGGTGTTCCTGTACCCGCAGATCGCGCTGTGGCTGCCCAAGGCCATCGGCTGGTAATCGGCTGGTCATCGGCTGATGAGGGGCTGGTAGCGGGCTGACGCTCAGATCACCTCGTCCCTCAGCCAGTACCAGTGGTACAGCGCGCGCTGGCCCAGGCGCCGGAAGGGCGCAAAGGCCTGGCTCTCCACCAGCCCCATGACGTTGGGAAACGGCAGCGCGCTGCGGTAGATGGGCAACTCGAACACCGCCCGCCCGCCGTCACGTCCGGCCACCCGTTCGGCCAACCTGCGGCCGGCGTGGGTGGAAAACGCCACCCCGTTACCGCCGTAGCCCAACGCGTACCAGACCGTTTGCCCGGCGTCGGGCTGCACGATGCGCGGCATCATGTCGTGGCTGACATCCACCCAGCCCCACCACGAATGCTCGATGGGCACGTTCGCCAGCGCCGGGAACTTGCGCGCCAGGCCGTCGGTCAGCAGCTTCAGGTGCCGCGGGTCCGTGGCGTCCGCGCCCGTCACGGCGCTGCGGCTGCCGATCTGCATGCGCGGGCCCTGGGGGCTCTTCAGCAATCGGTAGTAAAAGCGCAGGGTGCGCGTGTCGGTCAGGAAGACGTGCGATCGCAAGCCGGCTGCGGCCACCTCCGCCTCGGTGAGTGGGCGGGTGACCATGGAGTTCGACAGGATGGGCATCAGGCGGTTCTTCAGCGCCGGCGTCAGGCGCTGGCCGGTGTAGCCGCCGGTGCACACCGCCACCCGGCGCGCCCGCACCACGCCGCCGGGAATGCGCAGATGGTGTACCCCCGCCTGGGTGTGCCAGCCTTGCACAGGGCTGGCGGTGTGCAGCTTCACGCCCAGCGCCCGCGCCTGGCGCACCAAACCGTAGGTGAACTTCAGCGGGTGAATGCCGATGCCGTGCGGCTCGTGCATCGCGCCGGCGGCCTCGTGGTCGTGGCAGTGCTCCTGACGCAACTGCTCAGGTGTGAGCATGCGCGTGTCGTAGCCGAACACTTCACGCATCACCGCTGCCTCGCAGACCAGCACCGGCACCATCTTCGGCCGGTGGGCCACGTACAGGTGGCCGCCGCCCGTGGCGTCGCAATCGATCTCGCGGGTGAGTTCGGCAAAGGTTTCGAAGCCCGTGCGGATTTCGGCATCCAGCCGGCGCGCCGTCTCCAGGCCCCAGCGTGCGATCCACTGCGAGCGCTTCAGGCGCCCGCTGGCGTTCTGGCCCTGGCCGCCGCTGCGGCTGGAGCAGCCCCAGGCCACCTGGTTCGCCTCCAGCACCACCGCGCGGATGCCGTGCTCCCGTGCCAGGAACAGGGCCGTGGCCATGCCCGTGGCGCCGGAGCCGATGACGGCCACGTCCACGTCCATGTCGGCCTGCACCGGGCCGTCGTCCCCCGGTGGGTCGCCCGCACTGGCCACCCACCAGGTGGGCGCATAGGCCTGGCCCTGGCCGGGATGGGGCGTCACGAGCGGGTCGTGCCGCGGGTCGTAGGTCGCCGCCGGGCGCGGCCCTACCGAAGGCAATGAGGTCCGGGACAACGCAGCGGCGCTCATCCGCGCACGGCCGCCGGCAGGTTGGGCCGCGCCTTGCGGAACACGTTTTTCACGGCGATCTTGCCGTCGCGGAAGGTGAACAGGTCCACGCCGTTGACCTCGATGCCGCTGCCGTCGGCGGCCGTACCCGTGAAGGTCCACTCCGATACGCCGAAGTTCCCCATGACATGGTGCACGCCGTTGCGCCACTGCGCATCCGGCACCGTATGCCAGGCCATGGCAAAGGCCTGGCGCACCGCTGCCAAGCCGACATGGCGGGTGCCGCAGGCCTCAGGCCCGGCGGCGGTCTCGAAGACACAGTCGTCGGTCATGAACGACATGAGTGCGTCGAGGTCGTGGCGGTTCCAGGCGTCGCTGAAGGCTTCCAGCGTCTGGACGGTGACGGGAGGGAGGGCCATGCACAAAGCTCCAATAAAGGGGTACAGCATAGGCATGGCGCCTGCCGGGGCAAAGAGCCAGTTGCCCTCTTCCCGTCAAGCCAGCGCGCGCCACGGCCTCGGCCAGGCCGGCGCTGGCAAACGCCCTGTGTGCAATAGACTGGTTCGCATGAGAAGCACCCAGCAGTTCCAGTGGGCTCAGTTGTTCACCTTGCCCGAGCACCCCGCACTGCCGCTGCAGGGACGCCTGCGGCTGGCCATCGTGCAGGCCATCCTGGAAGGCCGACTGCCAGCCGGTGCGCCGCTGCCGTCCTCGCGGGAACTGGCGCGGCTGCTGGGCATCAGCCGCAACACCGTCACTGCGGCCTACGAACAACTCGTGGACGAAGACTTCCTGCAGGCACGGCCGCGCAGCGGTATCTTCGTGGCCGACGGCGCGCGGCAGGCCGGCGTTCAAGCTGACGCGGTGCAGGCGCCGCGCCGCAGTGCGGAAGGCCGTGCACCGGACTGGGCCGGCCGGACACTGCGCTCGCTGTCCCGCCAACCCACCTTGTCCAAGCCGGAGAAATGGCGGCAGTACCCCTACCCCTTCGTCTACGGCCACTACGACCCAGAACTGTTTCCGATGGAGGACTTCCGTGAGTGCTGCTCCCACACCCTTGCCCGCGCCCAGTTGCAGCACTGGACGCCCGACTTCGAGACCGACGATGTGCCGGACCTGATCGAGCAGATCCGGCTGCGCCTGCTGCCCAAGCGCGGGGTCTTTGCCCTGCCGGAGGAGATCCTCGTCACGGTGGGCGCGCAGCACGCCTACCACCTTCTGGCCGAGGGCCTGTTCGACAGTTCTTCCCGCGTGGGCCTGGAAGAGCCCGGTCACCCGCATGCGCGCAACACTTTCAGCCTGCGCCAGCCGGTCTTCGTGCCCGCCCCCGTGGACGACGAAGGCGTGCAGCCCGAACGCCTGCCGCCCCTGGACTACCTCTTCGTCACGCCGTCGCACCAGAGCCCCACCACCGCCACGCTGAGCCTGGAACGGCGCACCGAGTTGCTGGCCCGCGCCGAGCGCGATGACTTCGTGCTGATCGAGGACGACTACGAGGCCGAGAACCTGTTCGCCGGGGCGCCGATGCCAGCGCTCAAGAGCATGGACCGTTCCGGGCGCGTGATCTACGTCGGCTCGCTGTCCAAGAGCCTGTCGCCCGCGCTGCGCCTGGCCTACATCGTGGCGCCGCGCCCGCTGATTGCCGAATTGCGCCTGCTGCGCCACGCCATGGTGCGCCACCCGAGCACGATGTTGCAGCAGGCCTACGCCCTGTTCCTGTCCCTCGGCCATCACGAATCCCACGCCCGGCGGGTGAACGCCGCGCTGCAGGAACGCCTGGCCGTGCTGGCCCAGGCGCTGCGCGAATTCATGCCGGACTTCACCTTCCGCCTGCCGCAAGGCGGCGCCTCGGTCTGGGTGTCGGCGCCCGCCTGGGCCGATGCCGCGGAACTGGGCCACATCGCACGCAGCCACGGCGTGCTGATCGAGCCGGGCGACGTGTTCTTCGTCGCCCCGCCCTACCCCTGCCGACATTTCCGGCTGCGGCTGTCGTCGATTGCCGCCGGGCAGATTGCCGCAGGGGTGCGTGCACTGTCCCTGGCCGCGGACGAACTGGCCCGCGCGCGCGGTGCGGCCCGGCGCCCCACCCCGCCCGCGCATTGACAGAAGCCCAACCGGCGAGCCCGAGGGCTCTAGGGGAAAGTACCCGGACCCTGGCCCCAACGCGCGCGGCATGCTGGCCCTTGGTGAGGAGACCTGTCGGCAGGCACAGTCGTGCACCCTCCCCGCCCGGGGCCGGCCCTTCCTGGCCTTCCCCCAATTTCAGTGACGACACCATGCCCACCCTCGACATCCGTGACCTGACGGTGAACTACGCCGTCAAGGGCGGGACGCTGCAGGCCCTGGCGGCCGTCAACCTGCAGATGCAGGAAGGCGACTTCGTGGTCGCGCTTGGCGCCTCCGGCTGCGGCAAGACCACCTTGCTGAACTGTCTGGCCGGCTTCCTGCCGCCGTCCACGGGCCAGATACTGCTGGACGGGCAACCCGTGGCCGGACCTGGCGCCGACCGCGGCGTCGTCTTCCAGAAGCACGCCTTGATGCCCTGGCTGAACGTGCTGGACAACGTGGTGCTGGGCTTGCGCCTTCGCGGGGTAGCCCGCGCCGAGCGTGAGCGCATCGGCCGCGAGAAGCTGGGCCTGGTGGGCCTGGAGGAGTACGCCGAGCGCGCCGTGTACGAACTGTCGGGCGGCATGCAGCAGCGCGTGGGCATCGCCCGCGCCCTGGCGAACGACCCGGCCGTGATGTTGATGGATGAGCCCATGGGCGCGCTGGACGCCTTCACGCGCGAGCAGGTGCAGGAGATCCTGTTGCGCGCCTGGGCTGCCACGCACAAGATGGTGTTCTTCATCACGCACTCGGTGGAGGAGGCGCTGTTCCTGGCCACGCGGCTGATCGTGATGAGCCCGAGCCCGGGCCGCATCACCCGCATCTTCGAAGACCTGCCCTTCTCGCGCCAGTTCCTGCAACATGGCGACGCCCGCCGGGTGAAAAGCGACCCGGCCTTCATCGCCCTGCGCGAGGAGGTGCTGGCGCTGATCCACCACCGCAAGCCGGCGGCTGCGAACGCCACCGCCAGCACGGCCGCGAACACCGCTACGCCCGTGGAGGCCGCCCATGGCTGAAAGCCCCCAGCCCCTGCCTGTAGGCGCCCCCAAGACCAGCGCCTTCAAGGTGCCTGGCGAAGGCAGCAGCCTGCGCATCAGCATGGTGACCATCGGGCTGCTGCTGCTGGCCTGGACGGTGGTGACCAACGCCGGCTGGATCAAGCCGCTGTTCCTGCCCAGCCCGCAGGCGGTGGCGCAGCAGTTCTGGGAGTACGTTACCGGCACGGCGAACGACAAGCCGCTGTGGCAGCACTTCGTGGCCAGTGTGGGACGCGTGTTCGCCGCCTTCGCGCTGGCCGTGGTGACGGCCGTGCCCGTGGGCATTGCCATGGGCATGAGCCGGGTGGCGCGCGGCATCTTCGACCCGCCCATCGAGTTCTACCGCCCGCTGCCGCCGTTGAGCTACCTGCCGCTGATCATCATCTGGTTCGGCATCGACGAGCTGCCCAAAGTGCTGCTGATCTTCCTGAGCTGCTTTGCCCCGCTGGCGCTGGCCGCGCGCTCGGGCATGAAGAGCGCCTCCCAGGAGCAGATCAACGCCGCCTACTCCATGGGGGCCAGCTACGGCCAGGTCATCCGCCACATCATCCTGCCCTCGGCGCTGCCGGAAATCCTGGTGGGCATGCGCATCGCCATCGGTTTCGGCTGGACCACGCTGGTGGCCGCGGAGATGGTGGCCGCCAACGTCGGCCTTGGGCAGATGGTGCTGAACGCGTCGAACTTCCTGCGCACCGACATCGTCATCATGGGCATCGTGGTCATCGGCGTGGTGGCCTATCTGTTCGATCTGCTCATGCGCTGGGTGGAAAAGCGGCTGGTGCCCTGGAAGGGGCGGATGTGAACCGACAGGGCGCAATCCGTTGATGTTCACGCGCTGCTGGCGCGGCGAGTCCTTCCCGCCCCGGACCGCCCGATGAAGCCGGGCCTTCCCATCCTGCGCTGGCAGGACGAGTGGCGCCAGCCTGGCGCCTTGCGGGCCGACCTGCTGGCCGGCCTGACCGGCGCCGTGGTGGTGCTGCCCCAGGGCGTCGCTTTTGCGACCCTGGCCGGCATGCCGCCGCAGTACGGCCTGTACGCGGCGATGGTGCCGTGCATCGTGGCGGCCATCTTCGGTTCGAGCCGGCTGATGGTCACGGGCCCGGCCAACGCCATCTCGTTGACCACCATGGCGCTGATCGCGCCGCTGGCTGTGGTGGGCAGCGAGCGCTACGTGGAGCTGGTGCTCACGCTGACCTTCCTGGTGGGTGCGCTGCAACTGCTGTTGGGCCTGGCGCGGGCGGGCTCCATTGTCGAGAAGGTGCCGCACTCGGTGGTGGTGGGCTTCACGGCGGGCGCGGCGGTGCTGATTGCCAATAGCCAGCTCGGCCCGCTGCTGGGCCTGGCCCTGCCGCGCGGCCAGCCGGTGTTCGACAACGTGGCCGCCGCCGTGGCAGCCTTCGGTCAGACCCAACCCCTGGCGCTGCTGGCCGGCGCCAGCACGGTGCTGTTCGCGGTGCTGGCCCGCCCCTGGAACCGCGTGGTGCCGGCCATGCTGGTGGCGGTGGTGGGGGGCACCCTGGTCAGCCTGGGGGCCGCGGTCCTCTGGCCGCAAGCGCCGCGGCTGGCCACGGTCAGCGCCCTGCCAGGCGCCCTGCCCCCCTTGTCCTGGCCCGATCTGTCACTGGACACCGTGCGCGCCTTGTTCGGGGCCACCCTGGTGATGACGCTGCTGGCCCTGACCGAGGCGGCGGCCATCGCGCGCTCCGTCGCCCGCGCGCGCGGCGACACCCTGGACGGCAACCAGGAATTCGTCGGCCAAGGCCTGGCCAACCTGGCGGGCTCGTTCTTCTCAGCGTACCCGGCCAGCGGCTCGTTCAACCGCTCCGGGGTCAACGTGGCCTCGGGCGCGCGCAGCCCCTTGTCAGCGGTGGCCGCCGCCCTGTTCCTCATACTGCTGCTGGCCTTTGTTAGCCCGCTGGCCAAGTACCTGCCGCTGGCCGTGATTTCCGGTCTTCTGATGGTGGTGGCCTGGGGCCTGATCGACCGCCGGGAGATCGCCCACCTGTGGCACCAAGGCACGCAGGAGCGTGTGCCGATGACGGTGACCCTGGTGGCCACGGTGACGCTGTCGCTGGAATGGGCCATCCTGCTGGGCATCACCATCGCGATGCTGGTGCGGGCCTGGACGCGGCGCGGGTCGGGCTGAGCCTCGCCGGCAACCCAAAGGCCCGGCCTGGCGCCACCGTCGGCCTTCAACCCAACAGGTCCAAGCCCGCGCGCAATACGCCCAGGCCGGCCATCACGATCAAGGCCTCCAGCACGCGCTGGCGAAACGCCTGCGGCGGCAGCCCGATGAAGAAGCGCCGGCCGCACCAGATGCCCGCCAGCATGGCCGGCGCCAGAGCCATCGCCATCGCCAGGGTGTGCGCTCCCAGCAGGGCTGCCCCGCCCGGCTCGCCCGCAGGCAGGGCCACAGCCCAGGCCAGCGCGTACAGGTCGGTGAACAGGAAGAGCACGATCATGGTGGCGCGCATGGCCGCCGGTGCGAGCGAGGTGGCGCTCATCAGCACCGCCACGGCAATGCCGCCGATGGCCGCCACCCCGTTGACGAAGCCTGACACCAACCCGGTGCCCAGCTTCACGCGCCAGGAGGGCTGCAGCCCCATGCTGAAGCCCGCACGCAACAGCACCGCCGCCAGCAGTAACAGCGCACCTAGAAGCAGGCGCAGTTCCATGTCCGGCAGCCAGGCCAGCAGCACCAGGCCCAGCGGAATGCACAACGCATTGCCCAGCACCAGCCATTGCAGCCAGCGCAGGTCGGCATCCCGCCAAGCCT
>JAJTDM010000122.1 GCA_021300575.1 Rubrivivax sp.
CGCTCCGACGCCTACCGGGACGGGACTCTCACCCGTTGGACAGGCGCAGCATGCAGCAGCTCCTCCTCCCCCTTCAGGGTTCGGTCGAGCCTTTGCTTCGTGACGCACCATGGCGGTGATTGTCCTGCCACATGCCGGTCGGCAAACCATGGCCGGCGGCACCTGGCGCGAGGCCCGCTGCACCGGCCCATTCGAGGCAATCCGGGCGAGCGGGTCGCGCGCCGCCCGGCGTCGTGAAGAAGCGGATGGATCGGCGGATCGAGATGGCCAAGAAGCTCCCCATGCGGCCCTGGGGCGTCGAACCTGTTGGCGGTGACACGGGGCCCGGCGATAGACTTTGCGGGACCGTCGGCGGCTCGTCGCCGACACGGGAGGATGCATGACCGAGCTTGACCGATTCCTGGCCGCGCGAGACTTCCTGCTTGCGCACTCCAATGACCTGGACGCGGCCTGCGCCGGTTTCGCCTGGCCGCAGCTGGAGCGGTTCAATTGGGGCATCGACTACTTTGACGCGATCGCGCGCGACAACGATGCGCCTGCGCTGCACATTCTGGAGGAGTCCGGGGCCGAGGCTCGGCTGAGCTACCGGGAGTTGTCCCGCCGGTCTTCACAGGTCGCGGCCTTTCTCACGGGCCTGGGCGCGGCGCGCGGTGACCGTGTCCTGCTGATGCTGGGCAACGAGGTGCCGCTGTGGGAGACGATGCTGGCCGCCATCAAGGCCGGCGTGGTGGTCATCCCAGCCACGCCCCTGCTGTCCGGCGCCGATCTGGCTGACCGCATGTCGCGGGGCCAGGTGCGCTGGGTGGTCACCAACGCCACCGGCCGCGCGCGCATTGCCGAGCTGCCCCCCGAGGCCACCGCTGGCGTCGGGCTGATCCTGGTCGGGGCCGATGCCGAGGCGCCGGCAGGCTGGATCGACTACCGCGACTCGCAGGGCGCGCCCGACACCTTTGTGCCGGCGCAAGCTTGTGGCGTGGCCGATCCGCTGCTGGAGTACTTCACCTCCGGCACCACGGCACAGCCCAAGCTGGTGCGCCACACGCGCCAGAGCTACCCCGTGGGGCACCTGTCGACGATGTACTGGCTGGGGCTGCGGCCTGGCGACGTGCACTGGACGGTGAGCTCACCCGGCTGGGCCAAGCACGCCTGGAGCTGCTTCTTCGCGCCCTTCAACGCCCAGGCCTGCGTGTTCATCTACAACTACACGCGCTTCAACGGCCCGAAGATCCTGGAGGTGCTGGTGGCCCGGGGCGTGAACACCTTCTGCGCGCCGCCCACCGTCTGGCGCATGCTGATCCAGGAAGACCTCAAGCGCTGGCAGGTCGTGCTGCGCGAGGTGATCTCGGCGGGCGAACCGCTGAACCCCGAGGTCATCGAGCAGGTGCGCTCGGCCTGGAACCTGGTGATCCGCGACGGCTACGGGCAGACCGAGACCACGGCCCAGATCGGCAACAGCCCCGGCCAGCGGCTCAAGCCGGGCTCGATGGGGCGGCCGCTGCCGGGCTACCGCATCGTGCTGCTGGACGCCGACGGACAGCGCGCCGACGAGGGCGAGCTGTGCATCGACCTGTCCGCCCGGCCGCTGCCGCTGATGGAGGGCTACGCCGACGATGCGGCCAAGACGGCCGAGGCCATGCGCGACGGGCATTACCACACCGGTGACGTCGGGCAGCGTGATGCCGAGGGCTACATCACCTACGTGGGCCGCGCCGACGACGTGTTCAAGGCCTCGGGCTACCGCATCAGCCCCTTCGAGCTCGAAAGCGCGCTGATCGAGCACCCGGCGGTGGCCGAGGCTGCGGTGGTGCCCTCGCCCGACCCGGTGCGCGGCTTCGTGCCCAAGGCCTACCTGATCCTGGCGCCGGGCCACTCACCCGATGCGGCCACAGCCCAAGCGATCTTCGGCTTCCTGCGCGAACGCGTGTCGGCCTACAAGATGGTGCGGCGCATCGAGTTCTCGGACCTGCCCAAGACCATCAGCGGCAAGATCCGCCGCGTGGAACTGCGCGCCCACGAGAAGGGTCGGCCCGCCAGCGGGCCACGCAATGCGCAGGAGTTCCTGGAGGAGTCCTTGCGTGGCTAGTCGGGTGCGGCGCGTGTACCGGCCAGAAGGCCGGGACCACGCTGATGGGGGCTTGGCGCCTAGGCATCCCTGAGTATTCGCCCGCCGGTTCAAGCCGGGATTTCATCGCCTGACTGGGGCTCAGCACCACCTGTGCGGGTCAGCAGAGCCCTGAACGCCTGCAAGTCGGCGCGCTCGCGACGCTCGGCAAAGAAGCGAACGGTGTTGAGGGCCGACAGCTTTTCTGCGACTGCCGTGGCCACAAACTGGTTCAAGCTGATGCCTTCGTCGCGCGCTACCTGTTCGGCGGCCGCCTTCACGGACTTGGGCAAGCGCAACGGGTAGGTCGAAACTGGCGTCATGGTGTGCCTTTCTGGAGTGCGACAAGGACATCGCGGGGCAGGAGGGTCTCCACGCCAAAGCGAAGAGGGACAGGACCGTAATCTCGCTGGTTGAACGTCACGATGGCGTCTGCCATGCCGTTGACGGCCGCTTCCAACACCATTTCGTCACCTGGATCCTTGAGTTGGGGGCGCCAGATGAAATGCGATGTGACGGGGTGAACGAGTGCAGCCACACCATCCACAAACTGTTGCGCTGCGGGTGCGGTCAGCCCGGACGCCAACAGGTGCTCATCTCTCAAGCAGACTGACTCGTACTCCAATACCAACGCCACATTGGCCGCCAGTTCGATACGGCTGTCCAATGCCGCCAGCAGCAAGGCAGCGGAGGCGCCTCTCGGGCTTCGCATGGCAGCCACGACCACATCGGTATCGAGAACGCAACGCATGAACGAGTATGACATTGCCGGCGATGTCGTGTGACGGACATTTGCGGTAGGTCACTGCCGCCGCCGGACTTGCGATCCATGGACAGCGATAGCCTAAGGCGGCGCCCCGCAACTTGACGGCACAGTTCTCGCGGTAAGGTCTGCCAAGGACTCCGGCCGCAGCGGCGGCTCGATGCCCGGCTTCAGGAAAGGGCTTGCCGCGGAGCATGCCCGTGGACGCGTCGGCGGCACGGGATACGGGCCTCGCAGGGCCACGGCCCTTCAACCGGCCTGCACCACCCCCGCTCCCCTGAGCAGGAAGTCCGTCACCTCGGCGATCAGGCGTTCGCGGTCGCTGCCGTCCCCGACGTCGCGGCCGCGGAAGAAGCTGATCTGGTGCTCGTAGTCGGCGTAGTGCTGCGTCACGGCCCAGATGTGGAACAGCAGCAGCATCGGATCCACGGGCCGCATCAGCCCGGCATCGATCCAGCCGGTGATGACGGCCGCAGCCTGCCCGGTGCGGCGCAGGCTCTGCCCCATCAGGGGGCGCAGCATCGGGGCGCCGCGCATGGTCTCGGCGGTGAAGATGCGCGACCGCGCCGGGTGCTCGAAGCTGTAGAGCATCTTGCGCCGGATGTAGTCGCCCAGCACCTGGCGCGGCCCGTGGTGGGCATCTGCAAAGCCGAAGACGGCGATCCAGTCGTCCACGATGTCTTGCAGGATGCGCTGGTACAGCGCCTCCTTGCTGCCGATGTAGTAGTGCAGCTGCGCCTTGCTGATGCCGGCTGCCTCGGCAATGGCCTGCGTGGTCGCGCCCTGGAAGCCGTCGCGCGCGAAAACCTCGATGGCCGCCGCATCGATGGCTGCCAGCATGCGCGCGCGGATGCGGCCCGGCGGTCGGACGTGAGGCGCGACATCGGCAACGGCGCCACCCACTCCCTGGTCCATCACAGGGCAATTTCCAGCAGGCCGGACTTCGCGCGTACGCAGCACAGGGCCACGCGACTGCGGCGCTCAGTGGCGCTCAGGCAGTGGTCACGGTGTTCGGGGTCGCCCCCCGTCCAGCGCACGACGCAGGTGCCGCAAACTCCCTGGGCGCAGGAGGTCGGCACCTCGATGCCCAGGTCGTGAAGAGCGTCGACCGCACTCTGTTCAGCCGCCACCGACACCTCGATGCCACGCCCTGCCAGCCTCAGGACGAAGGGCCTGTCCTCGACGTCGACAGTGGTCTGCGGAGGGGCGAAATACTCGAGATGGACACACCCCTGCGGCCAATGGGCGGCAGCGTCCAGGGACGCCTGCATGAACCCGGCCGGCCCGCACAGGTAAAGGTGGGCTCCGGGTCGCGGCGCAGGTGGGCCGAGCAAGGCGCGAAGATCGATCTTCTCCGGCGCCTGCCGGTCGTCGAAATGCAGCCGTACGCGCGCGCCCAGCGCCGCCAGTTCGGGGGCGAAGGCCAGATGGGCACGGCTGCGCGCGTAGACACACAGCGTGAAGTCGCCCCCGTCGCGGTCCAGTTGCTGCGCCATGGCCAGCAAGGGCGTGAGCCCGATGCCGCCGGCCAGGAGCAGGTGGTGCCGGGCCTGCGCGGCCAGGGGGAAGGTGTTGCGGGGGCTGCCGATGGCCAGCAGATCCCCCTGGGCAACCCGGTCGTGCAGCGCCGCAGAGCCACCGCGGCCTTGCGGCTCGCGCTTGACGCCGATGCGGTAGCGGCTGGGTGAAGCCCCGTCCGGCGCCTGCGCCAGCGAGTAGGTGCGCGTGAAGCCCCCGGGCAGGTGGACGTCGATGTGCGCACCGGCCGTGTAGCCTGGCAACGGCCTGCCTGCGGGATGGACCAGCTCGTAGGCAGCCACCTCGGGTGTGAGCCGCTCGATGCGGCTCACACGCACGGTGAGGTTCCTGTCGGTCATGGACGGCCGCCGCTCGGGACTTCAGTCGACTGGCGCATCCCGATGTCAACGGCCGGTCAGGCGCCTGCGCACATCGAGACCGACGCCCTTGTTGACGAACTGCGTGGTCGCCACCTTGGAGATGTCGACTTCGCCGGGCTTGTACAGACCTGCCTTCACCATCTTGTTGTAGAAGTCCTGGACGCGGGCCATGTCCATCGCACCGATCCCGCGGGTCTGCGCATCGCCGCTGTCCACGATCTGCAGGTCCTTCATCAGCTTGACCGACGCCTCGATGTATTCGTCCGTCATGTCGGGGTTGTGCCGGCGGATCAATGCGTTGGCCGCAGTGCGGTCACCGTACATGTAGTTGTACCAGCCGATGATGCTGGCCTCCATGAAGCGGCGTACGAGATCTGGCTTCTCCTGAACCATTTGAGTGCGCGTCTCGATCGTGGTCGAGTAGGTGCTGAAGCCCTGATCGGCCAGCAGGTGGACCACCGGGTCGAAGCCGGCCTGGCGCTTCACATTGATGGGTTCGCTGATGGAGTAGCCCTGCTGCACCACGCGCTTGTCGGAGAGGAAGGGGCCAAGGTTGAAGGTGTAGGGCTTGAGTTGCTCGTCGCGAAATCCGTGGTCGGCCTTCATCCACTGCCAGAAGCTGAACTGCCCGTCCTTGCTGACCAGCACGGTGGGCGCCTTCTTCAGTTCGTCCCACTTGTCGTAGCCCTGCCCGGGGTGGGCGATGATGGCCTGCGGGTCCTTCTGGAAGATGGCGCCGACCACCGTCACCGGCACGCCGTTCTTTATCTGGTCGAAGGTCAGCAGCAGGTTGCCGGTCATCAGGAAGTCGATCTTGCCGGCGGGCAGCATGGGCCGGTTGTTCACCTGCGGGCCACCCTGCTGGATTTCCACCTCCAGGTTGTAGCGCCGGTAGGTGCCGTCGGCCACCGCCTGGTAGAAGCCGCCATGGCCAGCCTGTGCGCGCCAGTTGGTGGCAAAGACCACCTTGTCCTGGGCCCAGGCGGGCAGCACCGCGGCAGCGGCCAAGGCGCCGGCCATCAGCGCGCGGCGGGTGATGGGGAATCTTCGTGTCGTCATGGCAGTCTCCTTGGGTTGGGCAGGGTGGGGAACTGAAGGGGAAGGGACGGGACGGGTACGGACGCGTCGGCAGCGGGTTGGCGCAGCGGTACTTCAGGTGGGCAGCGGCGGCCGCGCCATCGAAGCAGACCATCCGCGGGTCTTGCCCGGGTTCATCAGGCCCATCGGATCGGCGTGCTTCTTGAACTCGATCTGCGCGGTGTCGATGGTCTTCATGCCGCCGTCCTCAATCGTGAGGACATGCGGGTTGAAGATGGCGCAGCCGTCGGATTCGATGCTGCGGATCAGCCCGTACTGGTGCTGCACACCCTGCCAGCGCGTGAGCACCAGGCCGAAGGTGGCCTGGCGGCCATACATCATCGCGAACTCCTGGTGCTGCCAGACCTCGTCGCCAAAGCGCGCCATCTGCCGCTCGACGATGGCCGGATCGAAGGGTTGCGGATAGGCCACCTGCAGGTAGGAAAAGCGTCGGTCGACCTTCAGCACCTGCAGCGTGGTGTGGTTGTAGGCGCACTCGTAGGCAGGGGGCAGGCCTGCCGCTTCGAGATCGGGCTCGCCCATCGCCATGGACACCTCGCCGCCGAAGCGGGCGACCAGGTCGCGCAATGCCCGCAGCGAGGCCGGTGCAACCATCGCGAACATCGCGTGCCGGTCCGCCGGAAAGCGGCTGCCGAGCATCGGGTAGTAGGGCGAGAAACGCGCATCGACGGCCGACAGCAGGAAGCAGTTCAGCGCAGGCTGGCTCGCCGCGATACCGAGGTCCAGCACCTGGCGGTAGCGCGGGAACAGCGCGATCACGTGCACCCAGTCCACTGCCGGCGACAGCGCCACCTCCACCTCGGTGATGATGCCGTTGGTCCCGTAGGCGTGGTGCACCTTCTGGATGTCGTCGCCCTCCAGGGTGATCACGCGCGGCTCGGACTCCACCGTCACGACGCGGCAGCGCAGCAGGTTGCCGCTGTCACGCAACACGCCATGCGCCGTGGACCCGACGCCGCCAAAGCCCCCGGCGATGAAGCCCGCGATCGTGGCCACGCGCCAGGTGCTGGGCCAGATGCGCAGCGCCTGGCCGGTTTCGCGCACGGCCATCTCGATGTCGTGCATGCGCGCGCCGCCCTCCACCCGCACCCGGCCAGGGCCGATGTCCAGCACGCGCTGCATGCCGGTGACGTCGACGACCAGACCGCCGGTCAGGGGCACGCACTGCCCGTAGTTGCCCGTGCCTCCCCCTCGCACCGTCAACGGCAGGCGGTGGCGGGCCGCCACCGCAGCCACCTGCAGCACGTCGTCCTCGGTGCCCACACGCACCACGAGGTCGGCCACGCAGTCGTGAAGCACCTCGGTGAGTGCCGGGCTGTACCAGAAGAAATCCTTGGACAACGCACGCCGCTGGCGGACTGACGTGACCACGTTCAGTCCGGCAAGCTCCTCGGCCACGCGGGCCCAGTCCACTGAGGCATTCACGCCGTGGTCGGCCGCGCGCCGCGAAGGCACTTCGGGAATCTCGGTCGGAATCGCTTCTGCGGTGCTCATCGTCGGCTCATGCGGCAGGGCGAAGCCCGTCGAGTTCACGGAAGTCGGGCAGCGTCGCCTCGGCCTGCGTCAGCCACCGGCCGGCGCGCAGCACGCGGCGGCCGCTGGCCGGACGGCTGACGACCTCCACGCTGTCGCGGCCCGGATGGATGACAAGGTCTGCTGGCGCCCCCTGCCTCAGCACGCCGTCCCATGCCAGGTGCAGCAACGCGGCCCCCCGCCGGCTGATGGTGTCGGCCCAGTCGCGCACAGGATCGTCGAGCTGCGCCGCCATGGCGGCCAGCGCCAGGGTCTGCAGCGGGTCGAGGTCGCCCCCCGGGGAAGAACGGGTCGCGGTGGGTGTCTGACGCAAGGGCCAGCGGGATGCCGCGTGCCCGCGCCTCGTGCACGGGCAGCAGCCCGCGCCGCGAGGGGGTGCGGCGCCCGCCGCCAGCCAACCCCGGTCCGCTGTCCTGCAGGTACAGGTTCGTCCACGGCAGGCTGACCAGGCCCAGGCCCGAGGCAGCCACCTCATCGAGCAGGGCTTCGCGGTCGCAGCGCTCGAGCACACCCAGCGCGCAGGCGTGACCGCAGACGGTACGCGGGCCCCATCCGCGCTCGCG
>JAJTDM010000123.1 GCA_021300575.1 Rubrivivax sp.
CAGCAGCCCACCACGGGCCGCAACAAACCACCCCCCTCTGCACTCCTCCAGGCTCATTCCTCGCTGGAATCACGGGCCCGCCTCCAGGCTCAAACCTCGTTGGACAAGACTGTGGGTGCCATCGCGATCGACGGTGAGGATCTTGGCGCCGGCCAGGCGCACCTGCGCTGGGTCGTCCTGGATGACGGGTGCCGCGGGCAGGGGGTGGGCAGCGCTCTGCTGCGCAAAGCCCTCGACAAAGGTGGCAGCTTGTCGCCATCACCAGATCGCTGCGTGTGTTGCCGGAAGTCGACCTCGTCCTGGAGCCAGAGCGATCGGGTCGGTACCCTACGTCGTCTTCCTGGCGATCAGCCACAGCTCTGCCACCAGACCGGCCGCCAGCAGCACCGAGGCTACGATGTCGGCGACCACCACCCTTCCGATGGCCAGGTTGTACCCGCCGACCGTTACCGCCACCGCGATAAAGCTGGCGGCGCTGAAGAGCGCGACTGCCAGCGCCGTGACGCGTAACCAGGGCAGCGCGATGGCACTGAGCATCAGCACACCCAGCACGCCGAACAGCAGCGCCCGGTGCTGCAGCAGGATGGCCGTGTTCGGATCGTTCACCTGGATTCCGTAGAGCCGTGCAAGTGTGCTCACCCCCATCACTCCGGGGACGGGTAGCAGGTGAATGATGCCTGCGACGAGCAGGGCGACGATGGAGACGTATTTCATGGGTTTCCTTTGGGTTGAATCAGTCGCTATGTGTCCTGGCGCAGCCCAGGCTTGCTGGCGGCCGACCGTTCGGCAGTAACGCAGCATCTTGCAGCAGGCAGGAAACGGTCAGCACCTCGGCGTCCCGCTTCAGCACGTCCCTATGAGTTGGCAGCGCTGCCCGTGCCGGCATGGCCAGACCGGTACGGACCGCTGCGCCAACTCCAGCGCACGGGCAACTGTCGGCGTGTCGGGCAGTTCGCCAGGCGGCCAGCGGCCCGCTGGCGTGAGTTCGAGAATGCCAAACTGGGCCGTCACGAAGGCGGGCTTGGCGATCGCGCCGACGCCCATGACGGTGAATCCGGCGATCGTGAGAAGGACAGGAAGGTCTCGCATGGAGCGCAGCCACAGTGGAATCGATGCCATCATCGTGTCGGAGCAGGTCGCTTCGGGCTTTCAAGAATCGCCTGTCATCCCGCGCATCTGGGCAGGTCCGGCGCGGGCGCTGTACGTCGGCCCGGGGCTGGACCTGTCGCCGCACCTGAACGTGGCGACGACGATCGCGGTTTCTCTGCAGCAGCCCTTCGAGTTACGGACCTGGATGAAGTCAGGGGGCTGGTCGCCGTGGCGCTCAGAGGTGATCAGCGTCATCCCGTCGGAGACGCTTCATCACCTGAAGAGCCTCGGGCCGATGGCCTTCCTTTACCTTGACCCGCTTACCGACCGCAGGCACCCGCTGTCCCGGGCCGATCTGCTACGCGGCCGCGAGCGTCTACGCCTGGCCGGCCCGCTGATCGGCCTCGACGAAGCCTTCGCTGCGTTCGGGCTGAGGCCTCACCGCCCGCGGGATGTACGCATCGCCCGCGTCGTGCGCGAGATCGAACGCAGGCCGGACGCCTTCGGCCGTTTGCAAGATGCTGCAGCGCTGGCCTGCCTGTCACCGTCTCGCTTCAGGGCACGCTTCGTCGCGGAGCTTGGCCTACCGTTTCGCCGCTATCGTCTGTGGCGACGAATGGCCGCCGTGATGCGCTCTGTCGCTGCCGGCGGCAGCTTGACCGAAGCCGCCCATGCCGCCGGGTTTGCGAGTTCGGCGCACCTGAGCAGCACGTTCAAGGGCATGTTCGGGCTGACGGCCAGCGACCTGCTGGCCTTGGGTGTGGCAATCGACGTGTCAGAAGACAACGTGTTGTCTGAGTGCAAGCACCCCAGTCAACCCCAGGTCGATACCGCGCGAGGCGCTTGAGCAAGCGGCGCAGCGCCGGGTGACCGGACTGCGGCAACCAAGTCAGCGAGGCGGAAGTCTCCTGCGGACCGGAAGCAGCCTGCCGATCCACCCTGGCGAGCGCCGGAAACCAGTCTCAAGCCGCCACGGGCGACTTCTGCATGCAGGCGATGAACAGCGGGTTGGCCAGCCAGCCGCGCAGCCAGGCTTGCACGGCGGGCAAGTGCTGCGCAGCAAACCAGTCCGGGTCCACCGCAGCGTACTGGCGGACGAACGGCATCAGGGCCAGATCGGTGGCGCAGGGTGTGGCGCCCCCCAGGTAGGGCGCGTGGTCCAGCCGCGCCTGCAGCGGCTCCAGCAGTGCCGACTTCGCCGCGTCACGGTGAGCCTGCGGCGGCAGGCCGTCACTCACCCCGCGCTGGGGATACTTCCAGCGGTCCAGGTGGCGCTTGAAGTCGCCGTCATTGCGCTGCACCAACGCCAGGTTGTCGGCCGACTGCGCCCGCGCCCACCAGCCCTGCGGGGCTGGCTCGGCCAAGGCCCAGCGCATGATGTCCCAGCTTTCCTCGATCACGCTGCCATCGGGCAGATGCAGCACCGGCACCGTGGCCTTGGGCGACAACGCCCGCAAGCTGGCGGGCTTCTCCCGCAGGGTGACCTCCACCGCCTCGAACGCCCGCCCTGCCTGCAAGAGCGCCATGCGTGCGCGCATGGCGTAAGGACAGCGGCGGAAGGTGTAGAGCCGAGGTGACGGCGGCGGCGCAGGTCGCTGCACTGTCACGGCTGCCCTGGCTGCCTTGCCGCCCGTTGCTGCCGGGCCTGTTCCCGGCGCATGAACAGGTACAGGCTCTCCACCTTCTCGCGCGCCCAGGGCGTTCGGCGCAGGAACTTCAGGCTGGAGTTGAGGGTGGGCTCCGTGGTGAAGCACCGTATCGGGACCTGGCGCCCAAGCTCCGTCCAGCCGAAATGGTCCACCAGGTCCTGCACCATCAGGGCCAGCGTCACGCCGTGAAGGGGGTTGCGGGGCTGCTCGGACATGCTGGGGATTCGCCCGCACGCTTCACAGGCGTCTGCAGAGGGCCACGGCCCAGGCCGACCCGCGGCCCACCAGGCCCTGCCACAGGCGCAACCAGGCCGAAGCGCGGCCATCCCAGCGCTGCGCGGCATCATCGCGGTGCGACACCTCGTCGAGCCTGCACTGTTCGACCACCGCCCGCAGGTTCTGCAGTTCGCGGGCCATGGACGTGCGGCGCTCGCTCGGCTCGATGCCAGGCGGTGCGCTCACAAGGGTGTCGATCTGTCGAACCTGCTGCGCGTAGTGGCGATCGACGAAGGTTTCCACCGCCTGGATGGTGGCGTACACGGCTCTGGGCCCTGCGCACGCTGGCAGCGCACCGGTGAGCCAGCCGGACACTCGCCACAGCGGCAGCAGCCTGCTGCGCTCACGCCTGGGCATGACCTGCTCGATCTGCGCAAGATGGCGACGTTCGGCGTCCAGATGGTGTTCGGCGAAGGCGCGCAGGGCGGGGTCGCGCGTCACGGCCAGCACCCCGCGGTAGATCATCACCGCGCCGGTCTCGCCGGCATGGTCGGTCCTCAGCTCCCGCAGCAGTTCCTGCGGCAGCGTGGATGCCACTGCGGGCGCTGCCTGCCGGTCCCAGCGGCGCGCCAAGGCCTGGAAGGCCGGCCGCACGCGCAGAAAGCCCTGGTAGGCCCACTCCATCAAGCGGGTCATGCTCGGCACGCGCCCCAGGCGTGCCAGCCACCGCCACCCCGGCAGCAGCGCCCACAGCGCGATGAAGGCGCGGGCGCCGCTCTCCAGGCGTCCGTCCGCGTGCTGCACATGAAAACGTGCCATGAGGGCCTCGACACCGGTGCCCGTGGGCGGCACCAGGGCCGGGTCGCTGACGTCCCTGAAGCTCAGGGGCTGCGAGGCGTGGGCCCCCCTGTAGACCGAGATCTCGCGGCGGCACAGGGGGCAGCTGCCGTCGTACAGGACCGTCAGTGCTGGCGGGCAAGTCGCGGCCGCGCCTGTGGACAGGCTGTCTTCTTCCTGGACGCTCGTGGCGGGGTTCATGGCGCCAGATGCTGCCATGAGCCTGGATGCGGCGTACTTGGGGACGCCCATACCGATGCAGGCCACCGGGGCATGGGGTGACGGCAGGCCTGGCGCCACCGGCGCCTTGCTGGATGTGCACGCCTGAACCGGCAGCCCAGGGCAGGCGACGTTCCGATCCTGGTGGCGATTCGCGAGAAAAGCATCTTCATGCAGTCATGACGGTCCCCGGCGTCAGAACGATCGAGGGACCAGTGGGAGGTCGCATGGGGTGGGCCTGGTCGGCGAAAGCCATGACCGCGCCGTGCGCATCTCCCGCCTTGTACCTCGTCGTAGCATGCAGGCGTTCCGGTGCTTTGCTCGTCAACAAGTGCCTGCCTGTCCCGCCCTCTTTCCGCTGAAGCCCCCCTGCCTCCATGTCTGTATCGAACGCCCGCCCTGTGGCCGCCCCGGAGCTCAAGGTCGATGGCGGCTGCGTGCCGACGCCGCCGCTGGCCGGCCTGACCGTGCTGCAGCGCGGCTGGCTGTCGTCCAACAACGTGCTGATCCACGGTGCGCCGGGCGAGGCCGGCGCCGTGCTGGTGGATGCCAGTCACGTCAACCATGCAGACCAGACCTGTGAACTGGTCAGGCATGCCCTGCGTGGCGAGCGCCTGCTGCGCCTGGTCAACACCCACCTGCACTCGGATCACTGCGGCGGCAACGCGGCGCTGAAGGCGGCCTTCGGCATGCCCATCAGCGTGGCGCCCGGCATGCTGCCGGTGGTGCAGGCCTGGGACCAGCAGCGCCTGACGCACGCCCGCACCGGCCAGCGCTGCGTGCGCTTCCTGGCGGATGACGAACTGAGCGTGGCCGAGCCCTTTCTTGCTGGCGGGCGCTGGTGGGAAGTGATCCTCGCCCCGGGCCATGACCCGGATTCGGTGATGCTGTTCGACCGCGCCCACGGCGTGCTGATCTCGGCCGATGCGCTGTGGGAGAACGGCTTTGGCGTGGTGTTCCCGGAAGTCGAAGGCGAGCCGGGCTTCGGTGACGTGGGCGCCGTGCTGGACCTGATCGCCTCCTTGCCGGTGCGGGTGGTGATCCCCGGCCATGGCGCGCCCTTCACCGATGTGGCGGCGGCGCTGGAGCGGGCGCGTTCACGCCTGGCCGGCTTTCAGGCCGACCCGCCGCGCCACGCGCGTCACGCCCTGCGCGTGCTGGTGAAGTACCACATGATGGAAGAGCAGCAGCAGCCGCTTGAAGTGTTGCGGGATTGGGCGGCCGCCACGCCGATGCTGCAGGCGCTGTGGGAGCGTCATGGGCGCGCCACGGGCGCGGGCGTGCGTGAGTGGGCGGCACGCCTCATTGATGAGATGGTGGAGGGCGGGGTGTTGACGCTGGGCGCGGATGGGGTGGTGCGCGAGGGGTGAGGTGCGCGGCAGTCGGCGCCTGTCGGTACCTTGGTCCGCGCTCACATCGCTGGCGCGATATGAGCGCGGCCCGAGAACGGATAAGTCCGCTTACGGAGGGCCTTACAGGCCCGCGGCAGCACGAAGTGCTGCCGCCTTATCCGTTCTCTCCCACGTGAACTCGGGTTCTTCGCGGCCGAAGTGGCCGTAGGCGGCCGTCTTCTGGTAGATCGGACGCAGCAGATCCAGCATCTGGATGATGCCCTTGGGGCGCAGGTCGAAGTGCTCGTTCACCAGGGCGGCGATCTTCTCGTCGGAGATCACGCCCGTGCCTTCGGTGTAGACCGTGACGTTCATCGGGCGGGCCACGCCGATGGCGTAGGCCACCTGGATCTGGCACTGCTTGGCCAGGCCTGCGGCCACCACGTTCTTGGCCACGTAGCGCGCGGCGTAGGCGGCCGAGCGGTCCACCTTGGATGGGTCCTTGCCGGAGAAGGCGCCACCGCCGTGCGGGCAGGCGCCGCCGTAGGTGTCCACGATGATCTTGCGCCCGGTCAGGCCGCAGTCGCCCTGCGGGCCGCCCACGACGAAGCGTCCGGTCGGGTTGATCAGGTACTTGGTGTCGGCCGTCAGCCACTCCTTGGGCAGCACGGGCTTGATGATCTCTTCGCGCACGGCCTCGTAGAAGGCCTCGGTCATCTTGTGGCCCAGGCTGTACTCGGGCGCGTGCTGGGTGGACAGCACCACGGTGTCGATGCTGTGCGGCTTGCCGCCCACGTAGCGCATGGTCACCTGGCTCTTGGCGTCCGGGCGCAGGAAGGGCAGGCGCCCGTCCTTGCGCAGCTGCGCCTGGCGCTCCACCAGCCGGTGGGCGTAGTAGATGGGCGCGGGCATCAGCTCGGGCGTCTCGTCGCAGGCGTAGCCGAACATCAGGCCCTGGTCGCCGGCGCCGGTGTTCAGGTGGTCGTCGCTGGCGTGGTCCACGCCCTGGGCGATGTCGTTGGACTGCTTGTCGTAGCACACCATCACGGCGCAGCCCTTGTAGTCGATGCCGTACTCGGTGTTGTCGTAGCCGATGCGCTTGATGGTGTCGCGCGCCACCTGGATGTAGTCCACATGCGCGTTGGTCGTGATCTCGCCGGCCAGCACCACCAGGCCGGTGTTGCACAGCGTCTCGGCGGCCACGCGCGAGCGCGGGTCCTGCGCAAAGATCGCGTCAAGGATCGCGTCGCTGATCTGGTCAGCGACCTTGTCGGGGTGTCCTTCGGAAACCGATTCCGAGGTGAACAGATAATCGTTGCTTGCCACTTGTGTGCTCCAGGTTGGGGTGGGTCGATCGGCGTGGCCGATCAGGGGTTCCCTGGAAAGCGGCGACGCTTTAGCGGTTCCGGGCTCGAGAGCTGTGCTCTATCCCGCCAGCCGGCCTTTCCGGCTGCATCGCCCCGCAAGTTGTCCTTAACTCGGCGATACCGCAAAGTATAGAACCATGCATGGGCTCGTTCACTGGCTGTCCCGGCGCTCGTTGAAGTCGCTGCACGGACTGGGGGCCGTGCTGGGCTGGGCGGCCTGGCTGCTGTCGCCATCCTACCGGCGGCGGCTGCACGACAACGCCGCCCTGGCAGGCGTGCCGGCCGCGGAGCGTCGGCGCGCGGTGGCCGAGGCCGGGCGTATGACGATGGAGCTGCCCCGGCTGTGGCTGCGTGCCGTCGAAGCACCCGTGCCGGACCCGGTGCGCTGGGAAGGGGCCGAGCTGATCGAACAAGCCCTGGGTCGGCCTGGAGGTTTGCTGATCCTGACGCCGCACCTGGGCAGTTTCGAGGTGGCCGCGCATGCGTATGCGCAGCGCTTCGGGCCGCGTCAGCCCATGACGGTGCTGTACCGCCCAGCCCGCAAGGCCTGGCTGCGGCAGATGGAAGAGACCGCACGCGCACGGCCTGGGCTGTCCTCCGCGCCGGCTTCGCTGGCGGGCGTGCGGCAACTGATGCGGGCGCTGCGCGATGGCGGCACGGTGGCGCTGCTGCCCGACCAGGTGCCACCGCAGGGGCAGGGGGCGTGGGCACCTTTCTTTGGCCGCCCGGCCTACACCATGACGCTGGCGGCCCGGCTGGCCCGGCAAACGGGTGCCACGGTGCTGCTGAGCTGGTGCGAGCGCCTGCCACAGGGTCGCGGGCATGTGGTGCACATGACGCCCTGGAACCAGGACTGGCCGCCGCCCCACGGCCTGGACGAGGAGGCCTGGACATTGCAGGCCGCCACCGCCATCAACCGCGCCATGGAAGGGTTGATACTGCGCCGGCCCAGCCAGTACCTGTGGGGCTACCACCGGTACAAGCAGCCGCGCGCCACGCTCTGAACCGTGACGACCCTGACCCTGCCGCTGATCTCATGAACTTTGCCGCCCGCCTGCTCGTGGCCGCCCTGCGGCTGCTGCCGCTTCTGCCATTCGCGCTGCAGGTGCGCATGCGCGAGCATTTCGCCCTGCTGGGGCGCAGCCTGCTGGAGCGCGGCCTGCTGTGGTACGCCCCGCCGGAGCGGCTCAAGGGCCTCATCCACGTGGAAGGCGACGTGGGCCTGGCCCAGCGCAGCACCCGCCCGGTGATGTGGCTGGTGCCGCACTTCCTGGGGCTGGAGGTGGCCGGCGTGGCGGTGCAGTTGTTCCAGCAGCGCACCGCCGTGGACATCTACCGCGCGCAGAGCAACGCCTACCTGGACGCCGAGCTGAAGAAGGGCCGGCTGCGCTTCGGGCGGGCCGAAGCCTATTCGCGCAGCGTGCCCATCCGCCAGGTGATCAAGCGCATCCGCGAGGGCTGTCCCTTCTTCAACATGCCTGACCAGGACTTCGGCGCCCGGGACTCGGCCTTCGTGCCGTTCTTCGGGGTCAGCGCGGCCACGCTGCTGGCCCCCTCGAAGATGGCGCGCATGCTGGACATGGTGGTGCAGCCCGTGGTGGTGGACATGCTGCCCGGCGGCCAGGGGTGGCGCGTGCGCTTCCTGGAACCTTGGGCCGACTGGCCCACGCCCGACGCCGTGGCCGACGTCGCCCGCATGAACGCCTTCATCGAGTCGCAGATCCTGCTTGAGCCGGCCCAGTACCTCTGGGTGCACCAGCGCTTCAAGACCCGCCCGCCGGGCGAGCCCTCGGTCTATCCATAATCCGTGCCGATGAACCTGCGCTTCACCAAGATGCAGGGCGCTGGCAACGACTTCGTCGTCATCGACGCCACGCGCTCGCCGCTCGCCTTGACGGCCGAGCAGGCTCGCCACCTGGGCGACCGGCGCTTCGGCGTGGGCGCCGACCAGATCCTGATCGTCGAGGCCGCCCCCTCGTCCGCAGTCGACTTCCGCTACCGCATCTTCAACAGCAGCGGCGACGAAGTCGAGCACTGCGGCAACGGCGCACGTTGCTTCCTGCGCTTCGTGCGCGCCAAGGGCTTGACCACACAGCGGGTGGTGCGCGTGCAGACCCTGAACCGGGTGCTGGAGTTGCGTGAAGGCGACGACGGCCGCGTCACCGTGGACATGGGCGCGCCGGTGTTCGATCTGGACGCCGTGCCTTTCGTGGCCCAGGGCCTCCATGCTGTCCCGGGGGGCGCCCCGGGGTTCCCGCTGTGGCCGCTGGCCTTGCCCGATGGCTCCACGGTGGACGTGGCCGTGCTCTCCATGGGCAACCCGCATGCCGTGCAGCGCGTGGACGACGTGGACACCGCGCCCGTGGCCAGCGTGGGCCCGCAGGTGGAGCAGCATGTGCGTTTTCCCCGTCGCGTCAATGCCGGCTTTGTGCAGGTGCTGTCCCGTCGCCAGGTGCGCCTGCGGGTGTTCGAGCGTGGTGCCGGTGAGACCCTGGCTTGCGGCACCGGCGCCTGCGCCGCCGTGGTGGCCGGCATCCGCCTGGGCTGGCTGGACGAGCGCGTGGAGGTGCAGACCCTGGGCGGACGGCTGACCATCGAGTGGGCCGGCGCTCAGCATCTGGAGGCCCCGGTCCTGCTGACCGGACCGGCCGAGTTCGTGTTCGAAGGAGAGATCGAGTTATGACCACCCCCCCTGGCACTGCCTCTGCTGGCGAGACCCCGCCGCTGCAAGGCATCACCGAGCAGGACATCGCCGAGTACCTGGTCCACACGCCGGGCTTCTTCGAGCGGCACGCCGAACTGCTGGGCGCCATCCAGCTGACCAGCCCGCACGGACACCGCGCCGTGTCGCTGCAGGAGCGGCAGATGGAGATGCTGCGCGAGCGCATCAAGGGCCTGGAGATGAAGATCATCGAGATGATCCGCCACGGCCAGGAGAACATGGCCATGTCCGAGCGCCTGCACCAGTGGACCCGCACCATCCTCACCACCGAGAACCTGGCCGAGCTGCCGGGACGGGTGGTGGCCGAGCTCAAGCACCAGTTCCTGATCCCGCAAGGGGCGCTTCGCCTGTGGGACGTGGACGCCGCCTACGCGCAGGAAGGCTTTGCCCGGGGCGTCAGCGAAGACGCGCGCATCCTCGCGGCCAGCCAGGGCGGCCCCTACTGCGGCCCCGGGGCGGGATTCGAGGCTGCCTCCTGGCTGAAAGCCGACGCCGAAGGCCTTCCCACGGCCTCCATCGCGATGGTGCCGCTGCGCCAGGCGGGCGATGGGGCCGGCGTGGCCACTTTCGGGCTGCTGGTGCTGGGCTCACCCGACCCCATGCGCTACAGCGCGGAGATGGGCACGGAGTTCCTCACCCGCGTGGGTGAGATCGCCAGTGCCGGCTTGTCCCGGCTGCGGCGTGCGCCCGCCTGAGGCCCGTGTGACCCAGGCGTCCGCGGCGCAGGCGGTGGATCCGGAGATCAGCCGCTACCTGGAGCACCTGGTCGTCGAGCGCCGCCTGGCCGAGCGCACCGTGGCCATGTACCGCGATGCGCTGGGCTGGCTGCAGGCCGCGGCGCAGGCGGGCTCCGTGGCCCTGAAGGATGTGCAACCCCATCACGTGCGCCGCTTCAGCGCCACCCTGCGCGAGCGCGGCCTGGGCCCGCGCAGCATCGCCATCGCCCTCTCGGCCTGGCGCGGCTTGTACAAGTGGTGGGGACGCCACGGGGCGGTGACGGCCAACCCGGTGGACGGCATCCGCGCGCCCAAGGCCCCCAAGCCCTTGCCCAAGGCCCTGGCGGTGGACCAGGCGGTGGCGCTGGCCGCGCACAAGTCAGAGGTGGGTGACCCCCTGCTCGCGCTGCGCGACCGCTGCATGGTGGAACTGCTCTACGGCTGCGGGTTGCGCGTGGGTGAACTGGTGGGGCTGGACCTGCAGCCCAGGGCCGGCGCTGCCGGGTGGGTGGATGCGGCTGATGGCACCGCCCATGTGCTGGGCAAGGGCGCCAAGCGGCGCAGCGTGCCCGTGGGCGGCCCGGCGCTGGAAGCGCTGGCGGCCTGGAGCGCGGCGCGGGCACAGCTCGCGCGGACCGGCGAAACGGCGCTCTTCGTCAGCCGGCGCGGTACGCGCCTGACCGCCAGCCAGGTGCGCTCGCGCCTGAAGACCCTGGCGCTGCAGGCCGGGCTGCCCACGCACGTGCACCCGCACATGCTGCGCCACAGCTTTGCCAGCCACCTGCTGCAGTCCAGCGGCGACCTGCGCGCCGTGCAGGAACTGCTGGGCCACGCCCACATCGCCACCACGCAGGTCTACACCCGGCTGGACTTCCAGCACCTGGCGCAGGTCTACGACAAGGCGCATCCCCGGGCCAAGGCCAAGCCTTCGCCATGACACGGGCGCGGCTGACCGGATCAGTTTGTCCACGCTTTGATCGCCCGCCGCCACACGACACCACCAAGGCTCTGCGATGAAGATCATCCGCCTGCGCGAAGGCAAGGAACGCTCCCTGCTGCGCCACCACCCCTGGGTGTTCCAGGGCAGCGTCGAGCGCGGCAAGGCCGACCCGGGCGAGACCGTCCGCGTGGAGTCCGCAGAGGGCAAGTTCCTGTGCTGGGGCGCCTTCAGCCCGAGTTCCATGATCCGCGTGCGCGCCTGGACCTTCGACGAGGCCGAGCGCGTGGACCACGCCTTCTTCAAGCGCCGCATCGCCCGCGCGCTGGCCCTGCGCGCGCGCCTGCCCATCGAGAGCGACGGCGTGCGCCTGGTGCACGGCGAGGCCGACGGTCTGCCCGGGCTGATCGTGGACCGCTATGGCGAGGTGCTGTCGGCGCAGTTCCTGTCGGCGGGGATGGAGCGCTGGCGTGATGCGTTGGCCGACCTCCTGCTGGCGGCCACCGGATGCACCCGGCTTTACGAGCGCTCGGACTCCGGCGTGCGCGCGCTGGAAGGCCTGGAGCCGCGCGCCGGCTGGCTGCGGGGTGATGGGCCCACGGACCTCGTCATCCGCGAGCACGGCTGGCGCCTGAACCTGGACGTGGCCCAGGGCCACAAGACCGGCTTCTACCTGGACCAGCGCGACAACCGCGCGCTGTTCGCCCGGTGGGTGCGCCACTTCGGCCTGCAGCGGGTGCTGAACTGCTACTGCTACACCGGAGGCTTCTCGGTGGCGGCGCTGGCCGGCGGCGCGCAGCACGTGGTGAGCGTGGACTCCTCCGCCCCGGCGCTGGACAAGGCCCGCGCCAACGTGGCGCTCAACGGTTTCGACGCCGCGCGGCATGAGGCCCTGGACGCCGACGTCAACGCCTTCCTGCGCCAGCAACTGCAGGCGGGCGCGAGCTTCGACGCCATCGTGCTGGACCCGCCGAAGTTCGCGCCCACGGCCTCGCACGCCGAGCGCGCCGCCCGTGCCTACAAGGACATCAACCGCCTGGCACTCAAGCTGCTGGCCCCGGGCGGGCTGCTGCTGACCTTCTCCTGCTCCGGCGGCGTGGGTGCCGAGCTCTTCCACAAGATCGTGGCGGGCGCGGCCGCCGATGCCGGCGTGGACGGCGCCCTCCTGCAGCGCCTGGAAGGCGCGCCTGACCACCCCACCACCCTGGTCTTCCCCGAAGGCGAGTACCTCAAGGGCCTGGCGGTGCTGCGCGCGGCGTGAGGGTGACGGCGTAGACGTGACGGCGTAAAATCGTCCGTTCAATGGACGAAAATACGCCGACTACATGCTGAAACGACACCTTGAGCCTTTGCTGACAGAGGCGCTGGCCGACACCCCGGTGGTGTTGCTCAACGGTGCGCGACAAACGGGCAAGAGCACCTTGGTACAGGCGCTGGCCGCAGCACAAGGCCGCCGCTACCTCACCCTGGACGACCGTGTGGTGCTGGCCGCCGCGCGGGGGGATCCTGCCGGCTTCGTGGCGGGTTTGCAGGGGCCGGTGGCCCTGGACGAAGTGCAACGGGCGCCGGAGTTGTTTCTGGACCTCAAGGCCGCGGTGGACCGTGACCGCCAGCCCGGGCGCTTCCTGCTGACCGGCTCTGCCAACGTGCTGCTCCTGCCGGGCCTGGCGGATACCCTGGCCGGACGCATGGAAGTGTTGACCTTGTGGCCCTTGTCGTCCGCGGAACTGCAGGGGCAGGCCGGCTTGAACCGGGCCGAAGCGCTGTTCGATGGCGCGACAGAACTTGTCGAGCCCCAGCCCTGCGACCGGGCAATGCTGGCCGACACCCTGCTGAAGGGCGGATTCCCCGAAGTGGTGGCGCGCAGCACCCACCGTCGTCGTGCGGCGTGGCTCGAGGCCTATGTGGAGACGGTGTTGCAGCGCGATGTCCGCGATCTCGCCCAGTTGGATCAACTTTCTGAACTGCCGCACCTGCTGGAACTGCTGGCAGTTCGCAGCGGCGGCCAGCTGAACCTGGCCGAGCTCTCGCGCTCCACCCGCCTGCCGCAGACGACCCTGCGCCGTTACTTCGCCCTGTTGCAGACCCTGTTCCTGGTGAACCTGGTGCCGGCCTGGGCCCGCAACCCGGGCAAGCGCCTCGTGAAGTCTCCCAAGGTGTTCGTGCCTGACACCGGCCTGCTGTGTCTTTTGACCCACCTGGACGAGAGCCGGGTGGCTGCAGGGGCGGCCCTGGGCCTGCCGGGTGGCCTGGTGGAGACCTACGTGGCCGCACAACTGCAGCAGCACCTGGCCTTCTCAAGCCGAGGCCTGACGCTGTGGCATTACCGCACCCAGGCGGGCGTGGAGGTCGATTTCCTGCTGGAAGACCGCGCCGGCCGCCTCACGGGCATCGAGGTCAAGGCCAGCGCCAGTGTGGACGCCAGCGACTTCAAGGGCCTCAGGCACCTGCAGGACTCTGAGCCCGAGGCCTTCCAGCGGGGCATCGTCCTGTACGGCGGGCGCGAGCGGGTGGCGTTCTCGGAACGGCTGATGGCCGTGCCCCTGAGCTGGTGGTGGAGCCCCGCTGTGGACCCGGCACCGGCTCCCGCAGCCCGCTTCGGTCACTGAAGCACGCCGCAAGCTGCTGACGGGGCGCCGCTTGGGCGGCCCCCGCTTTCAGCTCACTGCGCCTCGATCTTCGCCTCGCGGATGGCCTTTTCCCACTTGGCCGTTTCGACGCGGTTGCGCTGGGCCAGGGCCTCGGGCGTGCCGGGTTCGACCGAGAAGCCGTTGGGCGCGAACTTGTCCTGGATGTCCTTGCTGTTGGCCGCGGCGTTCACGGCCTGGTTCAGCCGGGCGATCACATCGGTCGGGGTGCCGGCCGGGGCGAACACCGCGAAGTAGGCGATCAGCTCGTAGTCCTTCAGGCCCAGGGCTTCGTTGACGGTGGGCAACTCGGGCACCACCGCCACGCGCTTGCTGGAGGTGACGGCCAGGCCGCGGATCTTGCCGGCCTTGTACTGCGGCACCGTGACGGCGAAGTCGGCCGTGAACATGTTGACCTGGCCGCCGATCAGGTCGGTCATGGCGTTGGGGCCGCTCTTGTACGGGATGGCGTTCATCTTGATGGCGGCCATGCTGGACAGCATTTCGGAAGACACCTGCTGCGAGGTGCTGGCGTAGGCAAAGCTCACCTGGCCCGGCTTGGCCTTGGCCTGGTCCACGAACTCCTTGAGCGTCTTGGCGGGGAAATCGTTGTTCACCGCCACCATCAGCGGCACCGAGCCGATGTAGGCCACGGGCGCGAAGGCGGTGTCCTGGTCGTAGGGCAGCTTCTTCATCAGGAACTTCAGCGCCGCATTGGTGCTGTTGGTGCCGATGAGGATGGTGTAGCCGTCGTTGGGTGCTTTGGCCACGATGTCCGCGCCCAGCATGCCGCTGGCGCCGGGCTTGTTGTCCACCACGACCTGCTGGCCGAGCGTCTGCGACATCTTCTCGGCGAAGGCGCGGCCGATCTGGTCCGTTGCGCTGCCGGCGGCGAAGGGCACCACCGCGCGGATGGGTTTGTTGGGGTAGGGCTGGGCCAGCGCGGCGGCGCTGCACAGGCTGGCAGCGGCCACGATCATGAGGCGGCGGGTGAGGTGGGTCACGGAAGGTCTCCTTGAAGGGTGTGTCCTGGCGCAAGGCCGACGGCGGCATTGTCCGGTTCCTGCGGTGTCACGGTGGCCTGCGGGGGCAAAGCCAGGTCCAGGATCGCCGCGCTCAGCGTCTTGCCGTGGGCGTCCAGCGCCAGCGAGCGCGTGACCCCGCCGCCCAGCGCGGCGTGCAGCACGAAGTGCACGGCGCCCAGGTGCGGCAGGGCGTAGCGCTCCACCTCGCCCCGCACGATGCCGGCGTAATGGGCCTTCACGGCTGCGACCGTGAGCAGGCGCTCCAGCACTGGGTAGTCGGCGGGCTGGCGCGCGATCACGCTCAGCGTGGCGCGGTCCCCCTTGTCGCCCGAGCGGGCGATGGCAATGTCCTGCAACTTCATCGTCACAACTCCATCACCTGCACGCGGGGCTGCGCCGCCTCGCGCGGCACCAGGGCCGAGGCCACGGCCACCACCTCGCGCACCGACTGCGTCACGCCACCGCCGGCGGCCGGGCCGTTGACGTACAGCGCTTCCACCTCCTGGCCCACCTGTTCGGCCTGCTCGCGGCTCGCGCATCGCACGGCCAGGCGGGCGCGGACCTCGTAGGGGGTGTAGGTGGCGTCCCGGTTGGCAGCCCGGCCGACGCCGCGATCTGTAC
>JAJTDM010000175.1 GCA_021300575.1 Rubrivivax sp.
CATCCTCCACCACGCGCTGCACTGGCACGGCTTCACTCGGGTCCTCAACACTCTGGTGCCCACGACCGTGCCGGCCATGAGGTACTATCGTTTCGTCTTGCTCAAGGGGAGCATGGGTGTCAACGGCAGTCGAGACCCCATCACTTTTCGCCTGCCCTACCCGCTTGATCCGCTGCTCGTCTTTCCGGGCGCCTCCCGGGGCGTGCGGCAAACCTACTTTGACGCGGGCCAGGAAGACGTGTGGGATCCGATACGAAAACTCTGCGACCGGTCAGGCTACGCTCGGAGCGACGGGGACCGCTCCTTCTCCGCTTTCTGCGGCGAGGAGCAGCTCTTTCGAGCTCTGGAGGTTTTGGAGGCGTCCTCGACGGCCGGACGTCACCACGTGACCGTCTTTATGGGTTTTTGGATGCTGACGCACCTCTCTGGCCTCCTTCATCCGCCGGCCCAAAGTCCACAATTTTTCTTTCGAAAATTCAAGGTGGACGTTGGCGTTCGCCTCGCCACCTCCCTGTCGGCGTTTCACTTTTTTCTCGACGTGCCGCTCAGCTGCCTGGCCCTGGTGGAGGGCTCGAGCATCGCGACGGACGGCGCCTCCCGCTGCTCCAACCTGCTGGCCAACCGTTGGCAAATGGCGGTGGCTCGACACGAGGTGCTCGTCGCCTACGGATTGCACCGGGAGGCGGCCGACCTCTTTGTCAAGAACCTGGGACGCATTCCCAGCAGCAGCTACCTGTACGACGAACTCGTGCTCGGGCACGTCTGGTCGCAGCTCCAGCTGGCGCTGGACGTGCTGCTGGAAATGTACGTGAGCCTGGCGATGCACAAATTTTGCCAGGCGGCGAACGAGTGTTGGGACTCCGACGCCGGGAATCGGGACCTGCTGGCGCAGACGCTGGCCCGGCTCAAGCGAACCGTTCACGGTCGATTGGCTGAGGGCAGCATCAGCGAGCGGCTGCGAGTCAATCTGAACGGCGTCTCGCTCTTGTTGCCCCTGTTTGAGCATTCCACCTACCGGCTGGACAACAACGGACGACGGCCACCCCTCCTTCCTGTCGGCGGCCCCATCCGTCCCGAGCACAACATCCAGCAGGCGAAAAACCGAGCTCGCGATTGCGCCTTTGTTGACGCCCACTCGGCCATTTGGGACGGCGAGAAAGACTCCCCAGATGCGTTGCAGCCCGCCTTGTACCATCTCACCTGGCTCCCCCTTTCCATCGCCTTCTCCAAGGTGGTTCCCGCCGACGGGAACGAGGTGAACGCCCGGGAGCGGTACGCCCGCTTTGTCGAGAAGGAAATTCTCGGAAGAGGCGCTTCCGTTCCCAAGGCCCAGACCTGGATGAAGGACAAGGGTCTCGCCTCGGCCGACCGACTCTACGTCGTGACGGTCTTTTTCGCCCTCTGGCAGGGACCGACTCAGTCGGATCCCTTTTGGCCATCGTGGCCCGGTCACCTTCCTCCCGCCTCGGACGTCCCGCTGGACGGTCACCTGTCGCCGGCCGAAAGGGTTCGTCGGAAAGCAGTCGCTACGTTGCATCGGGTGGCGCAGAAAACGTACGACCTGTACAAGCACTGCTCCCACGGGCGGCACCACCGTCTCCGCCTGCTCGATCGACTCAAAGAGTTTTTGCCCGTCTCTCGGTTTGTCTCGTCCTTTGGTCCCGGTCTGCACTCCAATCAGACGGCCAATCGCTGCGTCCGCCTCGAGGCCAAAAATTTTGCCTACCAGCAGAGCGACACCCACCTCTTGGCGGGCGGCCAAACGAAGGAGCAAGACCTTGATCTTGGCGAGCTGTTGAAATACGCTTTCGAGCGTGATCGGGTTTTGACGGAGCTGGTGCTGGATTATGGCCGCCAATACACCCGCTGGAGCAGCGAATTTTAAATTTTTTTTGTTTAATTGCAGTCATGTCTTCTTCATCGTCCGACGTCGTCGTCGCCGCCGCCGCCGCCGCCACCGGAGGAACCTACTTCACGTCAGCGGGTGCTGCTGCTGCTCTTTTGCAGCAGCAACAGCCGCCTCTCGTCACCGTGACGCCTTTGCCGCCGCCGCCCTTGAACCCGGCTTTCGGGCCATCATTTGTCTTGAAGCTCGACCCGCCTCGCTCCCGTCCTACCTGGGATTGCCGACCGACCTCGACTCTTATCGTTACCAGGTGTTTTTGCAGCGGATGGCGGGACCCAATGAAATGTTTGGCCGGTGGACCGAGGACGAAGCCAAGGACGAGGGACAGGCCGGCGGTCCCTGTCCCCTCATCGGCCGTCGGACGCTGCAACTTCACCTGCATGAATATTTGAGCCTGCTCACTCTGGTGCGAGAAGAGTGGCAGGCTATCGAGACGAGGCTGCCGGCAACGGCCAGGCAACTTCAAAGCTCGGACCAGCCTGTTCCGACCGAGCCCGGCGTGAGCTACGTCGGCGAGGGAGGCGTGGCCATCTTTCGTGCCAGGATGAAGGATCGCCTCTTTTTCCAGGCCCGTCTCGACTCGGACCACCCCGTGACGTCGCACATTTGGAGCGGTGGTGACGATTCCCGTCGCAGTCGGAAAAGAGAGGCCCCTAGCGCTGACCGCACCGCCTCTGCCCCCGCCGCCACCGGAGACGCTTTGGAAACGGCCAGCGGAAGCGCCCGCAGTGTCTCGACCCACGCCCGAGACAAAACAAGTGTCCGTTCGTCCGCTCCTCCGGCCAAGCCGTTCCCGTCGCAACACCACAAAAATCGCAGCAGCGGAGGCAAAAACATTGGCAATTACCAACGCCACCGGAAACGAAGCGGCTCGCAATCGTCGACAGCGTCCTCGTCGTTTCAACGCAAATGAATTTTTCCCCTGCTGCCACCGTCCTCACCACCCCGATGACCCTGCTGCCAATGACCGAGAAGAGAAAAACGGCTGCTGCTGCTGCTGCTGCTGCTGCTGCTGACAATGACGAAGGGGACGTGCCC
>JAJTDM010000124.1 GCA_021300575.1 Rubrivivax sp.
GTCCTTCATGCGGAGGGTGAAGGGCGGCTTCCTGGGTGAAGGTGCCAACCAGCTGATGCAAGGGTGGAGGTCAGCTTCTGGCGGCCGCCGACGTTCGCCGCCTGAGCGCGACCGCCAGCAGCCAGTCTCAAGTCGACGATGACGCTCCCCGGGACAGAGTCGTTCATGCAGTTCCTGCTACACATGCAGGCTGAAGCACCCTATCGGTGGTGACGGCCTGCAAGGCCGGCGCGGCCGGGATTGAATGCCTCTTCTCTGTCTATGCAAGGACATGCTCGAACGAGGCTGCTTACAGGGCGAGCCGCCCGCACCATCCAATCCACAGGCTACAGTTCAGAGGCTGCACGAATCACCTCAAGACAAGCCTCAGCACAGCGCAGCACGCGTAGCCTGTGGGGTAAGTTGTGGGGTTTTCGGGCCGGCTGAAAGACAACCTTCATATGCGTCAAGCACTTGGCGTCGAAGTCGACATTCAGGTGCAGAACATTGAGTGATCGGATTACTCGAAGAACAGGCGCGAGACCGTGTCCACCACGCAGGCGGGCTTGTCGCCGCCCTCGATCTCGATGGTCACGCGGATCGTCACCTGCACGCCGTCCTCGCCCACCGGCACGGCCGCCAGCACCTGGCCACGCCCGCGGATGCGTGCGCCCACGCGCACGGGCGCGGGAAAGCGCACTTTGTCGCAACCGTAGTTCAGACCCATCTTCAGGCGGTTCCATCTCACCAGATCGGGCAGGAAGTAGCTGGCCAGCGACTGGGTCAGGTACCCGTGCGCCACGCAGGCGCCGAAAGGACCGGCGGCCGAGCGCACCGGGTCCACATGAATCCATTGGTGATCGCCTGTCGCGTCAGCGAACTTGTCGATGCGGTCCTGGGTCATGGTGAGCCACTCGGTGGCGCCCAGGTCCTGGCCGATGGCGGCCAGCACGGAAGCAACGGATTCGAAAGCAATGCTCATGGTGGTGCTGCGGTAGAGGCCAAGGATGAACAAGGTGCGCTGCAACAAGCGCCCCGCGCAGGATAACCCCGGTTGTTAGACTGCGGCATCCAAACCGCCGCAGCGCCCTCGCAAGGGGTCGGCCTGCTCCTCCGGGGTGCAGGTACTGGGCGCCGGCCGCCTTCATCTCATTTCATGGAAACACCTGGCAACCTGTTCTGCGTGGCCGCCCCCAGCGGCGCCGGCAAGTCCAGCCTCGTCAAGGCGCTGCTCGAACTGGATTCCCGGCTGGACGTGTCGGTGTCGCACACGACGCGAGCGCCCAGGGGTCAGGAACAGAACGGGCGCGAGTACTGGTTCGTGGACGAACCATCCTTCCGCGCCATGATCGAGCGCGAGGAGTTCTTCGAATGGGCCCAGGTGCACGGACACCTGTACGGCACCTCGCGCAAGGCCATCGAGGCGCGGCTGGAGCGCGGCGAAGACGTGGTGCTGGAGATCGACTGGCAGGGCGCGCTGCAGATCAAGCAACTCTTTCCCCACGCCGTGCTGATCTTCATCCTGCCGCCGAGTTGGGAAGAGTTGCGCCAGCGCCTGACCCGGCGCGGGGAGGACCGGCCCGACGTCATCGAGACCCGCATGGCCAATGCGCGGCAGGAGGTGGCGCAGGCCCGCCACTTCGACTTCGTTATAATCAATGCCCTGTTCGAGACGGCACTTTTCGACCTGAAAACCGTCGTCCACTCGCAGCGTCTGCGCTACGCCGCCCAGATGCGCAACCGCTCCCAGGTCTTCTCTGCGCTGAACCTGATCTGAGCGTCTCTTCCCAGCCTTTGACCGGAACCCGACCATGGCCCGCATCACCGTTGAAGATTGCCTCGAGAAGATTCCGAACCGGTTCCAGCTGGTGCTGGCGGCCACCTACCGTGCCCGCATGCTGAGCCAAGGCCATGCGCCCAAGGTGGAGACCAAGAACAAGCCAGGCGTCACCGCGCTGCGCGAGATCGCCGCGGGTGAGGTGGGCATCGAGATGCTGCGCAAGGTACCGATCTGAACCTGCACAGCGGCTCAATCGCCGCTGAAAGCAGCTTGATGTCAGGGGCTCCGTGAGGGGCCCTTTTCCATGGCGAGCCGGCAGGGTCGGCCTGGGGTAGATTCGGGGCATGGGCATCCGCTCCTTCGCCACCGAACTGCTGCCGCAGGCCATGCGTCCCGCGCCGCCTCGGGTGGCCGCGCCCACCGAGGCGCCCACCACCTTCGCCGGGCTGACGGAGCAGCTGCATTACCTGGGCAAGGCCGACCTGAAAAAGGTGCGCGAGGCCTACAAGTTCGCTGACGAGGCGCACCTGGGCCAGTACCGCGCCAGCGGCGAGCCCTACATCACCCACCCCATCGCCGTGGCGGGCCTGTGCGCCGAGTGGCGCCTGGACGCGCAGGCCCTGATGGCCGCGCTGATGCACGACGCGATGGAGGACTGTGGCATCACCAAGGTGGAGCTGATCGAGCGCTTCGGCGCCCCCACCGCCGAGTTGGTGGACGGCCTGACCAAGCTGGACAAGCTGCAGTTCAACACCCGCGAGGAAAGCCAGGCGGAATCGTTCCGCAAGATGCTGCTGGCGATGTCGCGCGATGTGCGCGTCATCCTGGTCAAGCTGGCCGACCGGCTGCACAACATGCGCACCATGCTGGCCATGGCGCCGCACAAGCGCCAGCGCATCGCCGCCGAGACGCTGGACATCTACGCCCCCATCGCCCACCGCCTGGGCCTGAACCAGACCTACCGCGAGCTGCAGGAGCTGTCGTTCCAGCACCTCTACCCCTGGCGCCACGCCGTGCTGTCACGCGCGCTGCAGCGCGCACGCGGCCACCGGCGCGACATCGTGGAGCGCGTGCAGAAGGACGTGGAGAAGGCCTTCGGAACGGCCAAGATCCGCCTGGGCATCTCCGGGCGGGAGAAGACGGTGTTCTCCATCTACCGCAAGATGCGCGAGAAGCACCTGAGCTTCACCCAGGTCAGCGATCTCTTCGGCTTTCGCATCACCGTGCCCAGCCTGCCCGAGTGCTACCTGTCGCTGGGTGTGCTACACCAGTTGTACAAGCCCGTGCCGGGCCGGTTCAAGGACTACGTGGCCATTCCCAAGGCCAACGGCTACCAGAGCCTGCACACCACGCTCGTCAGCCCGCTGGGCACGGCGGTGGAGTTCCAGGTGCGCACCGAGGCCATGCACGCGGTGGCCGAAAAAGGCATTGCCGCGCACTGGATGTACAAGCTGGACGGCGGCGGCAAGCAGGGCACGGGCAGTGACCCGCAGACCCTGGGAGCCACCTGGCTGCAATCGCTGGTGGACATCCAGGACGAGACTCGCGACGCCGCCGAGTTCCTGGAGCACGTGAAGATCGACCTCTTCCCCGACGAGGTGTACGTCTTCACGCCGCGCAGCAAGATCCTGGCCCTGCCCAAGGGCGCCACGCCCGTGGACTTTGCCTACGCCATCCACTCCGACGTGGGCGACAGGTGCGTGGCCGCCAAGGTCAATGGCGAGCCCGTGTCGCTGCGCACCGAGCTGCGCAGCGGCGACGTGGTGGAGGTGGTGACGGCCCCGGGGGCCAAGCCCAACCCGGCCTGGCTCAACCACGTGCGCACCGGGCGCGCCCGCTCCAAGATCAGGAACTACCTGAAGACCATGGAGCAGGAGGAGTCCTACGCCCTGGGCCGGCAAATGCTGGCGCAGGCCCTGCGCGCCGAAGGCCTGAGCCTGCCCAGCGAGGAGCCCGCGGAGGTGGACAGCGACGACAAGTCCGCCGTGAAGATCGCGGCCAACGCGGCATCCGTATGGCAGCAACTCACGCGGTGGTCGGGCTCGCGCACGCCGGCCGAGCTGTTGGTGGACATCGGCCTGGGCCGCAAGATCGCCGTCATCGTGGCCAAGCGCATGGCGCAGCTGCTGGCCGAGCAAGGCGCACGCCCGGACGCGGTGACGCTGACCCTGGGGCACTTTGCCTCCGACGAGAACGCGCCCAGGCAAGGCGTGGTGTTCATCGATGGCGGGCAGGAGGGCACGGTGCGCCTGGCCACCTGTTGCCGGCCCATCCCTGGCGACGCCATCACCGGCTACCTGGGCAAGGGAGAAGGCCTGCTGGTGCACACGGCCGACTGCCATACCGGCCGGCGCCTCTTTGAGCGCGACAGCGAGCGCTGGATGCACGTGGAGTGGGCGGAGGAGCCGGTGCGCGCCTTCGAGACCGGGCTGGTGGTGATGGTGGTCAATGGCAAAGGCGCGCTGGCCCAGGTGGCCACGGCCATCAGCCAGGCCGAGGCCGACATCACCCACATCGACATGGGCCACGAGAAAGGCACCGAGAGCGCCGAGTTGCACCTGCTGGTCAGCGTGCGCGACCGCGCCCATCTGGCCGACGTGATGCGCGGCTTGCGCCGTGCCGCCCCCGTGATGAAGGTGTCGCGCGTCAAGCCCTGAGACCGTGGGGGGGCGCCGGGTAGCGCACCTCCACCACCTCGATGGTTTCCACGCCCAAGGGTGTGATCAGCTTTACCTCGTCGCCCTCGCGGGCCTTGAGCAGGGCCCGCGCGATGGGGGAGATCCAGCTCACTTCGCCGGCCAGGCTGTCGCTCTCGTCAATGCCCTTGATGGTGACGGTGCGCTCCTCGCCGCGGGCGTTGGCGTAGGTGACGGTGGCCCCGAAGAAGATCTGGTCGCTGCCATGGTGCGCGCAAGGGTCGGCCACCTCGGCACGGTCCAGCCGCTTGGTCAGGAAGCGGATGCGGCGGTCGATCTCGCGCAGCCGCTTCTTTCCGTAGAGGTAGTCGCCGTTCTCCGAGCGGTCGCCGTTCTTGGCCGCCCAGGACACGGCCTCCACCACCTTGGGCCGCTCCACGTCCAGCAGCGTCATCAACTCCTCGCGCAGGCGGCGGTAGCCCGCCGGCGTCATGTAGTTGCGGCTGCCAGCCGGCAACGGCGGCAGCGAGGGATCGTCGTCCTCGTCTTCCGCAGGGGCGTCGCTCTCACGGGTGAAGGCCTTGCTCATCGAGCATCAGCGAATGAACTGGTCGATGTAGCCCTCGCCCAGGCCCACGGCGGTGTAGTGGCGGCGGCACTTGTCGATGCGCGTGAACACGTCGTCGAAGCCCGTGCAGCGGCCGTCGGGGTCCACGTAGATCATGGCGCCGTTGACCTGGAACATCGTGATCATCTCGTCCACGTCCGGGTCCACCACCAGGGTGTGGGTCTCGCCCGGGGCCTCGTAGACGTAGGCGCCTTCGGTGGCCACCCAGTCGTGCTCGAGGTAGCGCCAGCGGCCCTTGATCACGTAGCCGTGCACCGGCTGCGGGTGGCGGTGGCGCGAGAGCACGCCGGCGCGCCGCACGCGCAGCAGGTTCATCCAGTAGCCGCGTGAAGCCGACAAGCACAGCGGGCGAAACCAGACGTTGTCGTCCACCGGCACCCACACGCGCTCGTCGGTGGGCACCACGTCGGGCACCACCAGCTCGGGCGGCGACTCCTTGGGCATGGGGTGGCGGTAGGGCAGCCACTTGTCGGAGTCGGCGGGGACGGCTTGGGTCATGGGAAGGTTCCGTTTGAGGGATGGGTTGGGGTTAAGGCTTGGGTGCAGTCTGCCTCAGCGTTGTGCAGTTGCTGCGTCCACAGCGAGCCTGCAGCGAGCCGGCTACAAGCACAGATTCAAGCAATCAAGTAGCCGCCATCCACCGGCAGCACCACGCCCGTGACGAAGGCCGCCGCCGAGCTGCACAGGAACAGCACCGGCCCGGCCACATCGGCCGGCGTGCCCCATCGGCCCAGCGGGGTGCGGCCGAGGATCTGTGCCGTACGGCCTGCATCTTCCTGCAGCGCCTGCGTCAGCGGCGTGGCAATCCAGCCTGGCGCCACGGCGTTCACGCGGATGCCGTCGGCCGCGTAGGCAATCGCCAGGCTCTTGGTGAGCTGGGCCACGCCGCCCTTGCTGGCGCTGTAGCCCGGCACCAGCCCGCCGCCGAAGAAGCTCAGCATGGACGCGGTGTTGACGATGCAGCCCTTGCTCTGGCGCAGCGCCGGGCGGGCCGCCGCGGCCACGCGCATGGTGCCGTTGAGGTTGATGTCCACCACCTCGGCAAACACGGCCGGGTCCAGTTCGGCACCGCGGCGGATGACGCCGGCGCAGCACACCACGGCGTTCAGCGCGCCCAGACCCTCCACCAGCGCTTGCACCGCCGCGCCATCGCGCACGTCCAGCAGCCGGTGTTCGACGTTGCCAGCGGGTGAACGGGCCTGCGCCGCCTCCGCCGCCCGAGCCTTATTGGCGGCATCACATTCGGCCGCGGTGGCGCCCGTGGCCACCACCTGGGCCCCTTGCCCCGCAAAGGCCGCCGCGATGCCCGCACCGATGCCGCTGGTGCCGCCCACCACCAGCACCCGTTGACCCGTGAAACTCATGTGTCGACTCCTGTGAATGTGAGCGCCTGCTCAACCTGCGAACGTCGCGGGATGGGCTCCACCGCGCCATAGCCTTGCGTGGACAGGGCGGCGGCTGCGGCGGCGTAGCGGCCGGCCTGCAGCAGCGTGTCGCCTGCCACCCAGCGCGCCACGAAAGCGCCCCCGAAGGTATCACCTGCGCCCGTGGCGTCCACCGGCTGGCAGGGGTGGGGCGCGATGCGGTGGCGCTCCCGCGCCGTGGCCACGAGCGCGCCCGCGTCACCCAGCTTCAAGGCCACGACGCGGGCGCCGAGCGTCAGACAGTGGTCTACCAGCGCATCGGGGTCGTCCAGGCCCGTCAACGCTCGCACATCGTCCAGGCTGGGCAGCGCGATGTCGCAGCGGCGCAGCGCCTCGGTCATCACCTCGCTGGCGCGCGCCAGCGGCCAGAGCTTCAGCCGCAGGTTGGTGTCGAAGCTCACGGCCACGCCCGCTGCGCGGGCCAGTTCCATGGCCGCAAAGCCGGTCTCGCAGGTCGCATCGGAAATCGCCAGCGAAATGCCGGACAGGTGCAGCACCCGGGCCTGTGCGATGCGCTCACGCGGGAGCTGCGCGGGCGTCATGCGGCTGGCGGCGCTGCCCTTGCGGAAGAAGTGGAAGTGGTGACCCTGCGCGTCGTGCGTGACGAAGTAGATCGCCGTGAAGGCTTCCTCCCCTGTCTGGTTGAACTCCACCATGGGCTCACCGAAGGCGAGGATGTCGGGGGTGAACAGGGCTGCAGCCATGGGGGGGATTCAGCAGATGGCAGCGCAGGGCGGCTTCAGGCCGAAGGCAACTCCACGCCCACCGCCAGAGCTGCAGCCCGCACCTGGGCCGGCCAGTTGATGTGGCCGGGGTCGCGGCCGCTGGCAATGCCCATCAGCAGGCTGCTCTCGGCCGACACATTCCGGAAACCCCGGGCGGAATGCTGATCGTGTCCAGCGGCTCCAGCACCAGCGTGCGCAGGCCCTGCGGGCCCCAGAAGACCTCCCAGCGCCCGCTCAGGGCCACGAACACCTCCTGCGTGAGGTGGTTGTGCAGCGGTGCGGACTTGCCTGGCTCGCAGCGCACGATGTTCAGGTGGAAGTCCTCGGCCTGCAGCGGCGCACCCGGCGGGTGGCCCAGCACCCGGTACGTGGTGCGCTCACAGCCCGGAATGGCCGCATCCACGTAGTCCTGCGTGGGCGTGAGCTGGTTGAATCTGGCGACTCGGGCTTCCATCTCGGCCACGGTCGGGTTCGCGTCGGTGATGGGAGCGATCACGGGGGCGGTGGCGGACATGGGCTTCTCAGTGAGAGGGCAGCGAAGGCTGCGCAGATTGCGGCAGGCCGAACACCTTGTCAAAGGCCCAGGTGAAGGCGATGGCGTAGACGAAGAAGTACAGCAGCAGCCCCACGTTGGCCAGGAACGCGTTCAGGAAAGTGGTGTCCAGCCACCACGCCATGACCGGCACCAGGATGAGGGTGAGGCCGCCTTCGAAACCGGCACCGTGCACCACGCGCCGGGCCAGGTTGCGGCCCTTCACGGCCTGCCGGGACTCCCACCACTCGAACGCAGCATTGAACACATAGTTCCAGCACAGGGCAACGGCCGACAGCACCACCGCCAGCGCCATGGTGGTCGCGAACGGCTTGTCGAACAGCAGGCCCAGCACCGGCCCGACGAAGGCGATGGCAAAGACCTCGTACAGGAGGGCCTGCACAACGCGGCGGGTTCTGGGGGTCATGGCGCGATCAAACTCGGTCAGCCCTCTGGCCGGGCCAGCACCGGTACGCCGTGGCGCTCTGGCGCAAGGGGGGTGCCGTCCAGCGTGGCGCGGGCCTGCCGAAAGCAATCGGTATCTGCCGGCAGCACCACACCCGTCTGTGCCGACTCCGTCCAGATGTGCGAGCCGATGCTGACGGAGTTCGGGTCATCGAAGGCACCACGGGACAAGCCACGGACCTGCGGCCACCTGTCGAAGGTCAGCGACACGGTCGATCCGCATCGCGGGCAGAAGTGCACATGGACGAGATGGGAACTGCCCTCTGAGCGATGCGCGTAGCTGGACGGGCTGATGCCAGAGAGCGACACCGCGTCCATCGGGTACATGGCTTCGGCAAAGCTGGACGACCCGGTCACGCGCTGGCAGAACCTGCAATGACAGACCATCGTCCGCAGCGGCTCTCCGCGTGCCTCAAAACGAACTGACCCACACAGGCAGCCGCCTGAGCGAAGGGTGCTCTGCGGGGCCTCTTGGTTCGACACCATCTGCAATCTCCTTTGGAACCCCAGCCCTAGAAACCCTGCGTGACCACCAGGCTTGAGTTGCTGGCCCGCTGGCGAAGAGCACGCAGTGGCGCGTACTCGGGCGAAGACCACCAGGTCTTGAACCGCTCCATGTCGGGAAACTCCAGCACCACGCAGCGCTTGGGCATCCAGGACCCTTCCAGCACCTCGGTGTGACCTCCACGCGCCACATACCGGCCGCCGTGAGCCGCAATGGTGGCGGGCACCTTCTGCCGGTACTCCTCGAACAAGACGGGGTCCAGCACCTCAATGTCTGCGATCACATAGACGGTCATCCTGTCTCCTTGGCGTTGGGCAGCGAGTGCCATGCCTTGCGGCGCTGCCGACATTGTCACCTCGGCCCCAGGCACGGGCCGCGCCAACAGCGCCTCGCGCCGGCGGTCGAACGGTGGGTCAGACGACACGCGGGTGCTCTTCAAGGGCGAGCAGCAAACTGGTGCGGTGCTCTCGGGCCACGACTTGCCAGGGAAGGTCGGTCAGAGCGCCCTCCAGGGCCCACAGCAGGTTCAGGCTCAACTTGCCCTGGACGTGCTGCACGCGTGCGTAGGCGGCCACTGACCCGATCCTGCGCAGGTGCGCCGCGGTGGTGATGCCCGCCGAAGCCAGCAATCGCTCAGCCCTGGGCCCGAGATTACGGAGCGTGGCTGGCGACTGGTGGCGTGGCATGGTGGGAGCCTTCCCGGGAGGGCGAGCCGCCTTCACGCTTCACTGCGGCTCGTGGTCGGACGACACATGCCACCACCGCGGCTTGCGGGAGACGTAAGAGTGATACCTGGGTGCGAACTCCTTCAGGTGCGGCTTGTCGAGAGCCCCCGTGACGATGGCGACGGTGGGCTCGTCGTCTATGGCCCCAATGGTGCTGCCGCAAGTACTGCAGAAGGCCCGGCTGGAGTACGCAGAAGTGCGCCACGTGGACGGCTTGCCGCCCGGGCCGACCCACTCCACGCTCTGCGCGGGGAACTCGACCCAGGTCAGGGTGAGCGCGCCCGAGTGCCTGCGGCAGCTTTCGCATGAACAGGTGTGCGGCTTCCCCGGCTGGCCGGTTGCCCGAAACCGGATGGCGCCACACATGCAGCCACCCTCATAGCGCTTGGTGTTCATGGCCGCGCCGCAGAAAGCACCACCAGGTCCTTGAACGCATCGATCGCAGCGATGACCCTCATCGCCCTAGACGATGGCATAGGCGATGACTGCACAGATGGCGCAGATGGCGCCCATGTCCGCCATGCCCGCAGACACCGTGAAGACATGCATCGTGAGATCGTGTTCACGGGCTTCAAGGTCAGGTGGATTTTCCATGCGGGGTGAGAGGTGAAAGGTGCAGCCTGCGGGTGGCATGTCCGTCAGGCAGCGCCATGGGGTCGACCTAGGGTTTATACGGGGATTGTTGAGCCGGCCGCACACCTGTCCGATGATGGTTTCATTGGAGACGATCATGCCAAGCAAACCCAAGACCTGGAAGCAGAAGATGAACGCCAAGCCACCGCACACGGTGGTGCTGGACAAGGACTTTGCAGGCGTTCCTGCTGGAGCCAGGCTGCTGATCTCTTGCCCGATGGAAGTCGAGCACTACCTGCGCACGAAGGTACCGCCTGGCGAGACCCGCGCGATCCAGCAGATGCGGCGCGAGCTGGCCGCAGCGCATGGGGCTGACGCGGCGTGCCCGGTGTCGACGGCGATCTTTCTCAGAACGGTGGCGGAGGCGGCCTGGGATGAGATTGAAGCCGGCACACCGATCAGCGAGGTTGCGCCGTTCTGGCGCGTGGTGGACCCCCCATCGCCACTGGCCAGAAAGCTGAGGGCGGGCAGTGCCTGGATAGAGCAGCAGCGCCTGGCAGAGCGCGAGGAGTAGAAGTGCGATCTGCCGGTCAGTTTCGGCTGCTGAGCGGTTCGAAGAGTTGGGACAGGGTCAGCCGAAGCAAGTCCAGTTGAACAAGGGCTTGGGTGCCTTGTTGGCAGCCCGCATGAGAGGCTCAAAGCCTGTACAGTAACACGTACAAAAAGGAGCAACACCATGGACGCGATCACCTACTCCTCGGCGCGGGCCAACCTTGCCAGCACGATGGACCGCGTCTGCAACGATCACGAGCCCTTGATCATCACGCGCAACGGCGAAAAGGCCGTGGTCATGCTCTCGTTGGAAGACTACAAGGCGCTGGAGGAGACTGCGTACCTTCTGCGCAGCCCGGCTAACGCACGACGCCTGCTGAGCTCCATTGCGCAGCTCAACGCCGGCAAGGGAACCTCGCGGGAGCTTGCCGAGTGAAGCTGACGTTCTCAGACGAGGGATGGGAAGACTATCTGTACTGGCAGAAGCAAGACCGAAAAATGGTGGAGCGAATCAACAAACTCATCAAGGAAGTGCAGCGAGATCCGTTCGTGGGCGTTGGCAAACCAGAGCCGCTCAAGCATGCGCTCTCAGGGTTTTGGTCACGCCGCATCACGGACGAACACCGAATGGTCTATCGCGTCACCGAGGACGCGTTGGAGATCGCGCAGTTGAGATTCCACTATTGATTCCAACGGCACCCGACGTGAAGTTGACTGCCAAGCGGCAGCTGTCACGGACCGCCGTCATGGAACCAGCGCACGACCTCAACGGCCAAGTGCGTGGCTGTTCGGGTTGCGATTCAGCAAGAGGTCAGGCCTCAACCGGGGCGGCAGTTTCATGGCCTTGGTGGGTATCGGTGATACATGAAGAACTCCCCATCGCGTACCCACTGCGCAGCCTTGTAGAGCTCCTGTGCAGACCCATTGCCCTGAGCGACGTTCAGGCTCACGCGACAAGCCCCGAGGGACCACGCGTACTCTTCAACTGCCTTGAGCAACGCGGAGCCAACCCCACAGCGTCGACCAGTGTGGGAAACGAATAAATCGTTGAGGATGAAGACCCGTGCGAGCGCAGTGGAGGAAAAGCTGGGATACAGCTGGGCGAAGCCGACAGGCTGATCGCCAACGGTTCCGATGAACACGGTGGACTCGCCGTGGTTGAACCGGTCGTGCAAGAAGGCACGACAGGCTGAGAGGTCGGTCGCCTCACCCTGAAACTGGCGGTACTCATTGAAAAGGTCGGCAATGACCTCAAGGTCCGCAAGCACTGCCTGGCGAACGGTGACGGTGTTCATGGTGGAGGGTGCTGTGGGTCGTGGCGATGGGGGCTGACGTGCGACATAAGCCATGGACCGAGGGGCGCGAAGCGGCCTTCGGGTCGTACGCTCGATGGCTGGCTTACACCTCACTCGCTGTATGCCGCAATACGGAGGATTGAATGAACTCGCGAAGCAGCGCAATGGCCTCCGTCGGCGCATCGGGAACAACGCCGTGGCCACACGCCTCAAACTCGCGAAAGCGAAGAAGATCCGGCCGAATGGCGGCCGCAATGTCGCGTTGACACTCGATGGGAAGCATTGGATCCAACTCACCGCCGATTACAAGTGTCGGGCACTGGATGCGCTCGAGCACAGGCAAGAGGTCAAAGACTCGCCCTTCTCCCCCGGGCCGATTGAACCAGGCGGTGACTGCAGGGTTGAACACAATGCGTTTGACCACCTCGGGGTCAGTCTTCGTTCTGGTGTAAAGAGGGAGAGCGACCTCGAGCCAGGCTCTGAGAATTTCGGGGCTTGTGTCACCTTCGATGAACCTTTGCCGCGCGAGGTTGCCTGCCCGTGGGCCGCCTAGCCTGTCGAACATGGAAACCTTGGCCTCTGCGTGCGAGGCAGCCTGTGCGGACGTGCTGACGAGGGCAAGTGCTCCAGGATGTGTGGGGTAGCGTGTGGCATATGCCATTGCCACCATCCCTCCGAAGGAAGCGCCATAGACGATTGGCCTTTGGATGTCCAAGCTGTTGCAGAACGCGTGGACGTCGTCGGCCCATTGGGCGAGCGTCCACGACTCTTCGCTGGCACGGTCACTCCTTCCATTTCCTCGATGGTCCAGGTAGACCACTTGGGCAATGTCGGCAAGTGCAGAAAATGCTGGCTTGTACAGGGAGTGGTCCGCTCCGGGGCCGCCATGCAGCAGGAGCAGTGTCGGCTTTTGGATCATGGCCGCGCCTTGCGGACGCAAGCCAGCTCCCTCCACGTCAAAGTAGAGATGAGCGTTGTTCACGAGAACCTTCATCTGCCGAGAGGATTGCGAGTGCTTCTGGACGATCGAGCGCGGGGTCTAGCGTACAGCTAACTGGCGTGCAGCAGCTGGCGGCGACTGGGCCAGAATGAAATGAGACCCGGGCGACGTCACCGTTCCAACCCCTTTCAGGGGGACCACTTCCGCGACGGAGACCGCGGCAGCGGGGAGGCCTGCGACTCTCGGTAGACCAGGACTTAAGCCCTGGAGATCAAGGGAAAGGCCTCAGGGTGACGAATGGACTCCACGGCAAGGTCCACGTCCAGGTTTTGCCAGTAAGGGTGTTCGGGTGAAGGGCGCTCCACGTTGGAAATCTGTTGGACTGTCGCCGATTTGAACCACGGGAAGTGCTCAAACGGAAGCAGCAGCTCCTCACCCTCCAGAAGAAGCCGGAACCCGTGCTCGGCGATGTGCGTCACCGTCACCACAGCTCAGGCCTCAGCTCACACCCTCTCCAACACCACCGCAATCCCCTGCCCCACGCCGATACACATGGTGCACAGGGCGTAGCGGCCCTGAATTCGGTGGAGTTGGTTCACGGCCGTGGTGGCCAGGCGGGCGCCGCTGGCGCCGAGCGGGTGGCCCAGGGCGATGGCGCCGCCATTGGGGTTGACGCGGGCATCGTCGTCGGCCAGGCCCAGGTCGCGCAGCACGGCCAGGCCCTGGGCGGCGAAGGCTTCGTTGAGTTCGATGACGTCCATCTGCGCCAGGCTCAGGCCCGTGAGGGCCAGCACCTTGCGCACCGCGGGCGCGGGGCCGAAGCCCATGATGCGCGGGGCCACGCCGGCGGTGGCCATGCCCACCACGCGGGCGCGCGGGGTCAGGCCGTGGCGGGCGGCCGCCGCCTCACTGGCCAACAGCAGCGCGCAGGCGCCATCGTTCACGCCGCTGGCGTTGCCCGCCGTCACCGTGCCGTCGGGCCGCACCACGCCCTTGAGCTTGGCCAGGGCTTCGAGCGAGGTTTCGCGGGGGTGTTCGTCCTTGCTGACGACGAGGGCGTCGCCCTTCTTCTGCGGGATGGTGACGGGCACGATCTCGGCGTCGAAGAAGCCGGCCTTCTGCGCGGCCACGGCCTTCATCTGCGAGGCCAGCGCCATGCGGTCCTGCGCCTCGCGCTCGATCTTGAAGTCCACCGCCACGTTCTCGGCCGTCTCGGGCATGGAGTCCACGCCGTAGCGCTCTTTCATCAGCTTGTTGATGAAGCGCCAGCCGATGGTGGTGTCGTACACCGCGTTGCTGCGGCTGAAGGCCGTGTCGGCCTTGGGCATGACGAAGGGCGCGCGGCTCATGCTTTCCACGCCGCCAGCGATCATCAGATCCGCCTCGCCCGCTTTGATGGCGCGCGCGGCGCTGCCCACGGCGTCCAGTCCCGAGCCGCACAGTCGATTGAGGGTGGCGCCGGGAACGGCGATGGGCAGGCCGGCCAGCAGCGCGGACATGCGCGCCACATTGCGGTTGTCTTCACCGGCCTGGTTGGCGCAGCCGTACAGCACGTCGGTCACGGCGGCCCAGTCCACCTGGGAGTTGCGCTCCATCAGCGCCCGGATGGGCACGGCGCCCAGGTCATCGGTGCGCACCGATGACAGCGCGCCGCCGTAGCGGCCAAAGGGGGTGCGCACGGCGTCGCAGATGAAGGCTTGGGTCATGGTGTCTTGTATGGATGCCTCCCGGCGATAGGTGCAAACCCGCATCGTGTTGTGAAGAAGTCGGCTGCTGCCTTGTATCCGGCCTTGTTTGTGGGTTGCTCTGGTTACCCAGCATGG
>JAJTDM010000020.1 GCA_021300575.1 Rubrivivax sp.
CGGTCGCGCCAGTAGGGCTGCAGGTGGAGCGGGATGTAGTGCACGCTGCAGCCGATGCCCTGGGCATACAGGGCCTCGATCAGGCGGTCGCGCCCCAGAGGCGCCCCTTCGGCCAGCCGCACGACGTACAGGTGCCAGGCGTGCACATCGCCCGGTGCGGGGCCGGCCGGCAACTGCAGCGGCAGGCCCTGCAAGGCCAGCGCGTACCAGGCCACGAGCTGTTCGCGTTTGCGCTGGAACTCGTGCGCCCGGCGCAACTGGTGGATGCCCAGCGCCGCCGCGATGTCCGTCAGGTTGTACTTGAAGCCCGGCGCCACGATCTCGTAGTACCAGCTGGGCACCTGGGCGCTGAAGCGTTCGAAGGCGTCGCGGCTGATGCCGTGCAGGCGCATCACGCGCGCCCGGGCGGCCAGCGCGGCGTCGCGCGTGACCAGCATGCCGCCCTCGCCCGTGGTGATGGTCTTGTTGGCGTAGAAGCTGAAGACCGTGGCGTCACTGGCCAGCGTGCCCACCAGGGCGCCACCGCTGGTGGTGGGCAGCGCGTGGGCGGCGTCTTCCACCACCTTCAGGCCGTGGCGCTGCGCGATGGCCAGCAGGCGCGCCATGTCGGCTGCCCGCCCCGCAAAGTGCACCGGTACGAGGGCCCGCGTACGCGGGCCGATGGCAGCCTCCACCGCTGCGGGATCGATGTTCAGAGTGACCGGGTCGCAGTCCACCAGCTTCACGTCCGCACCCAGGTAGCGCACCACTTCAGCCGTGGCGGTGAAGGTGTGCGTCGTGGTGATGACCTCGTCGCCCGGGCCGATCCCCAGCGCTTCCAGGGCCAGGTGCAGGCCGGCGGTGGCAGAGTTGACCGAGATGCACTGCAGCGATGCGTCGCCGAGAAATGCCGCAAAGTCGGCCTCGAAGCGCTTGGCCTTGGGGCCTGTGGTCACCCAACCAGACTTCAGCGTGTCCACGACCTCGGCGATCTCCTCGTCGCCGATCTCGGGCAAGGCAAACGGCAGGAAGGGCAAGGCCGCAGGGGACGGGGCGGGTGGTGGGGCGGAGGCGGACAAAGGTTTTCTCAAGCAGGAGGCGCGCAGCAGCGGCAAAGAGCGGGGCGCGCGTTCAAGCGGGTTGCAGCCGACATTCGACCACGACCCGCACCAGCCAGGCCTTGACCTCGGCGTCCTCGCGCGGCTGCGGATCATCGGCCCAGGCCAGCAGCGCCTGCACCTCGGCGGCGGCCTGCGGCGCGTCGGTCAGGCGCGCCACCCGCAGGCGTGGCACCGCCGTGGGTACCGTGGTCTCGTTGTCGGCCAGCAGTTCCTCGTAGAGCTTCTCCCCAGGGCGCAGGCCGGAGAACTCGATGCCGATCTCGTCTTCGGTGTGGCCGGCCAGGCGGATGAGCTGGCGCGCCAGGTCCACGATGCGCACGGGCTCGCCCATGTCCAGCACCAGCACCTGGCCGGACTCGCCCGTGGCCACGGCCTGCAGCACCAGGCGCGCCGCCTCGGGGATGGTCATGAAGTAGCGAATGATGTCGGGGTGCGTCACCGTCACCGGGCCGCCGCGCGCGATCTGCTCCTTGAACTTGGGGATCACGCTGCCACTGCTGCCCAGCACGTTGCCGAAGCGCACCGCCATGAAACGCGTGGCCGGGTGCTGCGCGGCCAGCGTGCGCAGCGCCATCTCGGCGGCGCGCTTGGTGGCGCCCATCACGTTGGTGGGGTTCACGGCCTTGTCGGTGCTGATGAGCACGAAGCGCTCGGCGCCGGCCTGGGCCGCGGCCTGGGCCGCGCGCCAGGTGCCCAGCGTGTTGTTGCGCAGCGCCGCCCAGGCGTTGCCCTGCTCCATCAACGGCACGTGCTTGTAGGCCGCGGCATGGAACACCACCTGCGGCCGCCAGCGCTGCATCACATTGCCGATCTGCAGCGGGTCCTTCACGTCGGCCACCAGGCGCACCAGTTCCAGGCCCGGGAACTGCTCGGTGAGCTCCTGCTCGATGGTGTAGAGGTTGAACTCGCTCAGTTCCACCAGCACCAGCCGCGCCGGCCCCTGGCGCGCCACCTGGCGGCACAGTTCCGCACCGATGCTGCCGCCCGCCCCGGTGATGAGCACCGTGCGCCCGCCCAGCACGCCTGCGAGACCGGCTTCGTCCAGCGCCACGGGGTCGCGGCCGAGCAGGTCTTCGGGTTCGATCTCGCGCACGCGCGAGACCTCCAGGCCCGAGCGCAGCTCGTCGGCGCTGGGCACCGTCAGCACGTGCAGGCCGGTGCGCGCCGCGCGGTCCAGCAGCGCGCGCTTGGCCGCGCCGCGCAGCGACGGCAGCGCCACCACCAGGTGCGTGGCGGCCGAGCGCAGCACGGGGTCGTCCATGCGGGACAGCGGGCCCATGACGGGCACGCCGGCGATGCGGGCGCCGTGCTTGGTGGCGTCGTCGTCCAGCAGCGCCACCACCGTCCAGCCCTGCTGGTGGATGCCCGCCAGCAGGCGGCGTGCCGCCTCGCCAGCGCCCAGCACCAGGGCACGCCGGGCCGTGCCCTCGCCGCCGCCTGCGATGCGAGCGCGAGCGTGCTCGTACAGCATGCGGTAGGCGATGCGCACCAGGCACACGCCCATCAGCGCCACCACCGGGTGCAGCGCCAGCACGGCCCGCGGCACCTTGCTCAAGCCCAGCGCCATCACCGCCACGGCCGCCAGCCCCCCCGCGGCGGCACAGGCCAGCGTCAGGCGGCGGATGTCACCGAAGCCGGCAAAGCGCCACATGCCCTGGGGCACGCGGGCCAGCGCAAAAGCGGCGAGGTAAGTCACCACGATGCCCAGCAACACCCAGGCGTCGTAGGCCGGGCGGGCGCTGAGCCAGCGGTCAAAACCCAGGCGGAACAGGTAGGTGACGTTCCAGGCCAGGGCGATGACCACCCCGTCCACCAGCAGCGACAGCGGCTCGCGGTGGGGCCGCAGGCGGGCCAGCAGGCGGTCCAGGCGGTGCCAGTTCGTGTCCGGGCGCGCGCCGTGGGGCGGGCCGGCGCCAGGGCCAGGACTCGGGTTCGGGCCGGGGGACATGACGCTCACTTCTGCACCCAGGCCAGCACATGGGTGCGCAGCCACGGCAAGGTGTTGAGCAGGCTCCACAGCCCGGGGTGCACTTGCGCCACTGCGCGGCCCAGGGGCGGGGCCAGGGTCAGGCGCTGCGCACGCACCTGGCCTTGCGGAAACAGGTGCCGGATGCGCGCCACCGGCACGCCTCGCACGTCCGGGTTGCGCGGGTTGTTCACCGTGAAGTCGTACCAGAGCACGCCCCCGCCGGGCTTCACGGCGCGCCAGACAACATCGGCGAGTTGCTGCTGGAAGGCGTCGTCCAGCAGCGAGGAGAACACCGTGGACAGCAGCACCACATCGGTCTGGCCCTCGGGCAGGGGCACTTGCGACGCATCCCCACCCCACAGCGTGACGGCTGGCGGCAGGCTGCGCCTGGCGGCCTCCAGGCGCTCGGGCAGCAGTTCCACGCCGCTCAGGTGCTCGGGCGAGAAGCCCAGGCGCAGCATCTCCAGCAGGTTGCCGCCGCTGCCGCAGCCCACCTCCAGCAGGCGCCGATCAGCCAGCGTACGCCAGCCCAGGCCGGCGAACAGCCGCAGCATGGCGCGCTGACGCTCCTGCACGGTGAGCCAGACATCGGGCTGCAGCAGGCTGTAGCGCTCGGTCGCGGCCCGGCGCGCGTAGCGCTCGGCCACGGCGGCCGGCTCCGCGCCGGTGGTGTCGGTGTCCGGGAAGGTCATGGCGCCACTCTGCGAGACAAGGGACGTGACAACCCCGCGCGACAGGTGCGGATCACGCGGCACCCCCCACCGCCGCCAGAAACTGCCGGGCCAGCACCGGGTAGGCGTGGTGCTTCAGCACATGGTCCCGCCCCCGTTCGCCGAGTTGCCGGCGCTCCAGCGGGCTCATCGCCGCCAGCTGGCGCAGGCCGCGCGCCACCGCCTCGGGGGCCTCCGGCGCCACAGTCAGGCCGCAACCGGACTCGGCCACGGGATCGTTGCCCGCCTCCACCGAGTGCAGCACCGGGCGCGCAGCCATCATGTAGTCCATCAGCTTGTTGGGCGCAATGCCGAATCGGTACAGCGGCTGGCGCTGCCAGCCCAGGTAGGCGATGTCGACGGCGGCCAGGAAGGCCGGCACCTGGACCTTCGGGATGGGCGGCAGCAGCGCCACCTGGGCCAGGCCCTCGGTGCTGATGCGCGCGGCCAGACGCTCGCGTTCGTGCCCGTCACCCACCAGCACGAAGCGCAGCGGCTGGTCGGCCAGCAGGCGGGCGGCGTCCAGCAGCACGTCCAGTGCGTTCGGCAAACCCATGGAGCCGGCGTAGCCGACGATCACCGCGCCGGCGCGCCGCGCCGCGTCAATGGCCTGCTCCACATCGGCGCGCAGCGGCGCGGGCTGGGCGGCCCACTCCTCGGGGCTGATGCCGTTGGGCACGATGGACAGCTTCTTCAAGTCCAGCCCGCGGCTCGCCATGTGGGCGTGCACCTTGGGCAGCATGGACACCACGGCGTCGCTGTGGCGGTAGGCGGCGTCTTCCGCCGACTGGCAGATCAGCGCAAAAGGGTGCCACGGCGACATGCCCGACAGCTCCACGGGCGACAGCGGCCACAGGTCGTGCACCTCGTGTACCAGCCGGGCCCCGGCCAGCTGCGCGATGCGCCGCGCCACCCAGGTGTCCATCGGATAGGTGCTGGAAGAGATGACCACGTCGGGGCGCAGCGTGGCCGCCATCTCCACGGCCTGCGTCCAGAGCTGGCTCAGGAAGGACCACACGTTGCGCATGCGCGCCCAGCCGTTGCCGGTGTAGGCCGGAGTGGACAACCAGCGGTAAGAGATGCCGTCCACCTGTTCCTGCCCGACCGATGGCTGCCGCGCCCGGTAATGCGAGCAGGCGGCGGCGACGATCGTCACCTGATGCCCCAGGCGCACCCACTCCCGGGCCAGGTAGTACGGGCGGTACTCCATGCCCAGCGCCGGCGTGCCGGCGTAGTGGTTGATGAGCAGGATGTTCAAGGCAGCAAGGACCGGTACAGCGCCAGCAATTCGGCCTCGGCGCGCGGCCAATGGTAGTGGGCATGGACCGCCTCGCGCCCGGCCTCGCCCATCGCCGCCGCGGCAGCGGGGTCGTCCAGCACCTGGCGGATGGCCTGGGCGATGGCGGACGGATCAGCCGGGTCCACGCACAGGCCGCAGGCGTGGCGCTGCACGATGCCGCGCCACAGCGGGAAGTCCGAGGCGATCACCGGCAGGCTGGCCGACATGTACTCGAACATCTTGATGGGCAGCGAGTCCAGGTAGCTGGGCAGCGGCAGCAGGGTGACCAGCCCGGCGCGCGAGCGCGCCATCACCTCGCGCACGCCCTCGCGGCCCAGCACGCCCAGGTAGTCCACCTGGGCCCAGCCGGGCTCGGCACGCAGCGCCGCCTCGGTGGCGGCGTCCTCGAAGCGGCCGCACAACAGCAGGCGCACGCCAGGCAGCAAAGGCAGCGCCCGCACCATGCTGAAGGCCCCGCGCGTGAGGAAGATGCCGCCTACGTAGCAGACGGCGTTCTCGCGCGGGAGGGCGGTGGATTTCGTGTCGTGGCCGTGATCCGGGTGGGGGCTGGCCGCACCGTCGTCACCCGTGCTCGCACCTCTGCCGGAGAGCGCCGCGTCGGGCGCCAGCTCGTCCAGGAACGGGAAGTTGCTGACATTCACGCTGCGCCGCGCCACGGGGGCGAAGCGCTGCGTGATGTGCGGCGTGGCGCCCACCACGGCGGCCAGTTGGCGCACCCGATGGTTCTCGTAGACCTCGAACGCGGCACTTAAGGGGCGCCGCGCCCAGGCGGGAATCCATTGCTTGGTCAACAACTGGCGCGGCACATCCTCGTGCGCGTCATAGACCACGGTCAGGCCCACGTGCGCCAGCTTCGCGCCCAGGGGCAGCAACTCGGGATCGTGCAGGTGCACCAGCGCCGGGCGGCAGCGGCGCACCGCGGCCAGGGCCTTGGCCGGCTGCTCGCGCATGCGCGCCAAGCGTCCGCCCGGCCGGGGGCCGAGGTCCAGGATGCGCACGCCCTGCACCTGCGCGTCGCCCAGCCCGTCGCTGACGATCTGCACCACCTCGTAACCGGCCTGGGCCAGCGAGACGCACTCCTTGCGGAAGATGCGGATGTCGTCGCGCGGGTGCACCGTGGTGAGGTGGACGATGGGGCGCACGGGCGAGGTCAGCCGTTCGTGCAGCGCCAGGAACTGCTGGATGTTGGCCCGCAGCGTGGCGCGCTGGGCGATGAGGGTCTCGTTGAGCGGACGGCCACTCGCGTCCCAGCCGCCCTCGGCCCACCAGCGCGCCCCGCGCACCAGGGCGTGGGCCAGCGCGTCCACCAGCACCGCAGCCCCCTCCTCGACGATGAGCCCGTTCTCCCCGTCGCGCACCCATTCGCGGTTGGCCGGCAGGTCGGCCAGCACCGGCAGGCAGCCTGCGGCCATGGCTTCGAGCAGGCTCACTGAGGTACCGTCGGACTCCGGCACGCTGACGAACAGCGCGCTGCGGCGATAGGCCTGGGCCAGCTGGGGGGCGGCGAGCATGCCGGTGAAGGCCACCCGGTCGGCCACACCCAGGGACTGCGCCAAGGCGCGCAGCGCCGGCGTCTGCTCGCCCGCAGCCGCCACCTCCAGCACCCAGCCCGGCAGTTCGGGCGCGGCCTGCGCGAAGGCACGCACGACGGCGTCGATGCGGTACAGCGGCTTGTGCAGCCGGCACGACAGGATGCGGCGTTCGCGCGCCACGGTGCCCAACTCTGGCGACTCGTCGATGCCCAGCGGAATCCACTCGCGCCAGGGCGGTGCATCGGCACCGGCGATGGCCTGCGCGGCCCGCAGCAGCACCTTGGCGTCCGCCGTCCAGGCCGCTGCGCCCCGCAATGCATGGCGCACCATCGCGCGCTGCCACCAGCCGCGGTGGGGCAGGCTCAGCACGTCGGAGCCCCAGAGCGTGATCACCACCGGCACGCCCGTGGGCCGCGCCGCCCTCACCGCATGCCAGGCGGTGGCATCGGCCTGGTGCACGTGCACCACCGCGGGCTGCCAGCGCTCGATCAACGCGCGCAGGCGGGCCGGCGTGCGCCAGGCCAGCACGCGCAGGCTCAGGTGGACCTGCTCGCGCAAGCGCTCATGGGACAGCAGCGGTTCGGACGCGTTCGTCACCAGCACCACGTCGCGCCCCGCGGTGCACAGGCCGGCCACGAAGCGCCGGACATGCACCGAGTGCGGACCGACGACGAGCACGGGACGGGAGTCCGTGAGAGTGTCCTGGCGAAGGGCCATCAGTTTTAGCGAGTGGAACGCAGCAGGCGTCGCTGGCCGACAGGAGTTAGGACGGGCCTTGACAGTCCAGCCAGCGTCAGGCGCGACGCGCCGCGCGGATCGCCACGTCGTGATAAACCTGGGCCTGCAGCGCCGCGACGTCGGCCCGGCGCGCCCGGGCAAGCTCGCGCCGGGCCAACCAGCCTTCCACGGCACCGCGCGCCGGCCAGGCTGCGCCCCAGCGCAGGTAGGCCGCGCTGGGCCGCGTGAGCGTGGCCAGGCGGATGCGCTGCAGTTCCAGCACCTCGAAGTGCGGGGCCAGCGCGTCCAGGTAATCCTGCTCCGAGGTGCTGTGGCTCACCGAGCCGGAATGGCGGCCCGAGGCGCTGGCCTGCTCGATCATCAGCAACTCGCCGCCGGCCTGCAGCACCCGCGCCAGTTCGGCCACCGCGGCTTTCAGCGCCTGGCCGTCGGCCGTGGTCAGGCACTGCAGCACCCCCACGGTCAGGCAAGCGTCGAAGCGGCCGGTGTCCAGCGGCAGCGGCAGGCTGGGCGCGTGGGCGAACGTGGCCCGGCCGGCGGGGTGGGCGCGCCGCGCCGCCTCGATCATGGCCGGGGACGAGTCCACGCCGCAGTAGCCGCTGCCGGCGTCGGTGATGCGTCGGGCGAAGCGGCCGATGCCGCAGCCGTAGTCCATCGATCACCGACTGCAGACCCACCCCTTGCCGGGCCCGCTCGTCCCAGTCCACTTCAGCCATCTGTGCCCCTTGGTGACGCAGGGTCACCGTCCCTGCCCTTGCGCTGCCCTTGCGCTGCCCTTGCGCTGCCCTTGCGCTGCCCTTGCGCTGCCCTTCGCGCTGCCTTCGCGCTGCCCTTGCGCTGCCTGAGCCCCACTCGCGCCGAGCAAAGCCCGTGATTATCCCGACCGGAGCCGCCATGCGCGCGCACCCCGCAGCCAGCGCCAGGCAGCAGACTCCCACTGCAGGGTGCTGTAAGCCGCGGGCCGGGCGCCGAACTCCTCCTTGAAGCGCCGCACCTGCGGCAGCCCCTCACTCGCGCCCAGGTTCAGCACCGGCACGCCCCGCGCGCAAAGGTCCTGGATCACGGCGTCCATCAGGCGCGCCATCGGGTGAGCCCGTTTCTGGTCCTCGTCGATGCGCGACACGCCCTGCCAGTACAACGCCTGGTGGCGGCTCTCCAGCATCACCACGGCGCAGGCCAGGCGCCCCTGCACCTGGTGGGTCCAGATGCGGGCGGCGGGGCTGTGCAACAGGTCGAGGAAGAGTTGCCGCGGATAGGGCCAGGCGCCCGAACGGCCCCAGCGCTGCAGCGAGCGGTCATAGACCTCGAAGTAGGGCTGCAGATCGGCCTCGGTGCGCGCCAGGGCGATGCGGCTGTCGAGCTTCACCGGCTTGGCGATCTGGTTGCGCTTGGTGGCGTGGTAGCCGCGGCGCAGCGCCTCCAGGCCCGGGCGCAGGTCCAGCAGGTGCGTCTCGCGGGGCAGCACGCGCCAGCCTTGCGCGGCGGCCTGCTGCGCCAGCCGCCCAGCCTCGGGGCACAGCGGGTTGAGCTGCAGCCGCGCCTGCGAGGCCCGGCCAGGCGCAAGGTTCAGGAACTGCACCAGGGCCTCGGCCCGCTGCGGGTCGGCGCACACCGGCGCGTAGAGCCCGTAGGGCGCCCACTCCCAGCGCCGCAAGCCCAGCCGGCGCCGCTCGAACAACCCGTTCAGCGCCGGTTCAGCAGCGTCCGGCCCCGCAGCGGCGTGGACCTCGGCGACAAGGTGTTGCACCACACAAGGCGAAAGCGGGCGCATGCCCGCCGCGCGGCCCATGGCCGAGCGCAGCACCGGGTCGTCAAAGAGGTCGTCAAGTGCGGCGCCACCAGGCGTGCTGTGAGGCTCACTGAAAGAGCCGCCCCGCAGCGCAGCCGCCACTGTGGCATCAGCCATGCACCCTCCGCCGCCCCAGCACATAGCGAAACTCGAACCAGGTGGACAGCGCGTTGTAGGCCGTCATGCCCAGCGCCAGCACCCACAAGGTCAGGATCACCTCGCCCGACGCCCACCACGCTCCCACCAGCAGGGCGAAGGCCAGCAGCGTGCCCGCCAGGCCCAGCGAGAAGTCCAGCCCGAAGCGTTCCTTCACCAGGTACAGCACGCTCAAGGGCGCGGCCACGAAGGCCGAGAGGATCCACGGCGACAGGGCCCGCAGGTACTGGCCCACCTCGGCCCAGGCAGCGCCGAAGGCCCAGGCGTAGGCAGCATCCGGCACCAGCAGCAACAGCGGCCAGACCAGCATCACCCCCGTGGTGGACACCGCCAGGATGCGCAGCGCGTCACGGCGCAGCCGCTCGTCGTCGTGGCGGTGGCTGGCGGCGCGCGGGTAGTACACCTGGGACACCGCCCCGCTCACCAGGCCCAGCGGGGCTTTCAGCAGCCGCGTGGAGAAGGCGTAGTAGGCGGCGGCCGGGGCGCCGAAGAAGTGGGCGATCAGTAAGGGAAGGCCCGAACCTTGCGCGGCATCTGACAGCACGTGGGGCACGTTGAACAGCGTCAGGCGTCGGAAGTGGCGCATCAGCCGCCACACCTGGCGCGGCGCGGCGCGGCGGCGAAAGCCGGTCTGCGACAGGCCCTGCGCCAGCACGCCCAACGCGATGAACTGCCCCGCCAGCGTGGCCACCACCAGACCCAGGGCCTGCGCACCCCACAGCGGCACCCAGGCCAGCGACAGCAGCGCCGTGGCTGCGGCCTGCACGATGCGCGAGAGCGACAGGCGCCGGTAGGCGTGCACCCGCGCGGCCCAGTTGCCCAGCACCTGCACGGCGCCGCCGAGCAGCACGTACAGGGGCAGCAGGGCCAGGGCCGGCTCTCGAGCGGGGGGATGCACCGCCCAGACCAGCGCCACCACCGCAGCGCACAGCGTGGACAGCACGGCGGCGATGCCCAGGCTGCCCCAGGCCACGGCCGAGGCCGCGCGCAGGCTGGACGGCAGCGCGATGGCCACCTCGAAGCGGGCACACACCACGGGCAGCAGGAAGCCGCCCCAGGCCAGGAAGATGACGAAGCCGCCATACAACTCCGGCGGGTACAGCCGGGTGATGAAGGGCAGCGCTGCCAGCGCGATGGCCTGGGCCACGGCCGTGCCACCGGCCACGGTGAAGACGCTGGTGAGGAAGGAGGGGCGCGACATGGCGCGTCGCCTTAAGCGGGCTTGAGCGAGGCAGCGGGCGTGAACTCAGCCCGGCCCAGCCACCCCGGCCACCCGAGCCCACGACGCCAGAGCCTCGACACCCCGGCTCAAGCTGCCGCTCCGACGGACACCGTCAACGCGGCACGCAACGCCGCCACCACCCGGTCCTGGTCGGCCTCGGTGAGGTCGGCGCTCATGGGCAGGCTCAGCACGCGGCCGGCCACGTCCAGGCTCACGGGGCAGCAGTCCGGGCAGCAATAGGCGGCATAAGCCACCTGGTGATGCAAGGGTTGGGGGTAATGCACGGCGGTGGGGATGCCCACCTCCTTCAACGCCGCCTGCACGCGGGCGCGCTCGTCCACAAAGACGGTGTACTGGCCCCAGACGCAGTCACGGTCGGGCTTGACGGTGAGCGTGCGCAGGCCGGGCAGGTCTTGCAACGCCGCGGTGTAGCGCGCGCCCAAGGCGGCGCGGCGCTGCAGTTCCCACTCGAAGCGGCCCAGCTTGCCCAGCACGATGGCGCACTGCAGCGTGTCCATGCGCCCACCCACGCCGATGCGCGTGTGGGTGTAGCGCGCGCTCTGGCCGTGAACGCGGATCTCGCGCGCGGCCTGGGCCAGGGCGTCGTCGTCGGTGAACAGTGCGCCGCCGTCACCGTAGCAGCCCAGCGGCTTGCTCGGGAAGAAGCTGGTGCAGCCGATGGTCGAAAGCGCACCGCTGCGCTGTCCCTGGTAGCTGGCACCGAAGCTCTGCGCCGCGTCTTCGATCACCGCCAGCCCGTGACGCTCGGCGATGGCGTTGAGCTCCGCCATGTCGGCCACCTGGCCGTACAGGCTGACGGGCATGATCGCCCGGGTGCGCGCGGTGATGCGCGCCTCCACCAGCGACGCGTCCAGGTTGCAGGTGCCGGGCTCCACGTCCACGAACACGGGCTTGCCGCCCAGCAGGACGATCACCTCGCCCGTGGCGGCAAAGGTGAAGGGGCTGGTGATCACCTCGTCGCCCGGATTGAAGTCCAGCGCCATCAAGGCGATCAGCAGCGCCTCGGTGCCGCTGGCCACGGCGACGCAGTGCCGGGCCCCGGTGAACGCCGCCAGCGCCGCCTCCAGCTCCGCCACCTCCGGGCCCATGATGTACTGGCCGTGGTCGAGCACGCGCTGGATGCGGGCGTCGATGTCGCCCTTGAGCGCGGCGTACTGGGTCTTCAGGTCGGTGAATTGCATGGGATCAGATCGGATTCAGGCGCTCGCCCTCGAGCCGGTAACGCGCGCCCGTGGCCGGGCAGGCCGCCTCCAGCACCTGCCCGGCGGGCGCACTGGCCGGCAGCGCCAGGCGCTCGCCGTGGGCGCTCATCCAGCCCACGCGCCGTGCGGGCACGCCCACCACCAGGGCGTAGGCCGGCACGTCGCGCGACACCACCGCACCCGCGCCCACGAAGGCGTACGCGCCCACCGTGGTGCCGCAGACGATGGTGCAGTTGGCCCCCAGCGTGGCGCCGCGCTGGACCAGCGTGGGCCGGTACTCGTTCTTGCGCACCACGGCCGCGCGCGGGTTGTGCACGTTGGTGAACACCATGCTCGGCCCGCAGAACACATCGTCCTCCAGCGTCACCGCGTCATAGACGGAGACCTGGTTCTGGATCTTGACGTTGCGGCCGATGACCACGTCATTGCCGACGAACACGCCCTGCCCCAGCGAGCAGCCCTCGCCAATGCGCGCCCCGGCGCACACATGCGCGAAGTGCCACACCCGCGTGCCGGCCCCGATCTGCGCGCCTTCGTCGACGACGGCGCTGGGGTGGGCCCAGAAGGCCCGGTCGGCAGGAACAGCCTGCGTCGAAGCGGGAGCGTCAGCGTTCATCACAGCACCTGCACCTTGGGCAGGCCGCGCATCTTGCGGTCGAAGGTGAACAGCGTGTCCAGCCCACCCGCCTGTGCGCGAGCCGCCAGCAGGCAGTCGGCGAAGTCGGCCTTGCCTGCGGCGTACAGGCCGATGGCAACGGCCACTTCCTCGGCGCCATCCAGACGCACCGTGGCATTCGAGGACAGGGCGCGCAGGGCCGACAGCACCTGCTCTCGCGGCCGGGCGTAGGTGCGCGTCAGCACCCACACCAACTCCACCAGCACGGACTGGGAAATCCAGATCGACCCCGGCTCGGCCGCCTGGCGGTCGAACAAGCGCTTCGCCTTGTCCAGTTGGGCAGCGTCATCGGCCACCAGCAGCCGCACCAGGATGTTGGTGTCGACGGCGATCACGGGGAACTCTTGGCCGACGGGGTGGCGCGTTCGGTCACGGCCTGCGCCACGCCTTCTTCCATCTCCTGCAGCGTGCGTGTGCGTTCGCCCGGTACCGCCAACAGCCCGGCCAGCCCTGCAGAGCCAACGGCGAGCTTGCGCACGCGCAAAGACCCATCCTCCTGGGGATCGATTTCCAGGCGTTGGCCGGGTGCGATGCCCAGTTGCTGGCGCAAGCCGTGAGGCAGGGTGATCTGGCCTTTGTCGCTGACGGTGACCTGCATGTCGGAACGGAGTGAGTAAGTCGGAACGTCTCGTCACATTCTGACAGATACAGCCCAGGAAGAAACTTCAGAACACCAACGGCAAGCCCACGCGCACGCCGTCGCGGGCGCTGCGGTAGGCGGCGATGATGACTTCCAGCGAGCGCAGGCCCTCGTAGCCGTCCACCTGCGCATGCGCCTGGCCGCGCAGGGTGTGGATGACGTTGGCGTAGTACAGCGGATGGCCGAAGCCGTAGACCGAGGTGGGGGCGTAGTTGGCGTCCTTCGCCGTGTCGTCCTCCGGCCGGTGCTCGTCGAACTCCCAGTGCTCGATGCGGTTGACCGCCACGCCGCCGATGCGCACGGTGCCGCGCTCGCCCAGCACGGTGATGCTGCCTTCGAGGTTGCGCGGGTAGGTGAGCATGCTGACGTTGATGGAGGCCAGGCCACCCGCGCGCAGGCGCAGGCTCATCACGCCGCTGTCCTCGGCCTCGATGTCGCGCAACTGCGTGGCGGTGTAGGCGTGCACGTTGTCCACCGGGCCCACCAGCCAGTCCACCATGTCCACGTAGTGGCTGGCCTGGTTCATGAAGGCCCCGCCGTCCAGGTCCCAGCGGCCGCGCCAGGGGGCGTCGTCGTAGTAGCTCTGCGGGCGCGTCCAGAAGACGTTGACGGTGACCATGTGGATGCGGCCGAAGCGCTTGGCGTCGATGGCCTGCTTGAGCAGCTGCAGCGTGGCGTTCAGCCGGTTCTGCTTGACGACGAAGAGCTTCACGCCGGCGTCGCGGCAGGCGCGCACCATGGCCACGCCCGCGTCCCATTGGGTGGCCATGGGCTTTTCGCTGAGCACATGGCGCCCGGCCTGGGCGCAGGCGATGGCCTGCTGCGGGTGCAAGCCGCTGGGCGTGGTGAGGGCCACGATGTCGGCAGCGCTGCCGGCCAGCAAGGCGTCCAGCGAATCGAAGCCCCGGGCGCCGGTGCGCTCCACCGCCGCCTGCAGGCGCGCGGGGTCGGTGTCGCACACGGCCACCAGTTCAGCGCGGCCGGCATGCTCAGCCAGCGCCGCGAAATGGTTGGCCGAGATGCGGCCGCAGCCCACGAGTGCGAAGCGCACGGGCCGGTCGGTGATGGGGAAGGCAGGGGTCATGGGTCTTCGACAGGCTCAGCCCGAAGGGGTCAAGGCATGTGCGGAAAATCGAACAACGAGCGGCAGCACGGAAGCCCTGTCAAACCCGACAGACCTCCCACGTTTGGCTTCAGCGTCGGGTCTCACAGCCTGAACACCGTGAACCCGGCGGCCTGCAAGGCGGCAGGGTCGTAAAGACTCTTCACATCGGCCAGCACGGGGCGCGGGCCGCGCACCAGGGCGCGCAGCCCGGCGGCAGTCAAGGCACGGAACTCGCGGTGCGCCACGGCCACCACCAGCGCATCCACCGGGGCCGCGGGCGACACCTCGCCCAGCGTCAGCCCGTGGTCGTGATGGAGTTCACGCGCATCGGCATGCGGGTCCACCACCACCACCTCGGCGCCGTGGTCACGCAGCTCGTGCACGAGATCGACCACCTTGGAGTTGCGCGTGTCGGGCACGTTCTCCTTGAAGGTGATGCCCAGCACGCCGATGCGCGCGCGCGGCACGTCCACGCCGTTCTTCAGCATCAGCTTGATGGTGTTGCGCGCGACGTAGCGCCCCATGTTGTCGTTGATGCGCCGCCCGGCCAGGATCACCTGTGGGATGTAGCCCACCTGCTCGGCCTTGTAGGTGAGGTAGTACGGGTCCACGCCGATGCAGTGCCCGCCCACCAGGCCAGGGCGGAAGGGCAGGAAGTTCCACTTCGAGCTGGCGGCAGCCAGCACCTCGGCGGTGTCGATGCCCAGGCGGGCGAAGATCACCGACAGTTCGTTCATCAGCGCGATGTTGAGGTCACGCTGCGTGTTCTCGATGACCTTGGCGGCCTCGGCCACGCGGATGGAGCTGGCCCGGTGCACCCCAGCGCGCACCACGGATTCGTACACCTGCGCCACGGTGTCCAGCGTGGCGGCGTCGCAGCCCGAGACGATCTTGCGGATGTCCTCGAAGCGGTGCTCGCGGTCACCGGGGTTGATGCGCTCGGGGCTGTAGCCGCAGAAGAAGTCCACGCCATGGCGCAGGCCCGAGGTGGCCTCCAACACGGGCACGCAGTCCTCTTCCGTGGCGCCGGGGTAGACGGTCGACTCGAACACCACGACGTCGCCGGGCTTGAGCGCCGGGCCCACGGTGCGCGAAGCTGAAAGAAGCGGGGCCAGGTCGGGCTTGTGCGCCGCGTCCACGGGCGTGGGCACGGCCACGATGAAGAAGTCGCACCCGCGCAGGTCCGCCGCTTGGTCGGTGAAGCGCAGGCCCGCTGCAGGCAGCCCGCCGGGCTCGATCTCGCCCGTACGGTCCACGCCGCGGCGCAGTTCACCGATGCGCGAGGCATCGATGTCAAAGCCCACCACTTCCGACGACTCGGGCCGGGCCGGTGCGGCCTGCGCGGCCCGCGCGGCCCGCGCAAATGCGACGGCCACGGGCAGGCCCACGTAGCCGAGGCCGACGACGGCGATCTTGCGTTGCATGCGAGGGGAGTTCGGTGGGACAGAGCGGAGCCGACGATTCTAGGCAGCATGGCGCCCTGTCTGAAGGCCCCGCCTAGAATCCTGGCCCCTGCCCGCCTCCCAGCCGACCTCTACATGAGCACTCACGCGCCCACCGCCCACGCCGATGACAACCAGCTGATCACCGAGCGGCGCGAGAAACTGGCCGCGCTTCGCGTGCAGGCCCAGGCCGCGGGCACGGCGGCCTTCCCCAACGACTTCAAGCCCACCCACCACGCCAGCGACCTGCACCACCGCCACGGGCAGGTTCCCAACGATGAGTTGGAACCCCAGGCCATCGCCGTGGCGATCGCCGGGCGCTTGATGCTCAAGCGCGTGATGGGCAAGGCCTGTTTCGGCACGCTGCAGGACGGCACCGGCCGGCTTCAGATCTATGTGACGCAGGATGCGGTGGGCGCCGAGGCGCTGGCCGCCTTCAAGCACTGGGACCTGGGCGACATCCTGTCATGCGAAGGCACCTTGTTTCGCACCAAGACGGGCGAGTTGTCGGTCAAGGCCACCCGGGTGCGGATGCTGACCAAGAGCCTGCGCCCGCTGCCGGACAAGTTTCACGGCATGACCGACCAGGAGCAGAAGTACCGCCAGCGTTACGTAGACCTGATGACCGATGAGCACGCCCGCGCCCGCTTCGTGGCGCGCAGCAAGGCGGTGAGTTCCATTCGCCAGTTCATGGTCGAGCACAGCTTCCTGGAGGTGGAGACGCCCATGCTCCACCCGATTCCCGGTGGGGCCAACGCCAAGCCCTTCGTCACCCACCACAACGCGCTGGACCAGGAGATGTTCCTGCGCATCGCGCCCGAGCTCTACCTCAAGCGCCTGGTGGTGGGCGGCTTCGAGCGCGTGTTCGAGATCAACCGCAACTTCCGCAACGAAGGCATCAGCGTCCGGCACAACCCGGAATTCACGATGATGGAGTTCTACGCGGCGTACTGGAACCACCACGACCTGATGGACTTCACCGAGCAGGTGCTGCGCCACGCCGCGCGCCAGGCCACGGGCTCGGCCACGCTGAGCTACGCCGGGCGTCCCGTGGACCTGGACAAGCCCTTCGCCCGCCTGACCGTGACCGACGCGCTGGTCCAGCATGCGGGCCTGACGCCCGAACAAGCCGCAGACGCCGCCTTCCTGCACCAGCGCCTGAAGAGCCTGGGCGAGGAGCCGCCGGCGCACTGGAGCCTGGCCGAACTGCAGTTCGGCTTGTTCGAAGCTGCGGTGGAAGACCAGCTCTGGGACCCCACCTTCATCATCGATTACCCCGTCGAAGTCTCGCCGCTCGCCCGCGCCTCCGACCGCGACCCCAGCATCACCGAACGCTACGAGCTCTTCATGACCGGGCGCGAGATCGCCAACGGTTTCTCTGAGTTGAACGACGCCGAGGACCAGGCCGCACGCTTTGCTGCCCAGGCCGCCAACAAGGACGCCGGCGACGAAGAGGCGATGTACTTCGATGCCGACTTCATCCGCGCACTCGAATACGGCATGCCGCCCACGGGCGGCTGCGGCATCGGCATCGACCGGCTGGTGATGCTGTTGACCGACAGCCCCAGCATCCGCGACGTGATCCTGTTCCCCGCCCTGCGGCGCGAGGCCTGAAGCCGGCGCGTCCAAGGCACGTCCCCGTTCGCCAAGGCACCGTGCGCATCGAGTCCCTGCACCTGCTGCAGCGCGCCTGCTGGGACGAGCTGACACGCGCCACCCACGAGCGCGAGCACGGCTGGCGCATCATGACGCTGGCCACGGTGGAGTCCGGCCGGGCCGAGGCGCGCTCGGTGATCCTGCGCGAAACGGACCCGGCAGGGCACCGCCTGGTGTTCTTCACCGACGACCGTTCGCCGAAGCTGCAGCAGATCCAGGCCCACCCCCAGGGAACGCTGCTGGCCTGGTGCCCGCGGTTGTCCTGGCAGATCAGGCTGCGCGTGCTGCTGACCCGCGAGACCGACCCGCATCTGGCCTTGTCACGCTGGGCCCGGCTGCGGCTGTCGCCCGCTGCCCAGGATTACCTGTCGCCCCTGGCCCCGGGGGAGCCACTGAGCGAGATCGCCCGCGAGGAACGGGGCTCGCGCGAACACTTCGCGATGGTCAACGCCCAGGTCGAATCACTGGACTGGCTGGAACTGCATCCCGACGGCCACCGCCGGGCCCTGTTCGACGCCGCGGGCAGCCGCTGGGTCCAGCCCTGACGCTGTCGGTCAGGTCCCGCCTTGGCGGGACACGGGTGGCGCAACCCTTGCAGCCTGCAGGGTGCGGCTGGTCTCAGCGGTGCCTGAACTCGGGCTTGCGCTTGGCGAGGAAGGCGTCCATGCCTTCCTTCTGGTCTTCGGTGGCGAACAGCGAGTGGAAGACCTGGCGCTCGTGGGCCATGCCCGCGCTCAGCGGCCCTTCGAAGGCCTGGTTGACGCAGGCCTTGGCCGCCATCACGCTGGGAAGGCCGAGCTGGCAGACAGCCTCTGCCGCCGCCAGCGCCTCGTCCAGCAGCCGGTCCGCGGGCACCACGCGGGACACCAGGCCTGCCCGTTCGGCCTCGGCAGCGTCCATCATCCGCCCGGTCAGCACCAGGTCCATGGCCTTGGCCTTGCCCACCGCACGCGGCAGGCGCTGCGTGCCACCGGCCCCCGGGATGACGCCGATCTTGATCTCGGGCTGGCCGAACTTCGCGGTGTCAGACGCGATGATGAAGTCGCACATCATGGCCAGTTCGCAGCCGCCGCCCAGTGCGAAGCCCGACACCGCTGCGATCACGGGCTTGCGCACGCGCAGCAGGGTTTCCCAGTTGCGGGTGATGAAGCCGTTCAGCACCACCTCGCGGTAGGTCAGCTTGGCCATGGCCGAGATGTCGGCGCCTGCGGCAAAGGCCTTTTCGCTGCCGGTGACGACGATGCAGCCGATGCGGTCGTCGGCATCGAAGGCCAGCAGGGCCGCGCCCAGTTCGTCCATCAGCGCGTTGTTGAGCGCATTGAGCTGCTTGGGCCGGTTCAGGGTGATCAAGCCCGTGCGGTGCGCGCCGTCGCCGCGGGTGTCGGTGAGGATGTGCTCGTAGGTCATGGGGATGCGGCTGAAACGGGATCAAGGTGATGACCGGGCCCTGCGTGCGACCCACCATCGCGTCATGCGGCCACTATAAAGGGCGGCCTGCGGGGGCAGGCACGGCACCGCTGCCCGGCCGGGATGCGGTGCCGAGCGCAGAGGCGTCGCCCTGCTGCGGCAGCCGCTCCAGCGTCAGATCGATGAAGCTGGCCTCGTCCTGGCGGATGCGGATGCGCACCGGCAGGTACTGCAGGCTGGGCGCGAACCAGGTCTCCACGGCCAGATCGCTGCTGGTCTTGCTCTGCAGGCGCGGCTTCAGGTGCCAGGCCTTGACCGGGCCCACCGGCAGGTCCAGCACCTCCTCTCCCACCACGTCGTAGACCCAGCGGTCCACGCGGCGCGTCAGCGCCAGGGGCAGCTCCACCGTCTGCCCGGCGCGCAGCAACTGCGGCTGCAGCGTGAACATCCAGGACAACTGCACGAACTGGCTGGCCGTGTCCTGCACCCCTGGCACGGTCGGCTGCCCGCCGCCGCGCGGCAGCACGATGCGCTCGGGTTCGAAGAAGATGGTCTGGCGGCGCACCTCCCGCAGCAGCACCCGGGTCTCCTCGTCATAGCGCAAGGGTTTCAAGCCGGCCTCGGTGAGCAGCCCGTCGCTGGACATGCGGCGGGACATCAAGGGCGCGAAATCCGCCCCCACCCGCACGTCCAGGTGCACCTGGTAGCGATTGCCGCTGCGCAGCCACTCCACCCGAGCCTTGCCCTGCACCGGGCCGCGGTAGTCTCCCACCAGGGTGTAGGACAAGCGGGTGGAGGGTGGCCACTCGAACGAGGGGGCTGAAGAGGGCGCAGAAGGTGGCGTAGAAGGTGGCGTAGAAGGTGGCGAAACCGCAGCGGACGCGGTGGACTGCTGTGCCGGGGTCAAGGCCGGCACTGCGGGCATCTGTGCCGGCACCGCAACGGCCGACGCGGCCCCCTCGGCCATGGGGACGGGGGACGTTGACGGCAACGTGGCCAGGGTGCTGTCCCCTGGCGGGGCAGCCGGCTGCCCCGCGTCGGCCGCTTCGGGTGCGGAGGCGGCCGCCACGGCAGGTGCAGGTGACGTCGCTTCGGCCGCGGCCTCCGGCGCTGACGCAGCAGCAGCCGGGGGACTGGCCACAGCCGGCGCAGGCGCAAGGGCGGGAGCGGGCGACGGCGCCACGGGCGGCGGCTCCGCAGGGGCCAGTTCGCGCACGAAGGCCACGTCGATGCGCGCGGGCGAGGTGTCGGCCGCACCGGAACCCAGGCGCGCCAAGTCTTCCAGCATTGCCGCCAGCCCCAGGTGCACCAGCGTGACCACGGCCACCAGGGCAGCAGCCTTCCAACGGCGGGAGGAGAAAGGCACGGGGGGATCGCCGCGGGCCGGGCGGTGCCTCAGCTGCCCGCCGCCCCGAGAAAGCAGCAAAGCGCCGCCACCGCACTCAGACGAAAGCGCAGCACCAGCCAGCGCTGCAGCCCGTGGGCCACGTACAGGCGCCGGTCCACCGCGTAGCAGGCGATCAGCATCACCCCCAGCACCACCAACCCGGCACTGGGCGGCATGACGGTGGCCACCCAGGCCACCAAAGAGGGCACCACGCCCCACGCGAAGAGCCGGGGGTCTGGCTGGGTTTGGGTGAAAGCCACCCCCCAATGCACGCCCCCCAGGAAAGACACGATGGTGGCCGCGTAGGCCGCCAGGGCCAACACGGCGTAGGGATGGGCCTCCGGCCAGACCAGGTGCACCAGCAGCGCGCCGCCCACGAAGGGCAGCAAGCCGGCATGGCCCAGGCGCCGGGCCCAGGCCGGCAGTTCTTCGTCCGGTCCTGTCATGACGGCTTCCAGCTTGCTCACCCCTTGCCTGCCGCGGCCGTCAGGCGCTTCTCGATCTCGTCCACGGGAATCGCCCCGGGCGAGCGCGAGCCGTCCTCGAACACCGTCGCGGGCGTGCCCTGCACGCGGTGCTTGCGCCCGAGCTCGGTGTTGCGGTCCAGCGCGGCGGTGTCGCACTTCGCGCTGGCGGTGGAGGCCGGCACCGTGCCGTTGATCATCCAGTCACGCCAGGCCTTGGCCGGGTCCTTGGCACACCAGATGTCGCGCGACTTGGTGGTCGAGTCCGGGCCGAGGATCGGGTAGAGGAAGATGTAGACCGTGACGTTCTTCAACCCCGCCACATCGCGCTCGAAACGCTTGCAATAGCCGCAGTTGGGGTCCACGAAGACGGCCAGCTTGCGCGCGCCGGTGCCCTGCTTGATGACGATGGTGTCCTTCAGCGGCAGCTTGGCGAAATCGAAGGCGGTGAGCTTGTCGATGCGCTCCCGGCTCAGGTTGGCACGGGTGCGCGTGTCGATCAATTCACCCGTGAAGAGGTGGTTGCCCTGGTCATCGGTGTAGAAGAGGTCGGTGCCGATGCGCACCTCCCAGATGCCTGGCACGGCCGTCTTCGACACCTCGTCGATCTTGGGCAGGTTCGGCAGGCGCTCGGGCAGGTTCTTGCGGATGGCGGCCTCCTGCGCCTGGGCCGCAAAGGGCAGGGCCAGGCCCAGCGCCAGGAGGCAGGCGCCCAGCGCCGAGGTCAGCCGCGCGGGCCGGCAAATGTCGTGGTTCATGAAAGCTTGGTCCTCAGGAATTCAGGGCACGGGCCGTCAGCGCCTTCTTCAAGGGCCCGAGCCGGTCCACCCATTGCAGGCCGCGGTGCCGCGCTTCGCGCCACAGCGGCGACTCCTGCGCGAACAGGTGCCACAGCGCATCGGTCACCCCCGCCATGGCCAGGGTCGGCAGATGCCGACGCCGCGCGTAGCGCCGCAGCAGCTTCTCGTCACCCAGGCCACGCCACGGTTCGCGCTGCGCGATCACGTCGGCCAGCGCCAGCACGTCGGCAAGCCCCAGGTTAAGCCCCTGGCCAGCCAGGGGGTGCACCACATGGGCAGCGTCTCCCACCAGCACCCAACCGGGGCCGCTCACGGACTGCGCGCGCGCCAGCCGCAAGGGCCAAGTGGCACGCGGCCCTTCCAGGGCGAGGCTGCCCGCCTCGCCGCCCGTGGCCTGCGCGAGCGCCTGCTCGAACTCGGCCGGCGCCATGGCCAGCAGGGCCTGTGCCCGGTCCTGCGGCACCGACCACACCAGGCCGTAGGAATGCCCGGGGCTGGGGCGGTCAAACGGCAGCAGGGCCAGGATGTCGGGGCTGCGGAACCACTGCCGCGCCAGCCCGGCGTGCGGCTGGTCGCTGCGCAGCCGCGCGGCCACGCCGCTGTGGCCATAGGCCTGGGTATCCACTTTCACCCCCAGCGCGGCACGCGAGGCCGCGTCCTTGCCCTCGGCCACCACCGCCAGCGGGGCCTGCACGGCTTCGGCCACCACCGTGATGTGGGGCGCAAAGCGCACGGCGCTGGCCAGGACCGCGTCCAACTCGGCCGCGTCCACGATCCAGGCCAGGGCCTGCACGGACTGCTCGTAGGCGGAGAAATGCAGGGCCGCGGGCCTGCGGCCTGCCGGGACATCGCCCTGCACCCGCATGTCCCACACGGCAGTGCGGGCGTCCGGGGGCAGCGCATACCACACCCGCAAGTCCTGCAAGAGAGCCACCGAACCGGCATTCAGGGCGTAGGTGCGCACGTCCGGTGCCGGTGTTGCCGAAGCGGCAGAAGCGCCAGCAGTTGCCGCTGAGGCGTCCGCCACCAAGGCCACGCGCAGGCCCTGTCTCGCCAGAGCCAATGCCAGCGAGCGGCCCACGGGCCCCTCGCCGCGGATGCACACGTCATGGGAGTTCACTCGGCAGATTGTAGGCAGCGGGTACCATCGACCGCCCGCGTGAACGCAAAGCCCCGGGCCGGCGCGAGCTCGAGATTCCGAGCCTGCGGTCCGCCTGGAAAACCGACACCCTGCCAACCCCATTCCTGCGCACGATGAGCGACCTTCACTGCACCCTGTCCGCCCTGCACCTGCACCCCGTGAAAAGCTGCGGCGGCTTCGAAGTCCGTGAGAGCCTGCTGGTGGAAACCGGCCTGGACCTGGACCGCGCCTGGATGGTGGTGGACACCCACGGCGAGATGCTGACCCAGCGCGAACTGCCGCGCATGGCGCTGGTGCAGACCAGCCTGCGCCACGACGACGTGGTGCTGCGCGCCCCGGGCATGCTGCCGCTGCACCTGGCCATCAATGCCGTGGAGGAGCCCACCCGGGTGCAGGTCTGGGACGACATCGTCAAGGCCTACGACATGGGCGCGCTGGCCGCGCAGTGGTTCAGCGACTTCCTGGGCGTCAAGGGCCTGCGGCTGGCGCGCTTCGACCCCGACCAGAAGCGCCTGTCCGAACGCAAGTGGACTGGCGCCATCGACGCCGAGAACGCGTTTGCCGACGGTTTTCCGCTGTTGGTGGTGTCCACCGCCTCGCTGGCCGAACTCAACCGCCGCCTGGCCGCTGCCGGGCAACCCGGCGTGCCCATGCAGCGCTTCCGGCCCAACCTGGTGCTGGATGGCCTGGAAGACGCCCACGCCGAAGATCACCTGGACACGCTGGAGATCGCCACCGACGACGGCCCGGTGGTGCTCAAGCTCGTCAAGCCCTGCGCCCGCTGCAGCATTCCAGACGTGGACCCGGCCTCGGGCGAGAAGGGCCACGCCGTGCAGGACACGCTGAGCGCCTACCGGGCGGACGCCCGCGTCAACGGCGGGCTGACCTTTGGCATGAACGCCATCATCGTCTCGGGCGTCGAGCGCACGCTGCGCGTGGGCGCCGCTGTGCGGGGCACGCTGGCGTTTTGAGCACCTCAAGTCCGGGCCGACCCCGGCCCGGACCCTCCCGCCACCTCCTCTGACAGGTGCCGCCCGGGCCACCACACCGCACCTTGCGCTCCTGGCAACTCTTCGCCATCAGCGTGCTCATCTGGGGCACGACCTGGCACGCCATCGTGCACCAGCTGGCCCAGGCCACACCGGAGTTCGGCGTGGCGGTGCGCTTCACGCTGGCCGGACTGCTGGTGCTGGCCTGGGCGGGGCTGCGCCGGGAGCGCCTGCGGTTCAGCCCCCAGCAGCACGCCCTGCTGGCGCTGCAGGGGGTGTTCATGTATTCGGTGTCGTACATCTGCGTGTACCACGCTGAAAAGCACATCCCCTCGGGCCTGGTGGCCGTGGGCTACAGCGCCCAGCCGTTGCTGCTGGGGGTGGCCACGCGGCTGCTGTGGGGCACGCCGCTCACCGGCCGGTTCGTTGTGGGCGGCCTGATGGGTGTGGCCGGCGTGGCGCTGATCTTCGCGCCAGAGTTCGCCCAGATGTCCACCAACGCACGCGCGGCATGGGGCGCGGTGTTCACGGTGGCGGCCGTGGGGCTGTCGTCGGTGGGCAACCTGGTGGCCTCCCGCAACGGGCAACATGGCCTGCCCTTCGTGCCCGTGCTCGGCTACGGCATGCTGTACGGCTCCGCGGTGTCCTGGGCATTTGCCTGGGGTAGCGGCCAGCCCATCGTCTGGCCCTCGGACGTCACCTGGTGGGCCACGCTGCTGTACCTCTCGGCCTTCGGCTCGGTGGTGGCTTTCGGCTGCTATCTGCTGCTGCAGCAGCGCATCGGCGTGGGCCCGGCTTCCACCGTCGGGGTGGCCACCACGGTGATCGCGTTGCTGGTGTCGGTGGTGCTGGAGGGCTACCGGCCGGGCCTGCTGGCACTGACGGGGGTGGTGCTGGCGATTGCAGGCAACGCGCTGGCCCTGGGCTGGAAGCCAGGGCGTCAGGGCCGCTGAAGGTGCCCGCGCCGACTCCCTAGAATCCACCGGTTTGCGAGTGGAGCCCTCTGTGGCCCGCCCAGGCGTCCGCCACCCTTGCGGCGCTGACGCACCCCCCTTCTTCCGAAAGCCCCCGCCATGAGCCTCCAATGCGGCATCGTCGGCCTGCCCAACGTCGGCAAGTCGACCCTCTTCAACGCCCTGACCAAGGCCGGCATCGCCGCCGAGAACTACCCCTTCTGCACCATCGAGCCCAATGTGGGCGTGGTGGAACTGCCCGACCCGCGCCTGGCGCAGCTTGCGGCCATCGTGAGACCTGAGCGCGTGCTGCCGGCCATCGTCGAGTTCGTCGATATCGCGGGCCTGGTGGCCGGGGCGAGCAAGGGCGAAGGCCTGGGCAACCAGTTCCTGAGCCACATCCGCGAGACCGACGCCATCGTCAACGTGGTGCGCTGCTTCGAGGATGAGAACGTCATCCACGTGGCCGGCCGCGTGGACCCCATCGCCGACATCGAGGTCATCCAGACCGAACTGTGCCTGGCCGACCTCTCCACCGTGGAAAAGGCCCTGGTGCGCCACACCAAGGTGGCCAAGGCCGGCGGCGACAAGGAGGCGCAGCGCCTGGTGGACGTGCTGAAGAAGTGCGACGCCACGCTGAACGAGGGCCGCCCCGTGCGCAGCATCGACTTCAGCAAGGAAGAGCGCGCCGTGCTCAAGCCGCTGTGCCTGATCACCGCCAAGCCCGCCATGTTCGTGGGCAACGTGGCCGAGGATGGTTTCGAGAACAACCCCTTCCTGGAGCGGCTGCGCGAGTACGCCGCCAAGCAGAACGCCCCCGTGGTGGCCATCTGCGCCAAGACCGAGGCCGAGCTGGCCGACATGGCCGACGAGGACCGCCTGCTGTTCCTGCAGGAGATGGGGCAGGACGAGCCCGGCCTGAACCGCCTGATCCGCGCGGCTTTCAAGCTGCTGGGGCTGCAGACCTATTTCACCGCCGGCCCGAAGGAAGTACGCGCCTGGACCATCCACATCGGTGACACCGCCCCGCAGGCCGCGGGCGTGATCCACACCGATTTCGAGCGCGGCTTCATCCGCGCCCAGACCATCGCGTTTGACGACTACATCGCCTGCAAGGGCGAATCAGGCGCCAAGGACGCCGGCAAGATGCGCGCCGAAGGCAAGGAGTACGTGGTCAAGGACGGCGACGTGCTGAACTTCCTGTTCAACGTCTGACGGTCGGGGCGCGGGCCTTGCATCGCCCTCGCGCCCGCCGCGCACCTCGTCGGCCGGTCTCACCCCCATTTCACGCCCTCGATTCGGTCGAGCAGTTCCCGCCCGTAGAGGGCCGGGGTCTGGAAGCCTGGGGACCACTTCCCCGCCAGCACCGCGCGCGCGACCTCGCGAAGGCAGAGTACGGTGAATCGGTAGGCCTCCGGACCCATCAACGCGACCCGCTGCTGGGTCTGCCCGTTGGAAGCGATCGCGAGGACGTAGGTTCTGCCGTCGCGCAGTTGGCGGGCCGACGAACCCTCCGGGAAGAGTGGCAGCAGGTGATTCAGGATCAGATCACGCAGCCAGAGCAGCCGGCCCTTCATCATCGCGACTGCGAGCCCCGGCAGGACAGAGTAGGTCGAGATGTTGCCGATGCCGGTGGAGACCCCTGCGGTGAACAGATCTCCGAGCCAGGGGTCGTAGACCGCGCGGAACCTCCTGCCTGAAACCTGAAAGTCCAGTTCGGTTTCGGCCGGCCGGGCTGCGACCAGGGCGCCGTCCACTCGTCGGTACCCGGGGTGTTCGATATGCGAAAGCATCCCCTTGAGGGTGCCGCGCGACACCCCGCCCTCGGTGGCCAGGGCGATCACCAGTTCGTTCGCGTCGGGCAACCTCTTCTTCGCGAGCCCTGCCGCGATATCGGAGGGTGCGACATTGAACCCGGCACCGGGCATGATCATGATGTTCGCGCGGCGCGCCTGTTCGTCGAAGGCAAAGGCGCTGGAGGTGTCCTGCACCTCGCCCGCAAGGTCGACGTAGTGGGTGCCGGAAGCCAGGCAGGCTTCGATGAGAGGCTTCTGGGTCGTGATGAACTGGCTGGAGAGGTTCAGCAGAAGGCGCACGCCCTTCAGTTGCCGCTCGATCTCGCGCGAGTCGTTCAGGTCGAAAACAGCCGCCTCGAGGTCGAGGCGCGCAGCCAGCGCGCGCACCGTCTCCTCGCGCCCACCCAGAACGGGCCGCAGTCCCGCTCTGACGAACTCCTCGGCGCAAAGCCGGCCGGTGTATCCCGCTGCGCCGTAGATCAGAATGTCCGACACGTGTTCCCTCGACTCCGGGATTGAACATCAGGGAGTTGGAAGACGACCGCGGCGGCTGCGGCCCCTTGGCAGAGCCCGGGTATTTCAGCTCCTGCAAACAAGGCGGGTGGAGTCCGGAGTAACGGTTTGCCGGCGCCCGCGATGGACGCTATCTACTGGCCAGATCGCGCGCGCACAGGACGTGGTTGTGTCCGCGAACGTCGTCGCCCTGCGGGCCGAAGCCGAACGGAAACGCGCCGGGTGTCGCTGTCTTCGGGTCGCTTCGTACCGCTCCCGCGCCGTGCACGTCGAGCCAGCGGCGTCGGCCGGATCCGGGCGGTGCCTCCATGTAACCCATTGCCGGCCCGATTGCAGCGTACACGGCAAGTTCGCCTGTCCGTGAAAAGGCGCGGTTCGGCACCGTCGCCGGCGGCGGCCCCTCGAGATGCGTGGTGGACGACCAGAGGTAGACCAGGCGATCGCTGAACTCGAACAGTGGATCGATGGCCGGAATTCGCGAATAGTCGACGATCGAGTGAAGTTCCTTCGCGTTCGGCACTCGCCAGTCGCGGTGGCCACCCAGCGAGAGCCCGCCGCAGTAGGCCAGGGCGTCCGCCCAGCGCAGCGCCCCCGCGACGCTGCGCCGCTGCCAGACCAGACCGGTGGCGCGATCGGTCACCGTCTCGGCATCCGGGTGGAAATCGTTCCGCCCGTAGGAAGGACCTCGAACCAGCCGGACGGCGAGCCGGTTGGGCGTCTGCATGCGGTTGCCCGGATCCATGACCGGATACCCCTTGATCCGGCCGTCGGCGAAGTTGACGCCGAAGACCGTTTCGTCGCCGCCCATGGTCCGGCCGACGTAGCGCGTCGCGCTCCACTCCTGGACGTCGATCGGCCTTCGGCCGTGCGCCGCGTCGCCGAGGCCGGTGCCCGCGCCATAGGCAAAGTCGAAGACGGAGGTGTCGAGGTAGGGTCGCGAGGTGCGTGGATCGCCGGAATACCCGCCGCGATGGTCGATGAGCGAATACAGCTCGCGGATCGTGGGCACGCGCCAATCGGCGTGACCGCCGAGACGGCTCGCCCGGGCGAAGCCGTCGAGATCGGAGACCGTCATCGGAGCGCTTGGCGCCCTGGCCCAGACCAGTCCCGTTACCCTGTCCGTGATGGTGCCGTCACCGTTGTCGACATGGCTGGGTTGGCGGCCAGGGTGCTGGGCGTCCTGGCCCGAAAGGAAAGTCCCGGCTGTGGGGCACCGAATGACGTCGCCGCGTTCGCCGTAGCACTTGTCCTGCCCCGTGCCGACCACCGGGTAGTGCGCGGCAGTCGACAGGGCCTTCCCCGCCGCCGAGGTCTGGCATGCAACGAGGAGGACGCAGCCGCCGACGATGAGCGCAAGGAGGGTCTTCATGAGTGCCCGCACCTCAAGCGGCGCGGTATTCGGTCGGCGCCAGCATGCATGTCCTCGTCCCTTCCATGGCCTTCGCCGTGCGTGCCCCGACGCAAACGCCAGCCATCAACCCTCGACCTTCTCCTGCAGCCACACCTTGATCAGGGACTGGTAGGGCACATCGCGCGCGTTGGCCGCCGCCTTGATGGCATCGAGCAGGTGCTGCGGCAGGCGCAGCGAGATGGTTTTCGTCGATGGCTTCAGGTTGGGCAGCACCACACGCTGCGCCTTCGCCCAGTCGAGATGCTGAGTGGAGTCGCGACCTTCGGTCTCCCAGAACGCGCGCTCCTGCGCCTCGGTCCTGAACCTGGGCAGCGGCTTAGCGGGCTTGGTCATAGACGCTCCATTCCTTGCGGTGCATGTCGCGCGCCGAGATCACCCGGATCAGGGTGTCATCACCGCGCAGCGTGAAGGTGATGTGCAGCGCACGCCCATCGAGCGTCTTGCCGAGGGCGTGGAAGCGCGCCTCCTGGTCGCGGTGCCGCAGGTCTTCCAGCATCAGCAGGGGCTGGTTGAAGAAGACCTCTTCGGCCTCGGCCTGCGCCACGCCGTGCTTCTCGTTCTTGCGGGCGTTACCGTCGTCCCAATCGAAGCCGATGATGCGCGCGAGATCGATCATTCGTATATATTATCATCATATACACGCATCTGTTAATCCGCTGTCTGCCGGGTGCTCCCTGCGTTGCGGGAAGTCCATCACACGCAGCCCGATGTTCAGCGGGTACGGTCAGTGGGTACGATTTTGTCAGGTTCGAAAACAAGTAAGCAGATCATTGCCTTGCGTAACTACTAACGGTTCAACGTCTGAGCCGGGGCACCCGCTGGGCGCTCCGCCCAGCACATGAGCCCGGCGCAGAGGTGTTCAGTCGAACATGTCGGGCTCGGTGCGCACCAAGTCGTTCCAGATCGTCTGGAAGTGCAGCCAGCCGATGTACTCGCTGCCCACGTGCTCGCGGCTGTAGCGTGAGCGGTCTGGCGGCACCAACTTGGGCGTGACACCGGTGGCCTCCACCAGCAACTGCTGGTGGCAGCAGCGCTCCAGCGCAATGAACCAGAAGGCCGCCGCCTCGATGCTGTGACGGCTGGCGGTGAACAGGCCATGGTTCTGGTGGATGGCGGCCTTCACGCCCTTGAACCAGTCCGCCACCTTGGAGCCGGCGTCTTCTTCCACCGCCACCTGCCCTGCCTCGTCGTTGATCACCACATGGTCCTCGAAGAAGGCCGCCACATCCTGCGAGATGGGCGCCAGCGGCTTGCCCAGCGCGGCAAAGGCCGTGCCGTACAGCGTGTGGGCGTGGCACATCGCCACGATGTCGGGGTGGGCCTCGTGCACGGCGGCATGCAGCACGAAGCCGGCGCGGTTGACCGCGTAGTCCCCCTCCACCACCTGACCACGGTGGTCCACCAGGATGAGGTTGGACACCTTGACCTGGCGGAAGTGCACGGCCATGGGGTTGGTCCAGTACAGGTTGGGGCGCTCGGGGTCGCGGATGGTGAGGTGACCCGCAAAGCCGTAGTCAAAGCCCTGCCGTGCGAAGGCGCGGCAAGCGCCCACCAGGCGCTCCTTGAGGTACTGCCGCTCACGCGCCACGTCATCGAAAGCAGGTCGGCCCGGGAACATCAGCCCCGGCTGGCTGGGCTGGTAGATGTTCTCTCGCGCTTCGGTCAGGGGATCGAAGCGGAATTCCTTCTGGGCAGCAGCCGTGAGCTTTTCGAGGAGGGCGGACATGATCGGGGCACCTGTGGGCGAGAGGGGTCGGCAGGACGGTGGCCCTTATTCTGAACGTTTCAGGACATCACCTGCCGCAATGCCGTACGGAGCAACTGCAAGCCCTCATCGACCTCGGCTTCGCTGATCGTCAAGGCTGGCATGAAGCGAAGCAGGTGGGGCCGTGGCGCGTTGAGCAGCAGGCCCACGGGCGTCAGGTCCCGCGCCGCGGCCACCACCTCGTGGGCGATGTCCGAGGGCAGCACCAGGGCGCGCAGAAGCCCGGCCCCTCGCTCACCCGGAAGGCCGTGATCCTTCGCGAGGGCCTGCAAGCCCCGGGAAAGCTGGTCTGCGCGCTGCCGCACGCCGTGCAGGAATTCGTCCCGGCACACCTCGTTCACGACGGCCAGGCCCACCGCCGCCATCAACGGGTTGCCGCAGTAGGTGCCGCCCTGGTCGCCGGGCTCGAAGCAGTTGAGCTCCTCCTTGCACAGCAGGGCGGCCAGCGGCACGCCGCCGCCGATGCCCTTGGCCAGGGTCATCACGTCGGGCTCGATGCCGAACAGCTCGTAGGCAAACGCACGCCCGCACCGGCCGATGCCGGTCTGCACCTCGTCCACGATCAGCAGCACCTGACGCTCGGCCGTCAGCGCCCGCAGCTCGCGCACGAAACCCGGGTCGGCCAGTTGCACGCCGCCTTCGCCCTGCACCAGTTCCATCATCAGCGCCACGGTCTGCGGCGTGATCGCGCGTTCCACCGAGCCGATGTCGTTGAGCCGCGCCTTGGCAAAGCCGCCTGGCATGGGCGGGTACAGGCGGTCCCAGCCCGGCTTGCCCGAGGCGCTCATCATCGCCAGGGTGCGGCCATGGAAGCCGTCCTCGAAGCCGATGATCTCGAAGGCGCCACCTCGTGCCCTGCTGCCCCAGCGCCGCGCCAGCTTCACCGCACCTTCGTTGGCCTCGGCCCCCGAACTCGCCAGGAACACCCGGTCAAAGCAACTCAAGGCCACCAGCCGCTCGCTCAGGGCCAGCATCGGGCGGTTGAAGAAGGCGGGGCTCGGGTTGATCAGGCGCGCGGCCTGGTCGGCCAGGGCCTGGGCGATCAGGGCCGGGCTGTGGCCCAGGCAGTTGACGGCCCAGCCCTGCACGAGGTCCAGGTAGCGCCGGCCCTGCTCGTCCACGAGAAAGGAACCCCGACCCTCGACGAAGACCGTCTCAGGCCGCGAGGTGATGGTGATGAGGTGGCGTCCAAGTTCGGTCATCGCGGAGCGCTCCAGGCGTGCGGGGGGTTTGTGGACCATAGCTTGCAGCAGCCGATGAAAGGCCGCCATGACGCTGTTCCCTCTTTTTCTGCCGAACCGCCGGGCGTGCGGATGCGTCATAGTCCGCCCATGGCCTGCCGCATCGCTTTCGTGCTGTTTCCCGGTTTCCAGCAACTGGACCTGGCCGGGCCCATGGCCGTTTTCGAGGTGGCGCGGCTGGCGCGGCCGGGCAGCTACACCTGGCGACTGGTGTGCAGCACACCGGGTGCAGTGCGCAGCAGCGCGGGGGTGCATTGGCCCGTGCAGGCCCTGCCCCGCCGGCTGAAGGATGTGGACCTGGTGATGGTCATTGGCGGTGACGGCGTGGACGCGGCCTGCCGGGATGCGCGGCTCATGGCCTGGCTGGCGCGAGCCGGCCGTTCAGGCCCGCGCATCGCCAGCATCTGCAGCGGCAGCATCGTGCTGGCCGGGGCCGGTCTGCTCAACGGCCGGGCGGCCACGACCCACTGGTCCCGCAGCCGGCAGTTCGCGACCGAGTTTCCGGCCGTGCAACTGCAACCCGACCGCATCTTCGTGCGCGAGCCCGCGGCGGGGCATGGGGTGGCTCGTCAGCCCGAGGTCTGGACCAGCGCCGGCATGACCGCGGGCATCGATCTGTGCCTGGCGCTGGTGGAACGCGACCATGGCGAGGACCTGAGCCGGGAGGTAGCGCGCCAGCTGGTGGTGGAGCGACGACGGCCTGGCGGGCAGTCGCAGTTCTCACCGCTGCTGGACCTGCAGCGCCCGGACGGGCGTTTCGGCGCCTTGCTGGAGCACATCCGGCAGCACCTGCGGGAGGACCACCGGGTGGACGATCTGGCCGCCCGCGCCTGCATGAGCCCGCGCCACTTCGCGCGGTGCTTCAGGGAGGAGACCGGGACCACCCCCGCACACGCCGTGGAGCGCTTGCGCGTGGAAGCCGCACGGGCGGCCCTGGAAAGCGGCCTACCCTCCGTTCAGCGCATCGCGCAGGACTTCGGCTTCGGCAACACCGAACGCATGCGACGCTCGTTCCAGCGGCTGCTGGGCCGGGCGCCTGCGGCGTTTAGGAAGGTGCGCAACCAGGCTGGGGCGGGGTCTGCTCCTGCGCCCCGACGGTTCACGACGTCAGCGGCGTGAAGTCGTAGCCGGTGCCGCGCGGCGTCAGCCGCCCGATGCCCGGCAGGGTCAGGTGATAGCCAGCCAGCAGCAGGTTCTCCCGCACCACCATTTCCATGGTGGCGCGGCGCACCTTGCGCGCAGCCTCGGCGTCGGCGTCGAACATGACCGCCCAGTCGGGGTTGCGCACGAAGAGGGGCGCGATATTGGTGGTGTCGGCCCAGTACATCAGCTTCTGGCTGCCGCCATCGATGATGAACGTGGTGTGGCCGGCCGTGTGGCCGAAAGCCGGCAGCGAGCGGATGCCCGGTAGCAGGTCCCGCCCGGGCTCGAAGCGCTCCACCGTCTGCGCCACGGGGCCGAACACGCGCCGGACCGCCTGGAAGTTGCCGCGCGCCGCGGCAGGGGCGGCATTCATGCGCGCATCGTCCATCCACCAATCCCACTCAGGTGCCGGCACCAGCATGCGGGCGTTGGGAAAGGTCGGCCGGCCGTCCTTGTCACGCAGGCCGTTGATGTGGTCGCCATGGAAGTGGCTGAGGATCACGGTGTCGATCTGCGAAGGCTGCAAGCCCGTGGCCTTGAGGCTGTCGAGCATGCGCCCGGAGGTCGGTGCACCGAAGGTGCCGTTGCCGCCGTCGAAGATCACGTTGCGCCCCCCCACCTGCACCAGGAACGGGGTGAAGGGCGTGGTCACCTTGTCGGTCGGCAAGCCTGCGTCCTTCAGAGCGGCCTGCACCTGCGGCAGCGTGGCGTTGCGCACGAAGCCTTCCACCAACGGGCGGTCTACGAAGCCGTCAGGCAGCGAGGTGATGGTGGCATTGCCGAAGCGCACGCGGGCCACACCCGGCGCCAGCGTGCTGACCACTGGCGCAGAGGGTGTCAGAGCCAAGCCTGAGCAGCCGTACAGCGAGGCGCCGGCGGCGGAAGCGCCAGCGGCAAGGAAGAAGCGACGGGACAGCGACATGGGAACGATCTCCTGGCAGGGCCACAAAAGGACATCCCATTACATCCTGTCTGCGAACCTTGAGCGAATCGCGCGGCATCGGGGTTTTCTCCAGGGCGTCACCTCCCGGCATACCTGTCACCGGGGCCCCGTGCGCCTACAGGTCCAGCACGCGCGGCTTGAAGCGGCGGTCGTCGCGGAACAGGAAAACCTCGCTGAACTTCCAGGGCCGGGGCAGGTGCGAGACGTCCCCGAACGGCGCTGCACGCTGGACCGCATCGATCGCCAGCTGCACCGTGTCGCGCGCCTGGGTGGGCTGGCGCTGCACCACGATGCGGCGCACGGAGCCATCGGCATTGAGTTCCACCTCCAGCACCGGAATGGCCAGCAGCGGCTCCGGCACAGCGCCGGTGTAGGTGCCGTTGGGGTTGGCCTGGACCAAGCGGCGGCCCGCGTGCAGCCGGAATTCGTCCCAGGTACGGTACGGCGTGCTCGACACCGCCGGCCGCGGCGGCGTGGCCGCCAAAGGTGCCTGAGGCGAAACGGTCGATGGCGGCTGAGGCGTGACAGTCGATGACCTCTGAGGCGTGACAGGTGATGGCGCCTGGGGCGACGCAGGTGCTGGGGCCCGCGGTGACCCGCAGGCCGCCAAGGCCAGCACCCCGGCGAGCGACAGGCGTTGCCATGCGCAGGGCGTCGGTCCGGCCTTGCCGTTCGGCCGGCCTGGTGCCTGCGATGGGTGGGCGGCCACAGCGCCGCGTTGATGGGTGTCCATGCGATCCACAAGAAGTCTCCTCAAGCCTCGGGAGCATAGGGAACCCCGTCACCCTGCACAAGCCTCGAAGACCCTGAAGCGGCCGGCGGGCCCTGGCGTCTGGCGCAGGAGCCCAAGGGTCAAAGCAGCCACGCCCCGGGCTTGCGCGCATGCTTGAGTGCTGCGGTAAGCGCTCTTGCGTCAAAGGCGAGGACGAGGACCGGTTTGAAATTAACATCGTCATCCATGCGCATCAGCCCACAGGAACGATCAAGCATCCGGCGCGCCACGGAGGAAGTGGCAGGCGCTGGGGCACGAGCGCTGCTGTTCGGCTCGCGCGTGCATGACGACCTTCGGGGCGGTGACATCGACCTGCTCGTGGAACTGCCCGCACCCGCCAAGGATGCTTTGGGGCTGGCGGTTCGTATTGCGGCACGCATTCAGCGCCAGATCGGCCTACGCAAGATCGATGTCTTGATTGCGGATCCGGCCTCGCCAGACTCACCCCTGCTGCGTCAAGCGCGGCAAGACGCCGTGGCGGTATGACATCCAACCCTCTTCGCAAGCCGCCCGACGAGCGCTTGCGGTTTCTGGCGGAAACCGTGCTGGCAGAGGCTGCATTGCTGATGAGCACGGATGCCCGGCTGTTCTCCGTTCCCATGACGCCGGACCGCGCGGAATCACTGAGGGCGGACCAAGATCTGGCAGAACGAGTCGATGCGTTCGTCGCCCGGTTCGGGCGTTTGCAGGACACGCTGGGCGACAAACTTCTTCCCCGTCTGCTGGAGTGGCTGGCCGAACCCGTCGGCCCAGCCATCGACAACCTCGCCCGAGCCGAGAGGCTGGACCTGATTCGCTCCGGAGAAGAATGGATCGAAGCCCGCCAACTGCGCAACTTCATGATCCATGAATACGTTCGCGACTCGGCCACACTGGCATCGGCGCTCCAGCGGGGCCATGGCACCGTGGAGATGCTGACCCAGGCCGCCGTGGCGATGGCCAATGCCTGCGGTGTCACCTCACATAGGCCGTGACTTCATAGGGCAGGTCCAGGCAGACGCTCCACTTGTGGATCACCTTCACGCCAGCCTCGTGCAGCGAGGTCGCAGGACGTCTACAGGGAGGGATTGATCAAGAACTTGGCACCCGTGGAGCGCTTGCCGTAGACGGCGATCGCCTCCATCTGCAAGGCGCCGGCCAGCGAGACTTCGTGCGCGTAGTGGCTGGCGAAGGTGGTGGTCAGCTCAGCCGCCACGCGCTCGCGCAATGTGTGCGCCGCGGCGGGGCCGATCTTTTGCAGGAACAGGAACAGCAACCAGCCACCCATGCCCCAGGAGAAGCCGAAGTTGCGCACCACTTCGGTGGGCGCGGTGTCCAGCGTGCCGTAGAGGTAGACCTGCTTGTGCGTCGGTGATCCGTAGCGGCTGTAGACCTGGGCGTTGCGGCTGAGCGCGGCCTCCATGCACGTGAGGATCTGACCGGCCAGCCGGCCGCCGCCCAGGGCATCGAAGGCGATGGTCGCGCCAGTGGCCGCGATGGCGTCGGTCAGCTCGGCCATGAAATCAGGTGAGTCGGTGCTGCAGACAAACTTCGCGCCCTGCGCCTTGAGCAGATCCACCTGCTCTTGCTTGCGCACGATGTTGACCAGCCCGACGCCGTCTTGAAGGCAGATGCGGTTGAGCATCTGCCCCAGGTTGGAGGCCGCCGCCGTGTGCACCAGCGCGCTGTGGCCTTCGCTCTTCATCGTCTCCACCATGCCCAGCGCGGTGAGCGGGTTGACGAAGCAACTGGCGCCTTGCGCCGGCGTGGCGTCGTCGGGAAGCCGCAGGCACTGCTCGGCGGGGATGCAGCGGTACTGCGTGTACATGGCGCCGCCCATGAGGGCCACCTTCTTGCCCAGCAGGGCCTGGGCTGCAGCCCCGCTGCCGGCCTGGACCACCGTGCCCGCACCTTCATTGCCCACAGGCAGCGACTGATCAAACCGCCCGGCCATGGCCTTCATGGCCCGCTCGGGCACCTGGGCGTGGATCACCGGACGCTCGGCGCTGCCCCCGGCCCGGGCCGTGCTCATGTCAGCGGCGCCAAAGAGCAGCCCCAGGTCGGACGGGTTGATGGGCGTGGCTTCCATGCGCACGAGCACTTCATCGGCCGCCGGTTGAGGCACCGGGACGTCGACCAGCGCAACTTCGAGCTCGCCGGTGCTGCGGATCAACGAGCGCAGTTGCAAGGCCGTGTGGGGAATGGAGGGGGTCATGGTGTGTGCTTTCATCCCGGGGGACATCGATTCAGTGAGAAGCTGCAGCAAGAAGTATGTGCGCGTCCACCGGGTGAATCACCATCGCAGGGACCCTGCGCCCGGGTCAGGCGGCGGGGTTGCCCGCAGCGCCCGCGCGGCGCAAAGGCTCTTCGCGAATCGGCAGATGCACCAGCGCCGCGCCCACGGCCAGCAGGATGTCGACGTACCAGATCCAGTCGTACGACCCGGTGGCCTCGAACACCTGGCCGCCCAGCCAGGCCCCCAGGAAGCCGCCAATCTGGTGCGAGAACATGACGATGCCGAACAGCGTGGCCATGTTGGCCGGCCCGAAGAACTTCGCCACCAGGCCCGCGGTGGGCGGCACGGTCGACAGAAAGGTCAATCCCATCACCGCGGAGAAGGCCAGCACCACCGGTCCGGTCTTGGGGGCGAGCAGGAACACCAGCACGGCCAGCGCACGCGTGGCATAGACCAGCGACAGCAGCGACTTCATGCGCCAGCGGCCCATGGCCCAGCCCGCGGCCACGCTGCCGACGATGTTGAAGAGACCCAACAGAGCCAACGACCAGCCGGCCCAGGCGGTGGGCAGTCCACAGGACGCAATGACACCCGGCAGGTGCGTGGCGAGAAACGCCACATGAAAGCCACAGACGAAGAAGCCGGCACCCAGCAGCAGGTAGCTGCGGTTGCGAAACGCGTCGCGTAAGGCTTCGCGCGTGCTCAAGACCTTCTGGCCAGCGGGTGCGGCCTGCAGCGAGTTGCCGCGCAGCAGGAATGCCGCCGGCAGGCACAGCAACACCAGCAGGCCCATCACCTGCATCGCAGGAGCCCAGCCCAGACCCACGATCAGCGTGGCCGCAATGGGCGCCAGGGCGAACTGGCCGAAGGAGCCGCCGGCGTTGACGATGCCCGCGGCCAGCCCCCGGCGTTCGGGTGGGATCAGCCGCGTGGTGGCGGCCATCAGCACGGCCGGCCCGGCCATGCCCGCACCGCCCGCCGACAGCACACCGATGGCCAGGATCAGCCCCCAGGTGCTGGTCATGTAGGGGGTGATGAAGGTGCCTGCGGCCACCAGAAGCGCGCCGATGAAGAGCACACGCCCGGCGCCGATCTTGTCGGCCATGACGCCTGCGAATGGCTGCGTGAGCCCCCACCACAGCTGCCCGAACGCGAAGGCCAGGCTGATGCTGGCCAGGCCCAGGCCGGTGGCGGTGTTCAGCGGCGACAGGAACAGCCCCATGGTCTGGCGCGTGCCCATGGTCAGCGCGAAGGTCCCGGCTGCGGCCAGCAGCACCAGCCACAAGGCGGTGCGTTTGCTTTCTGTCATTCGTGTTCCGTGTGCAAGTCGGAGCCACGCCTTGCATGAGCGCGGCCAGGGGTGGCGGGTTGGATGGCGCTCATGCGATCGCGCGCCTGACCAGGCGAAAGGTGGTGGCGATGGGTTGCAGGTGCTGGGCCTCGGGCAGGCGGCGGCGGCTGGACACGCGGATGCCCTCATTGAACAGCATGAGCATGGCGGCCAGCTCCTCGGCGCGTGCCGGCGTGGCGCCTGCATCCAGCAGGCAGACCTGGAAGACGCGTTGCATCTCGCCCATGTGGTGGCTGGCCCGGGCAGCAAGCTCGTCGTCCACGCCGGCCATCTCGAGCACGGTGTTCACCAGCATGCAGCCCCAGTGGGCCTTCGCACCACGCGCACCGACAAAGCTGCGCTCAAAGAAGTCTTGCAGGGCGTCCATCGGTGGCCTCTCCGTGCGGGCACGTTGAAGCAGGTCCAGCGTGCGCGCAGCCCAGAGGTCCAGGCACTCGATGAAGAACGTGCGTTTGTCGGTGAACGCGGCGTAGAAGCTGCTGCGCCCGATGCCCATGGTCTGCAGCAGCTCGGCCAGCGTGGTGGCCTGGTAGCCCTGGCGCCAGAACAGCGACAGCGCACGGTTCACGGCTTGGGGTCGGTCGAATTCGACGGGGCGGGCCATGCTTGCATTCTGGACCGCAAGGTTCACAATAGCAAGGCAGCCTCGTCAAGGACACGCCGTGAACAAACCCGTCTGCCTGATCCTCGGTGCCGGTGCCGGCATCGGTGGCCACGTGGCCAAGCGCTTCGCACGAGAGGGTTACCACGCCTGCCTGGCGCGCCGCACTGACCAAGCTGGGCTGGACAAGCTTGTGGCCGAGATCGGGGCCACGGGCGGCTCGGCCAGCGGCCACCTGCTCAATGCAGTGGAAGAAGGCAGCATCGAGCAACTGGTGACCCACATCGAGGCCAAGGTCGGACCGATTGGCGTGGCGGTGTTCAACCTCGGCGCGCAGATTGGCGACCGGGGCCTGGCCAGCACGTCGCTCAAGCAGTTCGAGATGGGCTGGCGCCTGGCCACGTTCGGCCTGTTCCGCCTGGCGCAGGTGCTGTTCCCGTACATGGAGCAACGCGGCAAGGGGGCGCTGTTGGTCACTTCCGCCACCGCCGCGATGCGCGGCAACGCCGGTCAGCACTCGCACGCCGCGGCCATGGGCGGGCGGCGCATGCTGTGCCAGTCACTGAACGCGCAATTCGCCAGCAAGGGCATCCACGTGGCGCACATCGTGATCGACGGCGCCGTGGACGCGCCCGATACCCTGGGCAAGATGCTGGGCCCCGAGCGCTTCCAGGCGCTGCGCGAGAAAAAGGGCCTGGAGCACGATGGCCTGCTGGTGCCGGCCGAGGTAGCCCACACCTACTATCACCTGGCGCATCAGCACCGTTCGGCCTGGACCTTCGAGCTGGACCTGCGCGCCCATTCCGACCTGGCGTGGTGGAACCATGCCGCCAACCCCGATCTCTAGTAGGAGCACCCCATGCTGAAGCTGCACCACGCCCCCAACAGCCGAGCTGGACGGATTGTCTGGTTGCTGGAAGAACTGCAACTGCCCTACGAGCTCAACCGCATGGAGTTCCACCCCCGGGCGCTGAAATCCGACGAGCACCGTGCGCGCCACCCGCTGGGCCGCGTGCCGGTGCTGGAAGACGGCGATGTCATGCTGTACGAGTCGGGCGCGATCATCGAGTACCTCATCGCTCGCCACAGCAACGGCACACTCAAGCCGGCCGTGGACTCACCGCTCTTCCCGCGCTATCTGCAGTGGTTCCACTACTGCGAGGGCATGGTCATGCCGCCGATCAACACCATCGTCGTGCAGACACTTTTGCTGTCGCCAGAGCGGCGCAACGAGGAGATTCTGGGTCAGGCCAGGCGATTGCTGACCAAGACGCTGGAGCCGCTGAACGAGGCCCTGTCCGGACGCGACTTCATGATCGGTGCGTTGTCAGGTGTGGATTTCATGCTCGGTCACGCTAGCTACATGGCCCGGCAACTGGGCTGCATGCCCGAGGACATGACGCACCTGCACGCCTACGTGAAACGCCTGGAGGCGCGGCCCGCGTTCGACAAGGGCATCAAGACCTGAAGCGCAAGGCACACACGACGGCACCGCGAACGCGGACCCTCCACTTCCGAGGACCCCCATGAGCCCCAAGACGCTGGAATTCCACTTCGACTTCGGCAGCCCCACCACCTATCTGGCCTACACCCAGGTGCCGCGCATCGCGCAGCAAACCGATGCCACGCTGGTCTGGCACCCCGTGCTGTTGGGCGGCGTGTTCAAGGCCGCAGGCAACGCCAGCCCGATCACGGTGCCCGCCAAGGGCCGCTGGATGAACGAGGATATGGCGCGCTGGGCCCAGCGCTGGGGCGTGCCCTTGGTGATGAACCCGCACTTTCCGGTCAACACCTTGACGCTGATGCGCGGCGCCTGCGGACTGCTGATGCGCCAGCCCGACGACTTTCAGCGCTATGTGGACGCCATGTTCCACGCGATGTGGGTGGCACCGCGCAACCTGAACGACCCTGGCGAAGTCGCAGCGGTGCTGGCCGAGGCCGGCTTCGATGCCGCAGCCTTCATGGCCCTGGTGGCGGACCCCGAAGTCAAGGCCGACCTGATCGCGCGCACCGAAGCTTCGGTGGCCCGCGGTGCATTCGGCGCCCCGACCTTCTTTGTGGGCCCGCAGATGTTCTTCGGGCAAGACCGGCTGGACTTCGTACGCGAGGCGCTGGCGGCCGCGTGATGCGGTAACGCTCGGACCAATGGGTCCGAACAGGCCGTCGCGCAATCCGAGCAGCCGCACGCGGCCACTGTCAGACGTCGAGCTTGCCCTCCCCCGGCCGCTTCAACACCAGCGTCAGGATGTCGTAGCTGGCCACCAGCTCGCCAAGCTGATTGGTGACCTGCACGTCCCAGGCCACCACGCCTTGCGGGGGCTGGCCCTTGCGGGCGGGCTTGTCGGTCTTGCGCTTGCAGGTCAGGCGCGCCCGGATGGTGTCGCCGATGCCCACGGGCTTGACGAAGCGCAGCGTGTCCAGGCCGTAGTTGGCCAGCACCGGGCCGGGTGAGGGCGAGACGAACAGGCCCGCCGCCGCCGAGAGCACGAAGTAGCCGTGGGCGATGCGCTTGCCGAAGGGGCTGTCCTTGGCCGCGATCTCGTCGAAGTGCATGTAGAAGTAGTCGCCCGAAATGCCGCCGAAGGCCACGATGTCGGCCTCGCTGACCGTGCGCCGGTGCGTGAGCAGGCTGTCGCCTATGACGAGATCGTCGAACCACTTGCGGAAGGGGTGCAGTTCAGACTCCTGCACTGCCGCGCCGCGCACGTACTCGCCCGTCACCGCGGCCAGCATGGTGGGGGAGCCCTGCACCGCCGCGCGCTGCAGGTAGTGCTTGACGGCGCGCACACCGCCCAGTTCCTCGCCGCCGCCCGCGCGGCCCGGGCCGCCGTGCTTGAGCTGGGGCAGCGGCGAGCCGTGGCCGGTGGATTCGGGCGCGGCCTGCGGGTCCAGGATGTGCACGCGGCCGTGCATCGCGGCCATCTGCGGCACCACGTAGGCCGCCACCTGGGGGCGGGTGGTCACCAGCGTGGACACCAGGCTGCCGCGGCCACGCGCGGCCAGGGCCACGGCCTCGTCCAGTTCGTCGTAGGGCATGAGCGTGCTCACGGGGCCGAAGGCCTCGACATCATGCACGGCATCATGGGCAAAGGCATCACGGCACAGCAGCAGCGTGGGGCTGAAGAAGGCGCCGTCGGCCACGCCCTGGCCCAATGGTGAGAAGGCGGCGCCTGGGGCCCGGCCCGCCTCGGCACCGAACACCACCTCGTTGCCGCGCGAGAGCAGCGCCACGCGCTCGGCCACGTCGGCCTGCTGCGCTTTCGAGGCCAGCGCGCCCATCTTCACGCCTTCCACGGCGGGGTCGCCCACCACGGTCCTGGCCAGGCGCGCGGCCAGTCTTTCGGCCACGGCGTCCAGGTGCCGGCGCGGCACGATGGCGCGGCGGATGGCGGTGCATTTCTGCCCGGCCTTGGCCGTCATCTCGCGCGCCACCTCCTTCACGAACAAATCGAAGACCTCGTCATCAGGCCCCACCTCGGGCGCCAGCACCGCGCAGTTCAGCGAGTCCGCCTCGGCATTGAAGGGGATGGAGCGCGCCACCAGGTTGGGGTGCACCCGCAGGCGCGCGGCCGTGTCGGCCGACCCAGTGAAGGTGACCACGTCAGGCTCGGTCAGCCGGTCCAGCAGGTCGCCCGTGCCGCCGATGACGAGCTGCAGGCTGCCCGGCGGCAGCAGGCCGGAGTCCTGGATCATGCGCACCACCGCTTCGGTAAGGTAGCTGGTGGCGGTGGCCGGCTTGCCGATGCAGGGCATGCCCGCCAGGAAGCTGGGCGCCAACTTCTCCAGCAAGCCCCAGATGGGGAAGTTGAAGGCGTTGATGTGCACCGCCACCCCGCGCCGCGGCACCAGGATGTGCGTGCCCGCAAACACGCCCGTCTTGCCCAGCGGCATCGCCGGACCTTCGTGCACCACGTTGCCCGAGGGCAGGTCACCGGCGCCCACGCTGGCGTAAGCGAAGAGGGTGCCGGTGCCGCCTTCGATGTCGATCCAGCTGTCGGCGCGCGTCGCCCCGGTATGTCGCGACAGGGTGTAGAGCGCCTCCTTGCGCTCCAGCAGGTAGGCCGCCAGGGCCTTCAGCAGGGCCGCGCGCTGCTGGAAGTCCAGCTTCAGCAGCGCGGGCACGCCGACCGTGCGGGCGTGGTGCAGGGCCTCGGCGAAATCGAGCGCCTCGGCATGGGTGTGGGCGACTGCGCTGCCGTCGATGGCACTGCGCAGCAGGCTGGAGGCTTGGGTGCCGACCCAGCGGTCGGCGATGAGGCTCTGAAGGATGGGGACAGTCATGATGCGAGGGCCTGGCGGAAAGACAAGTGGGCTCACGGTCGAGGCTTTTGCCTGAGGGTGAGCGGACGCAGCCGATTGTCACGAATGCGCGCGGCGCCCCCTGAACCGGCCGGCGCAGCACCCAGCAGGCCGCACAATCCATGGCTGCAGAGGCCTTGGTGAGCACAGGCCCTGTCCGACGACCGCACTGGGAAACGACCACATGAGCCTTGGCCAGGCCACCCGAGAAGTGCTGGCGTGCGAGTGGAATCTCTTGCGCGCCCACCGCAAGCTCGCCCTCGCGTTCCTGGGCGTCCTGTTCGTGCCTGCGGTCTATGCGTGGATCTATCTGTTCGCCATGTGGGATCCGGCGTCCCACACGCGGGACCTACCCGCAGGTCTGGTCAATCTCGACACGGGCGCGGAGTACCGGGACCGCAGCCTGAACCTGGGCAGCCAAGTCATCACCTCCATCGAACGGCAGGGACAGTTCGCCTATCGCGTCTATGAAGACGCGCAGCAGGCGCGGCAGGACGTGCGACGCGGCCACCTGGCCTTCATGCTGGAGGTGCCGCCTGACTTCAGCCAGCGCGCCTTGCCGGGAGAGCAGCCCGGCGCCGCCAAGCTGACGATCTACACCAGCGAAGGCAACAACTACGCCAGTGCCGGCTTCGCGCGCCGCTTCGCGCCTGAGGTGGCGCAGAAGGTGAACACCATGCTGGCCGAAGCGCGCTGGGACCTGGTGCTGTCCACGGCAGCGGGCTCACAGCGCGATCTCGAGAGCCTGCGCGCGGCGCTGGCCGATCTGCACAAGGGCGCCTCGGACATGCAGGCGGGGCTGGGCAGGCTGCGTGATGGCAGCCGGCAGACCGCCCACGCAGGCGACCTCGCCCTGGAATCGGCACAGCGTCTTCGCGCGGGGGCCCAGCAGGTGGCCGAAGGGACGCAGCAGTTGGGCACAGGCACGCGGCAAATGGCCGCTTCGCTGCGGGCGCTGGAAGCACGCATGCCCGCCGAATCGGAACTGGGGGCGCTGCGGCAGGGCACCCAGGCCCTGGCCCAAGGGCAACAGGAACTGCTGGGCGGTCTGGATGCGCTAGGCGGCGGCGCGCGGCGGCTGGAAGCCGGCCTGATGCAGCTGCGCACCGCGGCCGACGAGACGCCGCTTTTCGGAGGCTGGGTGGTGGAAAGCGTCACCCCCATTGCTGCGGGGGCTCGCGAGCTGGGTGCCGGACTGGGCCGTGCGCGCGAAGCGCAGGCGATGCTGCTGCAGGGCACACAACGCCTGCAGGACGGCGTCAACACGCTGGCCGATGGCACGACGCGGGCCGCGGGTGCTGTGGCGTCCCTGCAGGCCAGACTGCCCGACGACGGACGGCTGGACAGGCTGACCGAAGGCGCACGTGACTTGGCCAGCGGCCATGAGGCCTTGCTGGCCGGCCTGCGACAGCTTGGCGCAGGCGCGCAGGCCCTCCAGTCGGGCCTGGGGAACCTGACCGACGGCGCGGGACGTCTGGACACGGGGATGGAACTGCTACGCAGGACACTGCCCACGGATGTGGACCGTCCGGAGGGCAGTGCGCAAGGCCTGGCCCTGTCGGTCGAACCCGTGGTGGAGGTGGTGGCGCCAGTGCCCAACCAAGGCAGCGCCCTCATACCGAACTTCGTGCCGTTGGCGCTGTGGGTCGGGGCTGTGATGGTGGCTTTCCTGGTCCACCTGCGGCGCATCCCCGAGACACTGGCCAGCCACCCGCGGCTGGCCCTGGCCGTCGGCAAGCTGGGCCTGCCGGTGGCGGTGGTGCTGTTGCAGGCACTGGTCATGCTGGTGCTGCTGGCCACCGTACTGCACGTGCCCATGCCGCAGCCGGGAATGTTCGCCCTGACCCTGGCCACGACTTCGGTGGCCTTCCTCGCCATCGTGTGGGCGCTTGTGCGCCTGCTGGGCGATCTGGGCAAGGTGGTGGCCGTGCTGCTGCTGATCGTGCAGGTCTCGGCTGCAGGGGCGCTGCTGCCCATCGAGCTGAGCGACGAGGCCTTCCAGGTCATGCACCCCTACCTGCCGCTGACCTGGGTGGTGCAAGCCTTCCGCGCCAGCCTGTTCGGCGCCTACGATGGTGCGTTTTGGCCCGCCTACGCAGTGGTGGCCTTGACCGCCGCGGCCGGCTTCACCCTGGGCAGTCTGCTCGGCCGCTGGCGCCCCGTGCCGACCCCACAGTGGCGCCCGCCATTGGACATCGAGTAGCCTGCAACCTCGGCCGTTTCTCCAGGACACCCTCCATGACAAGCCTCCAATTCCCGCGCCGGCGACGGCTTCTGATCACCGCCGCAGCCTCGGCCGCGGCCGGCCTGTTGACCATGAGCGCCGGCAACGTGATGGCCCAGGTTCAGGCACCTGCAGCCTCCCCAGGGGCAGCCGGGCCGATACGCCTGATCGTGCCCTTCACACCCGGCACCGGCATCGACCTCATCGCCCGCACCGTGGGCCCTAAGCTTTCGGAGCGTCTGGGCCGGCCGGTGGTGGTGGACAACCGGCCGGGCGCCTCAGGCAACACCGGCACCGAAGCCGTGGTGCGCGCTGCGCCCGATGGCTCCACGCTGCTGGTGAGCGTGAACACGCTGGTGATGAACCGCAGCCTGTACCCCACGCTGTCCTGGGACCCGGTGCGGGACCTGACCCCCATCACCCTGACCAGCTGGGGCCAGCTGCTGCTGGTGGCGCACCCGAAAACCGGCTGGCGCAACGCGCGCGAGCTGCTGGAGGCCGCACGCCGCCAGCCCGGCCGGCTGAACTACGCCTCCCCTGGCGTGGGCACGCCGCACCACCTGTCGATGGAACTGCTGAAGAACACCACCGGCACCTTCATCACCCACATCCCCTACCGCGGTACCGGCCCGGCCGTGACCGATCTGCTCGGCGGCCAGGTGGAGGCCATGTTCCTGCCCATCCACGTGGCGCTGCCGCACGTCAGGGCGGGCAAGCTGCTGGCGCTGGGCATCGGCAGCGACAAGCGCCACCCCCTGCTGCCCGATCTGCCCACCCTGGCCGAGGCCGGCGTGGGCCAGGTCAACGTGGACATGTGGTACGGCATGTTCGCACCCAAGGGCACGCCGCCGGCCCTGGTGGCCCAGCTCAACCGCGAGATCCAGCAGATCCTGGCCAGTGAAGACGCCAGGCGCGCCTTCTCCACCCAGGGGATGGACCCGGCCACCAGCACGCCCGAGGCCTTCGGGCAGCTCGTGGAGCGAGATGCGGCGCGCTGGGCGCAGCTGATCAAGGCGCGTCAGATCACGGCCGACTGAACTTCGCGGGCTCAGGATCTCCGAAGGGCCTGAGCCCTCCAGCCCAGGCGATTCAGGAACACATCATGGACATTGCCATCATCGGCGGCGGCATCGCCGGCCTGGCGTTCGCCCTGGCGCTGCACCAGCGCGGCCTGCCCTGCACCGTGTACGAGGGCGTGCGCGAGGTGCGCGAGGTGGGCGTGGGCATCACGCTGCTGCCGCACGCCATGCGCGAGTTGACGGCCCTGGGGCTGCTGGACGAGATCCGCGCCGTAGCCATCGAAAACGAGGAAAGCGTCTTCTACAACCGCTGGGGCCAGTACATCTACCGCGAGCCGCGCGGCCGCCACGCCGGCCACGAGCACCCGGAGTTCGGCATCCACCGCGGCAAGCTGCACGGCATCCTGCACCGCGCCGCGCTGCAGCGGCTGGGCCCGCAGCGCGTGCTCACCGGCCACCGCTGCGAAGGCGTGCTGATCGAGGACGAGGGCGTGACGCTGCGCTTCGCCGCGCCACCTGGCGGCGCGGCCGCGCCCGACCCCGTGCGCGCCGCCATCGCGGTGGCCTGCGACGGCGTGCACTCGGCGGTGCGGCGCCAGCTCCACCCCACGGACCGGCTGTGCTTTGCCGGCATCAACACCTGGCGCGGCACCACGGTACACCGGCCCATCCTCACCGGGCGCAGCTATATGCGCATCGGCTCGATTGCCACCGGCAAGATGGTGATCTACCCCATCGTCGACAACGTCGACGGGCAGGGCCACCAGCTCATCAACTGGGTGGCGGAGATCGGCCGCGAAGGCTCGGCCATGAACGACTGGAACCAGCCCGGGCGGCTGGAAGACTTCCTGCCCACCTTCGAACGCTGGCGCTTTGACTGGCTGGACGTGCCGGCGCTGATCAGTGGCGCACAGGCGATCTTCGAGTACCCGATGGTGGACCGCGACCCCCTGCCCTCCTGGGGCCAGGGCCGGGTGACGCTGATGGGCGACGCGGCCCACCCGATGTACCCGCGTGGCTCCAACGGCTCGGCACAGGCGCTGCTGGACGCCCGCACGCTGGCCGATGAGTTGGCGGCCAGCGTCACCGCAGGTACTCCACCGCAGCAAGCGCTGCGCCGCTACGAAGACCAGCGCCTGCCGGCCACGGCGCGCGTGGTGCAGACCAACCGCACCCTGCCACCCGACGCCATCATCATGAAGGCCGATGAACTCAGCGGTGGCCAGCCCTTCGGCCACATCGACGACCTGATCAGCGCGGAAGAACTGCGCGCCATCTCCCGCCATTACCAGCAGGTGGCGGGGTTTGCGCTGAAGAGCTGAGGGCCAGCGCAGGCTCTCTTGCGCTCAGGCGGGCGCCAAACGGAAGTCCATGCGCATCACCGGCACCCCGGGGCCGGGCAGGCCCAGGCGCTGCGCGGCGGCCAGGTCGTGCTCTTCGGCATAGCGGCCGATCAGGGCTTCACGCACGCCAAAGACGGCGTCGCGATCCAGATACGGGTCTTCGGCGTCGAACAACTCGGTCACCAGCGTGCGGTGGCCCGGCGCCGAGACGATGAGGTGGAAGTGCGCCGGGCGCCAGGAGCCCCGGCCCGCGGGTTCCACCAGGTCCACCCAGGCGGGGCCGTCGGTGGGGATCTGATAAGGCACGGGCCGGATGGTGGCGATCTCGTAGCCGCCCTGGGCGTCCACCCGCAGTTGGCACCTCAGGTTGTCGCGCGGTTGCGCCGCGTCCAGTTGCCAGTACAGGCCATTCGCGGCGTTCTGCCAGAAGTCGAGCACGGCGTCCTTGATGGCCTGCGGGTGCGAGCCCAGCAGGTCCACCAGGCTGGACAGGCCGGTGACGTCGGACAGCAGCGAGAACTCGCTGCGCTGCTCGCTGGAGATGTCGCCCACCCGGTGCAGGAAGGCGATGGCCGCGCGCCACTCGGCGTGGGTGAGCTTCACCTCGCGGGCGTAGGCGTGCAGGTGGCGCACCAGGGTCTGCACCAGCTCGCGCTGGCGGGCGTCGGCCAGGCCGGCAAAGCTGTCCACCGCCGTGGCGGTGATGTTGTCAAGGTTCAGGTCGCGCAAGATGAGTCCGGATGCTGAAGGGTCGAGAAAGGTGTCGGCGTGCGGGCCAGGGACTCCGCTTCTTAATCCGCCTTCAGGCCGTTGTCCCTGACCACCTTGCCCCACTTCGCCACTTCAGCTTCGAGGTAGCGGCGCAGGGTGGCGCGGTCCATCGGCTGGCCGTCCAGCGACAGCGCGGCAAAGCGCTCCTTCACGGCGTCGGCCGCCAGCGCCTTGCCGATCTCGGCGTTCAGGCGCTCCAGCACCTCGGCCGGCACCTTGGCCGGCGCGAACACGGCGAACCAGGTGTTGGCCTCGAAGCCGGGATAGCCCAGCTCAGCCACGGTCGGCACATCGGGCAGCGCCGGGCTGCGCTTGAGCGACATCACGGCAATCGGCCGCACCTTGCCCGCCTTGGCGTGGGGCACGGCTGGCGGCATGGAGGTGCTGGCAATGGGCACCTGGCCACTGAGCGCTGCCTGCGTGGCCGCCGCGGGCTGGAACGGCACATGCGTGACATCCACCTTGGCCAGGGTGCGGAACAGCAACTCAGCGCCCAGGTGCGTGGTGGTGCCGTTGCCGGACGAGGCATAGGCCATCTTGCTGCTGCGGGCCAGGGCCAGCAGCTCGGCCAGGTTGTTGGCTTTCACGTCGGGGTGCACGCGCAGCGCGTCATAGCCGGCGTTGGCGAACAGCGATGGGTTCACCGAGTAGGCCACGCTGTGCATCAGCAGCGTGTAGCCGTCTGCCGGCGCGTTCATCACCTGCTGCGTGGCGATGTTGCCGCCCGCACCCGGCCTGTTCTCGATGATCACGTTCTGGCCCATCTGCGCCGTGAGCAGCGGGCCCAGCAGGCGCGCCACGATGTCGGTGGAGCTGCCCGGGGCGAAGGCGACCACGATGCGGATCGGCTTGTCGGGCCAGGCGGCGTGGGCCACGCCGCACCAGGCGAGGGCTGCGGTCAGCAGGCAGATCAAGCGGGTCTTCATCACAAGCGGGCTCCTGTTCGGTGGGCTCGGGTCTTGCGGGGTGACCGTATGGCCAGCGCCGCCACCTGATTGGAAGCCAGGGGCCGGCGCAGCGTCAGGGGGAATTCCCCAGGGCGCCGGACAGGTGAGCCTCCTGGCGCACCCCCCACCTGCGCGCCTCACCCCTGGCGGGGCTTGACCCGCACGCCATCGGCCACCGCCGGCGGCGGGTAGGCGATCACCACCTCGCCCGGCGCCAGCCCTGAGCGCACCCAGGCCAGGCTGCCGTTGCGTGCCACCACCTGCACCGTGCGCAGGCGCGCACGGCCCCTTTCGACGACGAACACACCCATCGTGTCGGCGGGCTGCGCAGGCCCCGGCCAGGGGAACACCGCGCTCACCGGCACGCGCAGCACGTCGGCCTCCTGCCGGGTGAGGATGCGCACCACCACGCGCCAGCCGTCACCGAGCAGGGCTGCGGGCGTCGCATCGGCCCGCGCCGCACCGTCGATGGACACTGCCGACGCTGCCGGCCCTGCCGGCACGGCCGACGCCGGCACCAGATCGATCAGCACGTTCACCCGCTGCTCCTCCACCCCCAGCGCCGACACCTTGGTGAAGGCAGCAGGCTCCACGCGGCGCACCTGCCCCCGCAGCGAACCCGGCCCGCCCCAGCGCTCGATGCGCACGGGGCTGCCTGGCCGGGCCACGGCCGCATCGCCGGTCAGCAGCTCGGCCACGATCTCGAGGCGCGAGGTGTCGGCCAGGTCCAGCAGCGGCGTGCCGATGCCCACCACCCCTTCGCTGGCCTGGTGCACCCGCAGCACCATGCCGGCCACGGGCGCGCGCACGGTGAAGGTGCGGCCGGAGGACACCGCTGCGGACGACAACTCCAACGCCACCCGGGTCTGCTGCAGTTCGAAACGCGCCACGCGTTCGCTCTCCACGGCTCCTTCGCGCTCACGGGTGGCCGCGTCCAGGGCCAGGCGGTCGGCGTCGGCCTTGGCCGGCGACACAAAGCCCTGAGCCACCAGCTGGGCCGTGCGCCGCTGCTCATTCAAGGCCTGGTCCACACCCACCTGGGCGGCACGCACCCGGGTGCCGGCGCGCTCCAGGGCCGCCTGCGCGGCGGCGGCGCGGGCCTGCTGCTCGCCCCGGCTTCGCTCGTCCAGCAGCGGCGATGGCAGCGGCTCGATCAGCGCCAGGGCCTGGCCGGCCTGCACGGCATCGCCCTCGCGCAAGGCGATGCGACGCAGCCGCCCGGCGATGGGCGCAGTCACGGCGTGGCGTTCACTCACCCGTGTGCGGCCGTCTTCCTCCACCGCCGTCTCGAACGGCCCACGGGTGGCTGCCACGGCCTCCACCTCCACGGCCCGCGGCGCGAAGGCCCAGGCCAGCAGGCCGGTGGCCACCACGCCTGCGCCCACCAGAGCGATCCAGGTATTGCGTTTCATGCAAGGTCCCTCGTGTTCATGGCCGGGCTGCGGCCCTCATTCCCGCGTCTTCAGCGCCGCCACCATGTCCAGGCGGTCGATGCGCCGGCGCACCACCAGCGCGCTGCCCACCCCGGCCAGCACCACGCACACCGCAGCCCAGGCGTAGGTGCGCGGCAGGATGACCACCGGGAAGTGGAACTGGTCGGTCTTCAGCGCCACCGACAGCAGGTGCACCAGCCCCCAGCCGGCCAGCATGCCCAGCGGCAGCGCCACCGCGATGAGCAGCGCCAACTCGCCCAGCAGCAGCGCCGAGACCTCGCCCCGCGTGAAGCCCAGCACACGCAGCGAAGCCAGCTCCCAGGCCCGCTCCGACAGGGCGATACGCGCGTTGTTGTAGACCACGCCCACGGCAATGACGGCGGCAAACACCGTCATCACCGTGCTCATGATGCGGATGTTGCGCGCCGTGATCTGCTCCATGTTGCGCAGCAGCGTGGCCTTGCTGAAGGCCCCACCCACGCGCGGCATCTCGCGCGTGGCCTCCAGCAGCTCGGCTTCGCGGCCACGCTCCACCCCAAGGGCGAAGCCGCCGGCCACATCACCCTCGCCCAGGGCCCGGTTCAGCGCCGTGCGCTCCATGGTCGCGTTCAGGCCCATGGTCTCCTGCACCGTGGCATCAACCGTCAGGATCAAGGTGCGTGGCCGGCCCTCCAGCACCTCGGCCTGCACCGTGTCACCCACGCGCAGGCCCAGCTTGTCGGCCAGGCGGTCGGTCAGCACCACGCCCTGACCTCCTTGGGCGGACAGGCGTACCGCGCGGCCTTGCGTGTCGATCACCTGGTTGAGCTGGGCGTCGGCGTCCAGGCCGCGGATCTGCACGCGCTGGCGGCGCGCGCCGTGCACGAGGTCCGCCGCCACCTGGCGCGTGGCCTCCACGCGGAACACCCCCGGTGCGCGGGCCAGCGAGCGCGCCGCGGAGTCGTTGGTGGTCTCCAGCATCCACACCTGCACATCCGCGCGCATGGCCACGTTGAACTGGCGCTCAACGATGTGGCCGATGGCATCGCGAAAAAAGTTGCCCAGCACGACGATGGCCACCGCCGCGGCCACCCCGGCCACGGCCAGGGCGCTGCGCCAGGGCCGGCGCTCGAGTTGGCGCAGGATCATGCGCAGCGCGGTGGGCAAACGGGTCAGAACTGAACGCTCGAGCAAGGTGCGCCGGTAGTGCGCCGGTGCAGGCGGGCGCATGGCCTCGGCCGGGGCCAGGCGCGCCGTGGCGCTGATGGCGTGCAGCGTGCCCAGCACCGCCGTGGCCACCGTGATGCCGATGGCCAGCAACACCAGCTCCAGCGGCAACCGGTGCTCGAAGCTCGGAAAGCGGAAGAACTCGGCATACAGGCCCGTGAACATCACCCCCAGGCCCTTGCCCAGCGCCACGCCCAGCACCGAGCCCGCCGCCACCACCAGCAGTACGAAACCGAGGTAGTGCGCCGCCAGGGCCCGGTTGGCATAGCCCAGCGCCTTGAGCGCGGCGATCTGCTCGCGCTGCGTGGCCACCATCCTGGACACCACCACGTTCAGCAGAAAGGCGGCCACGCCCAGGAAGATGGCCGGCAGCACGGTGCCGATGACGCGCTGTTCGGCGATCTCGTTGTCCAGCATGGCGTGCGAGCCCTGGTGCTCGCGGCCGTGCGGATCGCGCCCGCCGTAGCGCTGCAGGAGGGGCTTGAGCGCGGCGATCACCCGGCGCTCGTCGGCCCCAGGCGCCAGCCGAAAGGACAGGCGGTTGAAGGCGCCCTCCATGTCCCACACCGCGGCCAGCACCTCGGCGTCCACCCAAAACACACCGAAACCGCGCGGGTCGGGCATGCCGAACATGCCCGCGAACACGTACTCCGGCGACAGCGCGACGCCGCGCACCACCAGGTCGCGCTGCCGACCGTTGATCACGGCCTGCAGGCGCGCGCCGGGCTTGAGCGCATGGGCGTCAGCAAAGGCCTCCGAGACCCAGGCGGGAATGGCGCCGTCGGGCTGCGTGCGGCCAGGTGACAGGGAGGCGTCGTCGGCCAGGCCGCTGCGCAGCACGATGCGGTTGAGTTCGCGAGGGCGGCGCGGGTCGACCCCAATCAGGTGGCCCATCAGCGGGTCGGACAAGCCCTCGATGCGCAGCCTCACAGGCCGCTCCACCGTGGCCTGCACCAGGGCCACGCCGGGCACTTCCTGCAGCACCGGCAGCAACGACAACGGCGCACGTCGCACCGAGGCGAAGACGTCGGCGAAGCGGCCCTGCTCGTAGAAGCGGTCGCGCGCATCCGACAGCGAGGCCACGGCCGACAGCGTGGTGAGAAAACCCGCCACGGCACTGGCCACCACCAGCGCGATGGTGAGCGCCTGACTCCACATGCGCGTGAGGTCGCGCAGCAGCTTGCGGTTCAGGGCCTTCATGGCGGGGCCCGGAGCGTACGGCCTGACCGACCGGCCACCGCAGCGGCAGAACCGTCTGCGAACAGCCTGTGGACAAGGCTTGTCACCACGCCACCTCCGCCGCCGTGGCGCGCTGCGCGTGGCGCTCCTCGCGCTGGATGCAGCCGTCCCCCAGGTACAGCACGCGGTCGGCCATGCGCGCAATGGCCGCGTTGTGCGTGATCACCACGGCCGTGGTGCCCAGGCGCTGGTTGATGTCGGCAATGGCCTCCAGCACCCGCTTGCCAGTGGCGAAGTCCAGCGCGCCCGTGGGCTCGTCACACAGCAGCACGTCCGGGCGCTTGACGATGGCCCGCGCAATCGCCACGCGCTGCTGCTCACCGCCCGAGAGCTGCGCCGGAAAGTGGTCGCGCCGCGGCATCAGGTCCACCAGGCCCAGCGCCTCGTCGATGTCCATGGGGTGCTCGGCGATGTCGGTGACCAGGGCCACGTTCTCCCGCACCGTCAGGCTGGGAATCAGGTTGTAGAACTGGAAGACGAAACCCACGTGCTCGCGCCGGTAGCGCGTCAGCGCCGCCTCGTCGGCGCCGTCCAGCCGGTGGTCGGCAAACCAGACCTCACCCGAGGTGGGCACGTCCAGCCCGCCCAGGATATTCAGCAGCGTGCTCTTGCCGCTGCCCGAGGGGCCCAGCAGCACGACGAACTCACCCGCAGCGATCTCCAGCGACACGTCGCGCAGCGCCACCACCTCGGTCGCGCCGCTGCCGTAGGTCTTGCGCAGGGCTCGGGCGACGAAGATGGGGTTTGCCGGCACGGCCACCGGCGCTGGCGTGCAGGGCCGCAGGAGTCAGGAACAGCGCCAAGTCTTGGTCAGGCGGCAGTTCATCGCCTTGCGCTGGAACAAGGCCGGCTCAGATGCACCTGCAATCCCAAGCCCCGCGCGCACAGTGTCTGTCCCCACTCGCCCTGAGCTCGCAGTCTTGCCGTTCGCCCTGAGCTTGTCGAAGGGCCTGTCCCGAGTGAAGTCGAAGGCCTCAGGCCGCGTTGGCAAGCGCTCCCCGCGGCAGCAGCTCATTGCGCCAGGCTGCACCAATGGCCAGCGTGAGCACCAGGCCGATCACCACATAGACCAGGCCCGTGGGCTGATAGCCCACCACGGGGATGAGGGCGCCCGCAGCCATCAGCCCCAGCGGCAGCGTGTAGATGGCCAGCATGCGCACGCCCATGATGCGGCCTCGAAACCGCTCCTCGGTGGTGCGCAGCAGGATGATGGACAGCGACACCATGCTCAGGCTCTGGGCCATGCCCGCCAGCAACAGCATGACCATGGCCGCCGGCACGGTCGCCGACCACACAAACCCGGCCAGACACAGGTACCACATGAAACAGGCCACCAGCATCACGCGCGCCTGAGGCAAACGCCGGCCCCACGCACTCAGCGCCAGGGAGCCGATCAGCGCCCCGCAGGCAAAGCTCGCTACAAGCCAACCCAGCCCCCGCTGGTCAAGGTGGAAGACCTCCTTGGCCGTGTAGGGCATGAGGCCCATGGTCAGCGGAAAGGCCGTCAAGTTCACCAGGGCGGCCAGGCTCATGGCCGCCCGCAGCAGCGGTGTGCGCCAGACATGGACCAGGCCCTCCCTGACCTCGCTCCAGGGCGAGGGCCTCTGAGGCGACGCGGCGGCCGGGGCGGGAGTTGCCGAAGAGTCAGGCGTGCCGACCGCGGCCCTGAACGTCATCCAGGCCGCCAGCAGGTACATGCCGGCAATGACCAGGTAGGCCGGCGTCATGCCAAAGGCGGCCATGAAGCCCGCACCCACCAGCGCCCCGCAGATGCGCGCCGAGTCTTGCGTGGTCCGCGAGATCCCCAGCGCCGCCACCAGATGCTGCGCCGGCAGGGTGGAGCTGATCAGGGCGCTGCGCATGCCGATGTCCGACGGCCGTACCACCCTGGCCAGCGCCGCCACGCACAGCACCACGGTGGGGTGCAGCTTGCCGATGAAGGCAAACACCAGGATGACGCCTGCCATGCAGGCATAGGTCACACGCAGGGTGGCCAGCACCCTGCCAAGGCCCAGCCGGTCGCCCAGCATCCCCACCACGGGAGACACCAGGGTGCCCACATACATCAGCGAGCCGAACAGCGTGAGCAGCACCACCGAGCCCGTCTCCACGAGCACATACCACCCCAGGATCAGCGTTTTCATCTCCATGGCCCAGGCCGTGAGGAGATCGGCTGGCCACAGGAACCGGAAGCTGCGGGTGCGAAAGGGCGCCAGGGCCGTAGCGGCGCTCAAGGGCGCACCTGCCGCAGGGGTGGGGGAGCCGGGTGGTGCATGGGTGCGGGCATTCGGGGCCAGAGGCGCGCAGTATCCGCCCGTCAGACAGCCGCTCTGCAGTCCTTGCTCGGGTCCCTCAGAACACCGCTCAATGTACGGCTCGAGGTGGTGGTTCGTCTTCTACGGGGAAGCTCTCAGCCGCCGGGGGCAGGGGCCGGACCAAAAGATGATGTGATGCGTTGATGCTAGGCAAGATATGCTCTGTCCATGCGCACCACCGTAGATATCCCCGAACCGCTGCACCGCATTGCCGTCAGCTTGGCGCAACACACAGGCCGCAGCTTCAGCCAGACGGTGGTGGCGCTGATGGAGCGCGGGCTTCAGACGCCTGTGCCTGCGGCCGAAGCAAAGGCTCAGACACCGAGGGGAACTGGCCCGCAGATCCACCCTCTGACGGGTCTTCCGGTCACGCGCAGTCGGCGCCTCGTCACGCCTCAGGACGTGGCCGACCTGGAGGACGAGGCGTGAGGGCCAGGGTGCGCCCGGCCACACCCGATCCCGACGTCCAACTGCTGGATGGCAACGTCCTGGTGGCCCTCACCGATGCGGCCCATGTCCATCATGAGCAAGCGGCAGCCTGGTTTACCAACAGCGGTCATCTCTTCGCCACCTGCCCCATCACCCAGGGCACTTTGCTGCGAATGCTCCTGCGCCTGGGAGGCGCACCAGACATCCAGGCCGCGCTGGCGGTTCTGGGCGCCCTGACTGCGCACGCCCGGCACCGGTTCTGGCCCGATGACATCGGCTACGGAGCCGCGCTCACCCGCGGGCTGCAAGGGCATCGGCAGGTCACGGACGCCTACCTCGCAGCCCTGGCGCGCCACCATCACGGCCGGTTGGTGACCTTCGATCGGGGCCTGGCCGCCTTGCATGGCGATGTGGCCACCCTGATCGGGTGATCACGCCGCAGGCGTGGCCTGCTCCGCTGCCGGCGCCCCGGCAACATCCTCCGCCTGATCTCCAAAGGCGGTGCGGAAACTGCCCGCCTCCAGCCCCTGCTGCTGCAGCCAGCGCACCATCACCGCCTCATAGCCGTGGGTGACGATGACGCGTTGCGCGCCCGTGGCGGCAATGGCACGCTGCAGGCCGGGCCAATCGGCGTGGTCGCTCAGCACGAAGCCGCGGTCCAGGCCCTGGCGGCGCCGTGCGCCGCGCAACTGCATCCAGCCGCTGGCAAAGGCGCTGCTGCATTCGCCCAGGCGGGCGGCCCAGGCGCTGCCCTGCACCGAGGGCGGCGCCACCACCAGGGCGCGGCGCAGCAGGCTGCGGTCGCTCACCTCCTCCAACCTGAGAGTCTCGGGCAGGCGCACGCCGGCGGCGCGGTAGGCGCGGTTGAGGTCTTCCACCGCGCCGTGCACGACGATGGGCCCGATGAACGCGTCCACGCCCGCCAACAGGCGCTGCGCCTTGCCGAAGCTGTAGGCCAGCAGCAGGCTGGCGCGGCCGGCCTGCGCGTTGCCCGCCCACCAGCGGTTGATGCCGGCGAACACCTCGCCTGGCGGGCGCCAGCGGTAGATGGGCAGGCCGAAGGTGCTCTCGGTGATGAAGCAATCGCAGCGCACAGGTTCGAATGCGTCGCAGGTAGCGTTGGCAGGAGGATGCGCACGTGCGTGCGCCATGGCGCCCTCCCCCACGCCCAGGTCGTCCGGCGCTCCCGTCAGCAGGTAGTCGCCCGAGGCCACCCAGACGCGGCCGCGGTGCTCCACGCGCACCTGCGCCGAGCCCAGCACATGCCCGGCCGGGTGCAGGCTGACGGTGGCCGCGCCGATGCTCAAGGGCTTGCCGTACGCCAGGGTCTGCAGCTGGATGCCCCCCAACCGGGCGCGCAGCACCCCCTCGCCCGGTGCGCTGCACAGATAAGCGGCGTGGCCGCGACGGGCATGGTCGGCATGGGCGTGCGTGATGACGGCGCGCGCTACGGGCCGCCAGGGGTCGATGTGGAAATCGCCCGCAGGGCAGTACAGCCCTTCAGGCCGGAGGACGATCAGGTCACTGTCAGCGGCTTCGGTCACGATATGCCATTCTGAAGCTTGTGTCACCGCTGCGCAGCACGCCGATGCCTCTCTCGATTTCGATTCCACAGGACCCCACTTCCCCACTGCACATCTTCCTGTCCGTCAGGGGGCGGGTGTCGCGGCGCACCTTCTGGCTCTATGGCGTGCTGGCCCTGCTGGGCCTGGGTTTGCTGGGCCATGCGCTTCTGGGCATTGCCGGGGTGGAGCAGGGCCGTATCGAGGCCATCGTGAACCTGTTGCTGGTGTGGCCCGCCATCGCCGTGTCGACCAAGCGCTGGCAAGACCGGGACCGAGCCCCCTGGTGGGTGCTGATCACCCTGGTTCCCGTGGTGGGCTGGCTGTGGGCGTTGATCGACAACGGCTTCGTCAAGGGCACACCCGGGGCGAACCGCTTCGGCAACCCGCCGCCCGCCTGAGGCGGGTCGTGCCGCAGCGGGCGCTCAATACCGCCCCGTGATGCCGGCCGCGCGCATGTACACGTTGGCCACCCAGGCCACGAAGCCGCGCATCAACCAGCCGCGCAGGCCAGGACGCACAGGCGGCGCCGTGATTTCCTGTGACACCGCGAAGGCCGCCTCCAGTTGGGCCGACACCTCGGCGGCGAAGGTCTCGTCCAGCACCACCGCGTTGGCTTCCAGGTTCAGCAGCAGCGACAGCGGGTCGATGTTGGAGCTGCCCACCGTGGCCCACCGGCCGTCCACCACGGCCACCTTGGCGTGCAGGAAGGCCGGGGTGTATTCGTAGATAAGGATGCCGCGCGACAGCATCTCGTCGTACATCACGCGCGCAGCCAGGGCCGCCAGGCGGTAGTCCACCTTGCCCTGCATCAGCAGGCGGATGCGCACGCCCCGTGCCGCGGCGCGGCGCAGCGCCCGCCGAAAGGCGCGGCCCGGATAGAAGTACGAGCAGGCGATGTCGATGCGCTCGCGCGCCTGGCCGATGGCCTCGACATAGGCCCGCTCGATGGCGCGGCGGTGGGTCAGGTTGTCACGCACCACCAACGCCACGTGCACCGGCTCACCCTGCACGAGTTCGAAGCCGGCCGCAGCGGGGACCCCTTCGGGTCGATCACCCCGCAGCCACTCCCGCAGGCTCCAGCGGTGCTCACCCGGCTTGCGGGGCATCTGGGGCGCACGGGCGCGCAGGTCACGCACCAGTTGCAAGGCCCGCTGAACGGGCTCGGGGCTCTGGGCCAGCAGGACGGCCTCCTCGCGCCAGCCACGGCCCATGCGGGAACGCATCCACAGGGCGTGCACCAGCCGCTGCACCTCCGCCGCCACCGGGCCGCTCACCTGGATGGCGAAGTCCAGGCGGGGCTCCGCGGTCCAGCCGTGCTGGATGTCGAAACGGTCGTCCACCACGTTGATGCCGCCCACGAACGCCTGGCTGCCATCCACCGCGAACAACTTGTGGTGCATGCGGCGCAGCTGGCTCGGGTGGCTCCAGGCCCACCACCGCTCCAGCGACCGGAAGACTTCCAACCCCACAGGGGAGCCCTGCAACTGCTTGCGCAGCGCGGCGATACGGCCGTTGCTGCCAAAGCCGTCCACCACCACCCGCACCTGGACGCCACGGGCCGCCGCCGCGCGCAGGGCCTGCACGATGCGGCGGCCCGAAGGGTCGTCGTTGAAGATGTACGTGGCGAGCCACACCTCGCTGCGTGCCTCCTCGATGGCGCGCACCATGGCAGGGAAGAGTTCGTCTCCCCCTCGCATCAGGGCCACGCGGTGGCCGCCCTCGAAGGGTGCGAGCAGGTTCTCCATGCCGCGCACCTGGCCCCTTACGGCGCCTGAAGTTCCACCAACAGCGGCAAGTGGTCGGACCACTTGCGCCAGCCGGCGCCGCGCGGCACCAGGGTCGACCGGCAGCGCAGACCGCGCAGGTAGACACGGTCCAGCGCGAAGACGGGCGCCAGGGCCGGGAACGTGGGCTTGTGCACCAGCGGCCAACCCGCAGGCGCGGGGTCGGCGGCGCGGGTCAGGCCGATCTCGCGCATGGGCGCATCGAGCTTCTCGCTCCAATCGTTGAAGTCCCCGGCCACCATCAGGGGCTCGCCCGCGGGCACCTCGGCCGCCAGGTACTGCGCCAGACGCTGCACCTGGCGCACCCGCCCGGCGTGCAGCAGGGCGAAGTGCGCCACCACCACGTGGACGCACAGGCCGTGCCACTGCACCGGCACGTGCAGCAGGCCGCGCTGCTCGAAACGGTGGTCGCTCACATCGTGGTGGACCACCTCGCCGATGGGCCAGCGGCTCAGCAGCGCGTTGCCATGTTCACCGTGGCGCGTCACCGCGTTCGTGCGATAGGCGACCTCATAGCCCTCGGGCGCCAGGAAGTCGGCCTGTCCGCCGATGGGCCAGCCTTGACGGCCGTGCTGAAAGCGGCGCGCATCACGGTGGTGGAACAGCCGCACCTCCTGCAGGCACACCACATCCGCGTCAAAGCTCTCGACGGCCAGGCCCAGGTTGTGGATTTCCAGGCGCTTGCGCGGCCCCAGACCACGCACGCCCTTGTGGATGTTGTAGGTGGCCACGCGCAGGGTGTCCACAGCCGGGCGTTGACCCACATGCAGGGGGATGCGGTCTCGGACAGCAGGCATGGCCTGCGAGGCTACACGAAGCGCGGCAACTGCAGGATCGCCTCGGCATTGCTGGGGGAAAAGCAGCGGTCCGCCGCCTCCTGCCAGGGCAGCCAATCGAATCGCAGGTGTTCGCGGGGGTTCAGGATCACGGGCATGCCGGCGGGCACCCGCAAGCCGAACACATGCTCGGTGTTGTGCGTGACGCCGGGCGCATAACGATGCCGCCAGACCGGGTAGATCTCGTAGACGTTGCGCAAGCCCCAGTCGCGCAGGTGCGCCACCGGCACGTCGGGACTGCCCACGACGATGCCGGTCTCTTCGGCCACCTCACGAGCCGCCGTCTCGGCCGGCGGCTCGTCCAGGCTGTCCTTCGAGCCGGTGACGCTCTGCCAGAAGCCGGGCTTGTCGGCCCGCTCGATCAGCAGCACCTCCAGGCCGGCGGTGTGAATCACCACCAGCACCGACTCGGGGATCTTGGGGGGCTTCATGCCGCCATCGGATTGCGCAGGCGGATGTGCAGCTCGCGCAGTTGCGCCTCGTCCACGTGGCTGGGCGCGCCCGTCAGCAGGCACTGGGCACGCTGGGTCTTGGGGAAGGCGATCACGTCACGGATGGAGTCGGCCCCGGCCATCAGCGTGGCGATGCGGTCCAGGCCGAAGGCCAGGCCGCCGTGCGGCGGGGCGCCGTACTGCAGCGCGTCCAGCAGGAAGCCGAATTTCACCTTGGCGTCCTCGGGCGTGATCTTCAAGGCGTCGAACACCTTGCGCTGCACCTCGGCACGGTGGATACGCACCGAGCCGCCGCCGATCTCCCAGCCGTTGAGCACCATGTCATAGGCCTTGGCGATGCAGGCGCCAGGGTCGGTGTCCATCAGGTTCTCGTGCCCGTCCTTGGGCGCCGTGAACGGGTGGTGCACGGCCGTCCAGCGGCCGGCTTCCTCGTCGTGCTCGAACATCGGGAAGTCCACCACCCACAGCGGCGCCCAGCGGTCTTCGAACAAGCCCTTGGCGCGGCCGAAGTCGCTGTGGCCCACCTTCACGCGCAGCGCACCGATGGCGTCGTTCACCACCTTGGCCTTGTCGGCACCGAAGAAGATGAGATCGCCGTTGCGCGCGCCCGTCTTGGCGATGATCTGCTCCAGGGCCGAATCGTGCAGGTTCTTCACGATCGGGCTTTGCAGGCCGTCACGGCCCTTGCCCGCGTCGTTGACCTTGATCCACGCCAGACCCTTGGCACCGTAGATCTTGACGAACTCGGTGTAGGCATCGATCTCGCCGCGGCTCAGTCCCTCCTGCGCATCGCCGCCGCCGGGCACACGCAGCGCCACCACGCGGCCGCCCGGGCTGTTGGCCGGGCCGGAGAAGACCTTGAAGTCCACGTCCTTCATCACCGAGGTGAGCTCGGTGAACTCCAGCTTCACGCGCAGGTCGGGCTTGTCGGAGCCGTACTTGGCCATCGCGTCGGCGTAGCTCATCACCGGGTAGACCGGCAGCTCCACCCCCATGGCGCGGCGGAAGACGTGCCGGATCATGGCCTCGGTGATGGCGCGGATCTCGTCTTCCTTCAGGAACGAGGTCTCGATGTCGATCTGCGTGAACTCGGGCTGGCGGTCGGCGCGCAGGTCCTCGTCGCGGAAGCACTTGGTGATCTGGTAGTAGCGGTCGAAGCCCGCCACCATCAGCAGCTGCTTGAACAGCTGCGGGCTCTGCGGCAGCGCGAAGAAGGTGCCGTCGTGCACGCGGCTGGGCACCAGGTAGTCACGCGCGCCCTCGGGCGTGCTCTTGGTGAGCATGGGCGTCTCGATGTCGACGAAGCCCTGCTCGTCCAGGAACTTGCGCACCTCGATGGCCACACGGTAGCGCAGCATCATGTTCTTCTGCATCGCCGGGCGGCGCAGGTCCAGCACGCGGTGCGTCAGGCGCACGGTCTCGGACAGGTTGTCGTCGTCCAGCTGGAACGGCGGGGTGACGCTGGCGTTCAGCACCTCGAGCTCGTGGCACAGGATCTCGATCTTGCCGCTGGTGAGGTTGGCGTTCTCGGTACCGGCCGGGCGCGGGCGCACCCGGCCCACGATCTTCAGGCAGAACTCGTTGCGCACGCCCTCGGCGGTGCGGAACATCTCGGCGCGGTCGGGGTCGCACACCACCTGCACCAGGCCCTCGCGGTCGCGCAGGTCGATGAAGATGACGCCGCCATGGTCGCGGCGGCGGTGGGCCCAGCCCATCAGGGTCACGGTCTGGCCCATCAGCGTCTCGCTGACCAGGCCGCAGTAGGTGGTTCTCATGGGGAAAGCTCCGAAAACTCTGGGGAGGTGTCTTGAAGACCGCGGCCGGCGTTGGGCTCGGCCCGGGCGGGGTGGCAGACGCACAGCGCCTGCGGGGGATTGGCGGGGGGCGGGACAGCGGGGAGGGGCCCGGGGAGGCCCTCAGGACTGAACGCAGGCCGGCGCGTTCAGCCCCGCGGATTGGGGTCGGCCTCCCCCGGCCGGGCCGGTGGGGGCGAAGTGGGCGGGGGCACCACCACCCCCATGGAGATGATGTACTTCAAGGCCTGGTCCACGCTCATGTCCAGCGGCACCACGTCGGCGCGCGGCACCATCAGGAAGAAGCCCGAGGTGGGGTTGGGCGTGGTGGGCACGTAGAGGCTCAGATGCTCGGCGCCGAGGTGGCGGGCCACCTCGCCGCCAGGCTTGCCAGTCACAAAGGCCACCGTCCAGGCGCCAGCGCGCGGGTACTGCACCAGCACTGCCTCGCGGAAGGCGTTGCCGTTGCTGGAAAACAGCGTGTCCGAAACCTGTTTGACCGAGCTGTAGATGGACTTGACGATGGGGATGTTCTGCAACACCTTGTTCCATTGCCGCGCCACCCACTGGCCCACCACGTTGGTGACGAACATGCCCGTCAGCAACAGCAGCGTGGCCAGGACGATCACGCTCAGGCCCGGCACGTGCCGAAGCCCCTCGATGGCCGCATGCGTGGTGGGCGGCAGCACCGCCTGGGTGGCGCCCAGCAACAACGCGAACAGGCTGTCCATCGAGCCCAGCAGCCACGTCAGCACCCACAGCGTGATGCCGATGGGAGCCCAGGCCAGCAGGCCGGCCAGCAGGTATTTCTTCATGAAGAAGCCGGTGCAGCGGGCGAAGCGGAGGGCGCTGGCGCCGGGGCCGGGGCCGGCGTAGCAGCGCCAGAAGCGGACTCGCTGGAAGCCGCCGGCGCACCTTTGTCGGCACCGCCCTCGGCAGGCTTGTCGGCAGACTGATCAGCGGGTTTGTCAGCTGCTGCCCCGCCCTTGTTCGAACCGCCGTCCCGGAAGTCGGTCACGTACCAGCCCGAGCCCTTGAGCTGGAAGCCGGCGGCGGTCACCTGCTTGACGTAGGTGGACGCCCCGCAGGCGGGGCACTTGGTCAGCAGCGGGTCGGAGATCTTTTGCAGGACGTCCTGACGGTGTCCGCAGGACTCGCACTTGTAGGCGTAGATCGGCATGGGGGCACGGGTGGACGAAAACCGCGAATTATAGGTTTCCGCCCGCTCACGGCCCCCGCGCGCTCAATGCCCCTTCTTGGCCTCGGCACCGGCCTGGTAGCCATGGTGCTGCAGCACGTGCTGGATGGAGTGGCCGCGGTGGGCCACGATGGTGGGTGCCAGCGATCCGATCAACATGCCGATGATGGAGGCGAACAGGCCCAGCAGGTTCGCCGGGATCATGGATTCCGGCGCCACCTGCGTGGCCGCCAGCCAGGTGCCGATGCCCAGCACCACCGACAGCAGCGCGCCCTGCGTGTTGGCGCGCTTCCAGTAGGCCCCGGCCACCAGCGGCACGAAGGCACCGCACAGCGTCACGTTGTAGGCGTTCTGCACCATCTCGTACATCGTGCTCTTGCTGTTCAGGGCGAACAGCAGCGCACCTGCGGTGAAGGTCACCAGGATGATGCGCAGCGTCAGCAGCATCTGGCGGTCGCTCATGTGGGGCACGAAAGGCTTGAGCACGTTCTCGGTGAAGGTGGCGGTGGGGGCCAGCAAGGCTCCGCTGGCGGTGGACAGGATGGCCGACAGCAGCGCGCCGAAGAACATGATCTGCGCCCAGATGGGCATCTGGCCCAGCACCAGGTCCGGCAGGATGCGCTGGATTTCGCGCGCATCCTCACTCTCGAACAGCTTGGCGATGGCCGGATCTGTGGTGAGTGCGGAGTAGGCGATGAACATCGGCACGAAGGCGAACACAAAGTAGATCAAGGCGCCGATGACGGTGCCGCGCACGGCGGTGTCTTCGTTCTTGGCGCTGGTCATACGCTGGAACACGTCCTGCTGCGGAATCGAGCCGAAGGCGAAGGCGAAGAAGGCACCCGCCATGGCCCACCACCCTGCGGCATCCATGCCGGTATCGAACAGGATGAGCTTGCCGTCTGCAGCCGCCTGCGAGATCACCTTGGCCGGCCCGCCGGCCAGGTCGCCTACCAGCCAGGCCACGGTGGTCAGGCCGATGAGGATGATGACCGTCTGGAACAGATCGGTGAAGGCCACCGACCACATGCCGCCGAAGATGGTGTAGATCACCACGATGCCGGCGCCCATCAGGATGGCGGTGTTCAGGTCCACCGCCCCGCCGCTGAGCACGTGGATCACCAGGCCGAGCGCGGTGAGCTGCGCCGAAGTCCACCCCAGATAGGACAGCACGATGGCCACACTGGTCAGCACCTCCACGCCCTTGCCGTAACGGTGCTTGTAGAAGTCACCGATGGTCAGCAGGTTCATGCGGTAGAACAGCCGGGCGAACAGCAGAGCGGCCAGCACCAGGCACAGCGAGGCGCCAAAAGGGTCTCCCGGCACGGCCGAGAGGCCGCCCTGCGAGAAGGTGGCCGACACCGACAGCACCGTCTCGGCGCCGAACCAGGTGGCGAACACGGTGGCCACGTTCATGTACAGCGGCAGGCTGCGCCCGGCCACCAGATAGTCCTTGGCGCCATGGACACGCCGCGCGGCCAGCAGGCCTATCGCGATGGTCACGGCCATGTAAGCGATGACGAAAGTGATCAGCATGGGAGAGCTCCAGGTTGATGCTTGGTCTGTACAGGCACCACCGCGACGGGCGGGCTTTCTCGGGCGGCGGCAGTGTATCGGCGTGTCCGCAGGCCGCACCGCCATGGGGACAAACGCCTGCTCTTCAAGGGGTCAGCCAGGCCCTTGCAAGCACCATGCCGAGCAAAAAGCCCAGAGCACCCCACACCAGGGCCTGCAGCAGGCGGTTGGTGCGCCGCTGCTCGGCCAGCAGGGCCAGCAGCACGGCGGGGTCGCGCTCAGGCGGGCGCTTGAGCGCGGCGTGCACCAGCCTGGGCAATTCCGGCAGCAAGTGCGCGTAGCGCGGCGCCTCGGCCTTGAAACGATCGGCAAAGGCGCGCCAGCCCACCTGCTCGTTCATCCAGCGCTCGAGGAAGGGCTTGGCCGTCGTCCACAGGTCGAGGTCGGGGTCGAGCTCGCGGCCCAGGCCCTCGATGTTCAGGAGCGTCTTTTGCAGCAGCACCAGTTGCGGCTGGATCTCCACGTTGAAGCGACGCGAGGTCTGGAACAGCCGCAGCAGCACCTGACCCAGCGAGATGTCCTTCAGCGGCCGCTCGAACTGCGGCTCGCACACGGCACGGATGGCGGTCTCCAGCGCGTCGATGCGGGTGTCGGGCGGCACCCAGCCGGACTCCACGTGCAGTTCGGCCACACGCTTGTAGTCGCGGCGGAAGAAGGCGATGAAGTTCTGCGCCAGGTAGTCCTTGTCGAGTTCGGTGAGCGTGCCGATGATCCCGAAATCGAGTGCGATATAGCGGCCGAAGGTGGCCGGGTCCAGGCTGACCTGGATGTTGCCGGGGTGCATGTCGGCGTGGAAGAAGCCGTCGCGGAACACCTGGGTGAAGAAGATGGTCACGCCGTCGCGCGCGAGCTTCTTGAAGTCGACGCCGGCGTCGCGCAGGCGCTGCACTTGGCCGATGGGCACGCCGTTCATGCGCTCCATCACGATGACGGTAGGGGTGCACAGATCCCACACCATCTCGGGCACCATCACCAGGCCCAGGTCCTGCATGTTGCGGCGCAGCTGCGTGGCGTTGGCGGCCTCGCGCACCAGGTCCAGCTCGTCATGCAGATGGGTGTCGAACTCGGCCACCACCTCGCGCGGCTTGAGCCGCCGGCCGTCAGCGCTCAGGCGCTCGACCCAGCGCGCCAGCGTGTGCAGCAGCTCCAGGTCGCGCTCGATGGCCGCCTGCATGCCAGGGCGCAGCACCTTGACCGCCACCTCCCGGCCCGCATAGGCGCCACCGGAGCGCCCGGGAAGATCCGAGCGCAGCCGCGCAAAGTGCACCTGCGCGATGGAGGCACTGGCCACGGGCTCGGCGTCGAAGCGCTCGAAGATGGCATCCAGCGGCCGCCCCAGCGCGCGCTCCACCAGCAAGGCCGACTGCGCGGCGGGGAATGGCGGTACGCTGTCGTGACGATGCGCACCAGCAGCCGCACCCAGGGCTGGCGGAAGCTCTGCAGCGCCACCTCGTCCAGGCCGAAGCGCAGGACCGTGAAGGCGATGAACCAAAGCCGGGCCAGGCGCCTCATCGCACCCTCAGCTGCCCCTCAGGGCCCCGGTGCCGCACAGGGCACGGGAGTGGACGGGTCATGGGCGGGCGCCGAAAACCGCAGCACAGCGCTGAGCCAGCGATGCAGCCTGCGGCGCCAGCTTCTCGAGGCCCTCACGCAGGGCAGGTCCCACCTGCGCCAGCAGTTGGGCCGGGCCCGGACCCAGGAGACGGTGAACGTCGTCGGCCAGGTCCCAGCGCAGGTGCTCCAGCAACCAGTTGGCGTCTGCGGCCAGCCGGGCATCGCCCTCCACATGGACGCCTGGCGCACGCCCAGACAACGCGCCCATCACCAGACCGGCGGGATTGGAAGCCTGCACGCGCACCTGAAGGTCGGGTGACGTATGGCCTTCCTGGCCGCACCACTCCAGCAAGCCCGCGGGTGTGATGCGAAACACCAGGGCCGGCCACGGGGGCAACAGCGCAGGCCAGCCTTCGGCATGCAGTGCCACCACCCGCCCGGCATGGGGCTGCAGGCGCGCCACGGCAGCCGGCTCGCGACCAAGCACATGGTTGATGAGCAAGGTCAACCGCTCAAGTGCGGCCGGGGCGAGCATGTCGTGCAGGGCGTGCCTCATACCTGAATTGTAGGGAGGCCGAAGTACGCACCGCAGATCAGACCGGATGTCGCACAGGAGGGCGGGTGGCAGCGCAGGGCAGGGCAGGCAGACAGGCAGAACCGGTATCGGACGGCGTCAGGGCGGCGGGTGGCGTCGCGCGGCGGGCCTGCGCCGCTTCGGGCCGCTGAGCACCGCCCCCCGCATCCGCAGCTTCTTTTCGGAGCCCCCTTCCGTGTCCGCGGTGGTGGCCGCAGTGATGGAGCCCGCCCTGGCCGTGGGCAGCCTGCTGGCGTGGGCCTGGATATTCCAGGGGAACATGCAAGGGCACATGCAGTGGCAGATGTCCCGGGCCGATCTGGTGCTGATGCTGGTGGTGCTGGCACTGAGCTTTCCCGCCCGCGACCGTACCGGCATGCCCGCCACCGCGGTATGGGCCGAAGTCACCGCCGTCTGGTTGGCGCGAGCGGGCGTGATCGGGCTCGGCCTGTGGGCCACGGACAGTCTGGCGCAGGTGGATCTGCGGGTGCTCGCAGGGGCGTGGACCAGCACCGTGGTGCTGACTTCCGTGTCCACCCAGGCCGCCGGGCATGTGGTGGCGTGGTGGCAAGGCCGGCCGCACCGACGCCGGCGCGCCATCGTCGTGGGCGCCGGTGCCCTGGCGGCCCGGGTCGGGCAGGCGCTGCGCGATCAGGCGGGCCGCGGCATCGACCTGATCGGTTGCTTCGACGACCGTCTGGACAGCCGGCTGGACCCGGGCGCGCGCGGAATGCGCCGGGGCGACCTGGCCGATGTGGTGGACTTCATCCACCGGCGCGGCGTGCAGGACGTCTACATCACCTTGCCGCTGGGCGGGCGCGAACCCGCAGGTTCCCGCATCCCGCGTCTGCTGCAGGCCATGCAGGACACCACGGTCTCGGTGCACTACGTCCCGGACCTGCTGGGCATCACCATCATCCAGGGACGCCTGCGCGATGTGAACGGCGTGCCGGTGGTCGGCCTGTGCGAGACGCCCTTCACAGGCGTCAACCAACTGGTGAAGCGGGCCGAGGATCTGGTGCTGGCCAGTCTGATCATCGTGCTGATCTCGCCGCTGCTGCTGGCGGTGGCGCTGGGCGTGAAGCTCAGCTCGCCCGGGCCGGTGCTGTTCCGCCAGCGCCGCAACGGGCTGGACGGGCACGAGATCGTGGTGTGGAAGTTCCGCTCCATGCGCACGCTGGACGACGGGGCGGTGATCCGGCAGGCCACCCGGGGCGACCCGCGCATCACGCCCTTTGGCGCCTTCATACGCCGCACCTCGCTGGACGAACTGCCGCAGTTCTTCAACGTGCTGCAAGGGCGCATGAGCATCGTGGGACCGAGGCCACACGCGGTGGCGCACAACGACGAGTACCGCGAACTGATCCGCGCCTACATGGTGCGCCACAAGGTCAAGCCCGGCATCACCGGCTGGGCGCAGGTCAACGGCCACCGGGGCGAGACCGACACGCTGGACAAGATGCGCGCCCGCGTGGAGTACGACCTGGAGTACCTGCACCACTGGTCGCTGAGCCTGGACCTTCGAATCATCGCCCGCACCGTGGCCCTGGTGCTGTGGGACCGTCATGCGTACTAGTGCCGGTACCAGCGCCGGCCCGCCCCTGGGCGGCAACGAAACAGCGTCACTCCCCCAACCCTGGAAAGGCCTCTCATGCCCCTGAAGAATCCGCATGCGCTGCGCTGCGCCCTGTCTGTGCCCCTGTCTGTGTGCTCCATCGCGCTGTCGGCCCACGCCTGGGCCCAAACCCCCGGTTGGGGCTGGAGCGTGGGTCAGCAGTTCAGCCACGACTCCAACCTCTACCGCTTGCCGGACGGCGTGCTGCCAGGGTCCGGGCAGTCCCGATCGGACACCTTGTCCACGACCTCGCTGGACCTCACGCTGGACCAGCCGCTGGGCCGCCAGCGCCTGCTGGGGCGCGCAGGCGTCGAAGCCCTGCGTTACCGCCGGAACGACGAACTGGACCATAACGCTCACCGTGGGGAACTGCGGTTGGACTGGGAGACCGCCGGGCGCCTGTCCGGCCAGTTGCGCGCCGCCAGCGCGCGCGCCCTGCGTCCGCTGGACCCGGACGCTGCGGCCGGCAGCCAAGCCCGCAACATCGAAAGCAACGACGAAGCCGCAGCCCTGGTGCGCCTGGGCGGCGCTGGGCGCATGGCGGTGGAGGGCCTGCTGGGCAGCCGTGCCGTGCACTACAGCGACCCGTCCTTTGACGCCGCCGAGCTGCGCACCCACTCCGCCGGGCTGGGTCTTCGCTGGCGCCCCGGCGGCGCCACCACCTTCGGCGCTGCCTGGCGCGAGGCGCGAGGTCGCTATGTCAACGCCCTGGACGACACCGACCGCTACCGCACCCGCGCGCTCGACCTCTGGATGACCTGGTCAGCCACGCCCATGCAGCGCCTGTACGTGCGCGCCAGCCCCATGCGCGCGCGCTACGACCAGCGCAGCGAGCGCGACTTCTCCGGCCTCACGGGCGCACTGGCCTGGCAGTGGCAGCCGCGCGGCTCCTGGCAGGTGACCGCCCGGGCCGTGCGAGACCTGGGCCAGGACGCCTACCTGGAACGCTATGGCGTGGACGACACGGCGGCGCAGGCCCTACCGGGCGGCCACGTGGACGACGGCGTGGTGCTCACTCGTGTGACGCTGGCCGCGCAACGGGCGGTGACGGCCAAGGTGCAGGCCGCCGTGTCCGCCAGCTGGACGCGACGAACGCTCACCAGCGTGCTGCCCGCAGCCGCCGCAGCCGCCACGGCGCACGACACCACCTCGCAGCTCGCCCTGGGGCTGCGCTGGGCCCCGCGCCGCAGCACCCAGCTGGGCTGCGACGCCAGCGCGGAACGCCGGCGCGCGGACGGCCTGCTGAGCACGCCCTACTCGGCCCGCGTATTCGGCTGCTTCGGGCGCCTGGCATGGTGAGCGCGGCACCCACCGTGCTGCTGACCGGTGCGTGCGGCTACATCGGTTCGCACACCTGGGTGGCGCTGGCGCAGGCCGGCTACCGCGTGCTGGGGGTGGACGACTTCTCCAACAGCTCACCCGCCGTGCTGCCGCGCCTGCAAAAGCTGACTGGACAGGCGCCAGCCTTCGAGCACGCCGATGTGTGCAACGCTGCGGCCCTGGAAACCGTCTTCTCAAGCCAGCGCATCGACGCCGTCGTGCACTTCGCGGCGCTGAAGGCCGTGGGCGAATCGACCGCCCAACCGCTGGCCTACTACGCCAACAACCTGGGCGGCCTGCTGACCACCTGCCGCGTGATGCAGGATCACGGCTGCCGGCGCCTGGTGTTCAGCTCCAGCGCCACGTACTTCAACCCCGTGGGCGCCCACGAAAGCGGCCTGATCGGTGAAGAGCCCCGGGGCACCCCCAACAACCTCATGCCTTACGTAGCCCAGGTGGCCGCAGGCCAGCGCCCTTACCTGCAGATCTTCGGCAACGACTACCCCACCCCTGACGGCACGGGCGTGCGCGACTACCTGCACGTGGTGGACCTGGCCCAAGGCCATGTGGCCGCGCTGCGCCACCTGCTGGACGGCGGCGACACGCTCACCGTCAACCTGGGAACGGGCCGAGGCAGCAGCGTACTGGAGGTGGTGAACGCCTACGCCAAGGCGAGCGGCCGGGAGATTCCCTGCCGCATCGCCCCCCGCCGCCCTGGCGACGTGGCGGCGTGCTGGGCCGATGCCTCACGCGCAGGCGAGGTGCTGGGGTGGCGGGCGCAGCGGGGGTTGGGGGAGATGTGTGGGGACAGCTGGAGGTGGCAGTCTGGGCGCGGATGTTGAGTTCCAGGCCGGCTGCCAGATGAGTGCTGCGATCGGAGTGGCGGAATGTCCACCCGATTCATGACAGGGCGGCCACCAGCGGATTGCGCGTGCGCAGTGCCGGGAAGCGGTTGAAGTCGCGGTCGGCGCTCCACAGTTCGTGCACGCCATGCTGAAGACACAGCGCAGCAATGCGGGCGTCATGAACCATCGGCCCCACCACATGACCCACTTCCAACGACTGCCGCAGCGCGCTCCAGTGCGCCGGGCTCTCATGCAGCAAGACCAGCGACGGCGACTCCAACCACGCCTCGATCTGGTCCAACGCCAAATGGATCGGGGTCGGTGGCTTGTAGACGCGTGGATGCGTCACGATGGAGAAGAACTCATGAACGCAAGGCCATGGAATGGCCCACGGTGCTTTGCCCTCCGCCAGACGGGCTACGCACCGCGCGGCAGCAGCGTGAAAGGGACCCTCCTCGCGGTGGGCGAAGACCAGCAGGTTGGTGTCCAGGGCAATCAAGCGCCGCGTCCTTCATAGGCCAGCTCGAGCAGGCGGGCCCAGTCCGCACCAGCGAACTCAGAACTGAGGCCGGCGCCGGCAAAGCTCGCCCTTCGCAACTTGAACGCTGGCGCGCTGTCCTGTTCAGCCAGCACCGTGCGCAACCCCTGCTCCACCAGCGCACGAACGGTGGTGCCTTGCCGTTGAGCTTGGATGCGGGCCTGCTCCAGCAGTGCATCAGCAATATCGATGGTCGTCTTCATATGGGTGTATGGGTATCACAGTCCAAATCATATTTGATGACAGCCTGATCCACCAAAACCAGGTTGTGACGCAGGGCGCAAAATCACTGCATGAACCCAAGCGACGCGCCCCACCACCAGCTTCTGACCATCCAACCCGTCATCATGGCCGGCGGCTCGGGCACGCGGCTGTGGCCGCTGTCCCGGGCGGGGTACCCGAAGCAGTTCCTGGTGCTGCACGGCAACACAAGCCTGTTGCAGCAGGCTGCGCAGCGGCTGATGGCCCTCACGGGCGCGGCCGCGCCCGTCGTGGTCGGCAATGAAGAACACCGCTTTCTGATCCTGGACCAGTTGCGTGAGGTGCAGTGCACGCCCTCGGCCCTGGTGCTGGAGCCTGCCGGCCGCAACACCGCGCCGGCCGTCACGCTGGCGGCGCTGCAGGCCATACAGGGTGGTGCTGACCCGGTGCTGGTGGTGACGCCAGCCGACCAGACGGTCACGAATCCAGACGCCTTCACCGAGGCGTTGGAGCGTGCGGCCAACGAGGCCGCCAAGGGTGCAGTGGTGATCCTGGGCATCACGCCCGACCGGCCGGAGACAGGCTACGGCTACATCCAGGCGGGCGCAGGCCAGCAAGCCCGCGCAGCAGAAGACACCGCGGCCGAAGAGGCTGCGCCAGACTTGCGGCTCCAGACCCGCCCCGTCCAACGCTTCGTCGAGAAGCCCGACGCCGCCACTGCGGCCGCCTATCTCGCCGAAGGCGGCTACTTCTGGAACGGCGGCATCTTCGTGCTGCGCGCCAGCACCTGGCTGCAGGCCCTGGAGCGCTTTCGCCCGGACATCCTGGCGGCCACGCGCACGGCCTTCGAGGCCCGCAGCACCGACGCCCTGTTCGTGCGCCCGAACCAGGCCGCTTTCGAGGCCGTGCCGGCCGAGTCGGTGGATTACGCCGTGCTGGAGCGGTGCCCAGGCAGCGGCATCGACATCCGCATGGTGCCGCTGGACGCGGGCTGGAACGACCTGGGCGCCTGGGACGCCGTGTGGCAGGTGGCCCCGCAGGACGCACAAGGCAACGCCGCCACAGGCGACGTGCTGCTGCACGACAGCCAGCGCACCCTGGTGCACGCCACGCACCGCCTGGTGGGGGTGATCGGCCTGCAGGACGTGGTGGTGGTGGAAACCGCCGACGCCGTGCTGGTGAGCGACCGCGCGCGCAGCCAGGAGGTCAAGGCCATCGTGGGCACGCTCAGCCGCCAGCAGCGCGAGGAGCGCAACCTGCACCGCAAAGTGCACCGCCCCTGGGGCTGGTACGACAGTGTGGACGCGGGTGAGCGCTTTCAGGTCAAGCGCATCGGCGTGAAGCCGGGCGCCGCCTTGAGCCTGCAGAAGCACTACCACCGCGCCGAGCACTGGATCGTGGTGCGCGGCACGGCCGAGGTGACGTGCGGCGACAAGAAGATCCTGCTGACCGAGAACCAGAGCACCTACATCCCGCTGGGCGAGGTACACCGCCTGGCCAACCCGGGCAAGGTGTGGCTGGAGATCATCGAGGTGCAGTCCGGCAGCTACCTGGGCGAGGACGACATCGTGCGGTTCGAGGACAGCTACGGGCGCTGAACTGGCGGCAGGGTTCATCTGCCCGGCATGAACGCGGCATGAACGCGGCATGAACGGGACATGAACGCGGCAAAGCCGCAGCACCAACGCGCAGGGTGAGGCGCCGCAAGCGTCGCGGGCATCGTGGCCGGGACACTCAGAGTCTTCACACCTCTGCCTGCCCGTGACACCACCTGCCGCTTCAGCACCTCTGCCCTCCCCGCGCGCCGCCCCCACGTCAGACCCCCACCCCGGCACCGTCCTGCGGCCCTATCCCCCAGGTACACGCCTGCCCACCCAATGGCCCTGCTGGCTGGACAGCGCCTGCGCGCACCTGTACCCGACAGGGCGGGTGGTGGACGTCGCAGCGGCAACGGCAGCAACGGCAGCAGCAACCACAACGGAACACACCGCGAACGCGGCATCCTTCCTGGCACCCCTGGTGGCGCAGGGTGCATCCGGTGCACTGACGCTGCCTGGGACCATGGAAACCGGGGAACCTGCCGATCTGGCCTGGCAAGACGCCAGCCAGGCCCCTGCGCTGGCGCGCGCCCTGGCGCGGCAACGCCGGCCGCTGAACCTGCCCCGCGTGCCGCTGGGGTCGCCCAGCCTGCAGGCCCTGAAGACCGCGTTCAGGGGCCGCGGCTGGTTGCGCATGCGTCCGGCCCACGGTTCACCCTGCATCGAGCTGGACGCCGGCTGGGCGCAGCCATGGCAGAAGTTCAATGCCGGCCGCCAGTCGGACTTCCGCCGCGCGCAGCGCCGCGCCGAAGAGGCCGGCGCGCTGCGGTTCGAAGTGCACACGCCCTCGCCGGGGCCAGCGCTGGAGCGACTGCTGGACGAGGCCTACGAGGTGGAGTCGCGAAGTTGGAAAGGCGACGGCGGCACCGCCCTGGCGGTGGACCCGCTGCTGGGCCCGTTCTACCGGCGGCTGGCGCACAACGCGTCACAGGCCGGTCTGCTGCGACTGTGCTTCCTGCGTATCGCCGGTCAGGCCGCCGCCATGCAACTGGCGCTGCAGGGCGGCGGCCGTTTCTGGCTGATGAAGATTGGCTACGACGCGGCCTTCGCGCGCAGCAGCCCGGGGCAGCTGCTGATGCTGCACACCATCGGCCATGCCGCGTCGCAGGGCCTGGTGTCGTACGAGATGCTGGGCAACGCCGCGGCCTGGACGGCGGGGTGGACCCGAACCTTGCGACCGTTCGTCACGGTGCAGGCTTATCCGGCCTCGTGGCCCGGTGCGCAGGCACTGTGCACCGACGCGTGGCGCGCAGCCCGGGCGCGCTGGCAGGCCGGGGCAGGTTCACGCCAAGGGCAGGCAGCGCCGGCGTGAGCAGCCCCGCCCACGCCACCCTGAAACGCTGGGCCTACGCCCTGGGCGGGCCGGTACTGCAGCGCGCCAGCCGCGCCTACGTGCCCGGCCCGCGCCTGCAGGACGCCGTGCACTGGGCCCGTCACCTCGCCCCGCCCAGTTGCGGCTTCACCTTCGGCTACTTCAATGCCGACGGGGAGTCCGCGGCGGAAGTGGAACAGGCCTGCCGCCAGTCCATCCAGGCGCTGGCAGCGCTGGAGGCGCTTCCAGCAGAGGGCGCCCACCGGACAGGCTACTGCTCCGTGAAGGTGCCCGCCCTGCACTACGACCCCAGGGCACTGGAAGGCCTGGCCCTGCTGGCCCAGTCGCAGGGGCAGCGACTGCACTTTGACAGCCATGGCCCCGAAACCGCCGATCCCATGCTGGCGGCCCTGGACGCCCTGCGTCCCCATCAGATCCGCCTGGGCCTGACCGTGCCGGGACGCTGGTCGCGCAGCCTGGCCGATGCCGACTGGGCCGCGCAACACGGCCTGCGCGTGCGGGTCGTCAAGGGGCAGTGGCCCTGTCCTGCTCGACCGGACACTGACCCGCGGCAGGGATTCCTGGCGGTCATCGACCGCCTGGCGGGCCGGGTGAATGAAGTGGCTGTCGCCACCCATGACGCTGATCTCGCACGCGAAGCTGTGCGGCAGTTGGCCGCACGGGGCACCACGTGCGAACTGGAGTTGCTGTGCGGGCTGCCCCGACGTGGGGTGATGGATCTCGCCCGCTCGCAAGGCCTGCCCGTGCGCCTGTACGTGCCCTTCGGCCAGGCCTGGCTGCCTTACGCCCTGAGCCAGGTGCTGAGGCAGCCGCGGCTGTGGCCCCGGCTGCTGAAGGACAGTCTGGCGGACGGCTGGGCCAGGAACCCGGTGGCAGGCGCCCGGTAGGCCAGCGACCTGGCTTACGGCCGGGATGTGCTTCCCTGCCGCCCAGGCCGCTGCGCCTGCCCTCAGTTCACCCGCACCGTGGTACCCAGCTTGAAGCGCGCGCCCGCCGCGTCCCAGGTCTGCCCGGCGCCGCTGTTGTCGGCGTTGGCAAAGCGCACCGAGAACCTCGGGTCGCCGGCGGTGGCCGGGAAGACGTCCGGGGCCGACAGGTACACGTCGTAGTCGCCCGTGGCCGCATCGGCGGGAATGGTCACGCTCACCGCCTGCGCCGTGGAGGCCGTGGCCTGCGGCGTCAGCGTGGCCAGGTTGCCGGCCCGTGCAGTGATCACCGCACCGGTGCTCTTGTGGCGCAACTGCACCACCAGCGCCCGGTCCGAGAACATGCGAGACCAGCCGACGTTGCGCAGGTTCACGCTCAGGGGCAAGGTTCCGCCACGCCACACCTGCGTGTCATGCGTGGCCGAATCCAGCTGGACGCGGTAGCCCATGAAGCCCGAGACCTGCGCGTAGCAGCCGCCCGACTTCCAGGCGTTGATCATGGCCGGTGCGTAGCCGCTGTTCAGCCACGTCAGGTGGTACTGCTTGCCCTCGGTGAGGATGTCGTTGCAGGTGGTGCGCCAAGGGGTCTCGCCCTGGCAGGTCTCCCCGCCGAAGGCGGTCTGGGCCGACAGGGCCTGCACGTAGGGACGCTGGGTGCTGTTCTGGTACGTGCCGGTGTCGGTGGGGCCTGACAGGAGACAGTCGTTGTGCGCACCGGCACGCTTCTGCTGCGTGGGCGAGGGGTACCACTTCATCAGATCCGCCGGGTAGCGGAAGCCGATCTGCGTCGTGGCCGGCACATTGGCCAGCAGGGCGTCGCGCACGATGGCCCGGTTGATGTCAGCCGTGGTGCAGGTGGTGCTGCCGGCGTTGTAGCCGCAGGAATTGCCGGACTTGGACGAGTGCCATTCGCCCCAGGCGCCGATGAAGCCGGCCCGCATGTGGGGAATGACGTCGGCGTTGGCCGCCAGCACCGGCCTGAGCTGCTCCAGGTGACGCTTGATCTGCGCCGCGCTGGCGTCATTGCCGGTGGCGCTGAAGTCGTAGTTGAACCACACCGTGGCCTTCATGCCCATGGAACGCAGGCTGGCAAAGCGCGTGTTCAAGGTGCTGAGGAAGGAGGCGGGCAAGTCGCTGGTGCGGTAGCTGTCCAGCTGCACCTTGGCCAGCACCAGGCGCATGCCGGCGTTGTAGCTGGACTGCACGCTGCCGGCGTCAAAGCCGTTGACGAAGTCGTTGCCGGCCCAACCGTAGAAGCCGCGGTCGGGGTTGGGGATGTCGGCGCTGGTGGGGCCGAAGCTCAGGTTGACGGGTGCGGTGGAAGGAGCGGGTGCGGGTGCTGGAGCAGGTGCTGGAGCAGGTGCGGGTGCCGGTGCCGGCGCGGGCGTCCCAGGGATGTAGCAGGCCTTCACCACGCCCCGCAGAGGGTCACCGAAGAGCCAGTTGCCGCTGCTGCAGTTGAAGGGCCCGGTAACCGCCTTGTAGTAGAAAGAGTTGGCCGCCCCGTAGTACAGCACCGCCGTGCCGGTGAAGTTGCAGGTGGTCTGGCCCGACTCGCTGGCGCATTTCACATACCCGGCCGGCAGGGCCTTGGCCTGGCCGATCGAGGAGTTCTTCACCGCGAGTGCCGTGCGCACCTCGTCGGCTTGCTCTGCCACTGCGGTGGGTTCCTCCACCGAACCGCCTCCACAGGCGGACATCAGCGCCGCGGCGGCCATCAGTTCGGCCAGTACGGTCATGCGCGGAAGGCGGACATCGTTCATCATCATTGAGCTCCCTTGACTGAGGTTGAGCCGCCTCACCGGACATAGGTGACTGCGGTCAGGCCATGCTAGGAATACGCCTACCGCGGGGGTAAGCACCCTCCGAGGGATGCAACAGGATGTAAGTCCGCAGTCCGCGCCCAGCGCCGAGGCAGCGGCCTGCGGGGGAAGCGCTTCGTTACACATGCGCCCGCAGGACTGAGGCCGCTCAACGCGTGCCGGCACCGGGTAGGCAGCATGGCGGCATGCCAGGTGCTGGGTACTCTGCCAACCGTCCTCCTCTGATCCCTGCTCCTGGAAGCCGTACCTTGTTCGTGGTGGACTGGGATGACGCAGGAGCGCGTGACCTGCAGGAGCGGCTGAGTCCGGGTCCGGCATGGGGATCGGAGGGGCCGTCACAACCGTCCCAACCATCGCAACCTCCCCATGAGGGCCGGCCGTCAGCAGGGCTCCCGATCAGCCCACGGCCCGGTGCGCCCCCATCCGCCTGGCAGGTATTGAACTGCCCCACCACCGCCGTGCAGGCCGGGGCGGCGGGGGGTGGCTGGGCGCGTGTGGCCCAGGCCGGGCGCTACCTGCGCACCGCGCTGCAGGCCGCCTGGCGCAGCCGCCGGTTCGCCCAGGTGGTGGTGTGGCGCCAGTCCATCGGCTACCTGCTGTGCGCCCTGCCCCGCTGGCCCGCCAGGCTGTGCGCGCAGGGCCGCCGGCCGCAGTTGGTGTTGACGACGGTGCTGTTGTCGCCCTCATCCACTGCGCAAGGGTCGTGGCGGCGCGGGCTGCTGGAGTTGGCGCTGCGCCGCGCCGATGCGCTGGTGTACTTCTCACGCGACATGGCGCAGGACACCGCGCGTCACCGGCCCGCCTGGGCGCACAAGGTGTTCTGGATGCCCCTGCCGCTGTTCGGCGAGCCGGCAGGGCACGGGGAGCCGCTGCAAGCCGTCGGCGCCGGGCCACAGGCCGTCGGAAAAGACGGCACGGGCGGGCTCAGCGTGTTCTGCGGCGGCACGAGCGACCGGGACTTCGACGTGGTGATCGAGGCCTTCCGCCACCGGCCTGTGCCGGTGACCCTGGTGTGCCGCGAAGACCAGGCCTTCCGCGCGCCCGGGCCGGTCGAGCCGCACTTCACGGTGCGCCGCGGGGTCAGCGAGCAGGAATACCACGCCCTGGCCGCGGCCGCCGGCGTGGTGGTGGTGGCGCTGAAGTCCGCGACCTCGGGCTGCGGTCAACTGCTGTTCAGCTTCTGTATGCGCCATGGGGTTCCGGTGATCGCCACCGACTGCTTCGGCACCCGCGACGAGGTGGTTCACGGCCACAGCGGCTGGCTGGTGCCCGCCGGCGATGCCCGGGCGCTGGGCCAGGCCTATGACGGGCTGGCAGCCGACCCCGCGTTGCGCCAGCAACTGGTGCACAACGCCCGGGCGCAGGCCTTGTCCCGGCGGGACGGCCTGGCCGGCTTCGTGCGGGCCATGAACGCGCTGGGGGACACCCTTCGCGGCGCGCCGGCGCCCGAAGGCGCCACCTTCCCCCAACGGCCCCTGGCCACCACCGCCCGCAGCGCGGGCCATCCCATCGGAGAGGCTGCTTGATCGTCATCTTTTACCCGGAATTCGGCGGCGTGCATGGCATCGCCCGCTACCTGGACAGCTTCCTGGCGCACCTGCCCGGCAAAGCGCCGCCCATCGTGCTGATCACGGCGGGCACCCCCCCGGAATGGCGGGCGCCGCCGGGCATGGAACTGCTGCTGCTGCCGCTGCGGCCCCACCGCCTGGGCTTGGTGTGGTGGACGCTGCAGGCGCGCGCGGCACTGGTGCGGTTGGAGCGTGAACGCGGGCCGGCGCAAGCCGTCAACCTGCACGTCCCGCCGCTCATCCCTGCCCTGTTCTTCAGCCGAAAGCGGCGCATCGTGCTGACGGCGCACACCACCTACCTGGGCATGTCAGGCCGCTTCGACCAGCCCCGCCACTTCGACAGCCCCTGGAGCCGCCTGTCCGTGGCGATCAAGATGGCGATGGAGCGGCACATCCTGGACCGCGCAGCGCAGGTCATCACCCTGACCGAGCAGGGCCGGCAGGAACTGGCGCGCTACGGTCGTCACGGCGGGGTGGTGGTGATTCCCAACGGCGTGGACACCGCGACTTTCATTGAAGACCCGAAGGTGGTGCAGGACATTGACGTGCTGTTCTGTGGGCGCATTGAGCGGCGCAAAGGCAGCCGCCCCCTGGCCGAGATGTGCCTGCGCCTGCTGCAGGCCCGGCCCACCCTGCGCATCTGCATCGTGGGCTATGGGGACGACGAGGCCCACGTCCGCCAACGTCTGGCGGAGGTGGCCGGCCCCGACGGGCCGGTACGCTTCGAAGGCCGGGTGCCGCTGGCGGCCATGCCCGAGCTGTACCGGCGCAGCCGCGTCTACGCCTCCACCTCATACTACGAGGGCCTGCCCGGCACCTGCCTGGAGGCCATGGCCACGGGCGTACCGGCGGTGGTGTGGAACCTGCCCTTCTACGCCGGGCTGGTGACCGAAGGCTGCTCCGGCCTGCTGGCGCCCGTCAACGACCTGGACGGCTTCACGCAGCGCGTGCTCGAACTCATCGACCAGCCCGAACGCGCGGCGGCGCTGGGACGCCAGGCGGCGAACCTGGTGCGGCGCCGGCACGACTGGCAACGTCTGGCCGGGCAGGTGGTGGCGGCCTGCACCCCGCCGGGACCGGCAAGCCCCAGGCCCCTGGGCGTCGGGGCCGGCGTGAGCAGCACCTGATGCCCGCCGCTGACCAGGCGCTGCGGGTCACCTGGCTGGGGCTGCGCGGCCTGCCGGGGGTGCAAGGCGGCGTGGAAACCCATGCCGAGCAACTGTGCCCGCGCCTGCAGGCCCTGGGCTGCGAGCTCACGGTGCTGGCGCGCGCGCCCTACCAGGCTGTCCTGCCGGCATCCCGCTGGCAGGGCGTGCGGCTGCGCCGTCTGTGGGCCCCGCGGCACAAGCATCTGGAGGCCGTGGCTCACACCTTTCTCGGCGTGCTGCACGCCGGCCTGGTCCAGCGGCCGGACGTGCTGCACCTGCAAGCCATCGGCCCGGCGCTGTGGACGCCACTGGCCCGACTGCTGGGCCTGCGCGTGGTGGTGACGCACCACGGCGCCGACTACGAGCGGCAGAAGTGGGGCCCGCTGGCCCGCTGGGTGCTGAAGCTGGGCGAGGCCAGCGCGGCGCGATGGGCCCATGAGCTGGTGGTCATTTCCCACGCCATCCAGCGCGATGTCCAGGCCCGCCACCAGCGGCAGGGCTGTTGGATCCCCAATGGCCTGACCCTGCCTTCCGCCCCGGCAGACCCGAGCGTGCTGGCGGACTTCGACCTGAAGCCGAAGCGCTACGTGCTGCTGGTCAGCCGCCTGGTGCCGGAAAAGCGCCACCTCGACCTGATCCAGGCCTTCGCGAATGCCCAAGCCCAGGGTCGGCTGCAGGGCTGGCGCCTGGCCCTGGTGGGTGCGGCCGACCATGCCGATGCCTATGCAACACAGGTGACCGATGCCGCGGCCCGCACACCCGGCGTCGTGATGACGGGCTTCCAGACCGGTACCGCCCTTCAGGCCCTGCTGGCGCATGCGGGCCTGTTCGTGCTGCCCTCGTCCCATGAAGGCCTGCCCATCGCCCTGCTGGAGGCCCTGTCCTGGGGCCTGCCCTGCCTGGCCAGCGACATCCCGCCGCACCGTGAACTCGGGCTGCCCGAGGACAGCATCTTTCCCCTGGGTGACGTGGCCGCGCTGTCCGCGAGCCTGACGAACCTGGCCGATCGCGTCGAACACCACGAGGGGCCTGCCGACCGGCTGGAGCGCATGCAGCAGGCCGCCCGGCGCTTCGACTGGGATGACAGCGCCCGGCAGACCAGGGCGGTCTATGAGCGGGTGGTGGGCCTGGGGAATAACAGCGGGACGCTGCTCCACCACGAGATCAGCCCGCCCTCATGAATCCGAGCGCACTCCTGACTGCGGGCCAGGGCATGACACAGGGCCGCGGCCGATCAGGAGCGCATCAGAACGCCATGACGTCAGCGCCAGCGCCGAGACTGCGGCGGCACACGCCACGAAGGGGAGTGGACGGGGCAGTCGGTGGCGGAAAGGACAGATCGCGCATGTTCCAAGCCGATCTGGACCACCTCGCCGAAACGGCGCCACTCCAGCATCCCCACCCGTGAGACATCGGGCGTGATTCCCAGGTCGACAGCATCGCGCATGCGGCGCTGGTGGGACTGGCTGGACATGGCCGCTACGTTGAAGACAGTGGCGGCGATGTTGGGCAGCCGCCCATAGCGACGGCGGGAACGCGGCCGGAACAGCCGGTCGAACAACATCTGACCGGAGGTGGGCATGTGTTCAAGCTCAAGCGGGCGGTAGCGGTCACGGCTGAGGTCCACGCCGATCACCCGACCAGCGCCCGACAGCCGCATCACGTCCACAGGATAGTTGTTGAAGGTGCCGCCATCGACGAGAAGATCTCCCCCTCTCAGCACGGGCGGCAGCGCGGCGGGGATGGAGACGCTGGCCGTGACCGCTGCGGCCAGATCACCCTGCCGCAACACTTCAGGACGGGCTCGGGAGTAATTGGAGGCGACGCAGAAGTAGGGCTTCCAGAGATCCTCGATGCCGATGGGAGCGCCGACCGCCTCCACGACAGCCTCTCGAATCACACGCGCCAACCTGCGGCCCGCGATGACAGACACCAGGGGAAGCCAATTGAGATCACCCGTGGGGTTGACGGCGAAGGCCTTCGCTGCGACCTCGGTGACCTCCTCCACGGGCCGATCGACAGCAGCCAGCGCTGCCATCACGGCGCCGATGCTGGTGCCCCCTGCAAGATCCCAGTCCACCCCCTGCGCTTGCAGCGCCTGCATGACGCCCAGGTGGGCAAATCCACGGGCCCCGCCACCGGCCAGCACCAGACCGGTGGCCTGCCCGGAGAGGATGCGTGCCAGACGGCCCCAATCTGCCGCCCGGCTACGGCGGACATGGAAATGCGAAAAAGCTCCCTCCTGGATGTGGGCTCGCCCTTCCAGCCATCGGCGCGTGTCAAGCGGAATGCGCCTGTCGTCCGGATGCAGCAACACCAGGCTCGGGGCCGGTGCAGCGTCCATCGCATCTGCGGCCAGCAGGTGGCGCTCGGCCGGCGTGATGGCCACCTCCCCGTCGGCATCGGCCACCAGCAGCACGTGGTCTGCATGGCGAATGCACAGTTGTGTCCAGGGGGTGTCCTCACGGTCGGCCACCAGCACTTGCATGGCATGGCGGGCCTCTTGCTCGTCCAACCAGGCCAGTTGCCGGTGGTAAGCGTCGGCCAGCCCGGGTGTGATGTCCGCGCCGCCGGGGCCCAGGCCAGCCTCGGCTGCCGCGCGATCCAGCAGTGACACGGGCAGCCGGGGGCCAGCCTGCGCTGCCGTGCCACGGGACAACTCGGACTCCAGCGCATCGCGCAAACGCCGGGCCAGGCCTGCGACATCAAGCCCGGCGTGCAGCGGCAGAAGGCAGATGTTGCTGATGTCGCGGGACGCCCCGCTTCGTTCGTTGCTGCGCGTCATGCGCTCGATGAGCTTGCGCGCCAGCGGCAATCCCAGGCGGGGCCAGGTCTGAAGAAGATCGGTAAAGTCCTGCGCTGACAACCGCAGCAGCACGCTGTCACGCAGGGCGATGATGGTGGCGCTTCGGGGCTGCTGCATGACCACACCCATCTCGCCAATGGGTTCGCCACGTCCGATCTCGCCCAGGACGACCTGCTCACCCCCCGCACGGCTTGCCACGGCACGCAGGCGGCCCGAGAGCACGAGGTAGATGCTGTCAGGTGGGTCGCCCTGGCGCATCAGCACCTGCCCCCCCATCAGCCCCACGGTGGTCATGCACGGACGCACCCTGTCGATCACCTCCTGCTCAATGTCACCGAACACCTCGCGCAAGGTGTCTTGCAAGACCTGTTCGTGGAAATTGGAGGAATCAGGGGTCATCAGATTGAGAACATGCGGTGTTCGGGAAGTGCAAAGTCATCAGCGCGCGATGGAGTCTATCGAACAGTCCCTGCTCTGACCTGCCCCCCCCAAGAACCGCGCTGGACGGCGAGACCGGGTGTCCTCCACCTTTCTATACTGCGGCACGCCCCCGGAAGCCCGCCGCAATGCCCCCGTCGAATTTCCCCACGAACTTTGGTTCCGAGAATGCAGCGACCCCTGCGCAAGATTGGCGTATGGAGTTTCGCGGTGGGCTCGAGGCCGCGATCCAGACCTTCCCGAACGCCATCGGGCCGCTGCTGCTCTTCGCAGCTGTGCTGGGCCCAGCCGGTGCGATGCCGGGCTTGTGGGCCACGCTCATCACGGCAATGGCAGCGCCCGTGGCCGCGCTGATGCTGGGCAGCGATCGCAGCATCATCTCCTCCCCGCGAACGGCTTCGCTGGTCACGTTCACCGCTCTGGTGCTGCAGCTTTCAAGGGCCGCCACCGGGCCTGACTTGTCAGACGCCGAGGCTTTCCGGCTCGGGCTGCTGGCGACCAGCCTGCTTTTCCTGTTCGCCTCGACCCTGGTGCTGGTGGCAGGCCTGCTGCGGTGGGGCCTGCTGTTCAAGATGATCCCCTCCCCCGTGTTCGCTGGCATCGGCATCGGCACGGCCTTGTTGCTGGTCTGGCAGGCGTTCCTGCAGTCAGGCGGCGTCTGGCAGCACGCTGCCGTGGCGGTGGGCATGCTCTTGACTTTTCTGGCCTGGCCCATGTGGAGGCGGCGCCCGTCGTGGTTATTCGCTCTGGGCCCGTCAGTGGCAGCACCGCTCCTGGGCCTGGGGCTGGTGGGCTGGCTGTTGCCTTGGCCGTCAGCGCAACCGGTGGCAGCACTGGCCACGCAGGCGTTCTCGATTCCCCTGGCCGAGGCAGACATGCTCCTGCGCGCGGATTTGCCCCGTCTGCTGCTGATCGGCCTCCCCGGCGCGCTCACGCTGGCGCTGGTGATGGTGCTGGAAACCTTTTCCACCGCCGGGATGCTGGAGCTTCGATACGGCGTCAAGGTCGATGCCCACCGGGAACTGGTAGCGCTAGGCGGTGCCAACATGTTCAGCGCTCTGCTGGGTGGCGTGCCGAGCACAGGCACCGGGATAGGCAGTTCAGCCAACTGGGAAGCTGGCGGGCGCGGCAAGATGGCCGTTGTGGCCTGCATGCTGCTGACTGCGGGCTCGCTGATGGTGCTGTGTCCCTGGCTGTCTGCCGTGCCGGCCGGCCTGGTGGCAGGCTTCCTGCTGATGCACGCCGTCATCATGACCGATCGCCGCTGGCTGGGCCAGGCTATGCACAAGATCCGGCAGCCCCGGCAGGTCCGGCTGGACCAGGCCTTCTGGCTGACGACCGCCATCGCCCTCGTGGCCTGCGCCGGCGGGTTGACTTGGGCCACTTTCCTGGGCATCGGCCTGTCCACGCTCATCGTGCTGCGCCGCCTGGCACACCGCTCGACAGCCCGCTGGGAGAGCTTGCGACACCATCGGTCCAGACGCATACGCAGTGCGGCCGAACAGCACCTTCTGGACGAGAACCGAGATGCCGTGGCAGTGCTGAGGCTCAACGGGCACCTCTTCTTCGGCAACAGCGTGCGACTGCGCCAGTTGGCTGACGAAGCGCACCCACAGGCCAAGTCCGCCGTCATCGACGTCAGCAGCGTCCAGGATGTCGACACCAGCGGCAGCGAAGCCGTGCAGGGCCTTGTGTCGGAGTTGGGTCGCCAAGGCATGACGGTGGTGCTGTGCGGACTGCAGAGCTGCCGTGCCCACGAACTGCAACGGGGCCTGGAGGCCCTGCCTCGCCGGCCTGGCCTGGCGCAAGAGCCCGATCTGGACCGGGCGCTGGAGCGTTGCGAGAACATGGTGCTTCAGTCTGGAGGGGCGCCACCCTCGCCGGAATCGACACCGCTGGAGCGAAACAGGCTGCTACAGGGCCTGAGTCCCGAGCAGGCATCGGCCGTGCTGGCGCATGGCCGGGTGCGCGAGGTCGACCAGGCCCAGGCCCTGTTCCAACGGGAAGAGCCGGCGGACGATGTCTGGCTGATCGAACGCGGCAGCGTCAGTGTGCTGACCCAGCATCAGCCTGGCAGCCCGCGTCTGGCCACCTTCGGCCCCGGGCACTTCATCGGCGAAATGGCCTTCCTGGACGGACGCCCTCGCTCCGCGACGGCGCTTGCGGATACGCCCGTACGGGCCTTGCAATTGGACGCGCAAGCCTTCGCGCACCTGCGGTCCACACACCCGGAGGCCGCACTGGAGCTGGCACTGAACATCGCGAGAGAACTGTCCACACGGGTGCGTGCAGCCAACCTGCAACTGCATGCGGGCCAGGAAGACTGAGCGCGCCAGAGGCACGCTGCGTTCAGGCGGCGTTGGAGCGCGTCGTAGGTGCCGCTACGATACAGACGAGAGAACCCAACCGCGGTGGTTGACACCGCACCTGCGCAGGGAAACCGTCCAATGAGCGTGTCACAGATCCGTTACCTCAATGTCGTCGAGCTGGGCCGTGGGGCTCTGCAGAAACTGGCTGCCGCCTGCCAGGAGCATGGCATCCGACGGCCCCTCATCGTCACGGACAAGGGCGTGCGCGCAGCCGGTCTGGTGGACCGGGCCCTGGCGCAACTCGCTGGGCTGGAGCACGTGGCCGTGTACGACGGCACCCCGTCCAACCCCACCGAGGCCGCTGCACGCGAAGCCTGCGCGCTGGCCCGTCAGGAAGGGTGCGACGGACTGGTTGCAGTGGGGGGCGGTTCGCCCATCGACTGCGCCAAGGCCGTGGCCATCCTGGTCACCCATGACGGGCCGCTGGCTCGCTACGCCACCATCGAAGGCGGCTCAGGGCTGATCACTCCTCGCGTCTGGCCGCTGATCGCCGTGCCCACCACAGCCGGCACGGGCAGCGAGGTGGCGCGCGGTGCCATCGTGATCGTGCAGGACGGACGCAAGCTGGGCTTCCACGCCTGGCACCTGATGCCCAAGGTCGCGGTGCTGGATCCGGAGATGACGCTGGGACTGCCGCCGCTGCTGACCGCCGCCACCGGCATGGACGCCATCGCCCATTGCATGGAGTCGTACATGGCGTCGGCCTTCAACCCGCCGGCTGACGGCATCGTGCTGGACGGCCTGGAGCGGGGCTGGGCCCACATCGAGCAGGCCACGCGCCACGGCCAGGACGTGGAGGCCCGCACGCAGATGCTCAGCGCCTCCATGCAGGGCGCCTTGGGTTTTCAGAAAGGCCTGGGGTGCGTGCATTCGCTCAGCCACAGCCTGGGCGGCGTCGACCCGCGCCTGCACCACGGCACCCTGAACGCCATGTTCCTGCCCGCGGTGATCGACTTCAACGCGCAAGCCGAATCGGTGGTGCGCGACCGGCGTCTGCAACGCATGGTCGGTGCGATGGGGCTGGGCGCGCAGGGCGGGGCCTATGCGGCCGGCCAGGCGCTGGGCGAGGCCATCAGGGCCATGTGCCAGCGCCTCGGGCTGCCCAGCGGTCTGGCGGCCATGGGCGTGGAGCGCTCGTGCTTCGAACGGGTCATCGACGGCGCCCTGGCCGACCACTGCCACAAGCTCAACCCCCGCCTGGCTTCGCGTGAGGACTACCGGCGCATGCTCGAAGCTTCGATGTAGAGCCCAGGCCTGCGCGTACGCCGCCCATGGCGGGATCACCACGGCGGTGACCCCCCCTGCGCTGGGCGAGGCGGCTTCACGCCAGGGCGCTGAACTGCCGTTCGAACCCTTGCACCATGCCCGCGAGTTCAAAGTGCTCGCGCACCTGGGCTGCGGCGCGCTGACCCATGGCCTCACGGGCGGCAGGGTCCAGCCACCGGGCCAGGGCCCCGGCCATGGCCTGCACGTCCCCCACCGGCACCAGCCAGCCGTTGTGGCCATGGCGCACCTGTTCCCGCGCCCCGCCCACGTCCGTCATCAGCAAGGGCTTGCCCAGCGCCATGGCCTCCAGCGCGGCGAGCGAGAAGGTCTCGGTGGTGGAGGTGATGGCCATGGCGTCGCAGGCGGCCACCAGCGGCCGCACGTCCTGCACGAACCCGCTGATGCGCACGCGTTCGCGCAGGCCCAGGGCATCGATGTCACGTTCCAGCGTGGCCCGCAGCGGGCCGTCGCCGATCAACCATCCGCACACGCGCTGCCTCTTGCGCGCCGTTTCAGGCTCCTGCACCACCTGCGCCAGAGCGCGCAGGAAGTCACCGTGCGCCTTCTCCGGCCGCATCACCCCGCACAGGCCCACCACCAGGTCGGTCTCGGCAAAACCCTGCTCGGCACGCAGCCGGCGCTTGTCTTCGGGGCTCCAGCTGTCGCTGAATCGCGCGGTGTCGATGCCGTTGTGGATGACCACATCCTGGCGGGCCCGCAGGCCGTGCACGTGCCAATGGTCGGCCTGGGCCTGGCAGACGAACACGAGCATGTCCGCACGGCGCACCAGGTGGCGGTACAGCACCATGTGGCGGGCTTCCTTGCGCGACTCGGGCAGCGTGCTGTGGAACACCTCCACCAGCCGCACCTGGGGGCCCCGGCGCGAGAGGGCGCGCGCCAGCCAGCCGTACAGCAGGGCGTACATATTGGTGCAGACCAGCACGTCGGTGCGCTGCGCATCCAGCTGGCGCGCCAGGCGCCGGACGGCCCCCCAGGACAGCCCCTGCGCCACATCCAGGCAGGCCAGGCCGTCGACCAGACGGTGCGGTGCGATCTGCGGCAGCAGGGCCTCCTCGCGCTTCAGGGCGGTGAGCGCCAGGCGGTGACGCGTGGCGTCCAGCCCGTTGACCAGCGACACCACATGCTTCTCCGCGCCCCCCACGCACAGCGAGTTCACGAGGAACAGCACGCGCAGCGTCATCGGGCTGCGGCACGGGCCGGCATTGCAGCCTGGCCCCAGTACGCGAACAGCAGCCCCAGGCAGAACCACCAGGGCGCCTGGGCCGGGTTGGGCATGTAGAAGGCCGTGGTCGCCGCCATGGCCAGACCCCCCCACAGCGACCAGCGTGCACCCCGGAAGAAGCTGCGCAGCGCCGGGCTCAGCGTCTCGTCCCCCGCCAGCCGTCGCAGCCGTCGCAGGTACTGCGCGTGCAGCAGCACCATGGCCGCCAGGCCCAGCAGCCCCAGGTCCATCAACACCTCAAGATAGATGTTGTGCGGATGGTTGGCCTTGTAGCGGCCGGCCGCCACGGCCGAGGACCACTGCGTCGAGCCCAGGCCGCGGCCGATCCAGGGGCTGTCCAGCACCTCGGGGGCCAGCAGCATCCAGCCATTCACCCGGCCGGCGGTGAGTTCGTCGCGGTCCACGCGCTGCGTATCGGCCAAGGCCCCGGCGCGCAGGCCGGTGGCAAAGCGTTCCTGCAATTCCTCGGGCGATGCCAGCAGCGCCAGCCCGGCCAGCGCGGCGCTCAGCAGCAGCGTCTTCAGGCGGCGCTCGTGCCAAAGGAAGCCGACGAACGCGATCAGCGCCGCCAGCAGTCCGCCGCGCGAGAAGGTGAGCAGCAGCGCCGGGACCACCAGAGCCAGGGTGCACAGCGCCAGCACCCTCCAGCGCCCGCCGCCCGCGCCCCCGGCCAGGAACAGCAAGGGCCCGCACAGCAGGGCCAGCAGCAGCCCGAACTCATTGGCGTGCATGCCGCGCGGGGCCATGAACTCGCGGTCGCGCGCCAGTTCGGCCAGGCTGCCGGGGTACTGGGCCACGGTCCAGAACACGGCCAGCGCCGGCGCCACGGCGGACATGGCCAGCACGGCAATGAAACGCTCTGGGTGGCGGCTGTCCCGCACGGCGTTGGCCAGCAGGAAGGCGAAGGAGAAGAAGTACAGCAGCGGCTTGACGAAGCGGTCCACCAGATAGGTGGGCGGATGGAATTCGCGAACGGCATCCACCACCGCCGGGTAGTTGCGCACCCCCTCGCCGATGTGCGGCCAGGCCACCACCATGCCGACGGCCGCGGGCAGGGCGAAGCACAGCCACAGCGGCGCAGGCAAGGGCACCACGGGACGCGAGGGCTGGGCCGGCCCAGGCGGGCCCAGCCGCCAGCGCTGGGCCGCAAAGCCCAGCCAGCTGGCCAGCACCAGGTAGTTGGCAGGGTTCAGTCCGCGCACCGAGGGCAGCATGGGCAACACCGGCAGCACCAGGGCCAGCAGCACCACCCCCACGCGGTAGTCGTTCAGGATGAAGGGCAGCGGCGCGAGCACCGCCAGGCCCAGCAACACCAGCGCTGGCGGGGCCAACCCGAGCGCCGCGCCCGCCCCCAGCGCCACGGCGGCCATCAGCAGGCTCCAGGCCAGGGCCTGCCTGCCGCTGCTTGTCTCTTGCATGCCGATCATCACGCCCCCGCCCTTCCGGCCTCGGAAGGCCCTTCGATCACCGGCGCCACCTGCAGTGTGCTGCGCCACAGCACGTCGCGCAGGGCCCAGGTGGCCACCAGCCCTTGCAAGGCGGCAGCGGCCACGTAGCCCCACTGTGCCCCTGCCGTACCCAGCACCGGCACGAGCTCCCACGAGACCCCGAAGAACACAAGTGCGTAAGCGCACAGCGAGGTGATGAACCAGCGTGTGCGCAGGGTGCCCACCAGGGCCATGGACAGGATCCATGCGGCCGTCTTCAGCACATCGCCCAGCAGTTGCAAGGGCAGCAGGTCGACCACCGCCTCGAAACCGGTGCTGAAGACCAGATGGACGGCTGGCCGACGGCCCAGCCACAAGGCGGCGGCCAGCAAAGCGGACACCGCGCAGGCACCGGCCAGGGTGCGCAGCACGTGGCGGCGCCGGCCCTCGGGGTCATGTGCGTGCTCGCCCATGCCGGGCATGAAGTGCAGCGACACCGAGGCCACCACCAACGCCTGGCAGGCTTCGGACAGTCGCCAGCTGGCCTGCCACAGACCGGCGGCCTCCAGGCCCAGGCGGCTGGCCAGCAGGTCGCGCACGAGGATCAGCGTCAAGGCGGGCAACACACCGTTGACCAGCAGCATCGGAAAGAAGCTCAGCACGCGGCGCGCGATCTCGCGGTCGAACCGGCCCTGCACGTCACGCCAGTGCAGCCCGCTGGACCGCCACGCCACCAGAGCGATGCTCAGAGCCAAGCCCACCACGTAAACCGACAGCGAAGCCCACAGGGCTCCTTGCAGGCCCCACCACCAGGCGCAGGGCGCGAAGATCAGCAGGCCCAGCAGCGCCGAGGCGATGGAAGCGCGCCCGATGAGGCCCACCTCCTTGGCCACGCCCAGGACACCGAAGAGCAGATCGTTGAAGATGGCCGCGGCCACCGCCAGGCCCGCCACGGCGATCAGCGGTGCCAGCCCTCGGTCATGCAGCAAAGCCTGCGCGATCCAGGGCGAGGCCACTGCCAACGCCAGAGCCCAGCATCCCACCAGCACTGCGCCCATGCGCAGCACCGTGGCATAGACCTGTCCGCGCCGCTCCTGGTCGGCTCCATGTTCGGCTCCCAGCCGCACGGCACCGGCCACCAGACCCTGTCCCAGCATGCTCTGGCACAGGCCGATGAAGCCCGTCAACTGCGCCACCAGCACGAGCCCGCCCGGGCCCAGGGCCAGTGCCGTGACCTTGATGCTCAGGAAGCTGGTGAGCAGGCGCACACCCGCCATGGCGCTGCCCCAGCCCAGGGAACGCAGGATCACGTCCGCTCCCCCAGGCGCGCTGGCACTGCAACCGTGACGCGCCTGCCGCGCAACACCTGATCGAAGACCTCCAGGTAGCGCGCCACGGCCACGTCCATGGTGTGGTGGTCCTCGAAGTGGCGGCGGCAGGCCTGGCTCGCAGCACTCCAGGCCGCGCGGTCGCGTGTCAACCGGTCCAGGCGCAGCGCCATGTGGTCCACGTCGTCGCAGGCCAGCGTTCCGCTGACACCGGGGGCCGACTCCGGCCGCACGAAAGACAGGGTGGGAATGCCGCGCAGCCAGGCCTGCATGAAGGTGTTGGGCAGGCCCTCGTAGTCCGAGGTGTTCAGGCACACGCTGGCCCCGTCGAAGGCGAGGCCGACGTCACGGAAGGGCACATGCCCGGTCATCGTGAGGTTGGACAGGCCCCGCGCCTGGTGTGCGATGCCATCGAAATAGGCCTGCGCCCCGCGGTCCACCCCAGGGCCACCCACCATCAGGAAGCGCAGGTGGCGCAACCGCCGCGCCAAGTCCAGCACAAGATCGGGCCGCTTCAGGGGCTTGACCGTCGCCGCCCACAGCACGCTGCCTTCAAAGTCCCCGGGCTGGGCCTGCGGCTCTTCATAGCCATTCTGGATGAGGTGTCCGTTGCGGCGGAAGTGGCGCTTGAGCAGTTCCAGTTGCGCCACGTTCTGCACCACCACCGCCTTGGCAGCGCGCAGGCCCCAGCGGTACATCGCCGTGTGCTGCGCCGGCATGCCGGGCAGCGGGCCCGTGACGAAGTCCTTGTCGCTGGCACCGGCAAACACGAAGGGCCGACCCGACGTGCGCGCGTAGACCGCGGCCGAGGCCACCTGCTCGCCCGCGGTCTGCATGAACACGATGTCCGGGCTGATGCGCCACAGCAGGCGCACCAGGTCCGACATGCGAGGGTGGAAGAAGCGCAGGCCCGGCCAGCCGCGCTGCCCGCTGTCGGGAATCTTGTAGACGGTGATGCCGTCGCAGTCCACCACGTCGGGCTGTCCGTGGTCCTTGGTCAGCACCGAAATGCGGCAGCCAGCGCGCAGCAGGGCGCGCATCTGCACGCTCTGCTGCACTTCGGCACCGCCCACGAAGGCAATGCCGCGATGCCCCGCCAGCACCGGGTAGATGTGAACGGCGATGAAGCAGACGTGCGGCAGGTTCAAGCCCTGGCCCCTGTGACGGTGGTGTGCGCAACGGCGGCGTTCGGGGGGGTGGCCGCTGCGGCAGACGCCTGCCAATGGGCCGCGAAGTCCCCCAAGGTCATGCCCCGAAAGTGCCCGGCCACGGAGCGGAAGAGCACCCGCAAGTCGCGGTACAGCGCCTCGATGGACTGGCCATCGGGGAAGCTGGGGCTGCCTCCGGGCATGAGTTCCGAGGAATGCAGCACCATCTCCAGATGCGGCCAGCGCTGGGCGACAGCCTGCTTCACGATGCCCAGCATGGCCGGCAGGTTGCGGCCGTCCGGGTACAGCCAGTGGTGGGTGGGCTGCCAGGCCCAGCTCCAGCGCCGCACCAGCGGCACGGCATAGGCCTGGGGCAGCCAGCGGTACAGCGACGAGGGCACCACCGTCATGGGCACCTCCAGCAGGCTGGACCGCCCTGGGCGCTGCGGTTGGTTCAGGTCCACGACATACGGACGCGTCGGAGAGCCGCGGTAGTCCACCACGGCTGCATCTGAACGTTCCTCGTCATCGGTCAGCATACGCACCCAGCGCACGTCCGGCGTCACCGAGCAGTCCACGCGGATGCCATGACGCACCAGGGACTGCGCACAGGTGGCGTCGAAGGCCCAGCGTCCGCCCCGGTGACTGATGATCTCGCACTCGAAGCGGTCTCGCAGAAGCCGTGCCATGTAGCCGATCTTGGCGTCCACCACCTCTTGCGGGTACTCGGTCAGGAAAGGCTGCGCTGTCAGGTCGTCGGGGGTCAACGGCTGCAGCGGCGGGCTGTTCCAGGCGTGCAGGTGCATGCCGATCTCACCCGTGCCACGGCGCACGACATCCCGCCCGAAGGCCAGGAACTCCGGGCAGCGGGCCATCTCGAAGTTGGTCAGCCAGGTGGGCCGCAACCCGAAGGATTCGCACAGCCGCTGAAAGCGCTGCACGTGGCGGGCGTTGCGGGTGGTGATGATGCGCGGACGCCCCCACAGATCGTCACCTTCGGTGTCGATGGTGACGAGGAAGGCAGGGGTGTGCGGGTCAGGCGCCACGGCGCGCAGTTCAGCCACGCAAGGCCTCCAGGTAGGGGCGCAACACGGTGTCGTCGCCGTAATGCGCGTCCATGAAGTCGCGGCAGCGCGCACTGGTGGCGTGCCATTCGTCAGGACTGCGGGTCAGGCGCTCCACGGCCATCGCCATGTCCTGCAGCGACTGGGCTGCATGCCCCAGACCGAAGCGGCGGATCACGCCATCCGGGTCGAAGAAGGACACCGTGGGCACCCCGCGCCGCCACGCCTGCAGGTACGAGTTGGGAAAGCCCTCGGAGTCGGACGTGTTCACGAACACGCGTGCGCGCTCGAAGTAGTCGTTCACGTCGTGGTAGGCCACACGCCCGTGGAACTGCAGGTTGTCCAGGGCGGCGGAATTCCGGTGTGTCGTCTCGAACAAGTCCTCATGTCCGCCCTGGGGGCCGCCGATCATGTGCAGACGCACCTGGGGCAACCGCTGCGCCAGGGCCAGCGCCAGATCGGGCCGCTTGAAGGGACGCAGGTTGTTGACCCACAGCACCGGCACATCGCGGGCCTTGAAGTCCAGGTCGCGCACCGCCGGCTCCACCAGCATGCCCGCCACGCGGCTGTCCAGCCCGTAGTTCGCCCGCAGCGCGGCGCGCTGCTGCTGGCTTTGCGCCAGCACGGCGTCGGCCCGGCGCAGGCCCCATTCATAGAGCTTGCGGTCGCGCCAGAGGCGGATCAACAGGCGCTTCGGGTCGCAGTCCAGGTCATGGGCGATGCGGAACACCACACGCCGGCCGTGTCGGCGGGCAAAGGCGGCCACCACGCCCAGCTGCGAACTGGCCGTGCTGACGTAGTACACCTGTGCGTCGGCACGCCCCAGCGCACGCCACAGCCCGGTGAGCCGCGGGTGGAGGAAGCGCAGCACCGGCAGCCCTTCGTCCAGGCCATGCGCGCGGTGCAGCCTCACACCGTCGATCTCCAGGCCATCGGGTTGTCCGTAGTTCGCCACCACCATCGAGACCTCGAAGCCTCGCCGGGCCAAGGCCCGCGCCAGCAGCGTGTGCTGAACCTGCTCGCCCCCGATGCCGTGGCGGTTGTGCGCACGCGAGATCACCGGCAGGTTGTCCAAACCCACGAAACAGACCTTGATCATGCCGTCGGCCGGGCTCAATAGGTGTTCATGACCACACCTGCCAGCCGTGCCGGACCCTGCGACAGGCGGCCGGTCAAGGCCGCCAGCGATGCAAGCCGGCTGGCGTCGCGCCGCGCGACCACCAGCGCCGCAGAGCAGCGATCGGCCACGGCCAGTGCGTCGGCGCCGTAGGCGCATGCCGGGGTGTCCACCACGATCTGATCGAAGGGGCCCGGCCGGCAGGACGTACAGCCCTGGCACATCCTGAACGCGCGCGATGACGTCCATGCCGGCGCGACCGCTGAGTAGGCTGCTCAGGCCGTGACCGTCGGTGATGCCGAAGATCTGGTGCTGGCGGGGTCCGCGCAAGTCGGCGTCCACGAGCAGGGTGCGACGCCCGGCCTGAGACCAGGCCACCGCGAGGTTGGCGCTGAGGAAGGACTTGCCGTCCTGCGCCTGCGGGCTCAGCACGGCGAGCGAGGCCGCGGGCTCGCCGTCGCGGAACACCTGTCGCGACAGTTCGCTGCGCAGGGCGCGCACCGCCTCGGCCTGGGCCGAGCGGGGCCGGTGCAGCATCACCTGCTCGGAGCGGTCTCGTCCAGGCGCCTTCGCGGCGCAGGCATAACGGAATTGCGAGGCCAGGGCCTGGAAGACGTCCTGCGCCGAAGCCAGGCCCAGGGCCACCGCGGCGTCGCCGAAGCGCACACGGCGCAGACGCGCCACCGCAGCAATGCGCTCCACCTCCTGCGGCGTGAGCTGGCGCTGGCGTGCCAGGATCTCCCCCAGCCGCCCGTCATGCCAGGAAGAACTGTGGCGCAAGGCGGGCGCCGTTTCGATGATTTCCGGCCCATCGGGCATACCGCCGCGAACCACCGCGCCCTGCATCTCAGACTCCAAGGTCGCCTGCGCGGCCTGCCCATTCGTCATCGAAGGGGTCCCTGCATCACGAAATCTCGCCATCAAGCTTCACTCCTTGGAGGATGTGGTCGGGGCCGGCAACTGGCCCATGCGCCAGGGCTGAACCAGGGCCGACTTGCTGGGCGCAAAGCCGCCGCGGTCCGTCGGGCCGGGCAGGACGCCCAGCAGGGGCACGCCCAGCCATTGCGCCGTGGAGACCGGCAGGCGAGCCCGGGCGTCCACCCGTTCGACCAGGGCCACCGTCCCCAGGGCCAGCGCCAGGCCCAGGCCCAGGGCCAGACCTGCGCGCAACATCCAACTCGGTGAAGTCGGCGTCAGCGGCACGGGGGCGGCTGACAGCAGGTGGGCCTGCCCCTGCGTGGCCTGGCTCTCCAGGCTGGTCTGCTGCAGCCGCGCCTGCAGGCCGTCGTAGGCGCGCTGCGCACTGTCCACATCGCGCGCCAGCACCAGGGCTTCGTCACGTACGGCCTTCAGGTTCATCACACGCTGGCGTTGAGCTTCCAGGGCCGTGCGCATGTCGCTCTCGCGTTGGCGGTTGATGGTGTTGGACACCACTGCTCCACCGGCTACGCGTCGGGTCTCGGCCTCCAGACGCGAGCGCAGCAGGCTGACCTGCCCGCGCGCCTCGAACACCTGCGGGTGGTTGTCGCCCAGGCGGTCGTTGAACTCCTGCATCCGTGCCTCGGCACGCGTGAGATCGGCGCGCAAGCCCAGCAGGGCGGGGTGGGACAGCACCTCCTGCAGGCGGTCCGCAGCCGCACCCTGGGACTGCGCCTGACGGCTGCCCGACTCCGCCACCACGGCCTGCAGTACGGTGAACTGCGAAGACAACTCGTTCAGGCGCGCTGTCTCCACATCCACCCGCTCGTCCCCCACCACCACGCCCCGTGCACGCTGGAAGGTGGACAGCCGGGCCTGCGCCTGCTCCAGTTGAAGACGGGCCTCGCGCACCCTGCCCTCGAAGAAGCCCGAGTAGCGGCGGGCCTGATCAGCGCGCAGGCCGACACTGGTGTCCAGGTAGGCCTGCGCGAAGGCATTGGCCAGCGCAGCCGCCTGCTCCGCCGAAGACCACCGCACGGTGATGGACAACACGTCGGAATCCCGCGCCGGCTTGACCTCCATGGCCGCGAGCACTTGCCCCACCAGCCAGGCCTGCAGTGCGCTGGGCAATGCGGGCATCCGGTCGGTCTCGCTGGGGCCGGCATTGGCAGGGGCGGCAGCGGCCAGGCTGTCCTCCCAGGCCCGTCGCAGGGCAGGGTCGGCGGTCAGCGACAAGCGACGCACCACCTCCGCGCCCACGCGCTCGCTTCGGATGATGTCCATCTGCGTGGACAAGGCCGTCATGACCGGCGGTTGCCAGCCCGTGGACACCGACATGGGATCGGGCCGCCCCTGGTCCACGATCACTTTGGCCGTGGCCACGTAGCTGCGAGGCAGCAGCAGGCTCGCGCTCAGGGCCGCGGCCACCGTCAGCAGCAGCACAGCCAGAGCCAAGCCCGCGCGGGCGCGCAGGGTGGCCATGAAGGAAGCAATGTCCATCGTCGATTTCCCCGAAGAAGCTTCAGAACAGGCTCTCGCGCACGTGCACCACATCGCCCTCGCGGACGGTGTCGTCCATCGCGGGTTGCACGAGCTGCAAACGACCATCGGTCCCGCGCCGGTGCACGCGGATGCCCTTCTCGGTGCCGCGCGGCGTCAAGCCACCGCCCGTGGCCAGCACCTGCATCAGGGTCATGCCACGCTCCAGACGCAGCGGGCCGGGACGCTGCACCTCGCCATAGATGTAGACCTGCGGCTGTCGGTCCACCCACACGGTGTCGCCATGCAGGATGTCCACATCACGCCCCTGCCCGCCGGGGGTGAACAGGGCGGGCAGATCCACCTCGGCACGCCAGGGTTGCCCCTGCCGGATGCCGGTGACCACGGCAACGTCAGCAGCACCGGCTGCGGTGCCCCCGGCCATGGCCAGCAGATCGGTCAGGCGCAGTCCGGTGGCCTCCAGCGGGAACCGGCCGGGGCGGTTGACCAGCCCCAGCACGCTGGCCTGGTGGCCACGCACTTGCACCACCGACACATTGACCTGCGGCTGGCGCACGAACTGGCCTTCGCGCAGACCACGCGCGATCAACTGCTCGGCCGCACCCACCGTGAGCCCCCCCAGGCGTACCGGGCCGAGCAGGGGAAAGTTCAGCACCCCCGCCTCGCTCAGGCGGGATTCCAGTGACAGGTCGGGGTTCTGGTACACGGCCACGCGCAGCACATCACCGGCCCCCAGCCGGTACTCCTCTGGCGCACGGGCGTCAGCGACAGCCCGCTGGCCGGAGGCCACAGGGCCTGGCGGCGGCAGGTCTCTCAACGCCTGGGCGGCAACCGGGCCTGCCCACCCCATGACGGCCACCGCGACCAACGAAGCCAGCAGCCCGAACAACCGCGGGACCGGGATGAATTTCAAGGGAAGGTTCAGCACGTCCAGACATCTCCTGAAAACAATGACCACATTGCGCCATGGGGCGAGCGGGTCGACGCTGCGCATGCTCAACTGGGTGTGGAAGGTGGCGCCGAGGCACTCACGGGCGGCGTGAACCGGGCGCGGATGCGACGCCAGGCCTGCTCCAGTCGCAACCCCAGGCTGGGGCGGTGAAGCGTGAAAGTCGCCGTGGTGTAGGTCTGGTGGGACAGTTGCTGCTTGTAGCGAGCCTGCCCCGCCAGGAAGTCATAGCCGTCCAGGCCGGTCTCGAGCGCTTGCTGCACGGCCAGGGCATGCGTCACCAGGCCAGGGTGGTGATTGCGCTCGGTCAGACCGAAGTGAAACCCGCTCTGGTAAGCCAGCATCTGGCCGGCTTCAACGAAGTTGTAGAGGTAGCCCACCTCCGCGCTGCCGGCCGTGACACGCAGCAACTGCACCTGCCCCGCCGGCCAGGCGGCGGCGATCAGGCGCTGGTGAAAGCGCTCGAACAGCGGGTTGGCAAAAGCACCCGGCTGTCCGCGCGCAGTCCAGGTCTTCTGGTGAAAGTCCTTCAACCTTTCCAGGAACTGCAGTGCCTGCGGCACGTCGACGGCCGGGCTGATGAGCACCTCGCCCAAGTCCTGGTACAGACGCAGGCTGCGCCGTACCGCAGCGCGGGTCTGGGGCCCCACAGTATCCAGGAAGGCACGGCCCGAGGCCCGCAGGGGCGACAGGTCCACGCGGTAGGCGGGCTCGCTCATTTCACGCACGCACGCCACGGGCGGTGGAGCGTCACGCCAGCGCTCATGACCCGCCGCGACGCCCGGCAGACACACCTGGTCCACCGACGGCGCAAGCGCCCACAACTGCGAAGCCACGGCGGCCTGTGCCTGCTCTTCCAGGCCGCGGCGCACCAGCCATCCGTTGTGCTCCACGGTGATGTCATCCCACTCGCGCTGCCCGGTGGCGTGCAGGTGCAGGGCGTGGGAAGGCCACCAGCGCAAGCGCCTGGCCCGCTGCGGCACCAGCACGGCCAGCCCCACCAGTTCCTCCCCGAGGTGCACACGCACCAGGGCGGGCTGGTGGGCGGGGTCCAGGTGGTCCAGCCAGCACCCGATCCAGGTCCAACCCGTGAAGAAATTCGGCTCTGCCTGAGCCTGCAACTCGCGCCACTGCGGGGCCAGATCCTGGGGCGCAGGACAGGCTGTCAGCGAGACCTGCAACTGCAGGCTGTCGGGAAGGCCGGTGGCGCGGCTCACGCCGCCAGCGCCAGCACGCGAACGGACACGGGCGCGGGCCCCTTCAGGAAGATGGTGCCGTAGCGGCGCCAGGGCGCACGCCGAAACGGCAGCCAGGGCTCGGCACCGTAGTGGAACTGCCACCACCGGGCCGGGATGTGCCGGCGGCTCTCCTCGTAGATCTCCCGGCTGCGCCAGACCAGGGGCTGAAGCTCGTGCGCTTGCGTCAGCGAGACCCGCAGGTCCTGGTCCATGCCTTCGATGAACAAGGCGGCCGTGGGGGCCAGTGTGCGCACCACGTTGTCGAAGGCGCGGCGGGCCAGCGGCGGGGGCAGGTGGAACAGCACGTTCTGAGCCACCACCACGTCAGCCTGACCGTAACGTGCCCGAAGATCGTCTCGAATGATGTCGGCGCAACTGAAGCTCACCCGGCGGCGCGTGCGCTCGTTGACCACATAGTCCTCACCCTCACGGTCGAAGGTCTGCGCCACCAGCCAGGCCGGCACCTCACCGTCCTGCGTCAACTCGGACCAGGTGTAGCGGCCCGCACGCGCCCGGCTGATCAACTCTGGGCTCAGGTCAGAAGCCTCGATCACCACCTCCAGGTCGGGTCTTTGCAGCGCCAGCCATGCCGACCAGGTGTAGGCCTCCGCACCGTTGGAGCAGGCATAGAGCAATACCCGCAGAGGCTGACCCTGCGCACCTCCCGGCACCCGGTCCAACCCCAGATGGGCCAGCACCGGGCCGGTCAGGGCGGCCAGTTGGGTGGGCGCGCGGTGAAAGCAGGTATACGAATGGGTGTCGGAGCGTTGTGAACGGCGCCGCAGGCGGCTGTGCAGCCAGGGCCCCAGGGTGTGAGACAGCATGCCCACCCAGGCGGCCTGCGCCTGACGCTTGAGCAGGGCCCACGCACGAGAGACGATGTGGGAAGGTTCCTCCAGGCGGCGCACCCCGCTGCGCCGCAAGGCAGGGGACAGCCAGGCGACGAAGCGTTGGCGGGACCCCACCAACACCACCGACCCGATCCTGCGGTAGCCGCTGCGGCCCTGGCCTTGGCGCGAAGCAAAGTTGGTGGCCTTGACATAGCCCAGCATGTGCCCCAGGTGCGCCCAGGCGGGTTGGGTCCACACCGACTGGTGGCGGCGAGACTGCAGCCCGGCGCCGCGGAAGTCCGGGTGTGTGAAACCGGCGAAGTTGTACAAGGCACCCGCAGGCAGTTGCAGGCGCAGGCCGGGCATGATCTCAGGGCGTCCGCCGGTGTGCACCCAGGTGTAGCCCGCGATGCAGCCATCCACCAGGCTCAGCAGGCAGGTGTCACCCGCACGCAGCAGGGCCAGCTTGGTGTCGTCAATGCCCCAGCCCCCCTCGCGCTGCAGGCGGCGCAGCGTGGCCTCGTCCGCCACCTGGGTGTCGGGCCCGGCCCCTGCGGCCATGACGGCTGCGGCGGGCGCGGCACCTGATGCGAGAGCGTCAAACGCCTGAGGCCGCTGCATCTCGATGATGTGCAGCCGCTCGAAGAACATGAGCCCGTTCAGCAGCTGTTCCAGACCCACCTGACACGCGGCCCACAGGCCGTGGCGGCGCCATGTGGCAGCCACCGTCCTCAGGAAGAAGCGTGGATGCACAGGACCCCCTCCGCTGCGGCCACTTCACGCCCGTCTTCAGCCGTCAACCAGCCCTGGTACTTCAAGGGGACGGATCCAGGCGCCAGGTCGGCAGGCTCGAAAAGCCCGTCCAGCCGCTCCCGCACCACCCCGTGACAGCACAGCCCATGATTCGGTATGGCCGAGCCCGTCACCCGCCAGGACAGGCGAGCGACACGGCCGGCCGGCCCCAGCCAAGCACCCGCGTGACGGGCGAAGTAATTGCCAATGAGCGAACGCTGCGCCACCACATCGGGGTGGCCCTCCGCTCGGGCCGCATCCGCGTTGTAGTGGATCAGGTGGCGGTTCCAGGTGACCGCGCTGAACATGAAGATCTGCATCGGGGTGGGCAGCACGCGCAGTTCGGGCAGGACGACCGGCAGGTCGAAAGGCAGATCGACAGGCAGGTCAGAAAACCCCTGGGCAGCCAACTGCAGCGTCGCGGCTGGCGCCACCGGACGCTGTCGGGCGGGTGGCGGCGTCCCCCTCATGCCGGCCTGCGCAGGTAGGTGGCCACTTCGCGGGCCAGCTCGGTGCCCGCGGCGTCGGTAAAAGTCGTCTGCCGTGTGATGAGGTGCAGGGGCCCGTGCCGGCCCTGTCGGCTCTGCACACCCAGCAACCTGGAGCAGACACTGATCGTCTCACCAGCGCGAGCAGGGCGGTGCACCGCGAACTCGCTGGCACCGCCCATGCTGCGGGCATGGGGGGGGCCGCCCTGAATCTCGGCCGGTGACCCGTCCGGGGGCAGTTCCTCGGGCCCCACGTCCTGCCAGGCCATGACCTGGAAGAACAGCGGGGGTGCCGTCTCGCAGGGCGGCTCGCCGATGGCCTGCCTGAAGCGGCGGATGTCGCGCTCGGTGACCTGGAAGGTCCAGGAGGAGGTGGCACCCGCTGTGTCGGTGGTGCCAGGGACCGCAGTTGCGCCAGGCTGCATATGGGGAAAGTCCATGAGTCAGACTCACCATTGCGCCATGCCGCCCTCAGGACGAAGCTGCGCAAACGCAGCAACTCGCAACTCAAGGCGCCATCCGGTTCAGACTGCACCCTCCCAACCCGCTCAGGCCGGGCCGGGGATCGGCTCGGGCCGGGCCCAAGGGCCGTTCGGGCCGGGCCCAAGGGCCGTTCGGGCCGGGCCTAAGGCCCGTTCGGGCTGAGCCTGTCGAAGCCCCGGTCAGGCCCGACCCGCAGGCCTCAGCAGCTGATGCCCACGTGCAGCGCCACCAGACCGCCCGTCAGGTTGTGCACGTCCACGTGCCCGAAGCCGGCGTCCTTCATCATGGCCTTGAGCGTGGCCTGGTCGGGGTGCATGCGGATGGACTCAGCCAGGTAGCGGTAGCTCTCGGCGTCGCCGGCCACCCACTGGCCGATGCGGGGCAGCACCTTGAAGGAGTACCAGTCGTACGCACCCTGCAGGGCGGGCGCCACCTTGCTGAACTCCAGCACCAGCAACCGGCCGCCAGGGCGCAGCACTCGGCACATCTCCTTGAGCGCGGCCTCCTTGTGCGTCATGTTGCGCAGCCCGAAGGAGACGCTGACCAGGTCGAAGGTCTGGTCGCGGAAGGGCAGGTGCTCGGCGTCGCAGGCCGTGGAGGGCAACAGCAGGCCTTCGTCCACCAGCCGGTCGCGGCCCTCACGCAGCATGGCCTCGTTGATGTCGGTATGCACCACCACGCCCCGCGCGCCGGCGCGGCGGGCAAAGGCCCGCGTGAGGTCACCCGTGCCGGCGGCGATATCCAGCACCTTCTGCCCTTCGCGCACGTCAGCCACCGCCACCGTGTAGGCCTTCCAGGCCCGGTGCAGCCCGGCCGACATGAGGTCGTTCATCAGGTCGTAGCGCTTGGCCACGGAGTCGAACACGCCGCGCACGCGCGCGGCCTTCTCAGCCTCGTCGACCGTCTGGAAACCGAAGTGGGTGCGTGCCATGAGGTGGATTGTCGCGCGTGCGGCACACCCCCTCCAGTTCCCCTCCAGCCGGGCCTGTCAGCCCCGCTGATGGCCCCGCGGATGCGATCAGGGGCGTACGGCGATCTCGTTCTTCACGGCCTTCACGCCGTTGACGCCACGTGCAATGTCCCCGGCCATCGTCCTTTCGGTGGCGTTCTTGGCGAACCCGGACAACATCACCGTGCCATTCAGCGTCTCGACGCTGATCGCTACAGCGTCCACCTGCTGGTTTTCGACAAAGCGGGCCTTGATCCGCGCCGTGATCGTCGAATCGTCGACATAGGCGCCGATGGTCTCCTGTCCGCGCGTGACGGCGCAACCTGTCACGGTGACCAATGCCAGTGCCGTGACGGTCATGGCGAGAAGGGTGCGCATGTTCATGGTGAATCTCCTGTGAGGTTGACAAGGTGTGGTGTCCATCTGTCGAAGGTGAAACGTCCGACAGCGCCGATCAAGACATCGACCTGCCGGATGGTCCAGACCGATCACTTCTTCAGCGTTCGTCCTTGTAAGAGACGGCGGCGACAGGCCATTGCGCTCAGGCAACGCAGTTCATGGCCTATGGCTTGAGTTGCTGCGCAACAACACGCCCTGCGGGATCGATGAACACGCGATAACGGTGGCCATCCCGGCAAGTGGCGATGTGATCGTCATCCTTCAATGGCGTCGCGCTGATCACCTGGCCGCAAGGCAGGCCCAGCAGCGCAATGACGGACGTCAGGTCCCTGCGGAGTTCCGCGTCATCTGCTGCGACGGCGGACCCTGCAACGAGCCCGGCCCACAAGGCGATGCAGGACCAGATCGGGGTGTGAATCTTCACCAGCATGGTTTGTCGAGGCCAGGAGGGCACTTGCTACAGGGTGTTGAGCTTTGCCGGATCCGACAGAACGCTCCAGATGGACTCTCTTGACGAGGCGAGCGCGCCGGCCAGTGGAGGGTCGGCGTCCTGCAGCAGCGCAAGCGTCTTCATGACCAGCAGGTCAAACGCCCGCCGCAGTTCGACCAGCGAAGTCTTGATCCGCCCTTCGTAGAACCCCTTGAACCGCTCCAGCAGATCATCGATCTGGTTCTTGAGCGCCAGCTTGCTGAAGGTACTGATGGCTTTCGTCTCCCTCAGGCGCGCCTCCAGCGACTTGAGGTCCAGCGGCGGGGCTGCTGCAGGCTTCGCCGCAGGGGACGCAGACGGTTGCGACCTGGTGGGTGGCGGCACAACGGGGGGCGATGCAGCAGGCTTGGCCGTGGCGCGCGGCCTCGCCAACTCAGGCTTGACCGGGAGTGCGTCCTTTGAGCCTCGTGGGGCAGGCTTTGTCGAAGGTACGGCGTCCTCGGCAGAGGCTTGAGTGGGTGTCTGCTGCTGACCCCTGCGCTCGAGCCCGGCACAACCCACCGTCAGGGCGGCGCAGGCCACCAGCATGGGCAGACCACGAGGCACTTTCTCCATGGGGCCAGACATCCATCAACAGGGTCAAGAACCACGGTGCCCAGCGCGTGGGCCAGGACATCTGGCCGAACAGACCACGCGCCTGAGCGAAGGGTCACTTCCTGGCGGTATCCCGCACGTCACTGACGGCTTGCTTCAGGTTGCCCACTCCCTTCTGGATCTTTCCTTCTGCCTGCTTCTTCAACCCCTTGGCTTGCTGCTTCTTGCTGCCCACCCATTTGCCGGCCTCTTCCTGGATCTTGCCGGCCACGTCTTTCAGGGTGCCCTGCACCTGATCCTTGTTCATGCTCATGATCGACTCCTTCGTTGCTTGATGGGGGAGAGATCGGGCACGCTGAGGGGCCTTGATCCGATCCCGTTGCCGAGACTTCAACGATGCAAGGTGGCTACAGCCTTCCCATCAACACCAGCACGAGCAACACCACCAAGATGACGCCCACGATGCCGCTGGGGCCGTAACCCCAGCCTCTGCTGTGAGGCCACGCGGGAAAGACACCCACCAAGGCCAGGATCAGGAGGATCAGCAAAATGGTTCCCAAGCTCATATCGTGCTCCTTTGCGCTCATTGATGTGATTCATCGAGAGGCCACCACTTGCGAGTGCCGGATGGTCGCCGCACACATCGATACCCTGCGTGCCCAGGGCTCGAGCATGCGCTGGGGACGATGCGGCCCTGATGCGTCCGATCAACGTGAGGCTTCGCAGCTCATGAGACCCGACCCGCTCAGGTGCTCCTTTGGGTGGCACAGATGCCATCGTCTGATCCCCCGGGCGCGCTGCGGCTCGGCCTGGGCAGCAGGCGGGCGTACTCCTTACTGACCACGGCGTGGCACTCGCAAGATCGCCGCTCAAGACTGGCGCGGTCGAGCACCTCGATGCATCCCCGCCTGCAGCGGATCAACCCAGCGGCCCGCAAGTGGCCGACGACCAGCGTCACGCTCTCGCGGCGCACACCCAGCAAGCTGGCCAGCGCATCGTGCGTCACCACGATTTCGTTATCTGCCAGGCGATCCAGGCAGTGCAGCAGCCAGGTGCACACCTGCTGATCGACGGTGTGATGGCGGGAGCAGACGGCTGTCTGGGTGATCTGCGTGATCAGCGCCTGGGCGTAACGCAGCAACAACTGCCGTACCGCCTCGAAGCGGTTGAACTCCTCTTGGAGGGCCAGGGCGGGCATCCGAAATCCCTGACCTGCGATCAACACCGAGCCGCCGCTGGTCGCGGTGTCCGATCCAAGAAGGAGCGAGATGCCAACGACACCTTCATGACCGGCAATGGCGAACCCGGTGGACCCGCCTGCCTCGGTCACTTGGAGCAAGGAGATGATGGCGCTGGTGGGAAAGTACGCGTGGAACTGGGGTTGGCCCGCCGCGTACAGGATCTCCCCTCGCCTCAGGTTCACAGGCTCCAAGTGAGGCTTCCAGCGCTGCCAGTCGGCGGCCTCAAGTGCGGCCAGCAGGTGGTTGGCAAGGGGGTCAGTTGCAGGGGTCATGGCTCGGCTGGCACCGCCCGAGTGGCCTGCCAAACCCCGTTGTAGGACCCCGTTCAGTTGCCGGGTTGAGGCGCGTCAAGCGCGAGCAAGCGCTGTGTTCGGCGCCGCACGGTCGTTACACGGCAATGCGCGCAAATTCCTCCTGGACGTCGACCGGAGGAGAAGCCTCATGAACCACTGGCACCCTTGCAAGGCCACGCTGGCGCGCGGCGACTCGATGAGCGTGTTCCGGAGATTGAAAACTGATTTTCCTTGCCGCCCATCTCTGAGCGCGCGGGGGAAAAAAGGGGTCACTTCGGTGGCCGGTGTTCCAGCAACAACCAAGGAGTCTTGAAATGAAATGGGAACAGATTGAAAGAGATTGGAAGGCCTACAAACCGCAGATGGTCAAGCAGTGGACCAAGCTGACCGATGAACACCTGAACGCAATGGGGGGCAAGCGGGACAAGCTGGCCACCAGGATTCAGGAGGTGTATGCGGTCAGCAAGGAAGAGGCCGAAAAGCAGATCAAGGCCTTTGAAGAGCACGCCAAGCAACCGCAGGCTGCATCAGTGGCCGCCGACTAAGAAGCGGCTCCACGCCCTCGCTCGCGACTTTTCCAGACGGTCGCAAGCGAGGGCTCTTTTGTTCTCCAGCCTGCGGTTTCAATCTGGGCCCTCTACGGGCGCCTCGGCTTGTCGTGCAATCAGGACCATGTGCCAGAGCGCAAAGAACATCGCCGCGATGACAGGACCCAGGACGAAGCCGTTGATGCCGAAGACCACCATGCCCCCCAGCGTCGTGATCATCACCACGTAGTCGGGCATGAGGGTGGCCTTGCCCACGAGCATGGGCCGCAGCAGGTTGTCGACCAGACCGATGACCAGCACACCCCAGGCCGCCAGGGCCACACCGTGCCAGGTTGCACCCGTGGCCAGGAACCACAGTGCAACGGGCAGCCACACCAGCGCCGCGCCAATGGCCGGCAGCAGCGAGAGAAAGGCCATCACCGCGGCCCACAGCAACGCACCTCGCACGCCCAGGAACCAGAATGCAATCCCACCGAGCGCGCCCTGCAGGGCTGCCACCACCAGGTTGCCCCTGACGGTGGACCGGATCACATGGCTGAACTTGTGCAGCAACTCCTGCTTGTGAGAGGGTGTGAGCGGAATTGCATGCCGCATGGCGTGCACGATGCGGTCGCCATCGCGGATCAGGAAGAACGCCAGGTAGGGTGTGATGAGCAGGCTGGCGGCGAACTCGATGGTGTTCTGCCCGAGACTCAAGGCCTTGCCGGCCATGAAGCCGCTGGCCTGCTGCAGCCCGGTGTTCAGATGGCGCTGCAAGGTCTCGAAGTCCGCCAGCCCCAGGCGCTTGAGCAGCCCGATCGACCAGCTTGGCAGCGCATCAAACACCCCGCGCAGGTAAGGCAACGCGCGAGACTCGATGGACTGAAGACGTGCCAGCAGCCCCACCGCCTCATCGACCAGCATGACGCTCAGGAGCGTCAGCGGGACCACCACGATCACCGCGGCGATCAGGATCGTGAGCAGCGCCGACAGGGTGCGCCGGTGCCGGAGCCGCAACAGCAGGCGACGGTGCAGCGGGGCGAAGAGCAACGCAATGATCGCGCTCCACAGCAGCGTGCTGAAAAACGGCAGCAGGATCCAGACCAGCGCGAGCGAGACACCCCCCAACATCCACAGCAAGGGCCGGTGCTCCAGGACCGCAGGTACGCCTTCATCGGGGCTCTTCATCCAGGCACCAGGTGGCAGACCGCAGAGACGATCAACCATCGTAGAGGCCTGCAGGCCCCTGGCGACGCATCAGCCGTGTCCTGGGCTGCCGCTGCTCAACGAAGGCGGCGAAACCGCGCAGTGCCCCAGTGGGACTCGCTCATGGGGTCTCGCCAGCGCCGGGCGCACCGCGCTCCAAGGGGCTGCACCAAGCCCCGGGGTGTTTCAGTGGTGGTGCCCGCAGGCGCCACCCGCACCACCCGCGGCAGCGGTCATCGGGGCGTCGCGGTGGGTGCCCGCCGCCTCGATGCGCTGCGCGTACTGTGCCCACAGCACCTCCTGGTCAGCGCCCAGGTGGTAGAGGTAGTCCCAGGAAAAGATGCCGGTGTCGTGGCCGTCGCTGAAGGTGGGCTGCACCGCGTAGTGGCCCACGGTCTGCAGGTCCGTGATGCCGACGTCGCGCTTGCCCGTCTGCAGCACCTCCTGCCCCGGCCCGTGCCCTTGCACCTCGGCCGAAGGGGAGTACACACGCATCAACTCGAAGGGGATGCGAAAGGTCTTGCCGTCTTCAAAGCCGATCTCCAGCACGCGCGAGGTCTGATGAAGGGTCAGCGCCGTGGGCATGGGGGTTTGCGTGGTCAGGCCAGCCATGAGTTCTCCGGTGTCTTGCGGGGCAACAGGTCAGACGAGCACGCGTTCGATGCCACCGGCGTTGGCCTGGGCGACATAGGTCTCCAGCCAGGCCGGCCCGAGGATCTGGCGCGCCATCTCCACCACGATGTAGTCGGCTTCGAGCAGGCCTGTCTTCAAGTCATCTTCGTAGCGGCTCAGGCCCATCAGGCAGCTCGGGCACGACGTCAGGATCTTGACGTTCTGTTCGGAATGGACCTTGCCGCTCTCGCGCAACGCAGCCTCACCCCTGCGAATCTCTTCTTCCTTGCGAAAGCGGATCTGCGTCGACACGTCGGGGCGCGACATCGCGAGCCCGCCACTCTCGCCGCAGCAGCGTTTGCTTTCCAGCACGTTGTCGCCCATCAGCGCCTTCACCGTCTTCATCGGCTCCTGCTGCTTCATCGGGCTGTGGCAGGGGTCGTGATAGAGATAGGCACCTTGCGACGCGTCACCCAGGGTGATGCCCTTCTCGAGCAGGAACTCGTGGATGTCCACGATGCGGCAGCCGGGAAAGATCTGGTCGAACTGATAGCCCTGCAGCTGGTCGTAGCAGGTGCCGCAGGACACCACCACCGTCTTGATGTCCAGGTAGTTCAGGGTGTTGGCCACGCGGTGGAACAGCACCCGGTTATCGGTGATGATCTTCTCGGCCTTGTCGAACTGCCCGGAGCCGCGCTGCGGGTAGCCGCAGCACAGGTAGCCCGGCGGCAGCACCGTCTGCACGCCCGCATGCCACAGCATGGCTTGCGTGGCCAGGCCCACCTGGCTGAACAGCCGCTCGCTGCCGCAGCCGGGGAAGTAGAAGACGGCTTCGGTCTCCGCCGTGGTGTCCTTCGGGTTGCGGATGATGGGCACGTAGTCCCGGTCCTCGATGTCCAGCAGGGCGCGCGCCGTCTTCTTGGGCAGGCCGCCGGGCATCTTCTTGTTGATGAAGTGGATGATCTGCTCGCGCACGGGCGCGGGGCCCAGCGTGGCGGGGGGCGCGGCTGTCTGCTTCCTGGCAAGACCACGCAGCAACTTGTTGGCCAAACGCTGAGCCTTGAAGCTCATGTCGGTCATGGCATGGCCGATGCGAATGGCTTGCGGGCTGGTGATGCCGATGAACGCTGACTGCAGCGCCTGCGCCGGCCGGAAGCTCTTCTTGCCCATCTTGCGCAACAGGTTGCGCATGTTCATCGACACGTCACCGAAGTCGATGTCCACCGGGCAAGGGCTCAAGCACTTGTGGCACACCGTGCAGTGGTCGGCCACGTCCTCGAACTCTTCCCAGTGCTTGACGCTGATGCCGCGCCGCGTCTGCTCTTCGTACAGGAAGGCCTCGATCAGCAGCGAGGTGGCCAGGATCTTGTTGCGAGGGCTGTACAGCAGGTTGGCGCGCGGCACATGCGTGGCGCACACCGGCTTGCACTTGCCGCAGCGCAGGCAATCCTTGACGCTGTCGGCGATGGCACCGATCTCGCTGCGCTGCATGATCAGCGACTCGTGGCCCATCAAGCCGAAGCTGGGGGTGTAGGCCGCGCTCAGGTCGCCCGCAAACACGCCGTCATCCGCCTGCGCCGTGCGCCCCGGCTGGCGCAGCAGCTTGCCGCGATTGAAGCGGCCCTCGGGGTCCACCCGGGCCTTGTAGTCGGCAAAGCCCTGGAGCTCCTGGTCTGACAGGAACCCCAGCTTGGTGATGCCGATGCCGTGCTCACCGCTGATGACACCGCCCAGGCCGCGCGCCAGTGCCATGATCCGGCCCACCACCTCGTGCGCCGTCTGCAGCATGGGGTAGTGGTCGCTGTTGACGGGGATGTTGGTGTGCACGTTGCCGTCTCCGGCATGCGCGTGCAAGGCCACCCAGGTGCGGCCACGCAGCACCTCTTTGTGGATGCGCCGGCATTCGTCCAGGATGGGCGCAAACGCGCCCCCCGCGAACACCGCTTGCAAGGGCTTGAGCACCTGCGCCTTCCAGCTCGCGCGCCAGCGCCAGTCCTGCAGCATCGCGAAGCAGGTCTGCCCGGCACCCGGCTGCCCGTCTGGCTGCACCACGTCCAGCTCATCAAGCCAGTGGCGCCACAACGCACGCACCTCGCGCAGCAGGGCGATGGCTTGCTGCACGCGGTCTTCCAGCAGCTCCGCACTTGGGATCTCGCCAGCATCATCACTCTTGCCCAACGGCAGCTGCCCCCTGGAGAAGAAGGCTTCCAGCGCATCCAGCAGTTCAAGCTTGTTGCGCAGCGACAGCTCGACGTTGATGCGCTCCACGCCTTCGGTGTACTCGCCCAGCCGATCCAGCGGGATGACCACGTCCTCGTTGATCTTGAAGGCGTTGGTGTGGCGGGCAATCGCCGCAGTGCGCTTGCGGTCCAGCCAGAACTTCTTGCGCGCGTCGGCGCTCACGGCCACGAAGCCCTCGCCACCGCGCGCGTTGGCCAGGCGCACCACCTCGCTGGTGGCGCGCGCCACGGCGTCGGCATCGTCACCCACGATGTCACCCACCAGCACCATCTTGGGCAGGCCGCTGCCCCCCGTGGCCTGGGGGCGCTTGCTCTTGGTGGCGTAGCCCACGGCCTTGAGGTAGCGGTCGTCCAGGTGCTCCAGCCCGGCCAGGAGGGCGCCACCGGGGCGGCGCGCTTCGGCAAACATGAAGTCCTTGATGTCCACGATGCTGGGCACCGCATCCTTGGGGTTGCCGAAGAATTCCAGGCACACCGTGCGGGTGTGCGCCGGCATGCGGTGCACGATCCAGCGCGCGCTGGTGATCAGGCCGTCGCAGCCTTCCTTCTGCACCCCGGGCAGGCCGGCCAGGAACTTGTCGGTGACGTCCTTGCCCAGACCTTCCTTGCGGAACAGCCGGCCCGGGATGTCCAGCCGTTCGGTGCGCAGCAGCTTCTTGCCGCTGGCGTCGAAGTGGCGCAGCTCGAAGCTGGCCAGCTCCACGTCGTGGATCTTGCCCAGGTTGTGGTTCAGGCGCACCACCTCCAGCCAGGTGGCCTGCGGGGTGACCATGCGCCAGGAGGCCAGATTGTCCAGCGCCGTGCCCCACAGCACCGCCTTCTTGCCCCCGGCGTTCATGGCGATGTTGCCGCCGATGCAGCTGGCCTCGGCCGAGGTGGGGTCCACCGCGAAGATGAAGCCGGCCCGCTCGGCGGTGTCGGCCACGCGCTGCGTCACCACACCCGCCTCGCTGGCGATGGTGGCTACGGGGCGGTCCAGCCCGGGCAGCTGCACCATCTCCACCTCGCCCAAGGCCTCGAGCTTCTCGGTGTTGATGACCGCGCTCTTCCAGGTGAGCGGCACCGCGCCACCGGTGTAGCCGGTGCCGCCGCCACGCGGGATGATCGTCAGGCCCAGCTCGATACAGCCCTGCACCAGGCCCGCCATCTCGGCCTCGGTGTCGGGCGTGAGCACGATGAAGGGCACTTCCACACGCCAGTCGGTGGCGTCCGTCACGTGCGAGACGCGGCTCAGGCCGTCGAATTTCAGGTTGTCTTTGGCCGTGTGACGGCCGAGCACGCGGCGCGCGGCGCGGCGCAGGTCCCACACGGCGCGGAAGTGAGCGGCAAACCGGTCCACCGCGGCGCGCGCGGCCACGAGCAACTGCTCGACCAGGGCGTCACGGGCAGCGTCCAACTCCGGGGTGCGGCGCTTCTCCACCTCCGACAAGCGGTGGCGCAGCGCGTCGATCAGCATCTGACGCCGCTTGGGGTTGTCCAGCAGGTCGTCTTCGAGATAGGGGTTGCGCTGCACCACCCAGATGTCGCCCAGCACCTCGTACAGCATGCGGGCGGAACGCCCTGTGCGGCGCTCGCCGCGCAACTGCTCCAGCAGTTCCCAGGCGCGCGCGCCCAACAGCCGCCTCACGATCTCACGGTCGGAGAACGAGGTGTAGTTGTAGGGAATCTCGCGCAGACGCGGTGCGCCTTCGTCCGCGTCCACACCAGGGGACAGGCCGGCGCCACCGGCAACCTGCAGCGGCAGAGGAGCATTCATCTTTGGTTTGCGACCCCCACACGCGCCCTTTGTCTTGTACAGACCGGTGCGGCAGGGTGTCCCTGTGGATTGGTCGGGAATGCTACCGCAGTGCAGCATCCCCACGAGGACGTAGGGAAGCGCAAGCCGGGGAAACCACCGTGGCGCGGCGCACCCCGAACGTGGGAGAAACGGGTTTGTCACAAAACCTGGGGACAATCACGGCCGGACAGCCGCCCGGTGATGATCGGGTACCCCTCTGGGATCCATCCCCTCACTGCTCAACGGAGAGACCATGAAGATCAAGCAACTTGCCCTGGCCATCAGCGCGCTGGCCGCCCTCGCCTCCTCCCCCGTTCAAGCACAGGCGCCGGTGGAGATCCAGTGGTGGCACTCGATGAGCGGCCAGCTCGGCGAGTGGATCGGCGGCCTGGCCAAAGGCTTCAACGACAGCCAGAAGAACTACAAGGTGACCCCCGTGTTCAAGGGCACCTACCCCGAGAGCTTCGCCGCCACTGTGGCGGCCTTCCGGGCCGGCAACGCCCCGCACATCGTGCAGATCTTCGAGGTGGGCACGGCCAGCATGATGGCAGCCAAGGGCGTGGTCGTCCCGGTGGACCAGGTCATGAAGACGGCGGGCATCAAGTTCGACCCCAGCGTCTACGTGCCGGCGGTGTCGGGCTACTACACCGCGCCCAACGGCCAGATGCTGAGCTTCCCGTTCAACAGCTCCACCACGGTGCTGCACTACAACAAGGACGCTTTCAAGGCCGCCGGCCTTGACCCGAACACCCCGCCCAAGACCTGGCCTGAAGTGGCCCGGGCGGCGGCCCTGCTCAAGGCCAGCGGCCACAAGTGCCCCTTCACCACCGCCTGGCAGAGCTGGACCCAGCTGGAGAGCTTCTCGGCCTGGCACAACGTGGAGTTCGCCACCCAGCGCAATGGCTTCACCGGCCTGAACGCGCGCCTGAACGTCACCACGCCGCTGCACGTACGCCACATCGAGAACCTGGCCAACATGGCGAAGCAAGGGTTGTTCGTCTACAAGGGCCGCAACAACGCCGCTGACGCTACGTTCCAATCCGGCGAGTGCGCGATGTACACGGGCTCATCTGCGGCCTACGGCGGCATCAAGCGCAACCTGAAGGCCGAGGCCGGCATCGGCGCGCTGCCCTACTACCCCGATGTCGCCGGCTCACCGCAGAACACCGTGATCGGCGGGGCCAGCCTCTGGGCCATCTCCGGCAAGAAGCCCGAGGAGTACAAGGCCGTCGCGGCTTTCTACCAGTACTTGTCTGACGCGAATGTGCAGGCCAAGAGCCACCAGGAAACGGGCTACCTGCCCATCACCTCGGCCGCCTTCAAGATCACCGAAGACTCGGGCTTCTACAAGAAGAACCCCGGCACGGACGTCAGCGTCACGCAGATGATCCGCAAGACCACTGACAAGTCGCGCGGCATCCGCTTGGGCAACTTCGTGCAGATCCGCACCATCATCGACGAGGAACTCGAGCAGGTGTGGGCCGGCAAGAAGAGCGCCAAGGACGGCTTGGAAGCCATCAAGAAGCGCGGCGACGTCGAGCTGGAGAAGTTCGAGAAAGCCAACAAGGGCTGAAGCTCCTTGGCCGTCGAAAAGCGCGTCCTCTTCAGAAGCTGGTGGTTGCCCTGGGCGCTGGTGGCGCCCCAACTCGCCATCGTCACGGTCTTCTTCTTCTGGCCGGCAGGGCAGGCGCTGTTCCAGAGCGTGCTGCGGGAGGACGCCTTCGGCACCAGCAGCGAGTTCGTGGGTCTTGAAAACTTCAAGACCCTGTTCGCCGACGAAACCTACATCGCCTCTTTCCGCACCACGGCCGTGTTCTCGGCCCTGGTGGCTGTGATCGGGCTGTCGGTCTCGCTGCTGCTGGCCGTCATGGCCGACCGCGTGGTGCGCGGGGCCACTGCCTACAAGACCCTGATGATCTGGCCCTACGCCGTAGCACCGGCCATCGCCGGGGTGCTGTGGCTGTTCATGTTCGCGCCGTCCATCGGCGTGGTCAGCTATGCCCTGCGTTCGGCAGGCATGGACTGGAACCACCTGCTCAACGGCGGTCACGCCATGACGCTCATCGTGCTGGCCGCCGTGTGGAAGCAGATCGCCTACAACTTCCTGTTCTTCCTCGCAGGCCTGCAGTCCATCCCCAAGAGCCTGGTGGAGGCCGCGGCCATCGATGGCGCGGGCCCCTGGCGGCGCTTCTGGACGGTGCAGTTCCCGCTGCTCACGCCCACCACCTTCTTCCTGCTCGTCATCAACATCATCTACGTGTTCATCGACACCTTTGCCATCGTGGATGCCGCCACTTCGGGCGGGCCCGGCAAGGACACGGCCATCCTGGTCTACAAGGTCTACCACGATGGCTTCAAGGCCATGGACCTGGGCGGTTCGGCGGCGCAGTCGGTGGTGCTGATGGGCATCCTGATAGCGCTGACGGTGGTGCAGTTCCGCTACGTCGAGCGGCGGGTGCACTATTGATGATGAGCGCATCTCCTTGCATCAAGGGCCGCAACTGAATGGTTGAGAACCGCCCCGTCGCCACAGTGCTGTCGCACCTCGTGCTCGTGCTCGGGGTCATCATCGTCGCCTTTCCTGTCTACATCACCTTCGTGGCGAGCACGCAGACGGCCGAGCAGATCGTGCAGAACGTGCCCATGTCGCTGTGGCCAGGTGACAACTTCCTCAACAGCTACCGCTTCGCACTGTTCGGCGGCGTCACGGAGTACGGCACACGGGTGCCGCCGGCGGCGCCCATGCTCATGGTCAGCCTGATCAGCGCGCTGACCATCGCGCTGGGCAAGATCGCCATCTCGCTGTTGTCGGCGTTCGCGGTGGTGTACTTCCGCTTTCCCGGGCGCAGCCTGGTGTTCTGGATGATCTTCATCACCTTGATGCTGCCGGTGGAGGTGCGTATCCTGCCCACCTACAAGGTGGTGTCGGACCTCGGGCTGCTCAACACCTATGCCGGCCTGACCGTGCCGCTCATCGCCTCGGCCACGGCCACCTTCTTGTTCCGGCAGTTCTTCCTCACCATCCCCGACGAACTCGTGGAGGCCGCGCGCATCGACGGCGCCGGGCCCATGAAGTTCTTCAAGGACGTGCTGCTGCCGCTGTCGACCACCTCGATTGCCGCGCTCTTCGTCATCCAGTTCATCTACGGCTGGAACCAGTACCTCTGGCCCTTGCTGATGACCACGGACGAGAACATGTACCCCGTGGTCATGGGCATCAAGCGCATGATTTCCGGGGGTGACGCCGCCACCGAATGGAATGCGGTGATGGCCACCGCGATGCTCGCGATGATCCCGCCCGCCCTGGTGGTGCTGCTGATGCAGAAGTGGTTCGTCAAGGGCCTGGTGGACACCGAGAAGTGAACGGCCGGCCCGCGGCCTCCCCCTGACTGCACAGCACACACGACACCCATGGCTTCCATCGCTCTGCGCCGCGTCGAGAAGACCTACGGCTTCGGCCCCAAGGCCTTCAAGGCCATCCACGGGGTGGAGGCCGAGATCGCCGACGGTGAGTTCGTCGTCATCGTCGGCCCCTCCGGTTGCGGCAAGAGCACCTTGCTGCGCATGGTGGCCGGCCTGGAGGAGATCACGGGCGGCGAGATCGCCATCGGAGCGCGCGTGGTCAACCGGCTGGAGCCGGCCGAGCGTGACATCGCCATGGTGTTCCAGAACTATGCGCTGTACCCGCACATGACGGTGTACGACAACATGGCCTACGGCCTGCGCAACGCCAAGGTGCCCAAGGACGAGATCGAGCGCCGCGTGCAGAAGGCCTCGGGCATCCTGGAACTGGGCGGGCTGCTGGAGCGCAAGCCCCGGCAACTGTCAGGCGGGCAGCGCCAGCGGGTGGCCATGGGCCGCGCCATCGTGCGGCAGCCGCAGGTGTTCCTCTTCGACGAACCGCTGTCCAACCTGGACGCCAAGCTGCGGGCGCAGACACGCCTGGAGATCCAGAAGCTGCACCGCGAGCTGGGCATCACCTCGCTGTTCGTCACGCACGACCAGGTCGAGGCCATGACGCTGGCCCAGCGCATGATCGTGATGAACGCCGGGCGCATCGAGCAGATCGGCACGCCAGAGCAGGTCTACGGCGTGCCCGCCACCACCTTCGTGGCCAGCTTCATCGGCTCGCCGCCCATGAACCTGCTGAACGGACAGGCCACGCCCGCCGGCTTCGAGGTCGGGGGTCAGCTGCTGCCCCTGCCGGGCACGACGCCGCGGCACGGGTCGCTGACCCTGGGTCTGCGTCCCGAGCACACCGAGCCGGGTGCCGAGGGCGACCCGGCCTGCTGGCCACTGCAGGTGGAGGTGGTGGAGATGCTGGGCGCCGAGCGCCTGGTGCACGGGCGCCTGGCCGGCGCGGCCTTCACCTTGCGCATCGACGGCACGCTGACCCCGCCACGCCCCGGGCAGACGCTGCACTTGCGCGTGCCGGCCGAGCGAGTGCACTGGTTCGACCCGTCCACGGGTCAGCGCGTCGAGGCGGCCCGGTGAGTCCCTCGCCCTGGCCTTTGCCGCTGTGGATCGCCCACCGCGGCGCCGGCAGGCTGGCGCCTGAGAACACCCTGGCCGCCTTCCGGCTGGGGGCCGCGCACGGCTACCGCGCGTTTGAATGTGATGTGAAGCTCAGTGCCGACGACGTGCCCTTCCTGCTGCATGACGCCACCCTCGATCGCACCACGTCAGGACGCGGCGTTGCCGGGGAACTTGACTGGTCGGCCCTCTCGCGCATCGACGCCGGCACCTGGCACAGCCGGGCCTACGCCGGTGAGCACCTGCCCAGCCTGCAAGCCCTGGCAGCCTGGCTGCGCGCCAACGCCTTCGCGCTGGACCTGGAAATCAAGCCCACGCCCGGCACCGAGCGCCACACCGGCCAGGTGGTGGGCCGGGAAGCCGCCCGACTGTGGGCCGGAGCCGATGCGCCACCGCTGCTGTTCAGCTCCTTCCAGCCCGAGGCCCTGGCCGGCGCCCGGGAGACGGCGCCGCACATCCCCCGCGCCCTGCTAGTGGACACCTTGTGGCCCGGCTGGCTCGACGTGGCACAGCAACTCGGCTGCGTCGCCGTGATCACCAACTACAACGCGATGTCGGCGCAGACGCTGGGGCAGATCCACGGCGCTGCGATGCGCGGCCTGGTCTACACCGTGAACGATCCCGCGCCTGCGGCCTGGCTGCAGTCCATCGGCATCGACGGGATCATCACCGACGCGGTGGACCGCTTCTCGCCCGCCGCCTGACGGACGGGCACCCGCGCCAGGGTCGTCAACTCCGGTAGTCGGCGTTGATGCTCACGTAGTCGTGCGAGAGATCGCAGGTCCAGACCGTGGCATGCGCTGGCCCGCAGTGCAGGTCTACACGCACCGTGATCTCGCTTTGCTTCATCACGCGCTGGCCGTGCTCTTCGCGGTAGTCGGGGTGGCGTCCGCCTTCGCGCACCACATGCACGTCATCCAGGAACAGGTCGATCAGGCCCTGGTCCAGGTCGTCGATGCCGGCATAGCCCACGGCGGCGAGGATGCGGCCGAGGTTGGGGTCGCTGGCAAAGAAGGCCGTCTTCACCAGGGGCGAATGCGCAATGGCGTAGGCCGCCTTGCGGCACTCGGCCTTGGTGCGTCCGCCCTCCACGCGCACGGTGATGAACTTGGTGGCGCCCTCGCCGTCGCGCACGATGGCCTGGGCCAGGCGCTGAGCGACCTCGATGACGGCCTGGCGCAGGATGCGACCGTCCTCGCTGTCCAGCGAGGTGATGGGCGCATGACCCGCGGCCTGCGTGGCCATCAGCACGAAACTGTCGTTGGTGGAGGTGTCGCCATCGATGGTGATGCGGTTGAAGCTCGCGTCAGCGGCCTCGGTCACCAGATGCTCCAGGGCTGACTGGGTGATCACCGCATCGGTGGCCATGTAGCCCAGCATCGTGGCCATGTCGGGCTTGATCATGCCGGCCCCCTTGGAGATGCCGGTCACCGTGACGGTGCGCCCACCAATCTGCACCTGCGTGGACGCAGCCTTGGGCAGGGTGTCGGTGGTCATGATGCCCTGCGCGGCTTCCGCCCAGCGCGCGCCGTCGGCAGGCGTGGGAGCGGCGGCATGGGCCAGCGCCGCGGGCAGCCCGGCTTCGATGCGATCCACCGGCAGCGTCTCCATGATCACGCCCGTGGAGAACGGCAGCACCTGCTGCGCCGCCACCCCCAGGTGCGCCGCCAGGACGTCGCAGGTGCGCCGGGCGCGGGCCAGGCCGTCAGCGCCGGTGCCGGCGTTGGCATTGCCGGTGTTGACCACCAGTGCGCGGATGCCTCGCCCGGCGGTCACACCCGACAGATGTTCCCGGCACAGTTGCACGGGTGCGGCGCAGAAGCGGTTCTTCGTGAACACGCCCGCCACCGCCGCGCCCTCGTCCAGCAGAAACACCACCAGGTCACGCCGGTTGGCCTTGCGGATGCCGGCCATGGCGGTGCCGATGCGCAGGCCGGCCACGGGGTGAAGATCGGCCGGGTCAGGCGCGGACAGGTTCACGGGCATGGCGATGTCTCCGGTTCATCGGCCCCGTGCAGCCGGGGCCGGTCATGCAGGTCAGGTCCCGCAGGCTGCGTCGGGCTTGCGGGCCCTCAAGCCAGCTTGCCGTGGCACTGCTTGTACTTCTTGCCGCTGCCGCAGGGGCAGGGGTCGTTGCGGCCCACTTTCGGCACTTCGGCCACCTGGGTGGACGGGTCGGTCTCCTGCGACACGCTGCCGTCCTCGTTGGGGTGGGTGTAGGTCACGTTGCTGAGCTGGCTGGCACGTTCCTCGATGGCTTCGGCGGCCTGGGTCGCTTCGTCCTGGGTCTGGATGCGTACCGCCATCAGGATGCGGGTGACCTCGGCCTTCACCAGGTCCAGCATCTGGGCGAACAACTCGAAGGCCTCGCGCTTGTACTCCTGCTTGGGGTTCTTCTGGGCATAGCCGCGCAAATGGATGCCCTGGCGCAGGTAGTCCAGCGCGGCCAGATGCTCGCGCCAGTGCGAATCGATGGACTGCAGCAAAACCATGCGCATGAAGGGGGTGAACTGCTCGGCACCCACGAAGTCCAGCTTGGCCTGGAAGAGCTCGTCGCCGGCCTTCAGCACCTTCTCCAGGATGTCGTCGTCGGTGATGGACTCACTGCCCTCCACCACCGCCTGCAGCGGCACCTCGAGCTTCCACTCCTCCGCCAGCGTCTTCTCCAGGCCAGGCAGGTCCCACTGCTCCTCCACGCTCTCGGCGGGCACAAAAGCCCGCACCGAGTCGGTCAGGGTGCTGCGGCGAAGGTTGGCGATGCGGTCGTGCAGGGCCCCGGCCTCCAGGATCTCGTTGCGCTGCTGGTAAATGACCTTGCGCTGGTCATTGGCCACATCGTCGTACTCCAGCAGCTGCTTGCGCATGTCGAAGTTGCGCGCCTCGACCTTGCGCTGCGCGCCCTCGATGCTGCGGGTGACGATACCGGCCTCGATGGCTTCGCCTTCGGGCATCTTCAGGCGGTCCATGATGGCGCGCACGCGGTCGCCCGCGAAGATGCGCATCAGAGAATCGTCCAGGCTCAGGTAGAAGCGGCTGGAACCGGGGTCGCCCTGGCGGCCCGAGCGGCCCCGCAGCTGGTTGTCGATGCGCCGGCTTTCGTGGCGCTCGGTGGCAATGATGCGCAGGCCACCCTGGGCCTTGACCTGCTCGTGCAAGCCCTGCCATTCGTCATGCAACTGTTGCGCGCGGGCCTTCTTCTCGGCTTCGGACAGGCTGTCGTCAGCCTCCAGGAACTGCACCTGCTTCTCGACATTGCCGCCCAGCACGATGTCGGTACCGCGACCGGCCATGTTGGTGGCGATGGTGATCACGCCGGGCCGTCCGGCCTGCGCCACGATCTCGGCCTCACGGGCGTGCTGCTTGGCGTTGAGCACCTGGTGCGGCAGGCTCACCTTCGTGAGCAGGGCCGAGACCAGCTCGGAGTTCTCGATCGATGTGGTGCCCACGAGCACCGGCTGCCCGCGCTCGTGGCACTCGCGGATGTCCGCGGTCACCGCGTCGTACTTTTCCTGGGTGGTCTTGTAGATGAGGTCCAGTTCATCCTTGCGGATGGTGGGCCGGTTGGGCGGGATCACCATCGTCTCCAGGCCGTAGATTTCCTGGAACTCGTAGGCTTCGGTGTCGGCCGTGCCCGTCATGCCCGACAGCTTGCCGTACAGGCGGAAGTAGTTCTGGAAGGTGACCGAGGCCAGCGTCTGGTTCTCGTTCTGGATGGCCACGCGCTCCTTGGCCTCCACCGCCTGGTGCAGGCCGTCGCTCCAGCGCCGGCCGGTCATCAGTCGGCCCGTGAACTCGTCGACGATGATGACCTCGCCATCCTGCACCACGTAGTGCTGGTCCCGGTGGTAGAGGTTGCGGGCGCGCAAGGCCGCGTACACGTGGTGCATCAGCGTGATGTTGGCCGGGTCGTACAGGCTCGCACCCTCGGCCAGCAGGCCGGCGCCAGCCAGCAGCCGCTCGGCGTTCTCGTGCCCGTCCTCGGTCAGGAAGATCTGGTGCTGCTTCTCATCGACGGTGAAGTCACCAGGCTCGATCACGCCCTCGCCCGTGCGCGGATCGGCTTCGCCGATCTGCTTCTTCAGTTGCGGCACCACCGCATCGATCTTGACGTACAGCTCGGTGTGGTCCTCTGCCTGGCCGCTGATGATCAGCGGCGTGCGTGCCTCGTCGATCAGGATGGAGTCCACCTCGTCGACGATGGCGTAGTGCTGTCCGCGCGACATCACCCGCTCGGACACCTCGTAGACCATGTTGTCACGCAGGTAATCGAAGCCGAACTCGTTGTTCGTGCCGTAGGTGACGTCAGCAGCGAAGGCCGTCTGCTTCTCTTCGCGGCTCATCCCGGGGACGTTCACGCCCACGCTGAGCCCGAGAAAGCTGTACAGCCGCCCCATCCACTCGGCGTCGCGACGGGCCAGGTAGTCGTTGACAGTAACGACATGGACACCCTGGCCCGCCAGGGCATTCAGGTACACGGGCAGCGTGGCCATCAGCGTCTTGCCCTCGCCCGTGCGCATCTCGGCGATCTTGCCCTGGTGCAGCGCCATGCCGCCCATGAGCTGAACATCGAAGTGGCGCATCTTCAGCGTGCGCTTGCCGGCCTCGCGCACGGCGGCGAAGGCCTCGGGCAGCACCTGATCCAGCGTCTCACCGTTTGCAAGGCGACTACGAAACTCGTCGGTCTTGCCGCGCAGTTGCAGGTCGTCCAGCTTCTCGAACGCCGGCTCCAACGTATTGATCTGCTGTACCGCCTTCCGATAGGTCTTCAGCAGGCGGTCATTGCGACTGCCGAACAACTGGGTCAGGAACTTGGGCAACATGCGGATGGACTCACTGAAGTGTGCTGACCCCGGCGCAACAGCGCGCAAGGAGCTCTGGCCTCACGGGCCTGGGGGGTGCGCCCCGAAGGACTCTTCCAAGCGTGCCCGCAAGGCCCGCGATGAACGCGGTACGGCTCGGTTGGGCCGCCCGAAAAAGCCCGTCACTTTACCACCGGGCCCCCTCGGGAATCTGTGCGCAAGGCCCTGCGGGCGGCGGCTTCCCAAGGAGCGGGCTGGGCCCCGAGAAACCGCGCCGGGTTCTGCGGCACGCCCTGCAGCAGCACCTCGAAATGAAGGTGCGGCCCTGTGGAGCGGCCCGTGTTGCCCACCTCGGCAATCACCTGGCCGCGACGCACGATGTCGCCGGGCTTGACCAGCGCGCGATGCAGGTGCGCGTACAGGGTGGACAGCTGGTTGCCATGGTCCAGTTCCAGCGTCTGTCCGTACTCCGGGTGCACACCCAGCCCGAGCACCACGCCACCGGCGGCAGCCCGGATGGGTGTGCCGGGCTCGGCAGGGAAATCCAGGCCTGTGTGCAATGCGGTGCGCCCCGTGAATGGATCAGCGCGGAATCCGAAACCGGAACCTACCGGGCCGTCCACCGGCGTCGCGCTGGGCACCATCAGGCCACGCATGCGCTCTTCAAACAGCCGGGATTCGATGAGGGTGAACACGTCGGCATGCAGGTCTGAAAGGCCGTCCAGACCCGTCACCGTGTCGTTCAGTTCCTCCAGCGTCGGACTGCGAAGGGGGAGATAGGCGCCCCCTCGGCCCCCCACCGGGGCGGGGGTCCCGCCCGAACTGCCCGGACCAGTGCGTCCCGCACCCGGGGAGGGGGCGCCCACGGCGGGTTGCTGCAGCAGCCGCAGTTCCTCCGGCTTGACCCCAGCCAGACCGGACACCCGTTCGCTCACCGCCTCCAGGCGTACCAGCTTGGCCTGCACCTCGCCCACCTTCTGTGCGATGGCGTCCAGGTTCTCGCGCATGAACCGGTCACGCTGCGCGATTTCATCTCGCACCACCCACTTGACGACCGAACTCACCACCGGCCAGCCCTCACGCGCTGCCTTCAGGAAGAACCAGTGGTACACCGCCCCGGAGGACAACATCAAGAGGAACACCAGCCCAACGCACAGCAAGGCCAGCTGCCAACGGCTGAACTGGAACACACGGACGCGGGCGCTCACGTCATGGGTGATCATGATCTGCATGGCGTGCCTCCTGGCTCTACACTTTTCGTGATGCGATCTCAAGCCCCGACCGGCACCGTCACGTTGGCCGACGCCCTTCGGGAGAACCCGACTCTGGGTTCCCTGCTCGGTCGCTGGCGCTTGTCGCAGGAGTGTATGCAGGCAGCCCGCTGCGTTCTCGGGCCGGACCTGAGCGCTTCCATGCGCCCCGGCCCCGTGGAAGACAGCGAGTGGACCTTGCTGGCCGCCAGTGGCAGCGCGGCGGCCAAGTCGCGCCAACTGCTGCCCCGCATCGACCAAGCGGTTCAGGCCCTGGGCGTGGGTGTGAACAGCGTACGGATCAGGGTATCGCCGCCGTGAGCGCCAGGCCTGCATACCGACTGGGTGATTGACCAAGGCCTGGGAGACCCGCCCTCATCACCTTGACCCATGCGCCGCTTGAGGTCCGAGCCTCAGCGAGCAACATGGTGCCGACTATCCGAATCGAACGGATGACCTCCCGCTTACAAGGCGGATGCTCTACCAGCTGAGCTAAGTCGGCAGATTGCAGATTCTATGGCGCTGGCCACACGCTGCGGCGCAAGCCAGAGGCCAGGGCCCGCACTGCACCGCGCCTCGAGGTGCCAAGCTGTACGCTACTTCACCCGCTTGAGCGCCGGCCGCCCACCTGTCGGCGGCTTGGTCGGGTCATCGGGCTCTGGGGATGGCTCACGGCCCGGTGGGTTCTGGCGCGCCGCCTCGGGTTTGACCAAGGGAATCACCGCGGCCACCGGACGCGGGCCATCGTTGCTCAAGGGAGCGGCCTGGTCATCCGTCATGTCGACAACGGCGGGCACGGGGGTCGACGCCGCCTTGGGCGCAGGAAAAGCCATGCCCTGGCCGTTCTCGCGCGCGTAAATCGCCACCACATGGTCCACCGGCACCACGATGTCACGCGCCACGCCACCGAATCGCGCCTTGAATTCGATGAACTCGTTGCCAAGTTGCAGCCCGCTGGTGGCATCGAAGCCCACGTTGAGCACGATTTCCTGGTTCTTCACGTACTCCATGGGCACCTGCACGGAGCCATCCACGAACACCGCGAGGTAGGGCGTGAAACCATTGTCGGTGCACCACTCATGCAAGGCACGTACGAGGTAGGGCCGCGTGGAGGTGCCTTGGCCCTCGGGCGACAAGGGTGAGGTCATCGCGGGTCGGCCTGGGAGGTGAGATGGGAGAAACAGTGTGGCTGGCGTGGCAGAGCGTCGCAGCCTTACTTGCGCATCACCTTCTCAGAAGGCGTGAGCGCCTCGATGTAGGCCGGACGCGAGAAGATGCGCTCGGCGTACTTCAGCAAGGGCGCGGCGTTCTTCGACAGTTCGATGCCGTAGTAGTCCAGGCGCCACAGCAGCGGGGCAATCGCCACGTCGAGCATGGAGAAGTCATCACCCAGCATGTACTTGTTCTTCATGAAGATGGGTGCGAGCTGGGTCAGCCTGTCACGGATCTGGTCACGCGCCTTCTCCAACTGACGGTCCGTCGCCTTCACGCCACGACCTTCCAGCAGGTTCACCTGTGCGAACAGTTCCTTCTCGAAATTGAAGAGGAACAAGCGCACCCGTGCGCGCGCCACCGGATCCCCCGGCATGAGCTGTGGGTGCGGGAACCGCTCGTCGATGTACTCGTTGATGATGTGGGATTCGTACAGGATGAGATCGCGCTCCACGAGGATGGGGACCTCGTTGTAGGGATTCATCAGCGCGATGTCCTCGGGCTTGGCGAACAGGTCGACATCGCGGATCTCGAAATCCATACCCTTTTCAAACAGCACGAAGCGGCAACGGTGCGAGTAGGGGCAGGTGGTGCCGGAGTAAAGGACCATCATGGCAGTGGGTTCCCTGTCAATTGGGTTTCAAGGCGGGCATCTTGCACGGTGTGCTGGAGACACTGCAGGCGCAGGTCAAGGGCAGTCAACGCTGCCCCAGAAAACAACAAGCGCAGTGGAAGCGGGGCAGCCGCCACTGCGCAAAGAGGCCCAGGCATGCCTGGGCCGGATCTGTCACTTGACGTCTTTCCAGAACGCGGCGTTGAGTCGCCATGCGATGACGGTGAAGACCGAGAGGAAAAGCAGCACCCACACCCCCAGGCGGACGCGATCCGCCTGGTTGGGCTCGGACATCCACTTCAGGTAGGCCACCAGATCGGCCACGGCCTCGTTGTACTGGGCCGGCGTCAGGGTGCCTGGCGTGATGGGCTCCAGGCCCTTGAAGACTTGCGTCACCTTCGTCGGGTCCTTCGGGTCCACCACATCGGTGTAGACAGCGCGCTGCTGACCCTGCAACTCCCACAGCACGTGAGGCATGCCCACGTTCGGGAAGGCCGCGTTGTTCCAGCCCGTGGCCTTGGTCTCGTCGCGGTAGTAGGTGCGCAAATACGTGTAAAGGTAGTCGGCGCCAGAGCCCTTTCCCACGGCCGAGCGCGAGCGGGCAATGACGGTGAGGTCGGGCGGGACGCCACCAAACCACTCCTTGGCTTCCTTGGGATTCATGGCCACCTTCATGGTCTCGCCCACCTTGGCATCGGTGAACAGCAGGTTGGCCTTGATCTGCTCTTCAGTAAGACCGATGTCGCGCAGTCGGTTGTAGCGCATGTACTCGGCGGCGTGGCAGTTCAGGCAGTAGTTGACGAACAGCTTGGCCCCGTTTTGCAGGGCGGCCATGTCAGTGATGCGCTCCGAGGGGAACTTGTCCCATTCAATGCCAGCGCCTGCGGCACGCGCCGGGCCTGCCATGACCGCCAAGGCCGCGACGAGCGTCAGGAGGAATTTCTTCATCATGGATGCAAGGCTCCGGAGCAATCAGTGCGGCTGGAAAGTGACGCGGTCAGGCACAGGCTTGAACTCGCCGATGCGGCTCCACCACGGCATCAGCAGGAAGAAGCCGAAATAGAAGATCGTGCCCACTTGCGAAACCAGCGTGCCGAAGTCTGACGGGGGCTTGATACCGAGGTAGCCCAGCACCAGCATGTTGATGGCGAAGATGGCATACATCCACTTGTGCCAATTCGGCCGGTAGCGGATCGACTTGGCAGCGCTGTTGTCCAGCCAAGGCAGGAAGAACATGATGATGACCGCACCACCCATGACCACCACGCCCCAGAACTTGGCGTCAAACACCTTCAGCAGACCGATGAACACCACAGAAGACGCGATCACGACAACTTTCGCGGTGGTGGTCAGGCGTCCCAGCAGCAGCGTGACTGCGGCGCCCACACTCACCAGCACCACAAAGACGTTGACCATGGGGTCCGTGACGGCCCGCAACATCGAATAGTAAGGGGTGAAGTACCAGACTGGCGCGATGTGGGCCGGCGTCTTCAGCGGGTCGGCCGGGATGAAGTTGTTGTACTCCAGGAAGTAGCCCCCCATCTCAGGCGCGAAGAAGACCACAGCGCTGAAGATCAGGAGGAACACCGACACGCCCAGGATGTCGTGAACGGTGTAGTAAGGATGGAAAGGGATGCCGTCCAGCGGACGACCCTTTTCATCCTTCTTGGCCTTGATCTCGACGCCGTCCGGGTTGTTCGAGCCCACTTCATGCAGGGCAATGATGTGGGCGGCCACCAGGCCCAGCAGCACCAGGGGAATGGCAATCACATGGAAGCTGAAGAAGCGGTTCAGCGTGGCATCGCTCACCACGTAGTCGCCGCGGATCAGAAGGGCCAGGTCCGGACCGATGAAGGGCACGGCAGCGAACAGGTTCACGATCACCTGGGCACCCCAGTAGCTCATCTGACCCCAGGGCAGCAGGTAGCCCAGGAAGGCCTCTGCCATCAAGCACAGGAAGATGGCGCAACCGAAGATCCACACCAATTCGCGCGGCTTGCGGTAGCTGCCGTACAGCATGCCGCGGAACATGTGCAGGTACACCACGACAAAGAACGCCGAGGCGCCCGTGGAGTGCATGTAACGCACGAGCCAGCCCCAGGGCACGTCACGCATGATGTACTCGACCGAGGCGAAGGCCAGGTTCGCGTCCGGCTTGTAGTGCATCACCAGGAAGATGCCGGTGACGATCTGGATCACCAGCACCAGCATGGCCAGCGATCCGAAGAAATACAGGAAATTGAAATTCTTCGGCGCGTAGTACTCGGACAGATGCTCCTTGTACATCTTCGACGCCGGAAACCGGTTGTCGATCCACGTCATCAACTTCTGCGCTGCTGGCGCATCTGCTGGAGCTTCCTTGAATTCAGCCATGATTGCCTCAAAAATTCAGCGGTTCGGAACTCGCATTGTGCGCCGCAGCATCACATCCCATCCTTGGATAGATGCCGCCCACGGCGGCGAATGGGATATTCAGGAGCTCCCGGCGCAGCCCCGTATCAGGTCTTCTTGTCCTCGCCAATCAGCAGCAGGGTGTCGGACAGGTACACGTGCGGCGGCACTTCCAGGTTGTCCGGAGCCGGCTTGTTCTTGAACACGCGCCCGGCGATGTCAAAGGTGGAGCCATGGCACGGGCAGAGGAAGCCACCCGCCCAGTCGTCGGGCAACGAAGGCTGAGGGCCGGTCTGGAACTTGTCGGAAGGCGAACAACCGAGGTGTGAGCAGATGCCCACGCCCACGAAGAACTCCGGCTTGATCGAGCGGTGCGGGTTCTTGGCGTAGTCGGGCGTCGGGTACTGCGTGCGCGCGGACGTGGGATCGGCCACCTGGGTTTCGGTCTTCTTCAGCGACTCCAGCTGCTCGGGGGTGCGGCGCATCACCCACACCGGTTTGCCGCGCCACTCGACGGTGAGTTTCTCACCGGGCTTCAGGGCCGAGATGTCCACCTGAACAGGCGCGCCGGCCGCCTTGGCCCGCTCAGACGGCGCGAACGTGCTGACAAACGGCACGGCCACGGCAGCACCACCCACGGCACCGGCACCGCACGTGATCGCGATCCAGGTCCGGCGGCCCGGGTCGGCAACAGCGTCACTCATGGAAACCCTCTAGATTTGAATTGGCCGCAGCGTCGCAACATCGGACTACGGGTCAACCCTGGATTCTAGCCGACCGATGTCTTCTCCGACCTGACGGAGCGGCCTTGTCCAAGCGGGGGGCTGGGCTGCGCAGGCCCATCCTGGTTGCGCGCTGGCACGCCCAGATCAGGCACCCGAGCCGGTCAGCCGCCAAGCCGCACGCAGGGCGGCCCGCAGGCTGGACGGGTCTGCGCGACCCGTGCCGGCAATGTCGAAGGCCGTGCCGTGGTCCGGACTGGTGCGCACGAAGGGCAAGCCCAGCGTGACGTTCACGCCCTGCTCAACCCCCAGGTACTTGACGGGGATGAGGCCATGGTCGTGCGTCATCGCCACCACCAGATCGAATTCGCCCGGGTGACCGGGGGCATGGCGCGCACGCATGAAGACGGTGTCCGGGGCATACGGGCCGGTGGCGTTGATGCCGTCGGCGCGGGCGGCCTGGATGGCCGGGCCGATGATCCGCAACTCCTCGTCGCCGAACAAGCCCCCTTCGCCCGCGTGGGGGTTCAGGCCCGCCACCGCGATACGCGGGGCGGGCTGCCCCCACAGTGCGCTGGACCGGTGCGCGATGCGCAGGGTTTCCAGCACCGCGTCGAATGTCACGGCCTCAATGGCCTCGCGCAGCGCCAGATGGATGGTGACCAGCACCACCCGAAGCTCCTCGTTGGCCAGCATCATCCGCACCGGCGGCAGGCCCTGCGGCCCAGCTGCCAGCGCCTGCAGCATCTCCGTGTGGCCGGGGTAGCCGATGCCGGCGGCGGACAGCGCCTCCTTGTGCAGGGGCGCCGTGACGATGGCCGCGCACGCGCCTTGCTCCACCCAGGCCACCGCGGATTCGATGCACAGCGCCGCCGCCGCCCCACAGCGGGCGGCTACCCGGCCCATGGGCAGCTCAGCCAGGCCCAAGGGCAGCCCGGAAGGCTCGACGACGCACAGGCAACCTGGCGGCGCCTGTGAGAGGTGCGAGGGGTGATCCAGACGGGCCACGATGGGCTGCGCACCACCCACCTGGCGCGCCGCACGGCGCATCACCTGCACGTCGCCGATCACCACCACATGCTGCAGGGCGGCGGCCTGCCAGGCCTTCACGATGCACTCCGGGCCGATGCCCGCGGCGTCACCCATCGTCAGCGCCAGGGGCGCCGTCGAGCGGTGAGCAGGTGCGGCGGCGTGGTCGAGGCCGGCGGGCGGCACGGCGCTCATGCCGGGTTCGGCACGTCGATGAAGACGTGCTCCAGGCCGAACCGCGTGGCCACCTCGGCCGCCACGGCCGGCGCGCCGAAGCGCTCGGTGGCGTGGTGACCGCAGGCCAGGAAGGCCACCCCGGTCTCGCGGGCCAGGTGTGCCTGAGGCTCGGAAATCTCGCCCGTGAGAAAGGCATCGGCCCCCGCGGCGATGGCAGCCTCGAAGTAGCTCTGTGCGCCCCCCGTGCACCAGGCCAGGCGTCGCAGAGGACGACCGTCACCGGGTTCGCACACGGCTTCACGACCCAGGACCGACAGCACCTGCGCCTTGAGCTGCGGCAGCGCCACCGGCTGCTCCACCTGCCCCAGAAAACCCAGGTCCTGTTCACCAAACCTTTCCTGCGCCTGCCACCCCAGGCGCAGCCCGAGCTGCGCGTTGTTACCCAACACGGGGTGGGCATCCAGCGGCAGGTGGTAAGCCAGCAGGTTGATGTCGGCGCGGATCAGGCGGGCCACGCGGTCGCGCAACCAGCCGGTCAGACGTCCGTCCTGGCCACGCCAGAACAGGCCGTGATGGACCAGCAAGGTGTCGGCACCTGCGTCGATGGCGGCCTCGATGAAGGCAAGGCTGGCGGTGACGCCCGAGGCCAGTCTGCGGACTTGATCAGCGCCCTGAACCTGCAGACCGTTCGGCCCATAATCCTTGAAGCGATCCACCGACAGCAGCTCGCGCAAGAACGACTCGATCTCCAAACGGTGGGCCATACGGTCTTTCGGGTCCTTCAGGTCTTTCAGTTGTTTCGGGCGATGCGCAAAACCTGGCTGATTTTCTCCCAAGCGGTCACCGTGGCCGTGGCGGTGCTGTTCGTGGTGGGCACGCTCAAGCCTGAGTGGTTGCGAAGCGGTTCGCTGCTGCCGGCACAGGTCTCCGTGGTGCAGGCTCCTGCGGCGTCGGCCTCCAGCCCCGGCGGGTTCAGTGCCGCCGCCCGCGCGGCACTTCCCGCCGTGGTCAGCATCTCTGCGCAGAAGGCGCCCTCGCGTAACCCGCATGCCAACGACCCGACGTTTCGCTTCTTCTTCGGCGACCGCGACGACCAGACGCCCAGCGCCGGCCTGGGCTCCGGCGTGATCGTCTCCGCCGAGGGCTACCTGCTGACCAATCACCACGTCATCGAGGGTGCCACCGAGATCGACGTGCGCCTGGCCGATGGTCGCGAGACCCGCGCCCGGCTGGTGGGGACAGACCCCGAGACCGACATTGCCGTGCTCAAGATCGACCTGGCGCCGTTGCCCGTGGTGGCGCTGGGTGACGTCAGCCGGCTGTCCGTGGGCGATGCGGTGCTGGCCATCGGCAACCCTTTCAACGTGGGGCAGACGGTCACTTCGGGCATCGTCAGTGCGCTGGGACGCAATCGGCTCGGGCTGTCCACGTTCGAGAACTTCATCCAGACCGACGCGGCCATCAACCCCGGAAACTCTGGCGGTGCGCTGGTCGATGCACGCGGTGCCCTGGTGGGCATCAACACCGCCATCTATTCACATGGCGGCGGCAGCCTGGGCATCGGGTTTGCCGTGCCGGTGGACCTGGCGCGCCAGGTCATGGACGATCTGGTGCGCGACGGCCGGGTGATACGCGGCTGGATTGGCGTGGAGCCCCGGGACCTGCCGGCCGATCTCGCCGCTTCGCTGGGGCTGGACAAGGTGCAGGGTGTGCTGATCACGGGCGTGCTGCAGGGCGGGCCCGCTGCGCAGGCGGGCGTGCGTCCTGGAGACGTGGTGACCGCCGTGGGCGACCGCCCCGTGCAGACCACGGCGGACCTGCTGACGGCCGTGGCCGCCCTGAAACCGCAAGGCAGCGCTGCGCTGTACGTGGTGCGAAGCGGCCAGCGCCTTCGCATCGACGTCCAGATTGGTCAGCGGCCGGCGCCCGGCAGTTCACGCAACCCGCGCTGAGCGCAGGCCGTCAAGCCGGCTTGGTGCTGTCGTCCGCGCTGTCTGGCGCCTTGGTGTGCTTGATGAACAGCTGGGCCGCGACGATACCGATCTCATAAAGGATGCACATGGGCACGGCCAGTGCCAGTTGCGAGATCACGTCTGGCGGCGTCACCACAGCGGCCACGATGAAGGCGCCCACGATGAAATAGCCGCGGAACTTGCGCAGCTGCTCGATGGTGACCACCCCGATGCGCGCGAGCACGATCACCGCCACCGGCACCTCGAAGGCGATGCCGAAGACGAAGAACAAGGTGAGCACGAAGCCAAAGTACTGCTCGATGTCAGGCGCCGCCGTGATGGCGGTGGGGGCAAAGGCCTGGATGAACTGCGACATGCCCGGAATCACCAGGAAGTAGCAGAACGCCACGCCCAGGAGGAACAGCAGCGTGCTGGAGATCACCAGCGGCAGCACCATCTTCTTCTCGTGTGCATACAGGCCAGGCGCCACAAAAGCCCAGACCTGGTACAGCACCACCGGCAACGCGATCAGGAACGCGGCCATGAGCGTGATCTTCAGCGGCACCAGGATGGGCGAGATCACGTTGGTGGCGATCAGCTTGGTGCCTTCGGGCAGGTGCGCCACCATGGGCTCGGCCAGCAGGTCGTACAGCCCGGCAGGCCCAGGCCAGAGGGCCAGGGCTATGAAGGCCACCACGACGGCGATCAGCGCCCGCACCAGCCGGTCACGCAGCTCCACCAGGTGCGAGACGAAGGGCGCCTCGGTGCCGGCGAGCTCGTCGTCCTTGGTGTCGGGGGTGCTCATCGGGGAGCTTTCAAGCCCGGGGGGCGGAAGCGCGCCACGCGCGCGGCGCCCGACTGCGCGTTGGTGCGAATGCCCTGGCGTTGCTTGTACCACTGGGGCGTGGCACCGCGCTTCAGGCGCCACTTCTTGCGGGGGTGGCGGTACTCCGGTGGCGGCGACGCCAGCGGCTCGTAAGTGGAGGTGCCGGCAGACGATGCACTGCCGTCGAGCGATGTGCCGATGGACGCCCAGTCCTTCTCGAAAGACGACGAGGCTTCGTTCATCTGCTGGCTGACGCTGCTTTCCACGTCGCGCGCCGCATCCTCGAACTGGGTCTTCATCTTCTTGAGCTCATCGAGCTCGATGGAGCGGTTGACCTCGGCCTTGACATCCGCCACATAGCGCTGCGCCTTGCCCAACAGGTGGCCCAGTGTGCGGGCCACCTTGGGCAGCTTCTCAGGTCCGATGACGATCAACGCCACGGCGCCGATGAGCGCCAGCTTGTCAAAGCCGAAGTCGATCATGGAACGCAGTGGGCTAAATGGTGGCCATGGCGCCGCGAGGGCACCCATCGGGCCGGCGCGCCAACGCGCCGTTCAACCCGCGCAGCGCCGAGAAAAGTGGCGCCCGACAGACTCAACCCTTGGTCTTGGCCTCGACGTCGACGGTCTGCGCGTCCACCGTCTTGGCCGTGGTGACTTGCTGCGCCGGCGCCGCGGGCGCATCTGCCGCTTCTTGGCCGCCCTTGACGCCGTCCTTGAAGCCCTTCACCGCTCCGCCCAGATCGGCGCCGATGTTCTTGAGCTTCTTGGTGCCGAAGATCAGCACCACCACCAGCAACACGATCAGCCAATGCCAGATGCTGAATGATCCCATGTTCGTTCTCCTCAGAAGGAATCGCGGATTCTAGGGGAGCCCCATGACCGTTGCGTGGCAGGGTCGATCAACGCCCGAGCCGCCACGGGCGGGTCAACCCTTGCTCCAGGGCCGGGGACCGCCCATCACGTGCATGTGCAGGTGGTAGACCTCCTGCAGGCCGTCCGGGCCGGTGTTGATGAGCGTGCGAAAGCCGTTGGTCACGCCCAGCTGCTTCATCAGGCGCGGTGCCAGGCCCAGCATGTGCCCGAGCAAGGCATCATGCTCGGGGCCCACGTCGGCCAGCGTCGCGATGTGCAGCTTGGGAATGATCAACACATGCACCGGCGCCCAGGGGTGGATGTCGTGGAAGGCCAGCACCTGCTCGTCCTCGTGGACCTTCTTCGACGGGATCTGCCCGGCGACAATCTTGCAGAAGATGCAGTTCGGGTCTGCGCTCATGATTCCTCCGACTCTCGCTGACGCACCTTGCGCAGCGCAAACTCTTCCAGGCCCGACATCCCTTCCCGCCGGCGCAACTCGGCCAGCACGTCGGCGGGCTTCAGGCCATTCGCTGCCAACACCACCAGGGTGTGGAACCACAGGTCGGCCACCTCGCCAGTGAGCTTGGTGGCATCGCCATCCTTGCCGGCCATCACGACTTCGGTGGCCTCTTCGCCCACCTTCTTCAGCATGGCGTCGGGGCCCTTGGCGAACAGACGTGCGACGTAGCTCTTGTCGGGGTCACCGCCGCGGCGGGATTCGATCACGGCGGCCAGGCGTTCCAGGGTGTCATCGGATGTCAAGTTGCGCTCACTGGGGTTCACTTGTAGATGGTCGCCGGGTCCTTGAGCACGGGCTCCACGGTGACCCAGGCTCCCCCCTCATGGCGAAGAAAGAAGCAGCTGTGGCGCCCGGTGTGGCAAGCGATGCCCGGCTCGTGGCCACGTTGCGTGACCTTGAGCAGCACCACGTCCTGGTCGCAATCCAGGCGAATCTCGTGCACTTGCTGGACGTGGCCGGACTCCTCGCCCTTGTGCCACAGGCGCTTGCGCGAGCGGCTGTAGTACATCGCCTCGCCGCGGGCTGCGGTGGCGGCCAGCGCCTCGCGGTTCATCCAGGCGAACATGAGCACGTCGCCGCTGGCCACCTCTTGCGCGATCACAGGCACCAGGCCGTCAGCGTCCCAGCGCACGGTGTCCAGCCAGTTGGCGGGCCCTGCGGTGGAAGGAGAACAGGCAGCGGGTACGGTGGATTCGCTCATGGGGCGATGAGTCTAATGCGTGGCCCCTTCAAAGCCCTGTTCGGCTGCCAGCCACACGAGCACGGGCAACGTGCCCGGCAGCACGGGGGCCGACTGCACGGGCAGCGTTTCCCAGGCCATCTGCTGACCCTCACGCATCTCGAAGGTGCCCGACCACAGACGCACGCGGCAGAAGTGCAGACGCACCAGCGCGTGGGGGTAGTCGAACATCTCCACCTTCCAGGGTTCGGCCGAGGCGATGGTCACGCCGATCTCCTCCTGCAACTCGCGCCGCAAGGCCTGCTCGATGGATTCGCCCGGCTCGACCTTGCCTCCCGGAAACTCCCAGTAGCCGGCATAAGCCTTGCCCACGGGCCGACTGGTCAGCAGGAAACGGCCCTCGGGGTCGATCAGCACGCCCACCGCCACGTCCACGGGCCGGCGCGCAGCACTGGAGCCGCCATCCACCACCGTGACCTGATCAACCATGATCACGCGCAGCCCAGTCGCGGGCGAACTGCTGGGCCACGCGGCCCGAGCGTGAGCCTCGCTCCAGGGCCCAGATCAGGGCCTCGGGGCGGGCGGCGGCGATGGCTTCTTCCGGCTGTCCGAACGCCCGCAACCACTGCCCCACGATGGCCAGGTACTCGGCCTGCGTGAACGGGTAGAAGCTGATCCACAGGCCGAATCGTTCCGAGAGCGAAATCTTCTCCTCGACGCCCTCGCCCGGGTGGACCTCGCCATCCTCGGTATGCTGGTAGGAGAGGTTCTCCTTCATGTACTCGGGCAGCAGGTGTCGGCGGTTGCTGGTGGCGTAGATCAGCACGTTGTCGCTGGACTGCGAGACCGAGCCGTCCAGGATGGACTTCAGCGCCTTGTAGCCGGGTTCGCCGTCGTCGAAGCTCAGGTCGTCGCAGTAGACGATGAACTTCTCCGGCCGACCGGCCACCAGATCGACCAGGTCGGGCAGGTCCAACAGGTCGGCCTTGTCCACCTCGATGAGGCGCAAGCCCTGGGCACTGAACTCGTTCAGGCACGCCTTGATGAGCGAACTCTTGCCCGTGCCCCGCGCTCCCGTGAGCAAGGCGTTGTTGGCGCCGCGGCCCGTCACGAATTGGGCGGTGTTGCGCAGCAAGCGCTCCTTTTGCGGCTCCACTTCCTTCAAGTCCACCAGACGGATGGTGGCCACGTGGCGCACGGGCTCCAGCACGGCACTGGCTCCACGGCGGCGGTAGCGAAACGCCACGGACGCCACCCAGTCGGGCGCGGTGGCGGGATGGGGCAACACGGCCTCCAGGCGACCCAGCAGGGCCTCGGCACGGGCGATCAGGGATTCAACAGAGCTCATGGGGAAAGTGTAAGGAGGCGGGCTTGCCGCACGGGCGTACCCTGACTCTGGCAGCAGGCCTGCAGGGTGCATTGCCGGATGGCAATGCGGCACGGCAGCGGAAGCGGCCCGGGACGCCGCGTTCACGCGGGCCCTGGCCCGCGGCCCGAAGGGTACCTAGCCGGCCAGACGCACCAGCGCGACGTCCAGGTGTTCCAGCGGCGAGCGGCGGAAGCCGGAGCGGGCAAAGCGCTGCAGCCTGCCGGCCACCAGCGAGACCACGGCAGAGGCCAGGGCCGCCGCATCCACCGTGGGCGTGGGCGAACCCGCGGCCTCGGCAGCCAGGCGCAGGCTCTGCCGCAGCTGCGACTCGACTCGGTCGAAGAACTGGTTCATGCGGGCGGTCAGGCGCTCGTGCTCCAGCACCAGGGCGTCCCCCACCATCACGCGGGTCATGCCCGGGTTTTTCTCGCCGAACTGCAGCACCACGGCAGCGATCTTGCGTGCTTGCAGCGCGCCCGAAGGCTCACGCTCGACGATCTGGTTGACCAGCGTGAAGATGCTGGTCTCGATGAACTCGATCAGCCCCTCGAACATCTGCGCCTTGCTGGCGAAGTGCCGGTACAGCGCCGCCTCGCTCACCTGCAGCCTGGCGGCCAGCGCTGCGGTGGTGATGCGCTCGGCCCCAGGCTGCTCGAGCATGCCCGCCAGGGTCTGCAGGATCTGGATGCGCCGCTCGCCGGGCTTGGGCCGCTTGCGAGCCAGCGCTGCGGTGTCCGGGGCAGCGGCCACGGCTCCTGCTTCAGGGTCGGACATGTCGGACATGGGTGGGATGCAATCGGCAAAACCTGCAATTGGCAAAACCTGCCGGAAGATTCTTGCACAGGGGATTGGCTGCTTGAGGCAGGAATCGGGCAGCGTAAACACTGAGCCCGGACGCTTGAACTTCGTGCAGCCGCACCTGGCCGCCAGAACTGGTGCAGGGCTTCGCAGGGCTTCTCCACGCCGGTGCCCGCAGCCTGCGGGCCAGGGGATCAAGCGCTGCGCAGCAGTTCCAGCAGGCCGCAAACCCTGCGATCGACGTAGGGCGGCCGGCCCGGCTTGAAGGCCGGGCCCTGTGCACGCTCGGCATGGGCTGCGCGCGACCAGCGCTGCATCCACACGGTCTGCATGCCCACGCGCCTGGCGGCCTTCTGGTGGACCAGCGTGTCTTCCACCAGCACGCAGCAGGAGGCCGGCACGCCCAGGCGTGCCGCCACGTGACGCAGCATGCGCGCGTCGGGCTTGGGCCGCAGGGCGCCGAACATGTGCATGTCCTCGATGCTCAGGACACCGTCGAACCAGCGCTGGATGCCCAGGGCCTTCAACACCCGCCAGGCGTAAGCCGCGGGCGCATTGGTGAGGATGACCTTGCGCCCAGGCAGCCGGGCGAGCGCCGCCAGGTCAGCCCCATGCCCCCGCACACGGGCCTCCAGCCCGGGCAGCAGATGCGTGTGGTGCAGAAAGTGCGCAGGGCGCACCCCGTGGTGGCGCACCAGACCCAGCAGCGTGGCCCCGTAGCGCAACCAATAGCGGCGGCGCAACGCATCGGACTCGGCCTTGCTGAGGCCAAGGTGAGTCTGGATGTACTCGCCGAAAGACACATGCAGGTGCGGCAAGGATGCCGTGGAGGCATCGTGCAGCGTGTCGTCCAGATCGAACAGCCACACCCGGCTTGAGGCGGGCGAATGGGTGGCCGGCATCGTTGTGCCGGGCTCAGTGTGAACGGATCATGGTGCCGTAGGCCTGGTCGGTCAGGATCTCCAGCAGCATGGCATGGGGCACGCGCCCATCGACGATGTGCACCGCGTTCACGCCGCTGCGCGCAGCGTCCAGGGCACCCGCGATCTTGGGCAACATGCCGCCGCTGATCGTGCCGTCGGCCACCAACTCGTCGATGCGCCGCGGCGTCAGCTCGGTCAGCAGCTTGCCCTCCTTGTCGAGCACGCCGCGGATGTTGGTCAGCAGCATCAGCTTCTCGGCCTTCAGCACCTCGGCAAGCTTGCCTGCAACCAGGTCGGCGTTGATGTTGTAGCTCTCGTTGTGCTCGCCAAAGCCAATGGGGCTGATGACGGGAATGAACTGGTCGTCCTGCAGCGCGCGCACCACGCTCGGATCGATGGTGTCGATCTCGCCCACCTGGCCAATGTCGTGCTCCTTGGTCGGGTCGTCGCGGTCGATCATCTTCATCTTGCGCGCCCGGATCAGGCCGCCGTCACGCCCGGTCAGGCCCACGGCCTTGCCGCCTGCGGCGTTGATCAGGCCGACGATGTCCTGCTGGACCTCGCCGGCCAGCACCCACTCCACCACTTCCATGGTCTCGTCGTCCGTCACCCGCATGCCCTGGATGAAGGTGCCCTTCTTGCCCACGCGCGCCAGCGCCTCGTCGATCTGCGGGCCGCCGCCGTGCACGACGATGGGGTTCATGCCCACCAGCTTCAGCAGCACGATGTCTTCGGCGAAGTCCTGCTGCAAGGCCGGGTCGGTCATGGCGTTGCCGCCGTACTTGATGACCAGCGTCTTGCCGTGGAACTTGCGGATGTAGGGCAGTGCCTGCGCCAGGATCTCGGCCTGGTCGCGCGGGGTGATGTGGTCGAGGCTGTGGTCGGGGGCGGGGTTGGACATGGCGGCGTTGAACTGATCGTGACGGGTGAAGTTTTGTCTGAGGGTGAAAGGTTGATACAGATTCTAGAAACCATTGCCAGGAACGCACCCAACAATTCTGTGGCCGGCAGAAGGGGGCCTGGGACCACATGTCGATCGTCATTGACCTTTTGATTTAATGGCTGGAGAACAAGATGACTGAAGCACAGTCCAGGTAACCGCACAGGAAGGACACTCATCCCATGCCGCTACACGACGATAAAGCGTTGGAATTCATCGCGAAGTGGCAAGTTATCACCGCCTCCGAACTGGCAACGTCGCAGAGCTTCTTTCGTGAACTGTGCGAACTGCTGGAAGTGCCCCTACCTACCCATCAACCAGATTACCAGTTCGAACGGCCCATTACCTTCGCCCACGGGGATGGCAGCACAAGCGCTGGCAGGATCGACTGCTACCGCCGAGGACATTTCGTCTGGGAGAGCAAGAAGGTCAAAGATGGGGAACGGCGGGCCGCCGCCGGCAACAGGCGCTTTGATGAGGCGCTGCTGAAGGCGCGGCAGCAGGCGGAGGACTACGCCCGGGCTCTACCCGCTGCGGAAGGGCGGCCGCCGTTCTTGGTGGTGGTGGACGTAGGACACGTCCTGGAGCTTTACGCCGAGTTCACCCGGTCAGGTGGAACGTATACGCCCTTTCCTGACCCACGTTCGCACCGGATACGGCTCCAAGAGTTGGCAGAGCCGGAAGTCCGGCAACGCCTGCGCGCGCTTTGGATGGACCCGCTGTCGCTGGACCCCAGCCGGATCAGCGCCAAAGTCACGCGCGCGGTCGCCGCCGAACTTGCCGAGCTCGCCAAGAGCCTCGAAGCGGACGGGCATCGCCCTGAACATGTAGCGGGGTTTCTGACGCGATGCCTCTTCAGCATGTTTGCGGAAGACGTGGGCCTACTACCGCAAAGGGCCGAAAACATTGGCACCTTCACCTACCTCCTTACTGCCTACCGCGCGCACCCCAAAGACTTGGGCTTGATGCTGAAGCTCTTGTGGGAGGGGATGGATCGCGGCGAGAGCAGCCCAGCGGCTCCAAACGATCGGCCACGACGCTTCAACGGGAAGCTGTTCAAGGGGTCCCACACCGAAGGGTATGTGTTACCGCTGACGCCCCCCCAGATTGACGGCCTGCTACGCGCCGCAAGCGCCAACTGGCAGGAGGTGGAACCGGCCATCTTCGGTACGTTGCTGGAAAGGGCGTTGGACCCGATTGAGCGCCATGCTCTGGGCGCGCACTTCACGCCCAGAGCTTATGTGGAACGTCTGGTGGTACCCACAGTCATGGAGCCGCTGCGGGAAGCCTGGGCCAATGCACAAGCAGCGGCCATGCTGCTGGTACGGGAGGCGGAGGATCTGGAAGCACACCCGCCAGCGCAAACCGGTGGTACCACGCACGAGGCCTTCGACCGCCAACAGTTGGAGCGCGACCAACGAGCCTTGGCCGAGCACGAGCGCAAGGTGCGTGACAAGTGGCGCGAGGCCCGCTGCGAGCTGGAGAAGTTCCATCTCGAGCTGTGCACTATTCGGGTACTGGATCCGGCTTGCGGCAGCGGAAACTTTCTCTACGTGACGCTGGAACATCTGAAGCGATTGGAAGCGGAAGTGTTGGCCCAGATCGAACGCTTGCCTGGTAGCCGCAGCGAGCAATTCAGCGAGTTCAAGACCGTCACCGTCCAGCAACTGCTTGGCATCGAGCTGAACCCTCGCGCTGCAGCATTGGCCGAACTGGTGCTCTGGATTGGCTGGCTGCAGTGGCAGGTGCGTACCCAAGGCGTGGCTACTGTGGCGGAGCCTGTAGTCCACGACTACGGCAACATCGAATGCCGCGATGCTGTGCTGGCCTACGACCGCGATGAAATCGCCACTGATGACGCCGGCCAGCCCCTGATGCGCTGGGACGGTCGCACGATGAAGCCCCACCCAGTGACTGGCGAGCCCGTGCCCGACGAAACCGCCCAAGTGAGGGTATGGCGCTGCATCAACCCGAGGCCAGCCGCATGGCCCAAGGCCGATTTCATAGTGGGGAACCCGCCATTCATTGGCAAGCTGAAGATGCGAGAGGCTCTGGGCGATGGCTACGTAGAAGCTCTGAGAAGCACCTATGCTCAGGTACCGGACAGCGCGGATTTCGTCATGTTCTGGTGGAGCAAGGCGGCGAGTACGGTAGCGGCCAACGATGCTCGACGCTTCGGGTTCATCACCACCAACAGCATCACCATGACGTACAACGGCCGCTTGGTGGAGCATCACCTTAGCCCGGATATTTCACGAGTGGAGCCCTGGAGGGTTCGCAGGCGCGATTTGGCTGGCCTTTGTGGGGCGCGTGCCCGTCAATTTGGCAATTGATGCGCTGCATGGGGGTGGGG
>JAJTDM010000125.1 GCA_021300575.1 Rubrivivax sp.
CGCCCTCACCCACCGCCGGCCGACCCACGAGGAACGCCCACAGCCTCACCATCGCCCAGGTGTCCAGCCGGCAGTAGGTCAGCAGTTGCTGGCGCAGCTCTTCCTTGCGTGGCGTCGGGGTATCGGGCTCAGTGGCTTCGAGGTAGGCATTCACCGCCATCTGGCCGTCGGCCACGCCCTCCAGCTGTGAGTGATCGCTGCCGCCGCCCAGCGTCGGCAGCACGCTCTTGAGGCCCCACTTGCCCTGCTGGGCGGGGTGGTAGTAGTGCTGCTCGGTCACCGGCTTCAGGTCCACCAGTCGGTGGCGAAGCGCCATGAGCCTGTCTTCCAGGTCCGAGAACCGCGCCGCCAGGCTCGAGATCACCTGGCCCTCGAAGCCTGCGTTGTAGACGAACACCGGCCCGGCCGTGCCGCACATCCGCACCAGGCTCTGGGCGAAGGCCTGGCTCGGGTCGTTTCCGCTGAGATCGATGAACTCGTCATGCCCTACCCCGCCGTCCTCGTGCAGCGTGTGGAGGCTGAACTGGAAAGGCACCTGCTGGTACGGCCGGCTGCCTGCCCAGATGGGCACGGGCCGCGCCGCCGCCTCGAAGTCCAGGAACCGCAGCGTGCCGGCATGGGGTGCCAGGGCTTTGCGGGCCGCTTCGGCGTCGAAGCATGCCTGGCCTGAGAGCGTGGCGTGCTTCACGCGGCGCTGGGTGGCGTTGAGCAGTTCATCCGGCACCTCAGCCATGTCGGCCACGCCGCTGCTGCGCAGGAACTCCTTCAGGACCTTGCGCTGCACCCTGGGCAGCCAATGCACGGGGTGTTGCGCCTGGGGCTGACCTTGGCCGCAGTGAGCGGTAAACGGGCAGGTGAACGGCGTGGTGCAGTGCGCACCCACGCCCACCTGGGGCTCGTCTGCCCTGGCCGCCACGGCCCGTCCGCCGTCGATCCAGCCCTGCGCCTCCTGGCTGCGCGCCGCGGCAGCCTCCAGGCCTTCTTCCCGGCGAAGCAAACCTGCGTAGTTGCCGCCGCCGGGGTAGGTCCAGCGGGTGTCGAGGCAAGCCACGGCGGCGCTGGTCAGCTCCACCCCGGCTGAGCGCAGCACGTGCACCTGCACGGCCAGGTCGTCCCCGTGATAAGGCTTGACGCTGCCGGAGGACTTCACCTCCACCAGGCGCCAGCCCTGACCGTCTCCTTCGGCACCCCCGTCTGGCAACAGCAGGTCCACGAACACGATGGCGCCCTGGGCCGAGAAGCCCGCCTCGAAGAGGGGGCGGCGCGTGCTCAGGGCCTGGGCAGAGGCGCGCAGCACAGCCTCGAAGCCGTCTCGTTGGGCGTCAAAGAGGGTGCCCTGCCCATCGGGGTCCGCCAACTGCCGGGCCAATTCCCCCACCCGGTGGCCGGCATCGAAGCGCGCCTGCTGCTGCGTAGAGACCACCAGCAGGTCGCGCCGATGGATCTCCAGCCACAGGCGCCGCTCGCATTGGCGGTAGGCCAGGAGGCGAGACTTTGAGAGGTTGAAGCTGGGGTGCATGCGGTGCGGAAGACAGCGCTGAATCCGGTGCAAGCTGCTGGACTACCAGAGACAGCCTGCCTGCGCGCAGAATGTCGCACACAGTTCCCCGTTGTTCCGTACCAGTCATGCCCCCTCCCAGCCATCCGTTATCAGCTCGCGTCACCGACCAGCAGATCCAGGCGCTGCTCACTCGTTTCGGTTGCCCCACCCCGATGCACGTGCTGCGCATGAGGTTTCTCGGCGCCATCGCCAGCCCGCGCATGGAGGTGTCTCCCATCCAACTGGTCACAAAGGCCTGGGGTGGCGAGTTGCCGGAGTTCGCCTCTGAAGATGAAGCTGAGGAGTTGTTCCAGGCGCTGTTGGGTGGCTGGTGGAACCGGCTGTCTGAGTACCAGAACTCTCGCAGCTCATTTCGCCTGCCCCGCTCCGAGGTCAAGCCCACGCGCCACGCGCTGCTGGACTTGGCCCAGACCCGGTCGCAGGAGCTCACAGGGTTTGTGGACGGTTTGTTTGGCGACGACGAAGAGATGGACATGCCCGAGAAGGCGCATGAGGCCCTGACGACACTGGCCGAGATTCACTCCATGTTTGCCGGCGCTCTGGCGTTGCTGGGTAACGAATCCGTGCCAGCGCCTGCCAGCGAGTTGACCGCATTGCTGCGCAACTTCCAGAAGATGACCATCACTGCTGACGAGGAGATCAACCGCATCATCCAGTCGTGCAAGCGGGCGCGGGCACAGCACATCGAGAACCTGACCTTCGTCAATGCCCGCCGGTTCACTGCTGGCCCGGAGATGGACGACGAGGATGAGGTTGAATGGATCGAGGAGGAAGCCTCCGATGGCGACCCCGTCCTCACCTACTCACCGCTGAACCAGACCCTCACACGCAACGGCGTCACCGTGGAGGTTCACATCTACAAGGGCCGCGGGAGCGACTGGATCCTGGAGTTGGTGGACGCGGCCAAGAACTCGCACGTGTGGGACGACCAGTTCGAGACCGACCAGCAAGCCTTTGATGAGGCCTTGCGAGCGCTGGACGAGGAGTCGCTGGAATTCATGGAGCCTACGCCGGACCGCAAGGTGAACTGAGGCGGACAGGTGAAGTCACGCGCTCCGCCTCACGGAAAAGGCCCCGGAGGGCGCTGTCTTGCGTCCGCAGGTCACAACTGCACCACGTTCAACTGTGGCCCCAGAACCTGCCGTGCCAGCGGCACCAGGTGGTCGTGGTGGGTCAGGAAGACCACTTGCATCTTGCGCGACAACTGACCCAGCACCTCGAAGCCTGCAGCCGTGCGCTGATCATCGAAGTTGATGAACAGGTCGTCCGCGATCAGGGGCATCGTGGCCCCCTGGTCGGCCTGCAGTTCCAGAGCCGCGAGGCGCAGAGCAAGGAAGAGTTGATCCCTTGAGCCTTCGCTCATGCCCGAGATGTCGACCTGCTGCCCACCGTGACGTACCCCCAGGAGCTTGGGGCTGGCCTGCTCGGAATCGACCACCAGGCGGTTGAAGGATCCGAGCGTCAGCGCGCTGAAGATGGCCGAAGCCCGTGCCAGCATCGGCCCCTGTTTGGTCTGCCTGAACTTCTCCATCGACCACTTCAGCAGCCTGGAGGCGGTCTGCAGCTTGACGTATCGCTCGGCTGCATCGGCCATGGCGGCCACCGCCTCCTGTCGCTGCGCATCAGCCTTGGCGGCAAGGTCGGTTCCATCGATGGCTTCAAACACCTGCTTCTTGGAGCCGTAGTCGTTGCCTAGCCTCACGATGTCGGCCACAACTTCTTGAGACAGGGTCGCAAGCCCGTCCAACTCAGCCTTGGCCTTGTCTGGCTCGATGCCTGCTGCCTCCTCACGCAACTTCTCCAGCGGCAGGGCATCGCCGGCTTGAACCAGTTCGCGCTCGACCGAGGTGATGCGGTCCTCAACCGCTCGGCGCTGACCGGACCGCTCGATGGCAGGACCGAGGTCCTCCACCGTTTGAACGCCGGCCGCGGCCATCAACGGCGCCAGCCCTGCCTGGACAAGCTCCTGCTTGCGGCGAGCCTTCTCGAGTTCATCCGTTTTGCCCACCAGTTGCGACTTCACGCTCTCTGCGGCCTCTTCGGCCTTGCGCGCAAGTTCCAGCCTGGCCACCAGCTCCAGCGCGATATCTTCAGCCGGCTGCCCCAGGAGCTCCGGATCCAGGCGCTGCGCCAACTCCTTCGCCGACGCTGCCAATCCGTCCAGATCTGCCTGCATGGCGTCGATGCGGTTGCGGCGGATGTCCCTCATGCGGTCCAACAGCCCTTCCACCTTGTCCATGACCTCGACCTCAGCTTCCACCTGGTCGACAGCCACCTCGGGGCTGTAGCTGGCAGCCCTCGCCGCAGCCTGCCAAGACTGGGTCCACTCGTCCCACGGTTTGCCGGCGGCCTGAAGCGCGGTCTGCAGGCTGGGGAGGTTGCGCTGCGCATCCCGGAGCTGCTGTTCCAAGGTCTTGCGTTGGCCTTGGGCCTGCTCGTGAGATCTGATCTGCGCATTGGCCAGTCGCAAGCATTCGGCCAGTGACGCTGGCTGTTGGCCCATCTCCTGAGCAGACAGTGCCATCCACAGCGATGACCGAGCCCGCTCGGCCGCTTCCAGGCTGGTGGTGCGTCTGCGCTCAGCCTGGGCCCTGTCTGACGACAGATCCAACACCGTCTGCCGCCGCTGCAGCCACGACGGTGCCAACTCCAGCGGCAGCTGGGGCAGCCCGCAAGGGGTGGTCAGTGCCTCCCACTCGGCAGCCCTGCGCCTGATACGCGACTGGATGCCCTCAAGCCGCTGCCGCAGGGCCTGCTCTTCAGCTCTTTGCTGATCCAGTGCGGCTGCCTTGGCCTGCCGCTCAGCGTCGTGCTCTGCCCGGTCATGTCGAAGGTCTGCCAGGCTGTCTGCCGCTGCGACGTGGCCTTCGAATGTTCCTGCGCGGGCTGTCAGCTCCTGGGGAGATTGTCGCAGGCCTTGCCAAGCTTCATCGCGCTCACGCCGGGCCTGCAGCACCTGCTGACGCGACACCGGCTCGAAGCTGCGCACCAACTGCTGCAACTCACGCTCCAGCTTCCCGGCCTCATGGCCTTTGGCGTCGAGCGCGTCCTGCTGGGCCCTCTCGTCGGCCTGGTCCTGGCGGAGTTGGTCCAGCAGGTTCTGCACGTACGCCAAGTCGGGTACCGCCATCTTCTGAAGCTCAGCCACAGGCAGGTGCCAGCGGCCTAGGCCGTCCAGGGATGCTTCGATCTTCTGCTGGATGTCAGCCAGTTCCTGGTCGATCTCCTCCATCACGGCTTCATGGTCGCCGAGGCGGTTGGCTTCGTCCACGGCTGCCATCAGTTGCGGGCTGAGGTCGCCCGTGCCAACCGCCTTGAGGTCATCCTGCGCAGCCTGAATATCTTGCTTACATGCCTCCAGACGGGCTTGCGCGGAGTTCAAGTCCTGCCAGACATCAGCTCGGCTCTTGAGAAGAGCACGCAGACGGCTTCGCACTGACGCGGCTGGCAAGCGCAGTTCCACGGCCTCTTCAGTCTCTGCCACCCAGCCCAGATCCCGGATCAGGCCCTGCACCTGCTGCATCAGCGCCGTCACCTCCCCACGGCGCTTGCCCATATCCACTTGGTATGCACGGAACTGGAGTCGGCTCTCATTGAGCTGCTTGATGTCCTCGGCCCTGGCCAAGATGCCGCTGTCAACGTGCTGGCCTTCGGCCTCCAGCTTCAACTGGGCGATCTCTTGCTTCAGACGTGCGATGTCGGCCCCGGCCACGTTCAGGTCCTTCAGAGCCATTGCGTACTTCGCCGCAGCGTCTGGCTCCAGCAGGGGGACGTCGCCTTGGGTGAGCAATGAAGCTCTTTGCTGCTGAGCTGCGTCCAGGCTTTGAAGCAGCGGGGCCACGCGACGTATGCGTTCCAGGCGGCTGATCTGCACGCGCAGTTCGGCATCACGCTTGCGGGCGTCATCCAGCTTCTGTTCGATCTTCTTGAGATCTTCGTGCTGAATGGACCAGTCCTTGCTGCGCAGCGTAGCCAGCTTGAAGCGGGCGTGGGCAGCCTCGTAGTCCTCCAGCGCCTTGTAGTACGCCCGCGAACCGGACTTGCGCGGTGCCCACAAGCTCTCTGCCTCGGTCTCGAGCTGTTTGAGTGCATCCCCAAGGTGCTCGATGCCTGCGGCCGACTGGAACAGTAAGCGGCCTAGATCGTCCTGGGCCGAGAGCATCCCCTCGCTGCCTTCCAGCAACGTCGAGTGGTCCAAGGCGTACATGCGGTTGAAATCCGGCGCTTGCAAATTGCCCAGCCAGGGCTGCAAGACGTTGTCCGGCAGGACGGCGTCAGCGGGGGTCCTCACGGTGTTCTTGTTGCCCTTTGTCCGGTCGAAAGCCAGTTCGCGCCCAGGCTGACCGGGTTGGCCGGCCGCCTCAAGTACACCGCCCAGCCGCAAGTCCGGCATCGGGTGCAAGAAGGCCATGGTTGTGCGCGGCGGGATGTAGAACAGCCAATCGCTGATGGCCTGCCGGACGGTGGACTTGCCCGCCTCGTTCGGTCCCACGATGAAGTGGATGTCCTGGGTGCTGTGCGGCAGGTCCAGATGGCGGCCGGTGAACTTGCCGTACCGGATGAGCTTGAGTTCGCGGATGCGCATGCTGCGGGCTCTCCCAGGCTCAAGAGCCGTCGCGCGCATTGCGGCCGGCCCTGGCCAGCACTCTTGCCATCACCAGGGGCATCGCCTCGTGCACCCGCTCGGCCACCTGCGCCACGCCTCTCTCGCGCAAGGCCGTCAATTCGGGTGAAGCATGCAGCACCTCGGAGGGCATCTTCTCCAGCAGCGCCTGCCAGTCGCCCTGCAGGCCGGTCACAAATTCCTCGTCGTCCGGCGCCGCCAGCGCCAAGCCCTGCAGCTCGGTCAGGGCATCCAAAGACTCTTCGTCGGCAGGTACTCCGCCATCTGCCAGCGCCTCGGCCGTCACCCTCACCTTCTCCACCCAGAGCCTGTCCGGGTCGAGCGCCACAGCCTGTGCAATCACCTCATGCCGTAACTGGCCTTCATCGGCCACCAACTCCGGTTGCGCCGCCGAACGTCCAGAGAACACCACCCGCGTAGCCAGTGGCAGGCCAGCGGGGGACGACTGCAGCAGCGTGGACAGGCTCTGCCCGGCCATGCGCACGGCCGCAGCCCGGTCAGCGGCCTGGCTCACGTCCACCTCCAGCAGGTGCCAGCGCAGCACGTCCACCTCCACGCGTTCCACGTCGGTGATCTCGCCTTCTTCGGCGCTCACCAGCAGCGCTCCGCGCGCGCCCAACTCCCGTATGTGCCTGCCCTGCAGATTCCCGGGGTAGGCCAGCGTCACGTCACCCCGCTGAATCCACGGCTCGTGCACATGGCCCAGCGCCCAGTACTGGTACCCCTTGGCCTGCAATTCCGCCACCGAGCAAGGCGCGTAGCGCGCATGCTGCGCGTGGCCCTCGAGCGCCGTGTGCAGCACGCCAATGTTGAGCCAGCCGGCCAAAGGGGCGGGGTAACCGGGTACGAGGTTTTCCGTGGTGGCCGCCACCTTGAAGCTGCGCCCGTGAAGGGCCACCTTCTTGTCCTCCAGCTTGAAGGTCTGGGGCTGTCGAGATGAAAACACCTGGACGTTGTCCGGCATCTGCAGGCTGCGGGTCATCTCGCTGTCCGCGTCGTGGTTGCCATGGAGCAGGAACACCGGGATGCCCGCCTTACGCAGCCGGCCCATCTCCCGCACGAAGAAGAGGCCCGTGTTGAAGTCTCGCCAGTCGCCGTCGTACACGTCGCCGGCGATGACCATGAAGTCCACCTGCTCGTCCGCTGCCAGGCTGACCAGGTTGCGAAAGGCATCACGCGTGGCCGTGCGCAGCCGCTCCGCCGGTGCATCAGGGTAGGACGCCAGGCCCCTGAGGGGGCTGTCCAGGTGCAGGTCTGCGGTGTGGATGAATTTCATGCGAGGCAACAGCCGTAAAGGTCATTCAGCACCGCTGATGATGCCTGGGCGGTGGCTCACCAGGCGATCTGGAGTCTTGTCCAACGAGGTTTGAGCCTGGAGGCGGGCCCGTGATTCCAGCGAGGAATGAGCCTGGAGGAGTGCAGAGGGGGGTGGTTTGTTGCGGCCCGTGGTGGGCTGCTGC
>JAJTDM010000059.1 GCA_021300575.1 Rubrivivax sp.
CATGGCGGTTTCCATCCTTCAGGTTCAGGGTTTCAAGTTGGCAAGCTCGATTCTCTCGAACTCACCGGCGGAAACCGCCGCCTGAAGTTCCAACTACGCCTGGGACATCGCCGAGGTTGGCGGCCGTGGCGTCCTGCTGGGTGATCGCCTGCAATACGAGGTGGCGGTCTATCACAGCAAGTACCGCAATGTGCAGGCGCAGGACCTGGCGGCGGGTTGTACGCCGGCGACCTGCCGCGCCTTGACGGTGAACTCTGGCAGTGCATCGGGCCCGGGCGTCGACGTCGCGTTGAGCGCCGCGCTCGCCCCCAAGACCACGCTGGACCTGACGCTTGGCTACTCCGATCTGGCCTACGACGTGAAGACGCAGGAGCGCAATCCGGGCGACCCGCTGAACTTCGTGCCCAAGCTGACGGCGTCCTTGTCGCTGAGCCACCGGTTCAACTGGACGGCGGGTCTGCCGGGCATGCTGAGGGTGGACTGGCAGCACTCCGATCCCGTGAAGTTCATCATCCGCAATCAAGGTGTGAATGTCACCAGCGACAACATCAACACGCTGAATGCCCGTATCGGGGTGGAAAAGCGCACCTGGCAGCTCTACCTTGAGGGCAAGAATCTCACCAACTCAAATGGCGTCACGTTCCCGGGCATCTTCGGCTTTCCCGACTTCAGGGTTGCGCCGCGCTCACTCGGCGTGCTGGCGCGGACCCAGTTCTGACGCTGTGGGGGCAGGCGATGGGCCCACCGTGAGCCTCAGTCCTGCCGGATGCTCGTCGAGCGCTGGGGGCAGTGCCCCCAGCGTGCACGGCCTTATGGGGGTCGCCGTCAAGCCAAGGTCTCAAACAAGCGCATCAGCAGCCGCATCCTGGGAATCACGGAGCTGATGTAGAGGCGCTCCTCGTGGGTATGCCCACCGTCGCCGTCCACGCCCATGCCGTCCAGCGTGGGCGCGATGTTGGCGGTGAAGTTGCCGTCGCTGCCGCCGCCGGTCTTCAGGTCCACGAGGTCAAAGCCCAGCTCGGCCGCCAGGCCGCGCGCGTGTTCGAAGAGCGCCGCGATGGCGGGAGTTTTTTCGTAACCCGGCCGGTCGATACAGCCCGTCACGACGAGGCGGCAGTCCGGGTCCACTGATTGCAACGCCAGCATGCGGCGCGTGATCTCCTCACCCAGTTCCGGGTTGGGCACGCGCACGTCGACCTCGGCCCAGGCGTGCTCGGGCACGACGTTCTGACGCGTGCCGCCGCCCACCAGGCCAACGTTGACCGTGAGGCCGCGTTCGTAGTCGGTCATGGCCTCCATCGCTTCGATCTGGCGCGCCAGTTCGCGGATGGCGTTGCGGCCCAGGTGGTGTTCCACGCCGGCGTGTGCCGGGCGGCCCGTGACCTCCACGCGGAAGCTGCCGCAGCCCTTGCGCGCCGTCACGATCTTGCCGCCCGAACGCGCCGGCTCGGTGACGATGACGTAGCGTGCGCGCCGGGCCTCGCGCTCGATGTGCTCGCGTGAGGTGGGGCTGCCCATCTCCTCGTCGCTCACCATCAGGTGGCGGATCGGCAGGTGTGTGGCGATGCCCTCGCGCGCGATCTGCCGCAGGGCGGCCAGCGCGATGTGGGTACCGCCCTTCATGTCTTCCGCGCCAGGGCCGTACAGGCGGTCGCCCTCGATGCGCATGGGCAGCGGCCCGGTGATCGTGCCAATGGGGTGCACGGTGTCCAAGTGGCTCAGCACCAGCACGCCCGGGCCGTCCGCCGCCGCGGGCGGGCAGTGGCGTGCGTCGGTGGCCAGCAGGTGGTCGCCCATGCCGTCGCGGCCAGCGATGCGCTCCACGCGTGCGCCGAAGGCTTCGTAGTCGGCCTGTACCTGCGCGGCGTAGCGCGCCATGCCGGCGGCGTCGTCAGTGGGGCTTTCAATGGCGATCCAACGCTGGATGCCGGACAGGATTTCATCCAGATCTATGGTCATGGCGGTGTGAATATCCTTCAAGTTCGGTTACTTATTGGATAACATAATATCCATCTCGAGCATGGAACGCACCAACTACTCAGCCTGGAACCTCTTCGCCGCATCCCGCCATGGCCATCAGGACTGGGCCGCGGCGTGGCGCGATGCCGAACCCAAGCCGCGCTACGACGCCATCATCGTCGGCGGGGGCGGCCATGGCCTGGCCACGGCCTACTACCTGGCCAAGAACCATGGCCTCGCCAACATCGCGGTGCTGGAGGCTGGCTGGATCGGCGGTGGCAACACCGGGCGTAACACGACCATCGTCCGCTCGAACTATCTCTATCCTGAAAGCGCCAGGCTGTACGAATTCTCGCTGCGCCTCTACGAAGGCTTGTCGAAGGAACTGAACTTCAACATCATGCTCAGCCAGCGCGGCGTGCTGACGCTGGCCCATTCGCGTCACGACCTGGATGCACAAAGCCGTTGGGCCAACGCCATGCAGTGCAACGGAATCGATGCCGAACTGCTGGATGCACGGCAGGTGCATGAACTGGAGCCCCGGTTGAACATGGGGCCCCATGCGCGCTACCCGATCCTGGGTGGTTTCATCCAGCGGCGCGGTGGATCGGCGCGGCACGATGCGGTGGCCTGGGGTTACGCACGTGCGGCGTCGGCGCGTGGAGTCGACATCGTCCAGAACTGCACCGTGACCGGGTTTTGTCATTCAGGCCAAGGCGTCAACGGGGTCCGCGTGCGCCACCAGGGCCGCGAATTCGAGATCCACGCGGACAAGGTGGCGCTGGCCGTGGCCGGGCACTCATCAGTGCTGGCCGCCATGGCGGGCCTGTCCTTGCCAGTGACGAGTTACGCGCTGCAGGCCATGGTCACTGAGCCCGTGAAACCCGTATTGAATACCGTGACGATGACGCCGGCACTGGGCGGCTACTGGAGCCAGAGCGACAAGGGCGAGGTGGTGATTGGCGGGCCGCTGGATCACTTTCCCTCTTACGCCCAACGAGGCAGCTTCGACGTGATCCAGCACGTGGTGGCCGCCACCTGCGAAATGCTGCCCTCGCTGGCACGGCTGCGGCTGCTGCGTCAATGGGCCGGCATCGTCGACGTGGTGCACGACTCCAGCCCCATCATCGGAGCCACGCCGGTGCCTGGTCTGTACATCAACTGCGGCTGGGGGACGGGCGGATTCAAGGCCATCCCGGTGGGTGGATGGACCCTGGCGCATGCGGTGGCAACAGGGCGTCCGCACGAGCTGGCCGAGCCCTTTCAGCTGGAGCGCTTCTTGACCGGGCGGCTCATTGACGAGGCCGGTGCCGCCGGCATCGCGCACTGAAGGGGGCGAGCCCAGCATGATGCTTCTGACATGCCCCTGGTGCGGCGAGCGGCCAGAAAACGAGTTTCACTGCGGCGGTACGACGGCGATCATCAGGCCCCCCCTGGGTTGCGACGATGACGCGTGGGGCCGCTACCTCTTCTTCCGCGAGAACCCCAAGGGAGCGCACGCTGAACGTTGGCGCCACACCTTTGGCTGCGGCCAATGGTTCAACGTTCGGCGCGACACGGTGTCTCACGTCGTCGACGCCGTGTATGGAATCGGTGACTCAGCACCGGAAGGCGAAACGCCATGAGCGGGTATCGACTCGCGGCCCCCGCTGGCCATTGGATCGACCGCGATCGACCGACGGACATCCAGTTCAACGGCCGGGCGATTCCTGCCCTGCAGGGCGACACGGTGGCGTCCGCATTGTTGGCCGCCGGCGTGACCCTGGTGGGGCGCAGCTTCAAGCTGCATCGCCCGCGCGGCATCTTCAGCTGCGGCGTGGAAGAGCCCACAGGTCTTCTGGATGTCGGTACGGGCTCCGGGCGCATCCCCAACACGCGAGCCACCGAGATCGAAGCCGAACCGGGGCTGGTGGCCCAGACCGGAAACGCCTGGCCGAGCGTGGGTTTTGATCTCGCTGCGGTCAATGCCCGTCTGGCAGGACTGATGCCCGCAGGCTTCTATTACAAGACGTTCATGTGGCCGAACTGGCATTGGTTCGAGCCCATGATCCGCGCCGCGGCCGGCCTGGGACACGCGGCGCCTGCGGATGCGGGAACGGACGCCGATCGCTACGACGAAGTGTCGCGCCAGGTGGATGTGCTGGTGGTCGGTGGTGGCGCCGCCGGCATGGCCGCCGCGCTGGCGGCCGCGGCGGCCGGGAAGGATGTGCTGCTGGTGGAGGGTTCGAAGGCTCTGGGCGGCTGGGCTCTCGGCACAACCGATGAGACCTTCCGTAACGTGCAGGCGCAACGCGAGCAACTCGACAAGAGCAGCATCGCGGTGCTCACCCGCTGCACGGTCTTGGGCCTGTACGACCATCGTCTCGCAGTGGCCGTTGAGCACGTCCGCGGAGCGGTGCGCGAGAGGCTGTGGAAGATCCGCGCGCGCCGCATCATTCTGGCCACTGGAGCCTTCGAGCGCCCGATGCTGTTCCCGGACAACGACCGGCCGGGCGTCATGCTCGCCAGTGCGGTCCAGCGGTACGCCGCGCTCTACGGCGTGGCCTGCGGACGCCATGTGGTCATCGCCACGGCCTGCGACAGTGGCTATGGCTCGGCGCGGGAACTCGTGGCCGCCGGCGTGAATGTGGTGGCGATCGTCGATCACCGGTTGGCCGCTGGCTGCGAAGCGCCGCAAGGCGTGCCGGTGTATCGAGGCAGCGCCATCGTCGCGGTGCAGGGTCGGCGGTCGGTGGAAGGCGTGACGATTGCGTCCCACGATGGCCGCCAGGTCCACACGCTGCAGGCGGACTGCGTGGGCAGCGCCGGAGGCTGGACACCTGCCGTGCACCTCTATTCCATGGCTGGAGGCAGGCTGCGTTGGCATGACGACACGTCCATGTTCGCCCCGGCGCAGGCCATCCTTGACATCGACGTGGTCGGCGCCTGCGCGGGTGCGTTCGACTTTTCCTGCGCAGTGGCACATGCCGCCGACGTTGGAGCACGAGGGTTCTGCAAGGCACCTGTCGGCGGCCTTGGCCAGGTACCCGCCGACTTGCGCACCGCAGAAGCCGCACTTCGGGCGCTGCGACGCAAGCCCGGCAAAGTCTTTGTGGACCTTCAGAACGACGTCTCGGCGGACGACGTGGCCCTGGCCGCGCGCGAGAACTACCGATCGGTGGAGCACTTGAAGCGCTACACCACCATGGGCATGGCCACCGATCAAGGCAAGACCAGCAATGTCAATGCCCTGGTGCTGATGGGTGCACACACGGGCAGGGCCCCCGCAGAGGTGGGCACGACGAAGTTCCGTCCCCCTTTCAAGCCGGTGACCCTGGCGGCCTTGGCGGCTGGTCGCACGGGTGCCCGCCTGAAGCCGCTCAAGCGCATGCCGGGGCACGAGTGGCACGTGAAACACGGGGCGCTGTTTGAGGAGTTCTCTGGCTGGCGTCGCCCAGCGGCCTATGTGCGTACCGGTGAGACGCTGCAGATGGCCGCGGAGCGCGAGGCATTGCACGTCCGTACTGCGGTCGGCCTCTTTGAGGCATCACCTCTGGGCAAGATCGAGGTCTACGGGCCGGACGCAGCCGACTTTCTGGACCTGATGTACGTGGGCACGATGTCGACCCTGGCCGTCGGCAGTGCACGCTACGGACTGCTGTTGAACGAGAACGGTGTCATCGTGGACGACGGCATCGTCGCGCGACTGTCAGAAAACCACTTCTGGATCAACACCACCTCAGGCGGTGCCGACAGGATGGCCCTGGCCTTCGAAGAGTGGCTGCAGTGCGAGTACGTGCAGCACCAGGTTCTGATCAGCCCGGTCACGCCCGACTGGGGCAACGTCACCGTCAGCGGCCCCAGGGCCTGGGAACTGCTGCAGGCCGCCGGATTCGACACCTCGCTGAGTCCGGGGGCCATGAAGCATATGACCCTGCGTGAGCTGACCTGGGGTGGCGTGCGCATGAGGGTCCTGCGCGCCAGTTTCAGTGGCGAACTCGGTTATGAGATCAACCTCCCGGCTGCGTACACGCACGCGTTGCTGGAACAACTCACGGCTGCCGGCACGTCACTGGGCGTCGCGCCCTATGGCCTGGAGGCGCTGATGATCCTTCGCACCGAGAAGGGCTTCCTGCATGTGGGTGGCGACACCGATGGCACCACCCTGCCGGGCGATGTCGGCATGGACCGCAATGTGGCTGCCAAGAAGGCCCACTTCGTCGGTCGTCGGTCCTTGCTGCGCCCTGCAGCGCTGGACCCTTGCCGCATGCAGTTGGTCGGCCTCATCCCGGCAGACCGTCGCACCCGGCTGCCGGTGGGCGCTCATGTGTGCGCACAGCGCCCGCCAGCAGCTGCAGAGGGCTACATCACCAGCAGCTGCTACAGCCCCATCCTGGGCCATCCGGTGGCACTGGCCATGCTCACGCGTGGCCGGCAGAGGCTGGGCGAGCACATCACGGTATGGCACATGGGCACCCACGTGGAAGCCGAAGTTGTTGCGACGCCATTCTTCGACAAGGAAGGGAACCGGTTGCATGGTCTCTGAGCCGCCCGCGCCCCTCGAGCCCCTCGAGCCGTTCGACCCCGTTCCCGACGATCTGGCCGCGATGCTGTCGGCTGATGTGCCAGGTGGCTGGGCCGCGCACGCGCTCGTGCAAGCCCGTGTCTTGTGGCCGATGCATGTGGTCAGCCTGCGCACGCTGGAGCCGCAAGCCGCGCAGTGGATGGCCGCACTGCGCGCAGCGGGGATTCACGAGCTTCCCAGACCGGGCTGCTTCACGGGGGGTGACCTGCGCGCGGTCTGGAGCCGCCCAACGGAATGCCTGGCCCTGACACAGGACGCCACTGCCGCCTCCGTACTTCTGGATTTGCTACGGCCTGGCGCCACGGCATTGGGCTGTGCCGTGGATCGAACCTCCGGTGTAGTCGCCATCGAGTTTTGTGGCCCTGGCATTGAGCGCTTGCTGGCTCGCCTTGTCGATGCAAGCGCCATTCCCATGGCCTCAGGGCAGGCGACAAGGGCTCGAATGGTCGATGTCGGCGTCCACCTGTTGCGCATCGAAGACGAACAACTGTGGCTGCTGTGTGACCGACCGCATGCGGATTACCTTGCCGCGTGGCTGCTCGACGCCAGTCAACGCATTGAAGACCGGTCACAGCCGTCGAACCAGGCCCGGCCGGCAGGTATGGACGGGGTGCCGTGTTGATCCCGACGGCCTCGCCATAGCGCCGGCGCTCAGGTCTGCCGGTCCACCCGCAGCGCCAGAACCACCGAGCTGTTTGTGCGCAGCACGCCCTCAATCTCGCGGATCTCGTCGAGGAGGGCGTCGAGCCGCGCGGTGGTGTCGGCTCTCAAGAGGGCCATGTAGTCAAACTCTCCGCTGACCGAGGCCAGCTGGCGCAGCTCGGGCAACTCAGACAGGCGCTTGACCACGTCGCGCCCGGACTTGGGGCTGACCGTGACGCCCACGAAGGCTTGCACGCTGCGCCCCGCAGCGTCGCCGCCCAGGCGGGCGGTGTAGCCCACGATCTGGCCGCTGGACTCCAGCCTCGCAAGCCGCGCCACCACGGTGGTGCGCGCCACGCCCAGCTTGCGGGCGAGCGTGGCGGTGCTCTCACGGGCGTTGGCCTGCAACAGCAGGACCAGGCGACGGTCCAGGTCGTCGGTGCCCGTGGCGCCGGGCGATCTGGGGTTTTTGCTGTCTCCATGCATATCGACGATTATTGATGACGAAGTGACGTTGATTGCTTAATCTTCGTCTGAAGAATGCTTTCAATCGTCATCGTCCCTGCTTAGAGTGCACAGCAGTTCAACACCCTCCATCGGAGACCCCCCATGAGAGTTGCCCTGCTCGGTGCCGGCCACATCGGCCAGACCATTGCCCGCCTGCTCCACGCCGCCGGCGACTACGAGGTGACGCTGCTTGACAAGAACCCTGCCAGCCTGGCCATGCTGGCTGCCGAGGGCATCGCCACGGCGCAGGTGGACAGCGACAACCGCCATGCCTTGGCGGCCCAGCTACGCAGCATGGACACCGTGATCAACGCGCTGCCGTACCGCCTGGCCGTCACCGCAGCCGGGTTGGCGCTGGAGTGCGGCTGCCACTACTTCGATCTGACCGAGGACGTGGCCGCCACCAAGGCGATCAAGCGGCTGGCGCAAGGCGCCAAGACCGCCTTCATGCCCCAGTGCGGCTTGGCGCCGGGCTTCATCAGCATCGTGGCCCATCACCTGGCCAGCGGCTTCGACTCGGTGCGCGACGTGCAGATGCGCGTGGGCGCCCTGCCGGCGTTTCCGACCAATGCGCTCAAGTACAACCTGACCTGGTCCGTGGACGGTCTGATCAACGAGTACTGCCACCCCTGCGAGGCGGTGCGCGAGGGCGAGACCATCGCCGCGCTGCCGCTCGAAGGCCTGGAGCACTTCAGCCTGGACGGCACCGAGTACGAGGCCTTCAACACCTCGGGCGGCCTCGGGACCCTGTGCGAAACCTGGGCAGGCAAGGTGCGCAGCCTGGACTACAAGACCGTGCGCTACCCCGGCCACCGCGACCTCATGCGGTTCCTGCTCGGTGAGCTCGGCCTGAAGGCCGATCAGGAGACGCTCAAGGACATCCTGCGCAAGAGCATGCCCGCCACCATGCAGGACGTGGTGCTGGTGTTCGTGACCGTGTCCGGCCAGAAGAACGGCGTGCTGCTGCAGGAAGTCTTCGCCCGCAAGATCTTTGCGCAGCGCGATGGCGCCCAGCCTCTGAGCGCGATCCAGATCACCACGGCGGCTGGCATCTGCGCGGCGGTTGATCTGTTCCGTGCCGGCAAACTGCCCGAAAGCGGCTTCATCCGCCAGGAGCAAGTGGCGCTGCCGGACTTCCTGACCAACCGGTTCGGCTCGGCCTACCAACAAAGCCGTCAGGTGGAATCGATCTCCTGAACGGAATGGCGCACCGGTGAGGCGCTGGAATGGGCTGCCCTCAGCCCTTGTCGTTCGCCACCCCGGCCGCCACGTGCCCGGCGGGCACGTGCGCGGCGGCCGAGTCCACGTGGCCGGTCTGGTCGTCAAAGAAGAAGTCCGGCTCGAACTCGCGCAGGAACTCGCCTTTGGCCAGCCCGCCCAGGAACATGGCCTCGTCCACTTCGATCTGCCAATCCATCAGGGTGCGGATGGCGCGCTCGTGCGCGGGCGCGCTGCGCGCCGTCACCAGGGCGGTGCGGATGCGCATGAGGGTGGGTGTGGGGGAGGGCGGCGCTTCGGCCGCGCCTGATGTGCCGTCCACCAGGGTGGCGCCCGCGCGCTGCAACCGGTGCAGCGCCTCCAGCAACGGCTTGAACGGCCCGGGCGCCAGCGGCGTGCCGGAGTGCGTGCGCTCGTGGCTCTGGAAGGCGTCCAACCCGCCGTGGCGGAACACGCGCTCGGCCTCGTCCGAGAACAGCACGGCGTCGCCGTCGAAGGCTATGCGCACCTCCTGCGGGTGGGCATCGGAGGCGTGCGCGCTGTGCGGGTACACGCGTGCCGCCGGCACGCCCGCGGCCAGGGCGCTGCGCACGTCTGCCTCGTTCATGGACAGGAAGAGATTCGCGTCCAGGGGCTTGAGGTAGCGCCAGGGGCTCTGGCCGCGCGTGAACACGCCGCGCTCGATGGGCAGGCCGTAGTGCTGGGCCGAGCGGAACACGCGCATGCCGGAGACCGGATCGTTGCGCGACAGGATCACCACCTGCACCCGGGGCGCGTCGGCGTTGAAGGCCAGCAACTTGCGCACGAGCGAGAAGGCCACGCCCGGACGCGCCGGCTGGTCCAGGCGTTGCAGTTGGAGCTGCATGTAGGCCCGGTCGTCCTGCGCCTCGAACAGCCGGTTCTCTTCCTCGAAGTCGAACAGCGCGCGCGAAGAGATCGCGACGATGAGCTGGCCTTGCAGGGAGGCCGCCATCACTTCACCCAGGCGTTCATCTGGATGATGGGCAGCAGCACCGCCAGCACGATCAGCATCACCACGCCGCCCATGGCCACGATCAGCAGCGGTTCCAGCACGGTGGCCAGCGCCATGGCGCGGCGCTGCACCTCGCCTGACAACTGCGCGGCCGCGCGCGACAGCATCTGCGGCAACTGGCCCGTCTGCTCGCCCAGGCGCGCGAACATGGCCAGCAGGCCCGGAAAGCGCTTCTTGGCCGCCAACGCGCTGGCCAGCGGCGCGCCCTCGCGCACCTGCACCAGCGCGTCCAGCGCGTCAGCGCGCATGGCGCGGTTGCCCAGGGTCTCGGCGGCGGCCTGCAGGGCCTTGAGGATGGGCACGCCCGCACCCGCCAGCATGGCCAGCGTGCCGGCGAAGCGCGCGGCGTTGTAGCCCCGGGCCAGGCGGCCCACCAGCGGCAGGCGCAGCCAGGCGGCGTCCATGCGCAGGCGCACCGCCTCCTGGCGGCGCAGCAGCACCAGTGCGGCCACGCCACCGGCGGCACCCAGCGCCACCAGCCAGCCCCAGTCGCGTGCGAACTGGCTCAGTGCCAGCATCGCCACCGTCAGCAGGGGCAAGGCTCGGCGGGAGCTCGTGAAGACGCTGGCCACCTGCGGCACCACATAAGTGACCAGGAAGATGACGATGAGCAAGGCGATGCCCGAGACGATGGTCGGGTACAGCGAAGCGCCGATCAGCTTGGACTTCAAGGCCTGGCGCTCCTCGAGGTCGTCGGCCAGCTTGTCCAGCACCTGCCCGAGCGCGCCGCCTTGCTCGCCCGCCCCCACCACGGCGCGGTAGACGTCGTCGAATTCCCTTGGCGCGGTGGACAGCGCATGCGCGAAGCTGTGGCCGGCATTGACCTCGCTGCGCAACTGGGCCACCAGGTCACGCTGACGCGGGTCTTCGGCGTCATCGGCCAATGCGGTCAGCGCCCGCTCCAGGGGCAGTCCGGCGCCCACCAGCCCGGCCAGCTGCCGCGTCCACACCGTCAGGCCCGTGCCGCGGAAGGCGCGGCGCCCGAAGGCGGAGGCTGTCGGGCTCTGCGGTGCACCGTCCACGGCACGCACTTCCAGCGGCACCAGCGAGCGCGTGCGCAGCTGGCTGCGCACCGCGCGGGCGGTGTCCGCCTCCAGCACGCCGTTGTGCGTCTTGCCGGCGGCGTCCACGGCCTCGAAGCGGAAGGCGGGCATGAGTTCAGCGCAGGAGAAGGTGTTGCGGATGCAAGGAGGTGCGGTGCTCAGTCGCGCGTCACGCGCACCACTTCCTCGGCCGACGTCACCCCTTCGGCCACCAGCCGCTGGCCGTCCTCACGCATGGGCCGCAGGCCGCCCGCCAAGGCCGCGGTGGTGAGCTCGCTCTCGGCCGCCCGGTTGTGGATCAAGGCGCGCACCGCCTCGTCCGCGGTCATCAGCTCGTACACACCCGTGCGGCCTTTGTAGCCGGTGTGGCCGCAGGCCGGGCAGCCCACGGCGTGCCACAGCCCTTGGGCGTCCTGGCGCCGGCAGGCCGTGCACAGCTGGCGCACCAGACGCTGCGCCAGCACGCCCAGCAGGCTGGAACTCAGCAAGAACGGCTCCACGCCCATGTCGATCAGGCGGGTGACGGCCGAGGGGGCGTCGTTGGTGTGCAGCGTGGCCAGCACCAGGTGGCCGGTGAGCGAGGCCTGGATGGCGATCTGCGCGGTCTCGTAGTCGCGGATCTCGCCGATCATGATGACGTCCGGGTCCTGCCGCAGGATAGCGCGCAGCGCCTTGGCGAAGGTGAGATCGATCTTCGCGTTCACCTGGGTCTGGCCGATGCCGGGCAGCTCGTACTCGATGGGGTCTTCCACCGTCAGCACGTTGGTGGTGGCCGTGTCCATGCGCGCGAGCGAGGCGTACAGCGTGGTGGATTTGCCCGAGCCCGTGGGCCCGGTAACCAGCACGATGCCGTGCGGCTGGCGGATGAGCCGGTCAAAGCCCTGCAGCACCTCGCCGCTCATGCCCAGGGCCTCCAGGCTGAAGCGCGTCTCGGTCTTGTCGAGCAGGCGCAGCACCGCGCGCTCGCCGTGTGCCCCGGGCAGGGTGGAGACGCGCACATCGATGGCCCGCGTGCCCAGGCGCAGCGAGATGCGCCCGTCCTGCGGCAGGCGCTTTTCCGAGATGTCCAGCTCGGCCATGATCTTCAGGCGCGAGATCAGCGCGGCGTGCAGCGCCTTGTTGGGCTGCACCACCTCGCGCAGCGTGCCGTCCACGCGGAAGCGCACGGCGCTGCTGCGCTCGTAGGGCTCGATGTGGATGTCGCTGGCGCCGTCGCGCACGCCTTGCGTCAGCAGGGCGTTGAGCATGCGGATGATGGGCGCATCGTCGGCCGCTTCCAGCAGGTCTTCCACCGCCGGCAGTTCCTGCATCAGCCGTGACAGGTCCACCGCGCTTTCGACCTCGCCCACCACCGCCGCGGCGCTGCTTTCGCCCCCTGCGTAGGCCGCGGCGATGCGCGCCTGCAGCTGGGGTGCTGCCTCGCGCTGCCACAGGTCCACCGAATGCACGCGCAGCACTTCCGACAGGGTGGACACCGGCGTGGCCGGCGTCGTCCACAGCACGCGCTGGCGGCCATCGTCCTGCAGCAGGACCTGGTGCGCCTTGGCAAAGGCGTAGGGCAGGGGATGTCGCATGCCAGGGCGCTCAGGGCTTGGCGGGCGGCGTTGCGCCTGGCGCCGGGGCGGCGGCGGGCACGGGCGCCTGCAGGGGCGGCAGCACCGGGCTGTCCTGCAGGGGCAGCATGGGGCGGGGCACGGGTTGGCTGTCCATCTGCTGCGAGCGGATCTGCTCGTAGCGGTCCAGGCTGAGTCGGTCGCCTGCCGGGGCATCGCGCAGCACCACCGGCCGCAGGAACACCATCAGGTTGGTGCGGTTCTTGGTGCGGCTCTCGCTTCGGAACAGCGCCCCCACGCCCGGGAGGTCGCCCAGCAGCGGAATCTTGGACTTGTTCTCGATGAAGCGGTCTTCGATCAGCCCGCCCAGCACGATGATGCCGCCATCGTCCACCACCACGTTGGTCTCGATCTGCCGCTTGTTGGTGGTGGGCCCGGCGTTGGTGGTGCCCGGAGCCACCTTGTCGCTGACGCTGGACGACTCCTGGAAGATCGTCATGCGCACGGTGCCGCCCTCGCCGATCTGCGGCTTGATGCGCAGCGTGATGCCCACGTCCTTGCGCTCGATGGTCTGGAAGGGGTTGGCCACCGAGGTGCCGGTATTGGTGAACTGACCGGTGACGAAGGGCACGTTGCTGCCCACCACGAACTTCGCCTCCTCGTTGTCCAGCGTGATGAGGTTGGGCGTGGAGATGATGTTGGTGCTGGTCTGGCTCTGCAGTGCGCGGGCGATGGCCGACAGCGCATACGTGCCGCCGTAGTTGCGGATGAGGCCGATGTTCAAGCCTTCACCCAGGTTGATCTGTCCGGCGGCCGCGCCGGTGTTCAGCCCGATGAGGTTGCCGCTGCTGCCGAAGTTGGTGCCCACGCCGATCAGGTTGGTGTCGCCCCGGCTGCCGATGAGGCCCTGCCACTGGAAGCCGAAGTCGGCGGCGTTGTCGCCCGACACCTCCACGATCATGCTCTCGATATAGACCTGCGCGCGGCGCGTGTCGAGCTGGTCGATCATGGCCCGCACCTGACGGTACAGCGGCTCGGGCGCGGTGATGATCAGAGAGTTGGTGGCCGGGTCGGCCTGCACGAAGCCGCCCGTGGTGGGCTGGGCGGCCGCGGTGATGGGTGCCGTGGCGGCGGCCCCCGGTGCCCCCACACCGGGCGTGGCAGACGTGCTGCCAGGCGCGGAGCTGCCGGTGCTGCCCGAGCCCAGACCTGAGCCCGCCGTGGCGCCGCCGGTGCTGGCAAAGGCAGCGCGCAGCACGGTGGCCAGGCGCGTGGCATCGGCGTTGCGCAGATGCACCACCCAGAAGTTGCCTTGCGGCCCCGCGCCCTGGGCGGGCCGGTCGAGCTTGTCGATGATGGACAAGGCAGCAGCCAGCCTTGCACGGTTGGGTGCGCGCACGATCAGCGAGTTGCTGCGGGAATCCGCGGCCACCGTCACGCCCGCGCCCGCGGCGGCGCCCGGGGCAGGCGCCTGCGCGCCGGCCACCGAGGCTTCGGACAGGCGCTGCACCAGCTGGGCCAGATCGGCCGCCACCGCGTGCTTCAGCGGCACGATCTCGATGTCGGTGTGCGCGGGCTGGTCCAGCGCCGCGATGATCTTGCCCAGGCGCTGCAGGTTGTCGGCGTAGTCGGTGATGACCACCGTATTGCTGCCGGGGCTGACGTTGATGGTGTTGTTGGCCGTGATCAGCGGCCGCAGCACCGTCACCAGGTTGTTCGCGTTCTCGTAGCGCAGGCTGAAGATCTGCGTCAGCACCTGATCGGCCCGCGCCGTGGCTTCACCCACCACCACGGTGCCGGCCTGCAGCTTGGCGTCAGCCTCGGGCACCACCTTCAGCAGGCCCGCGCTCTCCACCATGGCAAAGCCCAGCCCGCGCAATGCCGCCAGGTAGCTGGCATAGGCCTCGCGGATCGTCTGGGGCTGCTCGCTGTAGACGGTGATGTTGCCCTTCACACGGGGGTCCACGGCAATCTGGCGCTCGATCATGGCCCCGAAGGCCCGCGTCACGGCCTCCACATCCGCGTTGACGAAGTTGACGGTGACCTTGGTGCGCGAGCGCATGGCGCGCGTGTCGGGCTGAGGGGCGGCAGGGGCCGCGGCGGCCGCTGCGGTGCCCGCCGGCTGGGCGCGCAACGCGGTGGGGGTCAGCACCCCGCTGCCCGTGCCCACCCAGAGTGCGGCGGCCAGTGTGCTCAGGGAAAGCCGGGACGGGTTCATGCTCATCCGATCGAAAGAATCGACCGCGCTCCGTCGCGCGTGCCGATGAGGTTCAACAGATTCTGCAGCGCGGCCTCCTGGCCGGGCGCGGCGCGGGCTTCGCCGCGCAGCCGCAGCCGCGCCCCCGTCCACTGTCCGGAGCCGCTGAGCAGCAGAGCACCGTCGAGGGTGCTCAGCTGCACGGTGGCCGCCTCGCTGCCGGCGCCGGTGCCGGCCACCACCACCCGGTAGCTGCCCAGGCGCGGCAGCGTGGACAGGCGCGACGCGATGTCGGTGGCCTCCAGCACCAGCGAGCCCTGCAGCCGCGGCCCCCCAGGAGCCATCTGCAGCGTGAAGCCGGGGCTGGACAGGCGCAGCAGGCCGGAAGGCTGCAGGGTGTTCCAGGGCGTGCCCAGGGCGGTGAGCCAGGCCGCGGGCCACAGTACAGCGGCGCCAGAGGTCGGCTCTGCCTTTCCTGGCACTGTGCCCTCAGCCAGCGACAGGCTCCAGGGGCCGAGGCCCGGTAGCAGTCGCAGCACCAGCGGAGCCGGCATCAGGCCCGGGTGGCGCAGGGTCAGACGCGCGGCCAGCCCGCCCCAGCCGCCTGACCCGTCCAGTTTCCAGCTCAGCTGCCCTGGCAGGGTCAGGGCATCCCGGCTGCCCGGCCCGCCCGTGAGGGTGACCTGCGCATGACCTGACCAGACCGTGCCCTGCGCGTGGCCGAGCACGACGCGTCCCTGGCTGGTCTGCAGCAGCGCCCAGGCCACCCAGCGCGCCGGGGCGAAGACCACGGCCGCGGCCAACGCGCCCAGCAGCGCGCCGGTGAAGGCCCAGCGCGTGGCGGGGGTCACGGCGCGGCCCCCGAAGCGCCCGAAGCGCCCAAAGCGACGACCAGGGTGCCGGACAGCCCGCGTTCCTGGTGCGTCAGTTGCATCTCCACCACCCGTGCCCGGGCACCTGCGCGGGCTTCGGCCCACCAGGCCTGCAATTCGGTGCCGCTGGCGCCCTCCACCGTCAGCACGGCACGGTCGCCCTGGATCTGCAGCCGTCCTCGCGGGGCCAACCGGGCCGTGGCGGCCTGCAGGGCCTGCTCCGCCTGACCGGCAGGCTGGGCGGCGATGGACTTCAGGGTCTGTGCTTCGGCCGCCTGGCGCTGCATCACCCCTTGCTGCTCCAGCAGGCTGGTCAGGCGCTGCTGGGCCAGGCGTCCCTGGGCCAGCGGCTGCTGGAGGCCCCACCACCACAGTGCCGCGGCGCCCACCACCCAGGCTGCCAGAGCCAGGGCTCCGCGCTCCCGCGGGGCCAGCGCCTGCCAGCGCTCTGCCAGCCCAGCGCGCCATGCGGCAAGCGCAGCAGGTGATCCAAGTGCGCCAAGGGCGCCAAGGGCGGGGGTGCCGGACCTTGCAGGCTTCATGGCGCGGCACTCCGCCCGGCAGAAAGGTTGCGACGCGTCAGCGTGAGGGCTCCGCCTGCAGCCTCCGCGGACCAGCCCAGGGGCTGCAATCGTTCGTTCATGGACGACACCTGTGGTCCGCCCAGCCCGGCTGTCGACAGGGTCAGGCGGCCGCGCTCGTAGCGCAGGGCTTGCGGTGGCGCCAAGCCATTCGGCCAGGCCGCAGCCGCGGCGGCCAGTGCGGCTTCCAGGTCGGCGTCACCCGGCTGTCCGGCGGCCTGTCGCAGCCGGTCCAGTTCACGTTGCATCTGCAGGGGCGCGTCCAGCACCACCCGGATCTGCGGGTGGGTGGACTGCAGAAGCTTCACCTGTGCCTGCTGGGCGGCGCGCACGGCTTGCTGCTGCTGCCAAGCCCAGGCGTGCAGGCCCAGCACGTTCACCACCACCGCTGCGGCCAGGCCCAGGCGCAGCGGCCGCCAGGGGGCGGACCAGAATTGGCGCCATGCTTCCCGCCCCAGGCGCAGGCCTCGGTGCCCCGGGGCCAGATCGAACTGGCGCAATTCCCACGCGCTGCCGGCGGCCTCCAGCCCCGGTTGCCACTCGGTCACCACCGGCACCGGCCGTCCCGCCCAGGCCTCGGCCCGGGCGGCGGCTGCTGGCGTGCAAGTCCAGGTGAGGGCCGGGCCCACCTGCGGGTCCTGGTCCTGCTGGGTCAACGCGGACTGGAGCAGTTCCCGGGCGCCGTCGCCCTCCAGCGGCACGGCAGCCACACCGCCCTCGTTGGCCCACACCAGTTGGGCCGCGGCCGGCCCATCATGGGCCGCCTGCTGGAAGTGGGCACGGGGCGCCGGTCCTGGCTCGAACAGAGGCGCCACCCGGTCGATGTCCCGGCCGGCGGCTTGGGCGGCCTGAAGCGCGGCCGTCAGTGGCGCCTTGGCCAACAGGGCGACGGTGCAGCGCCGGCCCGGCTTGGCCTGCGGCGGCAGGGCGAAGTGCAGGTGTTCGGGCTCCTCGAGCAGCCCCTCTTCGAGCGCGCCGGACAGCGCGGCCCGCATGCGCCCGGCGGGCACTTTCGGCAGGTCCAGGCTTGCCCAGGACAAGGCCTGAGGCGGCACCAGGGCCACCAGCGTGTCGGCCCGGGGCCACAGTGCGGGAGGGTCCTCACCCTGGCTGGTCAGCAGGCGGCCGTCATCCGACAGGGCCCAACGCCACGGCGCTTCGCGCCGGCCGGGCGCTGCCGCGCCCACCCCTGGCACGTCGCTGTCGGCGGCGCGCGTGGGCATGGGCATGAGGACGACGAGGACGGACATGGCGGCGGCTGCGTGCTGTGCGGGAGAAGGGCTCGGGGCGGCACCCCGCGACAGGGCACGATCTCCTGGCGCCCGGACTGTACGCCGGCCCACGCAGCCCATGCCGGGCATCCGCAACCTTGGCCGTCGTGCTGCGTCAGTCGCCTTCAGTCGCTGTCAGTCGCCGTCACTCGGTCGTCACTCGGTCGTCACTCGGTCGTGGCCTGCAGGTTGCGGCGAAGTCGGTGCACCGCCAGCACCTCCGCCGTGCCGCGCCGGCGCACCAGCGAGGCTTCCTCCAGCACCCGGTCTTCCAGGCGCAGACGGCCGCGAACCTCGAAGTACTGGCTGCCCAGCGACACCCGGCTGCTCTCCAGCGGGCTGCCGGGCGGCAGCAGCGCGCGCACCTGGTCCAGCCGTTCGAAGGCCTGCTGCTGCCGGGCCTGCACCAGGCGCTCGGCGGTGCCGGCATCCACCGCCAGCACGGCGGCCAGCACCTCGCGGCCGGCCGTGTTCAGGTTCACGGGCGTGCGGGTGGGCAGCACGTCCACCAGAGGCCGCAGGGCCTGCAGCACATCGGGCTCCAGCCCCAGCCAGGCCAGGTGTTCGAAGCGCTGCACGGGCAGCACCCGGGTGTCTTCCTCCGAGGTGGACGCGCCTGCTCCCGCCCCCGTGCCGGGCGCCGAGGATCCGCCTCCTGCTGGTGTGGCCGACCGCGCACGCCAGGCGCCGGCCAGCCCGGTGATGATGCGCTCGGTGTTCCCGGGGGTCAGTCCGGCCGCTGCGCACAGGCGGCCCAGGGTGTCGCGTTCGAGCGCCACGGCCTGGCCCTCGTCCGTGAACAGGTTGCGCAGGTTGTAGCGCGCCTGCGCATCCGTGATCGAACCCGACAGGAAGGCCTCGACCTCGCTGTCGGCGGAGGCCTCGCGGTCGGCCGCCAGGAAGCTGGACAGCCGGGCCTCGGCCAGCGGCGTCGCCCAAGGCTCGCCCGCGTGGTCCACGGCGCCCGAACGGACGTCCTCGCGCAGGATCAGCCGTGTCCAGTCCAGCGCACCGGCCAGGATCCAGGTGGACTGCCCGCGCGAACGCTCGGCCGACTCCACCTGCACCGCGCGCCATTGCTGCCAGACCATGCCCGCGGCCAGCGAGGCCACCAGGGCCAGCAGGGTCATGGCCAGCAGCAGCGCGGCCCCGCGCTGGGCTGACGGCGGCCGGTGTTGCCTGGCGGGGAAACGCGACGGGGTCATGGCTGCGGTGGCATCAGCAGGTCGCGGGTGAGCGGGCCTGCAGGCAGGCTCAGCACCAGGCGCACCGCATTCGGCAGGCGCTCGTCCAGGGCCGCGGGCAGGGCTCCCGGGGGGGTGCCCTGGCCCGGTGGCTCGGGGGTCTGTGTGTTGCGGTCTCCGGTGGACTGCGCGTTGGTCCAGGCGTTGTCGCGGTGGAAGTACAGCTGCAACCCGTCCAGACCTTCCAGCAGCTTCACCGTGCCCGCCTCCTGCCCCAGCAGTTGCTGGCTGCGCAGCCACAGGTCCTGCAGCTCGCCGGTGCGGGTCACCGCCGGGCTGGCCCAGCGCCACCAGGCGCCTTCGCGCCGGCTCCACACCACCACCTGCACCCCGCCCTCGGCGGCCTCGCGCGTCAGGCGCATCTGTGCACCGTCAACGCGCAGGGCCGGCACGGCGCCCGTGGGCAGCACCGCCCACAGGTCGCGCTCCCACTGCGCCAGTGCGATGCTGGTGCGCAGCGTGGCCTGCGAAGACGCCTGGGCCGCCTCGCGCGAGCGCACCATGGCGTCCAGCCCCTGCCAGGCCATGCCCGCGATCACGGCCATCACGGCCAGGGCCACCAGCACTTCCACCAGCGTGAATCCGCGGGCCTGCCCCCTGCGGCTGAGCGCTGGTCTCTCGGCCATGGCGGCTGGCTTCTTCACAGCCGGGAGGCCACGGTGGTGACCGTCAGCAGGGGTTGGCCATCGGCGTTGCGCACGACGGCGTCCACCCGGCGGAAGTTGGGGTTGGGCGTGGGGCGCGTGCGCAGCGTCCCCCGGTACTCGCGGCCGAGTTGCTCGCAGCTGAAATCGGAGTCGCCCACGCCCGGGAACTGGCGGCTGAGCTTCAGCGCTGTCAACTGGTTGTCGGCGCACCACTGCGCCGCGGTGACGTCGGCCAGCCGCCGGGCGCCCTCCACCACACCGGCGGCTGCCCGCATCCCCGCGGCCAGGGCCACCGCCACGATGGCCAGCGCCACCAGCACTTCCACCAGGGTGAAACCTGGCGAGTTCTGCCCGTGAAGCGGGCGCCCCTGGCCACGTGGGCCGCGTGGGCGGCGTGGGGCGTGTGGGGCGTGTGTGCGGCGGGGGGGCGGTGTGTTCGGATGCATGGGGTGCCCCGTCATCCATCAAGGGCAGGTCATGGGCGGGAAGCCGTGGTGGCCTGCTGGCCGGCGGGTGCGGCCAGCAGGGCGTCTGCGGGCTGCGGCTCGAACGGCCCCAGGCCGTCGGTGGCCAGCGTCAGGCGCCGGTCGCCCAGGCGCAAGCTCACGCGCTGGGCGCCGATCAGGGGCTCGGGTCCCAGCAGCAGGCTGCGGGCCCCCACGACCTCGGCCTGCACCTGCGGCGTCAGCCAGCGCTGCGGCAGGTTCAGCGCAGCGGGCAGCCCCACGAAGCGGAAGTGCAGCGCGCCCTCCTCACCCGCCTGCTCACCCGCCTGCTCACCCGCCTGCGAGGCGGGTGCCGGCACCCACCGAACGGCCAAGCCCGACGCGCGGGACTCGGCCCGCGCCGCCTCCAGCAGGGCGGACAGGCGGTCGGCCTCGCGTTCCAGGGCCGAGGCGTCGGGGTCGCGCAGGGCCAGGGTGGCCAGGGTCGAGGCCAGGGCCACGATGGCCACGACGATGAGCAATTCGATCAGGGTGAAGCCCCGCCCCCTGTTCTGCCGGCCTTCCCCACCGAAGGTTCTGCCGGCAGGGCGGCCTGTGCTGGGCGATCCGACCCAGGCACCGGTTGCGAAGCTCGCTGCGCCGGCCCTATTGCCAGGAGCCGATGTCGGCATCGGGGCCCTCACCACCGGGTTGCCCGTCGGCACCGAAGCTGAAGACGTCGATCTCGCCCTTGAGCCCCGGGTTCAGGTACTGGTAGGCACGGCCCCAGGGGTCGGGCGGCAGCTTGTCCAGGTAGGGCTTCCAGTTGGGCGCGTTCGGCCCGGCGGAAGGCTTGCGCACCAAGGCCTCCAGGCCTTGCTCGGCCGTGGGGTAGCGCTGGTTGTCCAGCTTGTACAGCTTCAGCGCCTGCATGAGGTTGTTGACGTCGGTGCGCGCCGCCGTCACCCGGGCATCGGCCGCCCGGTTGAGCACGTTCGGGGCGATCAGCGCGGCCAGCACGCCGATGATGACCAGCACCACCATGATCTCGATCAGGGTGAAGCCGGCCACGCTGCGCCGGGTGCCGGGCCGGGTGGCTTCGGCGGCTTCAGCGGCTTCAGCGGCCTCGGCGCCTTTGCGTCGGGTCAAGCCGGGGCCATGCAGGCGCGGGAAACAGGGGGTCATCATGGCGCTTTGTAGGGCTCTGAATGGGGTCGGTCCATCATAATTCCCCGATGCTGGCGAAAACATCGGCTTTCCTCATCTGGGCTGCAGTGGCCGGTGCCGCGGTCTTCTGGGGCTTGCATTTGTCCGGAAGCGCGCCCGAAGCGCCGCCCCACGCCCAGCCGGCCCCCGTGGCCACCGTGGTGCGCTCGGACCTGGGCCGGCTGCTGGGGCCGGACCCGGCCTCGCCCTCCGCCGAATCCCAGGCGCCCCTGGCCGTGGCGCAGCAGAGCCGATTCCAGTTGCTGGGCGTCATCGCCGCAGGCAGTGGGGGCAGTGCGGGCTGGGCCACGCTGGCCGTGGACGGCAAGCCGCCGCGCACCTTCCGGGTGGGCAGCGCGGTGGATGGCTCCAGCGTGCTGCAGAAGGTCAGCGCGCGTGGCGTGGAGATCGGCCCGCGCGGGGGGGCGCCTGTGGTGACGCTGCAACTGTCCCCGCTTGCCCCGGCGGCCACGGGCCGGCCGGGTGGGGCGGGGCCTGCGCCTGCAGCCTTGTTGACGGGCGCCGCCATTGGTGCTGTACCCGGCGCTGTACCTGGGACTGTGCCCGGGGCTGAGGTCCCCCCTCCGTCCGAGGCCTTGCGCCGCCCCAGTCCGATCAACCGCTGACGGGCTGTGCCTGCCATGGAAGCTCAGTCGGGGGCAACACCTGCCCACCAGGATGACCCGGCGGCCGCCCTGAGGGCGCATGCGCTGGCGCAGCAGGGCTTTGAGCAGCCCTTGTCCACGCTGCTGCGCCGCCCGCCCGTGGCCGTCTCGCCCGACGCCACCCTGCACGAGGCCCTGAGCCTGATGAACGCGCACCGCGTGGGGTCCGTGCTGGCCTTGGATGCGCAGGGCGTGGCGCTGGGCATCCTCACCCGGCACGATCTCTTGCCCCGCGTGGTGCTGGCCGAGCCGCCGCTGGACGCCCGACGCACCCCGCTGCGGGCGGTGATGAGTGCGCCCGTGCACACACTGGACATCGAACAGCCACTGCAGCAGGCCGCTGCGCTGATGTCGCGCCACGGCATCCGCCACGTGCCCCTGACCCAGGGCGGCCGGGTGGTCAGCCTGGTGTCCGAGCGCGACCTGTTCGCGCTGCAACGTCGATCCCTGCGCGAGCTGGGCGGCGCGCTGCGCAGCGCGCCGGACCTGGCCACGCTGCAGGCGCTGGCCCCGCAGATTCCGGCCCTGGCGCGGCAGTTGCTGGCTCAAGGGCTGGCCGCCCGCACGCTGACCGACCTGATCAGCCAGCTCAACGACGCCCTGGTGGAACGCGTGCTGGTCTTGCTGGCGGCGCAGCACGGGCTGGACTTGGCCCGCGCCTGCTGGGTGGCCTTTGGCTCCGAGGGGCGCGGCGAGCAGACCATCGCCACCGACCAGGACAACGGCCTGGTGCTGGATGACGAGGTCGGCCCGGCCGAGCGCGAACGCTGGCTCGTCATGGCCCGCCACGCCAACCAGGTGCTGGACGCCTGCGGTTTCCCGCTGTGCAAGGGCGGCATCATGGCGGGCGAGCCCGCCTGCACGCAGACCGTTTCGGAATGGGCAGCGGCCTTCAGCGGCTGGATGGCGCACGGCCAGCCGCAGGACCTGCTCAAGGCCGGCATCTTCTTTGACCTGCGGCCCATCGCCGGCCAGGCCGGGCTGACGGCGCCGCTGCGCGCGCTGATCTGCGAGCAGGCGCCCCGGCACCCGCGCTTTCTGCGGCTGCTGGCGGCCAACTCCCTGAACTTTCGCCCGGCGCTGAACTGGCTCGGCGGGCTGGACACGGTGCAGCACGGCGGGCGGCCCGTCATCGACTTGAAGCTGCACGGCACGGCCGTGTTCGTGGATGCGGCGCGCTGCCTGGCCCTGGCCCACGGGCTGGCCGCCGTGGGCACGCGCGAGCGGTTGCTGGGCGCGGGCGAGGCCATGGGGGTGCCCGTGGCCGAGCGCGAGGGCTGGGCCGCCGCGTTCGAGGTGCTGCAGATGCTGCGCCTGCGCGCCCAGGGCGTGGCCGAAGACGGCGCTGCGCAGGCCGAACCCGGCAACCCCAACCGGGTGGGCCTGGAGTTCAGCGCAGGAACAACCGGTACACCGGATTGGCCGTCTCTTCCACGCAGGGGTAGGCCAGGGTCTGCAGGAACTCGTCAAAGGCCGCTGAATCGCCGGCGGGCACCTGAAGCCCCACCAGGATGCGGCCGTAGTCCGCGCCCTGGTGGCGGTAATGGAACAGGCTGATGTTCCAGTTCGGGTGCATGGACGACAGAAAGCGCTTGAGCGCACCCGGCCGCTCCGGGAAGGTGAAGCGGAACAGCCGCTCGTCGCGCGCCAGGTCGCTGCGCCCGCCCACCAGGTGGCGCATGTGCTCCTTGGCCATCTCGTCGTCGGTCAGGTCCACGGTGGCGAAGCCGTGGCGCTCGAACAGCCGGGCGATCTTGGGGCCCTCCTCGCGCTTGTGAAGCGTCAGGCCCACGAAGACGTGCGCCACCCGTTCGTCGGAGATGCGGTAGTTGAACTCCGTCACCTGGCGTGGGCTGGCCGCCCCGGCGGAGGTGCCGATGAGGTCGATGAAGCGGCGGAACGAGCCGCGTTCCTCGGGGATGGTCACGGCAAACAGCGCCTCGCGCTGCTCGCCGAATTCCGCGCGCTCGGCCACGAAGCGCAGGCGGTCGAAGTTCATGTTGGCGCCGCAGGCGATGGCCACGAAAGCCTGGCCCTTGCACTTGTGCGTCTGCACATACTGCTTGAGGCCGGCCACCCCCAGCGCGCCGGCCGGCTCCAGGATGCTGCGCGTGTCCTGGAAGACATCTTTGATGGCGGCGCAGACCTCGTCGGTGTCCACGCGCACGAAGTCGTCCACCAGGGCGCGTGTGAGGCGGAAGGTTTCCTCGCCCACCAGCTTCACCGCGGTGCCGTCGGAGAACAGCCCCACGTCGGCCAGTTGCACGCGCCGGCCCTTGCGCACCGACTGCATCATGGCGTCGGAATCCACGGTCTGCACACCAATCACCTTCACTTCCGGCCGCACGGCCTTGATGTAGGCCGCCACCCCGGAGATCAACCCCCCGCCGCCAATGGCCACGAACACCGCGTCCAGCGGCCCCTGGTGCTGGCGCAGGATCTCCATGGCCACCGTGCCCTGGCCGGCGATCACGTCCGGGTCGTCGAAGGGGTGGACGAAGGTCAGCCCCTGGGACTGTTGCAACTCCAGCGCCCGCTGGTAGGCGTCGGAGTAGCTGTCGCCGTGCAGCACCACCTCGCCGCCCAGCGCCTGCACCGCGTCGATCTTCACCCGCGGTGTGGTCACCGGCATCACGATGGTGGCCTTGCAGCCCATCTTGCGCGCGGCCAACGCCACGCCCTGGGCATGGTTGCCGGCCGAGGCGCAGATGACGCCGCGTGCACGCTGCTCGGGTGTCAGGTGTGCCATCTTGTTGTAGGCCCCGCGCAGCTTGAAGCTGAACACCGGCTGCTGGTCCTCGCGCTTGAGCAGCACCTGGTTGCCCAGGCGGCGCGACAGGTGGCGCGCAGGCTCCAGCGCCGACTCGATGGCCACGTCGTAGACCTTCGCGGTCAGGATGCGCTTGAGGTAATCCGCGGCAGACCGCTGCGCGGCCTTGGTCGGGGCCGCAGGGGCTGCCTGAAACGTGGCGCCCTGGTGGCCGTTGCTGGAAGAGGAAGGCTTGGAATTCGGCATCACGGCATCATAGAAGCGCCACTGTCGTGCCCGAACCGGGCCACCGACGCGCTCTGGACTTGAAAGCGTCCAGGCAAAAAAAGACCCGGAGCCCGCGAAGGCTCCGGGTCAATCCACCATTGGAGGAGGTGGAGGAGACAACCGGTGTGCAGCGTGTTCACTCTGGCGGGCTGCGGGCGTCCAATCCCGACCCCCTACCGAATCCCTGCGTTGCAACGTGAAATGAGTCTAGCACTGGATTGTTGCAGCGCAGCACGAGTGCTTCAACGGCGCATTCAGTTCCTGCGAAAGGTGAGTTCCGCGAGGGAATATGCAGAAATCGTGCCCGCCTGCACAATGCCCGACTCGTTCACTTTTGGGGTGCCGCTGGAGTTCGCGCACCGGAATGCAACATGGAATGCACCATCCACTGGATGCCGTCCACCGGCATGGGCTTTGCGGCCGAGACCGGCAGCGGCCACCTGATCAACATGGACGGCGCCCCCGATGGCGGCGGCCGCAACCTGGCCCCCCGGCCCATGGAGACGCTGCTGGCCGGCGCCGGCGGCTGCACCGCCTATGACGTGGTGCTGATCCTCAAGCGCGGGCGCCACGCCGTCACTGGCTGCCAGGTCAAGCTCCAGGCCGAACGCGCGGACGCCGACCCCAAGGTCTTCACCAAGATCCACCTGCACTTCGTCGTCACCGGCAAGGGCGTGCCCGCCGCGGCCGTGGAGCGCGCCGTGGCGCTGTCCCACGAGAAGTACTGCTCGGCCACCATCATGCTGGCCAAGACGGCTGCCGTGACCACGAGTTTCGAGGTGGTGGAGGGGTGATTTGCGGCGCGCAGCGGGTGCGAAAAGCACCGTTGCTTTATCCCCTTCCGGCTCCGCGCGTGCGGGCTTGGACAATTTTCTCAGCATGTTGAGTGAAATAACTCTTCATGCTGAGTAATTTGTAGAATGGCCGTCATGATCGGTCTGATGGAACGTGCCCAAGCGCAGGAACTGACCCGCCGTCTGGCCGAGCCGCGCCGCTTCCTGCAGATATTGGCCGGGCCCCGTCAGGTCGGCAAGACCACTCTGGTTCGTCAGGCCATGGCCCGCTTTGCCGGGCCTGCGCACTACGCCACTGCAGACCTGCCCGCAGCGCCGGATGCCGCCTGGGTGGAGCAGCAGTGGGCCCTGGGCCGGCGGTTGAATTCGCAGGGGCCGGCTCTGCTGGTGCTGGACGAGGTCCACAAGGTGCCGAGGTGGTCCGAGGTCGTCAAGCGTCTGTGGGACGAGGACGGCTTTGGCGGGTCTTCCCTCCAGGTCGTGCTGCTGGGCTCTTCCCAGTTCCTGCTGCAACAGGGGCTTTCCGAGAGCCTGGCTGGGCGCTTTGAGCTGATCCGCGTGCCGCATTGGTCCTTTGCCGAGATGCACAGCGCCTTCGGTTGGGACGTCGAGCGATACGTCTGGTTCGGAGGCTACCCAGGTGCCGCCGTGCTCGCTGATGACGAATTCCGCTGGCGCAGCCACGTGTTGGACGCCATCATCGAGCCCACCTTGTCGCGCGACGTGCTGCAACTTGCGCGTATCGACAAGCCCGCGCTGCTGCGCAGGCTGTTCGTCCTGGGCTGTCTGTATTCCGGCCAGGTCCTTTCGTACCAGAAGATGTTGGGCCAGTTGCAGGATGCGGGCAACACCACCACGCTGGCGCATTACCTGCGGCTTCTGGCGGGGGCCTGGATGGTGGTCGGGCTGGACAAGTTCGCCGGTGACGAGGCCCGCAGCCGCGCGGCCAGCCCCAAGCTCCAGGCGCTCAACGGCGCCCTCGTCAGCGCCCAGTGGCCGCAAACCTTCGAACAGGCGCGCGCAGACGGGACGGCCTGGGGCCGTTTGGTGGAGTCCACCGTCGGCGCTCATCTTGTGAACACCGCAGGCCCTGGCGTGGAGGTGCTCTGGTGGCGCGACCGACAGGACGAGGTGGATTTCATCCTGCGCAAGGGCTCCCGGGTGGTGCCCGTCGAGGTCAAGAGCAGCCGGCCCCGCGGGGCGGCCAACGTGCTGGAGCGTTTCAGCCGCATGTTCGGCACGCAGCCCGGCATCGTCGTCGGCCCGGGCGGGGTGGACCTGGAGACCTTTCTGCGTTCGCCTGCGGCAGCCTGGTGCTGACCGTCTGCCGTCGCCTTCGTTCGCGCCGGCATTCCCTCATCAACGCTGAGGAGTCAACGCTCGTGAAGGTGCCTGGCTCAGGTTTGATCGTGGCGATGTGGCGGCACCGCTACACCCGGTGCGCCACCGTCGTCATCACCCGGGCGCTGGCCTTCATCAGCCACTTCACGGGCTCGGGCATGGGGGCGGCGCCGGCGGCCAGGGCGTCTTCCGCATGGCGGGCTTCGTCCGCCTTCATCTGCTCGACGATGGCGCGTGAAGCCGTGTCCGCTGCAGGCAGGCGGTCCAGGTGGCGGGCCAGATGGGCTTCCACCTGACGCTCCGTTTCCACCACAAAGCCCAGGCTGGCGGCGTCACCCAGCCTCCCGGCCACCAGGCCGATGGCAAAGGCGCCGGCGTACCACAGCGGGTTCAGCAGGCTGGGCCGGTCGTTCAGTTCCTTCAGGCGCTGTTGCGTCCAGGCCAGATGGTCGGTCTCCTCCCGCGCTGCCGCCAGCATCTGCTGCCGAAGTTCAGGGCTGCGCGCCGTCAGCGCCTGCGCCTGGTACAGCGCCTGCGCGCACACCTCGCCCACGTGGTTCACGCGCATCAGGGCGGCGGACAGGCGGCGGTCTGCGTCGGACAGTGCAGGGTGACCTTCAACGCTTTCAACGCCAGTACCTACCCCGGCAACATCAGGGCTTTTCGGGCTGGGGCCTGGCGGCACAGGGCGCGAGGCCTGGGACGCCGCGAAAACAGTTTTCAAAGCGCTGTCCAGGCTGGACAGCGCACGGTCGGTGAAAGACAACATGCCCTGCAGCATAAGGGCAGACCCTGCCTTCGTTGCGCCTGCGCCACAACCTGTGGGCTTTCTGCTACCAGGGGCTTGGCAAGCTTTGCCCCGCTCTGGTGCAATACGTGCAGGCTCCTGATGCGTCGTCTGAGTGAGGGCTGGTCTGCGAAGAACGGTCACGGCGAGGTTCAGGATGTTTTCAACCTAGGAGATTGTTCACATGAAGAAGACTCTGATCGCTCTGGCTGCTATCGCTGCCACTTCCGCTTTCGCTCAGTCCACCGTCACGATGTACGGTAACGTTGACGTTGGCTACGGTACACACAAAACTGAAAGCCGTGATGGCAGGGTCTTCACCAAGACCGCTGGTGTCATGGACGGCAGCTGGGCCGGTAGCCGTTTGGGCTTCCGTGGTACAGAAGACTTGGGTGGTGGTCTCAGAGCTTCGTTCACACTTGAGCAAGGCATCAACCCAACTTCCCCTGAAGCATTCAACCAGCGCGTTGCTAGCGGCGGTCATCAAATCGTTGGCTCCAGCACTATGAGCACTGGCAACAACCGTCAAAGCTTCTTGGGCTTGGCTGGTCGTTTCGGCGAAGTTCGCGTGGGTTACCAGTACACCAACAGCTACGACTTGGTGGCTTTCCAAGGTTATTCCTTGTCCGAGTTCCAAGGCGGCAACTACCAGAACCAGACCCACGCCAACGGCACTCGTGCCAATGCCATCACCTACATTTCTCCAGCCATGTCTGGCGTGACATTGAAAGTTCAATTCGGTCAAGGCGCTGGCCGTGGCACTGTTGAGTCCAACGCTGTTGCAGGTGGCAACGGTTTCACCAAGAACAACAACGATTACATGAGCTGGATGGCTGCTTACGCCAAAGGCCCTCTGAGCGTGGCTTATGCCTACAGCAGGGCTGATGTGGAGCAAGCCAACGCAGTGGGCGCTACTGTCATCAACGCATTTGGTGTTGTGGGCACTGCTGCCGCTACCGCTATTGCCAACACCGCTTCCCGTGACCAAGTGTCTAGCAACCTGGGTGTCAGGTACAACCTGGGCTTCGCCACTGTGTCTGCCACTTTCGGTCGGTTGGACAACGGCGGTTCTGCTACCACCACGACAGCGACCAAAACCTCAGCTCAACAGTTCTCGGTCAAAGTGCCTTTCGGTGCCACAGACCTGTTGTTGTCCACTGGTTCGGCTGAAGCCAAGCTTGGTGGTGTTGTGACTGGTGTTGACTCCAGCGGTACCATGCTTGGCGTGTCGCACGCTCTGAGCAAGCGCACCAACGTGTATGCATACACTGGTAGAGAAAAGAACGACGCCGTCACAGGTAATGCCGCTGGTTACAAAGACACCAAGACCATGGTTGGTGTCCGTCACCACTTTTGACCACACGCTGTCGTAAGACAGCTTGAGATTTCGAAGACTTGAAAGCCCACCGTGGCAACACGGTGGGTTTTTTGTTGCCTGAAATGAACCGCAAAGGCCCAGTCGCCGTGCTGGATGGGTGACCGGTTTTGGCTTCAGTGCTTGTTGTGACGGATCCCAAAACGCTGCTGAATCATCTGCGTCAGTGCCCGGCGGCGGCCCATGCCGTCGACAGGCCGCTAGCGAATCTTGCGTTTGAGGGTCCAGATTTCCGTTACTTCGTCCCATTCGTGCGTGCGCAGGAACTCGCGAGTTTCCCTTTTCACTTGCTCTCGACTCAGTTGGCTGATCACCCTGGGCTGGGCCAGGGGCGTCCAGTTCCCACTTGCGGGGTCCCAACGGTTGTTTTTCAGAAATTCATCCCGTTCCTTGAGAACCTCGGCGCGCCCTTTCATCGGGGCAGGTGGCTCAAAGCCCTCCTTCAAGACCCAGGTTTCGGTTGCCTGATCCCAGCGATGCGACTTGACGAACTCTTCTCTTTCCATCTCTTGATTAGAAACGTGCCTCAGCATGCCTGTCCCTGATCACTTTTTTCGGCACCGGCTTGGTACGCGCCGCGTCAACGATGAGGTTGGCGATCAGGTCGCGCAGGTCGAATC
>JAJTDM010000176.1 GCA_021300575.1 Rubrivivax sp.
TGCGCCCCCTGGTGCAGGCGCTGCACGCGCTGCGCGGGGTGCAGCTGATCGCGGCGATGACGCTGGTGGCCGAGCTGCAGGACTTCATGCGCTTTGCCAATCCACGCCAGTTGATGAGCTATGTTGGCTTGGTGCCGGGCGAGTACTCCTCAGGCCCGAAGCGGCGCCAAGGGGCCATCACCAAGGCCGGCAACAGCGCCGCCAGGCGCATGCTGGTGGAGGTGGCCTGGCACTACCAGCACAGCCCGCGCGTGACGCCGATCATCGCGACCCGGCAAGAGCACCTGCCCAAGGAAGTCACCGACATTGCCTGGAAAGCGCAACTGCGGCTGAACGCGAAGTTCAAGCGCCTGGGGGCACGGCGGGTGATGAAGACCAAGGCGGTGGTGGCGGTGGCGCGTGAGTTGGCCGGCTTCGTGTGGGCGATCGGGCGCCAGGTGCAGACCTCGGGTTGGCAGGGTGTGCCGATGGGCACGGACGCTGCCGCGACGCACTGAAGGCACTGAGCGCACTGAGCGCACTGAACCGAGCGACCAACACTCAGGGCCCTGACCCGGGCCAACACGTCAGGAGGTGCATCACCGCAAAACCGCTTCGATGCCGCAGGGGGAACGCGGCGCAGCCACGGCCACTGGGGAATCCTCGACAACGTTATTGGTGGGCCCTGCGTGCGCAAGCATGCAGCGCGATCTCAGTCCCTAGAGCGAAGGCAGCCCCGCGACGCAAATCTGTCTCGAGGTATCCAACCCTCGCATATCAGCATGAACAACCGTCGCACATCCTTTACGGGTGGCAACCAAGTGCTCCGCCGCGTTCCCCGTGCGGCAACGGGTTCGAATCAGAACTGCGCTTGCAGAGGGAAAACCGTGCCCGCTTGACACAGAGAAGCCATATCAACGTTCGAGCTAAGCTGCCCGCGGAGGCAGGCACTGTAAGCCTGGTTCGCGATGATGCACCATGTGCCGCGGACCAGGCTTACAGCGCCTGCCGTAGCGGGTCAGCTTGAGCGAATACGAAGGACTTCCCCGTCCTGAAGCGACTGCGAAGTCGCACGGCATCGAAGTGCCACGATTGAGATCTCGAGTCATCAATCGGAACCAGGAGGGGAAGTCATGGACAAGCGTACTACCGTCGGCATCGATCTGGCCAAGGATGTTTTCGCCATCTGCGTGCTCGACGCCCACGGCGCCGTGCTCGACCGCAAGGTCCTGCGGCGCGCCGCCTTCGAACGCTGGGCCGAGTCGCTGTCCGAGCCCTGCACCGTCGCCATGGAAGCCTGCGGCTCGGCGCATCACTGGGGCCGCTTTTTTGCTGCCCGCGGCCACACCGCGCGGCTGCTGGCCGCCGAGTTCGTCGTGCCCTTCCTCGCCTGGCACCGCATGCGCCAGGGCTGGATCGAAGAGCGCACCGCGCTGCTGAACCGCGTGCGCGGGCTGCTGGCCGAGTTCGGGCTCGTGCCGGGGCGCAGTCCGGCGGTGCTGATCGCGGCCATGGCGCGCATCGTCGATGAAGCAGCCGCGCCTGAGCCCATGCGCGCCATCGTGCAGCAGGCACGTGAGCAGCTCGCTCAGCTCGATGCGCGACTGGTGGCCTGCGACATGCAGATCCAGGCCCATGCCCGCTGCTCGCCGCAGGCTGAGCGCCTGCGCGCGCTGCTGGGCGTGGGGCCCATCACCGCCAGTGCGGTGGTGGCCACGGTGCCCGATGCCACCCTGTTCCGTCACGGCCGCCTGTTCGGCGCCTGGCTGGGGCTGACGCCGCGCCAGCACAGCACCGGCGGCAAGACGCGGCTGGGGGCGAGCTCGAAGCGGGGGGATGCCTACCTGCGTGGTCTGCTGGTTAACGGCGCGCGCTCGGCGCTGCAGGCGGCGCTGCGGGCCGCGCCTGACAAGGCGACCCGGCTGCAGCTGTGGATGGTCGGGTTGGCGCGTCGCTGCGGCTACCAGAAGGCGCTGGTGGCCATCGCCAACAAGCATGCACGGATGATCTGGGCGATGCTGGCGCGCGACGAGCGCTATGACCCCGAAGCCTGGAGGCGGCATGCGCGGACGCAGCCATCGGACGCAACCGGGATGCCAATGCCCTCGGCGGTCGGCATGTCCTGACACTGACCGCGACCAGCACCGACACAAACCAGATTGCTTCACCCCGCTGCACGCGCATCGATGCATCAACGAGGTCAGACCGAACGGAAGAGGAACCCGGCTAACCCTTTGGGTGTGCCGCGACCGCAGGCCGCCGATCACGGCGTGCGGGGCGCATTCGACGAACGATTTGGGCTCTTCCGTGCGATTCGTATCGTGGCCCGCGTCCGAGCAATGGACGCCACAAGGCCGGTTCCAGAGGTGCCGTCTGTCGCGTTGGTTGCCGAAGGCGTTCGCGGGATGCTCAGGAGTACGGCATGAGCGGATGACGACCCACAGAGCGACCGCCGCCGGCCTGCAGGCCGATCCCGTCATGCTGCCGGGCTCGGCCAGCACGAGCGTGTTCTAGGTCGAGGCGCGTCAAGGGTGCGCGGCACTTCGCGCCGCCGCGCTGCGCGCGCCCTTGACCCGTTCGACGCCGTGCCGGTGCGTGAGGTTGGAAAGACAAACGACGCCGCCTGTTGACTTCAGGGGGAAGTCCTTCCAGAGGGGTTAGGCGTCGCCGCAGGGTTGTGGGTGCTAGAGTTGCAGCCATGAACGCTCGTGTAAGCCATCTCCTGGAAGACGTCCTTCGCCTCCCGGCTGAAGAGCGCTCGGCTGTAGCAGCGGCGCTCATCGACAGCCTCGAGAGCACCGAAGAAGCGGCGGTGTCTGAGGCTTGGCGGACCGAACTGCTCAGCCGGCGTGACGATATCCGGGCTGGGCGGGTGACGGCGCAGCCTTGGGCCTCCGCTAGGGCACGGCTCAGTAGTCTGTGAGTCGTTTTTCGGTACAAGTCCTACCCGAAGCCG
>JAJTDM010000060.1 GCA_021300575.1 Rubrivivax sp.
AGCGATCGCGGTCCAGTGCCATCAAAGGTTTGACCGACCTCTACCCTTGCCGACCCGCACACCCACAGTGTCTTCCATCATCCAGGGTGCGCCTCAGGGCTCATGACAGTTAGCAGCCAGTGCGCGCCCCAGTCGAAGGGCAGTCCCAGGGTGGCGGTCTCGGTGTAGGTGCGCCCGCCAATCCGGCTGCGTGCCTCCAGCACGACCACTCGGCGCCCCGCCGCCCCGAGCCAGGCCGCCGCTGCCAGGCCCGCTGCGCCGGCGCCAACGACGACGACATCGGCGTCGTTTGCAGTCTCGCCCCGAACGAGGGCCGGGCAAGACCACAGCAACGCCGCCCCGCCAAGAAGCCGTCGTCTTGAGAGGGGCGTGTTCATAGTGGACCTGAAGATTGCGACAATAGAGTCGTATAAATATACGACAGTATTGTCGTAAATCAAGGGTTCAGATGGCAGAACAGAGAAATGCAGGAGAAGCAGATGCGGCGAAAGACCTGCGCATCGGCTGGCCGAAGCAGGCCCGGGGTCGGGCACGCTTCGAGTCGCTGCTGGCGGCGGCGGCCGACCTCATTGCCGAACGTGGTGTGGATGGCGCCGCCTTCGGTGCGATCGCGCGACGTACCGGCACGGCGCAGGGCTCGCTGTATCAGTACTTTGCGTCGAAGGAGGCACTGGTCACGACCCTGCACGCACGACAGGCGGCCGAGTTCGTGGCTGTCGCCGCCCGATGCCGCGACGACTTCCGGGCCACGCCGCCTCCGCGCGATCTTTCGGGCCTGGTCGACTTGCTCGTTCCGCGCCTTGCGGCCTGCTATGCCGCCCATCCGGCCTACATCGAGATCCGGCAGGCCCTTTCACGAAGCACCGCCATCCAGGACACCGAGGCGCTGGCCGACGTGCGCATCGCGGGATTGCTGGGCGAGACACTGGATGACGCGGGCGTTGGCCTCACCGAGGGGCGTCGCGCCCTGGTGCTGGAGGCGCTCATTGAGTTGGGTGACGCCCTGCTGCCCTGGGCAGGCCATGACGCCGCGCGACAGGCAGAGGCCAAGGCGGTGATCCTGTCTTATCTCCGCAGTGTCGCGACCCATCCCCGCTGACACGGTGCGCGCTGCAGTGCCAGATTCTTGGCCCGGGGCGCAGCGCACCCGCCACACGCCTGAACTTGACACCCATGAAGCCCGGGTGTTGAGTGCCGCTGTCCTGCCGCTGTCACCCCGCGCCGCGCCAGCTTGTGCTGGCGCTGAAGGAGCAGACGCCGGGCAAGACGCGCTCAGCCTGCGGACCGACCGTCGCGCAGCTTCAATGCCGCTTCATAAAGCGCATTGCGCGCTTGCCCCGTGAGGGTGGCGGCCAGCCCCACGGCCTGCTTCACGGGCAACTCGGCCAGCAGCACCTGCAGCACCTTGAGCGTGTCGTCGGGCAAGGCATCGTCCGCGGGCGTCACAGGGGCCAGGCTGTGCACCACCAGGACGAACTCGCCACGGCCGCGGTTCGGGTCGGCCGCCAGCCAGGCGGGCAGTTCGGCAGCGGGCAGCGTTACCACGGTCTCGAACTGCTTGGTGAGTTCGCGGCAGAGCGTCACCGCGCGCCGGCCCAGCTGCTCGGCCAACACGGTCAGGAGGGCTTCGATGCGGTGGGGTGCCTCGAACAGCACCTGCTGGTCCAGGCAGGCCGCCACGGCCTGCACGGCGGCGCGGCGCTCACCGCCCTTGGCCGGCAGAAAGCCGACGAAGCGAAAGCCCGAGGCCGTGGCATCACCGGCCACGCTGACTGCGGCCAGCGCGCTGCTGGCACCGGGAATGGGCACGCTGCGCAGGCCGGCCTGGCGCACGGCCGCGACCAGCGCCGCGCCGGGGTCGGAGACGGCCGGGGTGCCGGCGTCGCTGACATAGACCACGCGCCGGCCCTCGGCCAGCAGGCCGATGACGCGCGCGGCGGCGGTGCTTTCGTTGTGCTCGTGCAGCGCCAGCAGCGGCTTGTCCAGTCCCAGGTGGCGCAGCAGGGCACCGGTGTGGCGGGTGTCCTCGCAGGCGACGGTGTCGGCCAGGGCCAGCACATGCAGCGCGCGCAGGCTCAGGTCGGCCAGGTTGCCGATGGGGGTGGCCACCACGTACAGGGCGCCTGCCGGATACTGCTGCGCACCCGCGGCCAGGGCGGCCGCGTGCAGCAGGGTGGGGGCGTCGATGGTCAAGAGATGGGGTGGTGTGGGCAGCCCCGGCGAGGCCGGGAACCTGGCGGAGACGCTGGCACTGCAGCACCTGCAGCACGCCGGCCTGCGCTTGGTGCAACGCAATTATCGGGTGGCCCGCGGGCCTGGAGCGCGGGCTGGCGAGATCGACCTGATCATGCGCGAGCCCGACGGCACCATCGTGTTCGTGGAGGTGCGCTCGAGGGCGGCGCCTGCGGGCGGGCCGGGCGCAGCGCGCAGCGTGGGGGCCTTCGGCGGCGCGGCCGCCAGCGTGGGCGGGGTCAAGCAACGGCGCATCGTGTACGCCGCTCAGCACTGGCTGATGCACCAGGCGGCCGTGCCGCCCTGCCGCTTCGACGTGGTGGCCCTGGACGGTGAACACCTGCAATGGCTGAAGGCGGCTTTCGATGCGCGGTGAAGTGCCGAGCACGTGGCGCCGCAGCGCACGGGGAACTTTTGGCGCACACCCGTGTCATATGATGAATGTCCATGCTTGAGCAGCGTATCCAGCAGCAATTCTTCGAGGCCGCCGACCTGCTCAGCCAGGCGGCTCAAGGGTTGTCCCGGCCCGTGGCGGACGCCGTCCAGGCGCTCGCGGTGTGCGTCACCAGTGGCGGCAAGGTGCTGGTGGCCGGCAGCGATGTGGGTGCCGGCCTGGCGCCCGTGCTGGCCGCCACCTTGACCGGGCGCTTTGAGCGGGACCGCCCGCCGCTGGCCGCCCTGGCCCTGCGCGATGACAGCCTGCAGAGCCTGGCGCAGCAGGTGCGCGCCCTGGGGCAGCCGGGAGACCTGCTGTTGGTGCTGGACGCCGGAGCCGATGGCCAGCGCCTGCGTGAGGCTGCTGCGGCGGCCCGCGCGCTGGACATGACGGTGGTGGCCCTGACCGGCCCCGAGGCCGGCGAGTGGCGCGGTCTGCTCACCGACACCGACGTCTTGCTGACCGTGCCGCATGACCGCCCGGCCCGCGTGGCCGAGGCACAGCTGGTGGTGCTGCACGCCTTGTGCGACGCCGTGGACCTTCAACTCATGGGTGAACTGGACTCCTGATCATGAACACGAACGACTTTCCCCTGTCCCGCGGCGCCCGCGCCGCGCGCGCGGCTCTGCTGGCGCTGGCGGCGGCCAGCGTGCTGCCCGCCTGCGCTCCGGTGCTCGTGGGGAGCGCCATGGTGGGTGGCGCCCTGGCCAGCGTGGACCGCCGTACCGCCGGCACGCAGGTGGAAGACCAGGCCATCGAACTCAAGGGTGCCGCCCGCGTGCGAGAACTCGCGGGTGAGCAGGCCCATGTGAACGTGACCAGCTACAACCGCATCGTGTTACTCACTGGCGAGGTGCCGGATGCCGCCGCTCGAGGCGCGGTGGAGCAGGCCATCGGCCGCATTGAAGGCGTGCGCTCGGTGGTCAACGAACTCGCCGTGATGGGCAAGACCACCTTGACCGCACGCTCCAACGACGCCGTGCTGTCAGCCCGCGTGAAGGCCGGCTTCATCGATGCGAAGGACCTGCAGGTCAACACCATCAAGGTGACCACCGAGCGCGGCGTGGTGCACCTCATGGGCCGCGTGACCGAGCGCGAGGCCACCCGCGCCGTGGCGGTGGCGCGCAGCGTGCCCGGGGTGCAGAAGGTGGTGCGGGTCTTCGAGATCCTGACCGATGCCCAACTCGCTGAACTGCTGAACAGTTCGGGCCAGCAGCCCAGGAAGTAACCCGGCAGGCCGCTGGGCTTCACGCCCTCACTTCAGACGCGTGATCAGGCTCGAGGTGTCCCAACGCTGGCCGCCGGCCGTCTGCACGTCGGCGTAGAACTGGTCCACCAGCGCGGTCACCGGCAACTTGGCGCCGTTGCGCCGGGCCTCTTCCAGCACCAGCCCCAGGTCCTTGCGCATCCAGTCCACGGCAAAACCGAAGTCGAACTTGCCGTCCACCATGGTCTTGCCGCGGTTGTCCATCTGCCAGCTTTGGGCTGCGCCCTTGCCGATGACGTCCAGCACCAGCTTCATGTCCAGCCCGGCGCGCAGGCCGAAGGCGATCGCCTCCGACAAGCCCTGCACCAGCCCGGCGATGGCCGTCTGGTTGACCATCTTGGCCAGTTGACCGGCCCCCGACGCTCCCACCAAGGTGACTGCCTTCGAGTAGGCCATGGCCACGGGCTTCATGGCGTTGAAGGCCGCCTCGTCGCCGCCGCACATCACCGTGAGCGCGCCGTTCACCGCGCCTGCCTGGCCCCCTGAGACGGGGGCGTCCACGAAGTGCAGGCCGCGCGCCTGGGCCGTTGCATAGAGTTCGCGCGCCCCCGAGGCCGAGGCCGTGGTGTGGTCCACGAACAGCGCGCCGGGCTGCATGCCGGCAAAGGCACCCTGCTCGCCCACCGTGACCGAACGCAGGTCGTCGTCATTGCCCACGCAGGCAAACACGATGCCGGCACCCTGCGCCGCCTGCGCCGGGGTGGCAGCGCTGGAGCCGCCGTACTCGGCCACCCAGGCGGCGGCCTTGGCGGCTGTGCGGTTGTACACCGTCACCTGGTGTCCGGCGCGCGCGAGGTGCCCCGCCATGGGGTAGCCCATCACGCCCAGGCCGAGGAAGGCCACGCGTTGCGGGGCGACGGGGTCGTAGGTTTTGGTGCTCAAGGTTGTTCTCCACTCAAAGTCGGTAGGTCTTGCCGGCGCCACCGCCCTGCAGGGCTTGGTAGTCCGTGTCTTTCATCACCTTCAGGTGCTCGGTGCCGCGTGTCAGGTTGGGCTGGCTGCTGCGCTTGCCGTTCAGCTTGATCTGCAGTCGCAGGTCGTTGACGGAGTCGGCATTGCGCACGGCGTCCTCGTAGCTGATGGCATTGGCCTCGTACAGGTCGAACAAGGCCTGGTCGAAGGTCTGCATGCCGATCTCGCGCGAGCGCTTCATCACTTCCTTGACCTCGGCCACCTCGCCCTTGAAGATGAGGTCGGTGATGAGCGGCGAGTTCAGCAGGATCTCGACCGCGGCCACCCGGCCCTGGCCGCTTTCGCGCGCCAGCAGGCGCTGGGACACGATGGCCCGCACGTTCAGCGACAGGTCCATCAGCAACTGCGGACGACGCTCCTCGGGGAAGAAGTTGACGATGCGGTCCAGCGCCTGGTTGGCGTTGTTGGCGTGCAGCGTGGCCAGGCACAGGTGCCCGGTCTCCGACAACGCGATGGCCTGGTCCATGGTCTCGCGGTCGCGGATCTCGCCCATCAGTATGACGTCGGGCGCCTGGCGCAGCGAGTTCTTCAGCGCCACCGCCCAGCCTTCCGTGTCCAGGCCCACCTCACGCTGCGTGACGATGCAGTTCTTGTGGTGGTGGACGAACTCGATCGGGTCTTCCACGGTGACGATGTGGTCCTGGGCGTTCTCGTTGCGCCAGTCCACCATCGCCGCCATCGTGGTGGTCTTGCCCGAGCCCGTGCCGCCGGCCAGCACCACCAGGCCGCGCCGCGACATCACCACGTCCTTGAGGATGGGGGGCAGGCCCATGCCGTCGACGGTGGGGATCTGCGTGGGAATCACGCGCAGCACCAGGCCGACACGGCCCTGCTGCACGAAGGCATTGACCCGGAACCTCCCCAGCCCCGCGGGCGAGATGGAGAAGTTGCATTCCTTGGTCCGCTCGAAGTCGGCGGCTTGGCGGTCGCTCATCACGGCCCGGGCCAGTTGCACCGTGTGGGCTGGCGTGAGTGCCTGCGGGCTGAGCTTGACCACCTTGCCGTCTTGCTTGATGGCGGGGGGGAAATCGGCCGTGAGGAACAGGTCCGAACCCTTGCGCGCGAGCATCAGCTGCAGCAGGTCGGTGACGAATTTCGAGGCCTGGTCGACTTCCATGGCGTGGGGCGAGATGGGGGCGAAGGCGGGGACGACGGTGGGAACGAAGACGGAACCAGGCAGGCAGTGCAAGCAGCGCCTCAGCCGGGGAAGTTCTCCGGTATCTTCGCCTTGGAGCGCGCTTCGGCCGTGCTGATGAGGTTGCGCCGCACCAGGTCGGTGAGGTTCTGGTCCAGGGTCTGCATGCCCACGCCCTGGCTGGTCTGGATGGCCGAGTACATCTGGGCCACCTTGTTCTCGCGGATCAGGTTGCGCACCGCTGGGGTGCCCAGCAGGATCTCGTGCGCCGCCACCCGGCCCGAGCCGTCCTTGAGCTTGCACAGCGTCTGCGAAATGATGCCCACCAGGCTCTCCGAGATCATGGCGCGCACCATGTCCTTCTCGGCGGCCGGGAAGACATCGATCATCCGGTCCATGGTCTTGGCCGCCCCGCTGGTGTGCAGCGTGCCCAGCACCAGGTGGCCGGTCTCGGCCGCGGTGATGGCCAGGCGGATGGTTTCCAGGTCGCGCAGTTCGCCCACCAGGATGGCGTCCGGGTCTTCACGCAGCGCCGCGCGCAGGGCGTTGTTGAAGCTCAGTGTGTGGGGGCCCACCTCGCGCTGGTTCACCAGGCACTTTTTGCTCTCGTGCACGAACTCGATGGGGTCTTCCACGGTCAGGACGTGGCCGTACTCGGTCTCGTTCAGGTGGTTGATCATCGCCGCCAGCGTGGTGCTCTTGCCCGAGCCCGTGGGCCCGGTGACCAGGATCAGACCGCGCGGCTTGAGGGCCAACTCGGCAAAGATCTTGGGCGCGTTGAGCTGCTCCAGCGTCAGGATCTTGCTGGGGATGGTGCGGAATACGGCGCCGGCGCCACGATGCTGGTTGAAGGCGTTGACGCGAAAGCGCGACAGGCCCTGGATCTCGAAGCTGAAATCACACTCCAGCGTTTCTTCATAGTGCTTGCGCTGGGAGTCGTTCATGATGTCGTACACCATGTCGTGCACCTGCTTGTGGTCCAGCGCCTCGACATTGATACGACGCACATCACCGTTGACCCGGATCATGGGCGGCAGGCCTGCAGACAGGTGCAGGTCGGAGGCCTTGTTCTTGACCGCGAAAGCCAGCAGCTGGGTGATGTCCATGGACGACGGTTTATCCTGCGGTCGCAAGGGCCCGGTACAACGGGCCGCAAGGCAAATTGCGACAGACAGTTGCTTCAGACGACCAATCCATTATGACCACGCTTGAACAGCGCCTGGCCGGTGTGCGCCAGCGCATCCAGCAGGCCTGCCAGGCGGCCGGGCGCGACCCTGCCAGCGTCGGCCTGCTGGCCGTGAGCAAGCTGCAGCCGGCGCAGGCCGTGCGTCAGGCGCAGCAGGCGGGCCAGCAGGCCTTCGGTGAGAACTACGTGCAGGAGGCGCTGGACAAGATGGCGGCGCTGGCGGGCCTGCGCGGCGCTATCGAATGGCACCTGATCGGCCCGCTGCAAAGCAACAAGACCCGGGTCGTGGCCGAAGCCTTCGACTGGGTGCACTCGGTGGACCGGTTGAAGATCGCACAACGTCTGTCGGACCAGCGCCCGGCCCAGTTGCCTCCGCTGAACGTCTGCCTGCAGGTCAACATCAGCGGCGAAGCCAGCAAGAGTGGCCTGTTGCCGCAGGAGGTGGCGCAGGTCGCCGCCGCGGTGACAGCCCTGCCGAGGCTGCGCCTGCGCGGGCTGATGTCCATCCCCGAGCCGGCTCAAGGCCTGCAGGCGCAGCAGGCCCCCCACCGTGCCCTGCGTCTGATGCAGCAGGAACTGAACCAGCGCGGTCTGGCGCTGGACACCTTGTCCATGGGCATGAGCGACGACCTGGAGGCTGCGGTGGCCGAAGGCTCGACGATGGTGCGCGTGGGCACGGCCATCTTCGGGGCGCGCCCCACGCACGCGCCCTGAGCACGCAAGGCCGGCCGCTGTCCTGCAGCGCCTGCCCTCGGCTGTCGAGGATTCCTGTTGACATCCGGGCAAACGCTCTGGCATACATCCGGATGCGCGGGCCGGCCTTAACATCCCGCAAAAGACGCAAGGGAGACCGCGTGACGGATGTGACCGACGGTGAGGGTGGGGGGGCCAGGCTGCGGCGCCGTGTGGTGGCGGGCCTGCTGGCATGGGTGGGATGGATGGGTGCGTGGGTCGCCCCCGTGTCCTCCTCCTGGGCGGCCGAGCCGGTGTACATCGCCTTCGATGGCGCCTACGGCGTCAAGACCAACACGGCGCCCAAGGCCATCGAGCGCGGCATCCAGGCGGCGATGGAAGAGATCAACGCCCGCGGCGGGGTGCTGGGCGGGCGGCCACTGAAGCTGCTGACCACCGACAACCAGGGCGTGTCGGCCCGGGCCCGCGACAACTATCTGGACCTGGCGGCCAAGCCGGGCGTGGTGGCGGTGCTGGGGGGGAAGTTCAGCCCCGTCATCGTCGAGACGCTGCCTGAGGCGCAGCGCATGAAAGTGCCACTGATCAGCGTGTGGGGCTCGGCTGACCCGATCACGGACAACGGGCATGTGCCCTCCTACACCTTCCGCCTGTCGCTCAAGGACAGCTGGGGCGTGGAAGCGATGCTGCAGCGGGCAGTCACGGTCCACAAGGCCCAGCGGGCCTGCGCGGTGTTGCCCAACACCTCCTGGGGCCGCTCCGGCCACAACATCATCAGCTCCCGCGCCGGACGCCTGGGGCTGACGGTGGTCGCCACGCGCTGGTACAACTGGGGCGACAAGGCCTTCGGTGAGACGGTCGCTGCGTGCCGCAGCGGCGGGGCGCAGGTGATGATCCTCGTGGCCAACGAGGCCGAGGCCGCGCTCATCGTGCGCGAGATGGCGGCGCTGCCCCCGGGTGATCGGCTGCCTGTCGTGTCCCACTGGGGGGTGACGGGCGGCTTGATGCACGAGCTGGCCGGCGATGCGCTGGAGAAGGTGGACCTGCAGGTCATCCAGACCTTCACCTTCGTGGGCAACACCCGTCCCCGGGCCCGCCAGCTGGCCGCCTGGCTGATGAAGGAGGGCGGCCATGCGTCGCCAGAGTTGATCCCCAGCCCGGTGGGCTCGGCCCATGCGTACGACATGACGCACCTGCTGGCGATGGCCGTGGAGCAGGCGCGCTCAACCAAGGGTGACGATGTGCGTGTGGCGCTGGAGAAGCTGCCGCCCTTCGAAGGGGCGGTGCGCCGCTACGCGCCGGCCTTCACGCCCGAGCGCCACGATGCGCTGGGGCCCCAGCAGGTGCTGTTCGTGAAGATCGAACGCTCCGGCGCCTTGACCCCGCTGAAGTAGCCGGCAGATGGCCCGCATGGCCTTGCAGGAACCTCCGGTCGGGCAGACGCTTCGCGGGCGCATCGTTGCCGAGCTCACCCGCATCATCCGTACCTGGGTGGTGGTGGCGGTGGGCCTGCTCGGATTACTGGCGGTGGGGGTGGGCGGCTACGACGCGGTGGTACGGCTGAACCAGGAAAGCGAACTGGTGGCCACCAAGCTGAGGGCGGACGTGGACAACGTGGTCCGCCAGTTGCAGTCCCTGGCGGGCTCGCCGCTGTTGTGGACCGGCCTGACCGACAGCTATGGCCGCGACAGCTACCTGCGGCCTCTTCTGGCCCGGTTCAACGCTGGTGGAGGCAGCCCCATCACCGTGCTGGACTACCGCGGGCGCCTCTTCCTGGGCACCGCTGCACAGGCCGATGCCCAGGTGCTGGCCAGTGCGCCGGTGCAGCAGGCCGTGCAGCTGGGGCAGGCGCAGTACGGCCTGGTGCAGGCACAGGGGCAGGCGCAGGGCCAGCCCCGCGTGCTGGTGCTGGTGATGCCCGTCTTGTCGCCGCAGACCTCTTCGCCCGCGGGCTTCATCCTGGCGGAGTTCGACCCCGATGCAGCGTTGCAGGGGCTGCCGATTCGCAAGGGCCTGGCGGTCTCGCTGGCCGCAGTGGCCCAGCCCGGCGCCGAGCGGGCCTCAGCCGCAGGGCTGTTGCGTGCCAGCCAGTTTTTGCGTGCTGGCCAGGACCCCCTGCGAGTGGAACTGGGGCTCCTGGTCAGCCGCAGCGTGTGGTCCGTGCTCTGGCTCACGCTGGGCTTGGCCGCGCTCACGGGCTTGCTCGGGTTGTGGCTGGTGGCGCAGCTCAAGGGCTGGGCGCAGGGCTTTGCCGCAGGCACTGCCCGCCGTCTGGAGGAGCTGGTGGCCTACTGCACGGACATCGTGGCAGGCCGGGCCGTGGCCGTGCAGCACCACCCGGTCAACGACGAGATTTCCGCCGTGTTCCAGGCCCTGGACCGCATGCTGCGCCAGCAGCAGCAGGACACCGAAGCGCTGCGCGCCTCGGCCCGCGTCTTCAACACCTCGGCCGAGGCCATCCTGATCACCGATGGCCAGGGCCACATTGCCGACGTGAACCCGGCGCTGGAGCTCATGACCGGCTTCACGCGGCAGGAGCTGCTGGGCCAGCCCGCGGGCCTGCTGTACCAGGGCGCGGAGACAGACCGTGTCTCGGGCGACATCCGCCGCGCGCTGGCGGCCGGGGACATCTGGCGCGGCGAGACCACCTTCCTCGCGCGCGACGGGCGTCGCATCCCCACGCGCGTGGCGGTGTCGCGCCTGGAGGACGACGCCGCAGCAGGCCGTCGCACGGTGGCCGTCATCTCCGACATCAGCCCGATCAAGGCCGCCGAGGACAAGCTGCGCTTCCTGGCCTACCACGACAGCCTCACCGGGCTGCCCAACTTCCGCAGCCTGAGCGAGACCCTGCAGGCGCGGCTGGAGGCGCCCGATGCCTTGCAGCGGCCGTTTCTCGTGGTCTTCTTCGACATGGACCACCTGAAGTGGGTGAACGACAGCCACGGCCATGATGTCGGCGACACCGTCATCATCGGTCTGGCCGAGCACCTGCGCGCGCGGCTGCCCGCCCGCCATCTGCTGTGCCGCCGCTCGGGCGACGAGTTCGTCGCCTTGGTGGAGATCGGTGCCGGGCAGACCCCGGCCGCCGTGCGCGAGGCGCTGGCCAGCGGGCTGAGCACGTTCCGGGTGCAGGCGGAGATCGGCTCGATTCCTGTGAGCGTCAGCGCCGGGGTGGCGCGCTTCCCCGAGGACGCCACCGCCATGCAGGAGCTGCTCATCTGTGCCGATGGAGCCCTGAACCGCATCAAGCAGGCCGGCCGCGCCGCGGTGGGCTGGTACGACGAGGGGCTGGGCCGAAAGCTGCAGCGCGACCGCCTGATCCAGACGCGCCTGGCCCGGGCCATCGACAGTGGGGCCATCACGCTGCACTACCAGCCTGAGGTGGATCTGCGGCACGGTTCCATCCTGGGCTTCGAGGCGCTGGCGCGCTGGGCCGACGACGAGCTGGGGGACGTGCGCCCCAGCGAGTTCATTCCGGTGGCGGAGGAGTCGCACCTGATGGAGCGGCTGACCATGCATGTGCTGTCCACCGTCCACGCAGACCGGGCCCGGATCGAGGCGCGTTTTCCTGGGGCGCAGGTGAGCGTGAACACGCGTCCCCAGGCCCTGCGCAGCCGCCGGGTGCTGGACACGCTGGCCGGCGTTGCCGAACCCGGACAAGCCCCCAGGCTGCCGATCCACGTCGAGCTGGCGGAGGCGGACATGCACATCGCCGCCCAGCAGTTGCCGCAGGAGATCAAGACCCTGCAGGGCCTGGGCGTGCGGCTCGTCATGGACGACTTCGGCAGCGACACATCCTCGGTGTCGCGCCTGGCGGGGCTGCAGGGCCAGCGCGTCAAGATCGACGCCACGCTCATCTCGGCCATGGGGGCGTCCGAGGGCCTGCGGGTGGTGTCCGGCATGATCCAGCTGGCCCGGGTCCTCGAGCTGGACATCGGGGCAGAGGGCGTGGAAAGCGCCGACCAGCACCAGCAGCTGCTGGACCTGGGTTGCCAGCGCGCGCAGGGCTGGCTCTACTCCCGCGCCATGGGCCTGGAGGAACTGCTGGCGCTGCCTGCCCGGCTGGGCCCGGGTGCGGCACCCGTGGCGGACCCGGCGGCGGACTGAGGCCCTGTGAGCCCTTCACCGATGCCTGGCGGCCCGACGGCACGCGTCTGAAAGAACGACACTGCGCACCAGACATTGCGCATCAGACACTGCGCACCAGCCAGGGCCTGCCGCACCGCCCCTGGCAGCGATCCAGCGCCCCCCAGCGATCTCCTTGATGACCCCATCCCACCCCTGGCTCGCCCTGTCCGCCACCTTGGCCGTGCAGGTCCTGGTGACGATGGCTCTGGTCTCGGCATCGGTGCTTGCGCCGGCGGTGGCACCCACGCTCGGGGTGGCGCCCGAGCGCATCGGGCTCTACGCCGGGGTGGGCTACCTGCTGGCCATGGTGTCGGGTCTGCGCAGCGGGCATGGGGTGGCAGCCGTGGGCGCGCTGCGCCTGACGCAGTGGGCCTTGCTGTCCTGCGCCGCCGGGACGGTGCTGGCCGGCCTGGGCCCGGTGGCCACGCTGCTGCCGGCTGCGGCGCTGATCGGCGTGGGCTACGGCCTGGTGAACCCGGCGGCGGCGGCGGTGCTGAACCACCACGTGCCCACCACGGCGCGGGGGCTGTTCTTCTCCACCAAGCAGACGGGGGTGCCCATTGGCGTGGCCTTGGCGGGGCTGCTCATGCCGCTGGGCCTGGTGACCATCGGCTGGCGCGCCACCGCCGTGGCCTTGGGCGTGGCCTGCGTGCTCACGGCGCTGGCCGTGCAGCCCAGCGTGAAGCGGCTGGAGCCGCCGCGCATGCCGCCCCCGCCCGATGGCTCGCTGCGGCTGCTGGTGACGGTGTGGCGCCACCCAGGCCTGCGCGCCATGAGCCTGGCTTCGCTGGCCTTCGCCACCACGCAGCAGGTGTTCGTGACCTTTCTGGTGGCGCTGCTGAACCTGGGCCTGGGCTGGTCACTCGCGGCCGCAGCCGGGCTCCTGGCGGTGTCGCAGGTGGCCAGCGCGGTGGCGCGTATCGCCTTCGGCGTGGTGGGCGACCGCTGGTTCGCCCCTTGGCGCGTGCTGGTGGGCCTGGGCCTGACCATGGCGCTGAGCTGCGTGGCCTTGGGTGCCGTAGCGCTCGGCTGGCGTGACGCCCCGCTGGCGGTCGTGGCGGCGGTGGCCCTGGCCTGCGCCGCCACGGCCATGGGCTGGAACGGCGTGTTCTTCGCTGCGCTGGCGCAGCGCGTGCCGCGTGAAGACCTGCCGCGCATCTCCGGGGCCACGCAGTTCTTCACCTTTGGCGGCGGCATGGCGGGCCCGTTGTTGTTCGGCGAGTCCGTCCGGGCCGGTGCCGGCTGGGGCTGGGGCTTCGTGGCGGTGGCCCTGGTGCCGCTGCTGGCGGCGTGGAACCTGGCGCGCGCGTCGCGCGCTCAGTGACCTTCGTTCAGTGACCCTCGAAGTCCACCAGCGTGAACAGCGACAGGCCGCTGTCGCGCAGCCGGGCCGAGCCGCCCAGCTCGGGCAGGTCCACGATGGCGGCGCCCTCGATCACCGTGGCCCCCAGGCGCTCCAGCAGCCGCCGCCCGGCCATCATCGTGCCGCCGGTGGCGATCAGGTCGTCGATCAGCACTACGCGGTCGCCGGGCTTGACGGCGTCGGTGTGCATCTCGACGGTGGCGCTGCCGTACTCCAGCTCGTAGGATTCCTGCACCGTGGTGAAGGGCAGCTTGCCCTTCTTGCGGATGGGCACGAAGCCGATGTTCAGCTCGTAGGCCACCACAGAGCCGATGATGAAGCCGCGCGCGTCCAGCCCGGCGATGGCGTCGGGCCTGACATCGAAGTAGCGGTGCACGAACTCGTCGATCAGCACCCGGAAGACGCGCGGTGTGGACAGCAGTGGCGTGATGTCGCGGAACTGCACGCCCGGGGCCGGCCAGTCGGGCACGGTGCGTATGTGAGCGCGGATGGTCTCGACCGGGGATGGGTTGGCACTGCGGGTCACGGCGGGTCTCCAGATCGGCGGCGCAGCAGGGCGCCGGCCAGGGCCCGATTTTGAACCCCGCCCCTCCCAATGGGCCCTGACCCGGCCTCCCTGCGGCACGACCTTGCGGCACCACCCTGCGGCACTACCATGCAGGCCATCCCCTACTTCCTGCCGCTGCCCATCCATGTCGACGCCTTCCACCGTCCCCTCCACCCGCCTGGGCCGCACCGGCCTGGAGATCTCGCGCCTGTGCCTGGGCTGCATGAGCTACGGCGTGCCCGAGCGCGGCACGCACCCGTGGTCGCTGCCGGAGGCAGCCAGCCGCCCGTTCATCCGCCGCGCGCTGGACCTGGGCATCCATTTCTTCGACACCGCCAACGTCTACTCCGACGGCACCAGCGAGGAGATCGTGGGCCGCGCCCTGCTGGACTTCGCCCGGCGCGACGAGGTGGTGATCGCCACCAAGGTGCACGGCCGCATGCGCCCGGGGCCGCATGGCGCAGGCCTGTCGCGCAAGGCCATCCTGGCCGAGATCGACGCCAGCCTGAAGCGCCTGGGCACCGACTTCGTCGACCTCTACCAGATCCACCGCTGGGACGACCACACCCCCATCGAAGAGACGATGCAGGCCCTGCACGACGTCGTGCGCGCGGGCAAGGCGCTCTACCTGGGGGCCTCGTCGATGTTCGCCTGGCAGTTCGCCAAGGCGCAGGAGGTGGCGCGCACGCACGGCTGGACGCCCTTTGTTTCCATGCAGAACCACCTGAACCTGCTGTACCGCGAGGAGGAGCGCGAGATGCTGCCGCTGTGCGCCGACCAGGGCGTGGGCCTGATCCCGTGGAGCCCGATGGCCCGCGGCCGGCTGACACGCCCCTGGGACACGCACACGGCCCGCACCGAGACCGACGCCTACGGCAAGACCCTCTACAACGCCACCCAGGAAGCCGACCGCCTGGTGGTGGAGGCGGTGCAGCGCGTGGCGCAGCGCCTGGCGGTGCCCATGGCCCGCGTGGCCCTGGCCTGGGTGCTGCGCAAGCCCGGAGTGAGCGCGCCCATCATCGGCGCCACCAAGCTGGAGCAGCTGGACGAGGCCGCCGCCGCGCTGTCGCTGAAGTTGTCCGACGAGGACGCGGCCGAGCTGGAGGCCCCTTACCTGCCCCACCCGGTGGCGGGCTTTCGCTGAGGAGCTCTCCGGGCCCTGCGCCGACCCGCGCTGCAAGCCGTGCTGCAAGCCGCGCGGGTCACCCCTGCAGCAGCTTGGCTTCGGCCAGGGAGAGCGCTTCGGGCGGGCCGGACAGCACCAGGGTGTCGCCCGGGGCCAGCAGCAGTTCGTCGCTGGGTTCGATGACGGCGCCGCCCGCCTGGCGCACCGACACCACCTGAACGCCCACGGCGTGCAGCGCCAGGTGGCCCAGGCGCTCGCCCTGGCTGGCCGCGGCCGCCGGCAGCGTGACGCTGAGCAGGCGGTCCTGTTCCAGGGTGTCCGCCGTGTCGTCGTCGGCCCCGTGGAAATAGCCGCGCAGCAAGCGGTAGCGGGCATCGCGGGCGTCACGCGTGATGCGGATGACGCGCGCCATGGGCACGCCCACCAGCGCCAGGGCGTGGCCGGCCAGCATCAGCGAGCCCTCGATGGCCTCGGGCACCACCTCGGTGGCGCCGGCCGCGCGCAGGCGGTCCATGTCGGTGTCGTCCACCGTGCGCACGATCACCGGCACCTTGGGCGCGTGCTCGCGCACTTGGTGCAGGATCTTCAGCGCCGAGGGCGTGTCGTGGTAACTGATCACCACCGCGCTGGCGCGCGCCAGGCCGGCGGCCATCAGGCTCTGCAGCCGTGCGGCGTCGCCGAACACCACGCTCTGGCCGGCGGCGGCGGCCTGGCGCACGCGGTCGGGGTCCAGATCCAGCGCCATGTAGGGAATGCGCTCGGGCTCCAGCAACCGCGCCAGGTTCTGCCCGCTGCGCCCGAAGCCGCAGATGATGACGTGCGCCTCGGTGGACATGGACTTCTTGGCGATGGAGGTCAGCGCCACCGATTGCATCAGCCAGTCGTTGGCGCTGAGGCGGCTGACGATGCGGTCGCTGAACATCACGATGAAGGGCGCAGCCAGCATGGACAGCACCATGGCCGCCAGCACCGGGCTCACCCACTGCGGCGCCACCAGGTTGTGGTCTGCGCCCAGCGTCAACAACACGAAGCCGAATTCCCCCGCCTGTGCCAGGTACAGGCCGCTGCGCAGGGCGGTGCCGGGCGGGGCACGGAACAGCCGCGCCAGCGCGGCTATGAGCACGAACTTCGCGACGATGGGCCCGGTGGTCAGAAGCAGCACGATGAACCATTGGTCCAGCACCGGGCGCCAGTCCAGCTTCATGCCGATGGTGATGAAGAACAGGCCCAGCAGCACGTCGTGGAAGGGCCGGATGTCGGTCTCCACCTGGTGCTTGTATTCAGTCTCGGCCACCAGCATGCCGGCCACGAAGGCACCCAGGGCCAAGGACAGGCCCGCGTGCTCAGTGAGGTAGGCCAGGCCCAGGGTGATGAGCAGCAGGTTGAGCATGAACAACTCATCGCTCTTGCGCCGCGCCACCAGTGTGAGCCACCACCGCATGACTTTCTGCCCGCCCACCAGCAGCACGGTCAGCAGCGCCACGGCCTTGAGCAGCGCCAGGCCGAGCGACGTGGCCATCTGCTCGGGGCTCGATCCCAGCGCCGGAATGATCACCAGCAGCGGCACCACGGCCAGGTCCTGGAACAGCAGGATGCCCAGCACCCGCTTGCCGTGCTCGCTGTCGAGCTCCAGCCGCTCGGCCATCAGCTTGACGATGATGGCCGTGCTGGACATGGCGATCGCTCCGCCCAGCACCACCGCGCCCTGCCAGTCCAGCTCCCAGGGCCGGGTGGTGAAGGAGAACAGCCACAGCAGCAGGAAGTGGCCGGCCACGGCCCCCACCATCGTCAGGCCTACCTGCGACAGCCCCAGGCCGAAGACCAGCGTGCGCATGCTGCGCAGCTTGGGCAGGTTGAACTCCAGCCCCAGAACGAACATCAGGAACACCACCCCGAACTCCGCCAGGTAGCGCACGCCCTCGCTGTCCTTGGCCAGTGCCAGTGCGTTGGGCCCGATCAGCACACCCACCACCAGGTAGCCCAGCATGGGCGGCAACTTCAGTGAACGGAACAAGGTCACACCGGCCACCGCGGCGACGAGGTAGAGCAACACGAGTTCGAGGGTGGAGGCCATGCGGGCGCAGCAGGGGCCGGCTGTGCCGGCTCAATAGAATCATCCGATCCTATCGGAGGGCGGGTGGCGGGCGGTTGTGGCCCACGCTCGCGGCTCCTTGACCGAACGCCCCACCGTGCCCCACAGCCCCACGCCCGACACCCCCGCCATGCCGATGCCCCCCCAGGGTTTCGATGGCGCACGTGCGCTGGCGCTCGCGGCCCAGACCTTCGACATCGAGGCCCGTGCGCTGCAGGCGCTGGGCTCGCGCCAGGGCGAGGGTTTCGTACGCGCGGTGCAGGCCATGCTGGCCTGCCGCGGCCGCACCATCGTCATGGGCATGGGCAAGAGCGGCCACGTGGGGCGCAAGATCGCCGCCACGCTGGCCTCCACCGGCACGCCCTCGTTCTTCGTTCACCCGGCCGAGGCCAGCCACGGGGACCTGGGCATGGTCACGGCCGGCGATGTGGTGCTGGCCATCTCCAACAGCGGCGAGAGCGACGAACTGGCCGCCTTGCTGCCCGCGCTGCGCCGCCTGTCGGTGACGCTGGTGGCCATGACCGGAAAGCCGCAGTCCGCGCTGGCGCGCCATGCGGACATCGTGCTGTCCAGCGCGGTGGATCAGGAGGCCTGCCCGCTGAACCTGGCGCCCACGGCCAGCACCACCGCACAGATGGCCCTGGGGGACGCACTGGCCGTCGCCTTGCTGGACGCCCGCGGCTTCGTCGAGGCAGACTTCGCGCGCTCGCACCCTGGCGGCAGTCTGGGGCGCAAGCTGCTGATGCACGTGCGCGACCTGATGCGCAGCGGCGACGCCCTGCCCCTGGTGGCCCCCACCGCCTCCATGAGCCAGATGCTGCGGGAGATGAGCGCCAAGGGCCTGGGCTTCACCGCGGTGGCCGATGCTGACGGCCAGGTGCTGGGCATCTTCACCGATGGCGACCTGCGCCGCCTGATCGAGCGCGGCGTCGACCTGCTGCCGCTGACGGCGCAGGAGGTGATGCACCGCAGCCCCCGTCTCGTGCGCGAGGACGCCCTGGCGGTGGACGCCGCGGGCCTGATGGAGCAGCACCGCATCACCAGCGTGATCGTCGTGGACGAAGCCGGCCGCATCACTGGCGCGCTCAACAGCAACGACCTGATGCGCGCCAAGGTCATCTGAGCCTTGCCCTGACCCCGCCGCCCCACGTTGCCGTCATGACACCCCGCCTGAACTTCCCCCCGGCCTTGCTGCTGCAGGCCCAGGGCCCGGACTTCGGCATGAAGGCCGCGATCTTCGACGTGGACGGCGTGCTGACCGACGGGCGCATCTACATCGGTGAGCAGGGCGAGACGGTGAAGGCTTTCGCCACGCTGGACGGCCACGGCATCAAGCTGTTGGCGCGCGCCGGCATCATCCCTATCGTCATCACCGGGCGCGACTCGGCGGCCGTACGGCGCCGCGTGGCCGATCTGGGCATCGAACATGCCGTCTACGGCGCCGGCAACAAGGCGGCGGCAGCGCAGGCGGTGTTGCAAGGCCTGGGCCTGGACTGGCCCGAGGTGGCGGCCATGGGCGACGACTGGCCCGACCTGCCGCTGCTGACGCGCGCCGGTTTTGCGTGCGCGCCTGCGCAGGCGCATGTGGAAGTGCGCGCCGTGGTGCACCATGTGACGGCGGCCTGCGGGGGCCATGGGGCCGCGCGCGAGTTCTGCGACCTGCTGCTCGTGGCCGCCGGCCGTTACGCCGGGCTGCTGGCCGAGCACCTGGGCACCCTGGACGCGAAGTGAGCCTGTCTTGAGCCCGAAGACCGCACGCGGCATCGAGCTGACCCTGCCCGACCTGCCGGAAGTGCCCATCTCGCTGGGCCCGGTGGCCGAGAGGGCTGCGGGAGCCGCCGCCCCGCTGCCGTGGCCGGACCGGCTGCGCGATGCGTTGACCGCCGCGCTGCCCCTCATCCTGATGCTGGTGCTGGCCGTGGGCTCCTGGTGGCTGGTGCGCAACGCCCCGCAGCCCCTGGAGCCGCGGCCTGCTGCGGCCACCCGGGTGGAGCCCGACTACACCATGACTGGCTTCATGGTGCAGCGCTTTGCCGCCGATGGGCGGCTGCGCGTGCAGATCGAGGGCCGGGAGTTGCGCCACCTGCCGGCCGCGGGCCGCTTGGAGATCGAGGGCGCGACGCTGCGGGCCTATTCGCCCGAGGGACAGGAGACCGTGGCCACCGCGCAGCGGGCCCTGGCCGATGACGACACCACCGAAGTGCAGCTCATCGGCAGCGCGCGGGTCCAGACCCGCTCTGCTGCGGGCCGGCCAGCGGTGCTGGAAGGCGAGCGCCTGCTGCTGTACCCGAAGGAGCGCCGCGTGCGCAGCGAGCAGCCGGTGCGGGTGCGGCTGGGCGACGACGAACTCGAGGCCACCACCCTGGACTACCGCGAGGACACCGGTGTGCTGGAGCTCACCGGGCCTACACGAGGCGTTTTCGCACCGCGCGGAGCGGGCGTCACGTCGGCGCGACCTTGAGCACCCGTGAACACGCTTGAACGGCGTTGCGCAGCGTTCAGCAAGGTGCCGCGACCATTCAGCCTGCCGCGATTCCCCAATGAGTCCACCCTGACGCCGCCATGACCCCGCCATGACCCCTCCCGTCGCCCAGCCCCCGTTGGTGTTCATCACCGGTGCTTCCAGCGGCATAGGCCAGGCGCTGGCCGCGCGCTATGCCCGAGAAGGCTGGCGCCTGGCCTTGCTGGCCCGCCGCACCGAGCTGATCGAGGCCTGGGCCCGGGACCAGGGGCTGGGGCCGGACCGCGTGTGCGTGCTGGGTGCTGACGTGGCCGACCCGGATGCGATGTGTGTGGCGGCCCAGGTGTGCCTGCAGCGCATGGGCCTGCCCGACGTGGTGATCGCCAACGCCGGCATCAGCGTGGGCATGGACACGGCCGAGCGCGCCGACCTGGACGTGCTGCGCGACACCCTGGCCGTCAACAACGTGGGCCTGGCCGCCACCTTCCACCCGTTCCTGGCGGCGATGCGCCAGCGCCGCCGCGGCACCCTGGTGGGCATTGCCAGCGTGGCGGCGGTGCGCGGCATGCCCGGCCATGGCGCCTACTGCGCCAGCAAAGCCGCGGCCGTGGCCTACTGCGAGAGCCTGCGCGGTGAGTGTCGCCCGCATGGTGTACGCGTGGTGACCTTGCTGCCGGGGTATGTGGCCACGCCGCTGACGGCGCGCAACCGCTACCCCATGCCCTTCCTGCTGGATGCCGACACCTTTGCCGACCGCGCCTGGCGCGCCATCCAGGCCGGCGCCAGCCGCCGGGTGATCCCCTGGCAGATGGCCCTTGTCGTACCCTTGCTGCGCGCGCTGCCTGATGCCCTGTTCGATCGCCTGTTCGCCGGGCGCGGCCGCAAGCACCGGCGTGGGGAGCGCTGAGCTGGGCGTGCCCTGCACCGCTGTGCTGCGGGGTCGCCCCGGCTTGTGCCGGTGGCGCACCTCATGTCCCCACCGAAGCCGGCTTTCCAGGGCGCTGGCAGGATGCCGCCATGGCGTTTGATGCAGTGGTGCTGTTCTTCGCGCTGGGCGTGTTCGCCCGGCTGGTGCGCAGCGACCTGCGGCTGCCCGAGGCGCTGTACGAGACGCTGTCGATCTACCTGCTGCTGGCCATCGGCCTGAAGGGTGGGGTGGAACTCAGCCGCCAGCCGTTGGAGACGCTGGCGCCGCAGGTGCTGGCCTGTGCCGCGCTGGGTTTCACCATTCCCCTGCTGCTGTTCCCGGCGTTGCGCGCCCTGCGCCTGCAGCCGGCCGATGCGGCCAGCGTGGCGGCGCATTTCGGCTCGGTCAGCGTGGTCACGTTTGCAGTCGCCACGTCTGCGTTGCAGCGCGCAGGGGTGGCCTACGAAACCCACGCCGCCCTGTGGGTGGCCGTGATGGAGGCGCCGGGCATCGTCGCGGGCATCCTGCTGGCGCGCTGGTCCATGCGCGCCGCGCAGGCCCCGGACGCCATGGCACGCAAGGGCCGGTGGGGTGAACTGGCGCACGACGTGCTGTTCGGCAAGAGCGTGCTGCTGCTGCTGGGCGGGCTGGCCATTGGAGCGGTGGCCGGCGTGGCCGGCACGGAGCCGCTGCGGGCGGTGTTCGTGGAGCCGTTCAAGGGCGTGCTGGCCCTGTTCCTGCTGGAACTGGGGCTTGTGGCGGGCTCCCGCCTGGGCGAGGTTCGCCGCTTCGGCCCCGCGGTGCTGGTCGTGGGCCTGCTGGCGCCCCCGCTGCTGGCGCTGCTGGGCGCGGGCGTGGGCCTGGCCCTGGAGTTGTCCACCGGCGGCGTGGCCCTGATGGCCACGCTGGCGGCCAGTGCCAGTTACATCGCCGCACCCACGGCCATGCGCATTGCGGTGCCGCAGGCCAACGCAGCGCTGTCCATCACCGTGGCCCTGGGCATCGCATTCCCCTTCAACCTGGTGATCGGCATTCCGCTCTACCTTGAACTTGCCCGAAGGCTCACCTCATGACTGCCCTGCACAAGCATCCGCGCACCCTGCTGGTGATCGTGGCCGAGGCCGCGCTGGAAAAGCCGTTGGTGCGCGAGGTGCGGCAGCACGGGGGTCAGTTCTGGACCGTGGCCGAGGTGCATGGCGCCGGCCTGGAAGGCGTGCGCGATGGGGATTGGGAAGCCGACCGGACGATCGAACTCAAGGTGATCTGCGAGCCTCAGGTGGCCGACGCGATTGCCCATCAGGTGATGGCTGCGTACGCCCCGCATTTCAGCGTCGGGCTGTACTTTGGCCAGGTAGAAGTACTGAGGCCCGAGCGGTACTGAGCACCGGTCGGGCCTGCATCACAGGCGTCCCTTCAGCGAACAAGGGACGCTAGCCGGGCAAAGCCCGGCTGGTGCGGGAGTTCAGTAGCCGCCGCGATCGCTGCGGTCACCACCGTAGTTGCCTCGGCCGTAGGAGCCGCGGCCGGCGCTGTCACCGTCGCCGCTGCGCTCGCTGGTGCCGTAGCCACCGCGGTCGCCGCCACGGCCACCGCCGCCGCCGTAACCACCGCCGCCGCCACCGCCACCGCCGCCATAGCCACCACGGCCACCGCCGCCGGTGCCACCACCGCCACCGTAGCCGCCGCGGCCT
>JAJTDM010000126.1 GCA_021300575.1 Rubrivivax sp.
TGGCTGCTGTGGCTGGGCGTGCTGTTCGTGCTGTCGGTCTACCACTTCCCCACGGGGGTGGTGGGGAGGTTGCGGGCGAGGGTGAAGATTCGTTGAGCGAAAGGCGCCTGCGCCAGCGCGTCACGCCACGGTCAGATCAACTGCACCAGATCAGAGTACTTCGCCAGCAGTACGTCGGTGGTGAGCAGCCGCGCCGGGAGCGCGATCGCCTGCGCAAGCAGCAGGCGGTCGAAGGGGTCCCGGTGCAGCCACGGCAAGGTGGCGACTGCGTGGGTGTGCTGCGAGAGAACGGGCAGTTCGGTGAATCCGGTCTCCCGCGCCAGGAGTTCGATGTCTTCCGGCCGGAAGGTGAAGTCCTGGCGGCCGAGCGAGCACTTGATGGCGATCTCCCACAGGCTGGACGCGCTGAAACGGACGGTCACCGCCGCGTCCCGCAGCGCTTGCTGCGTGGGAGTGGGCAGGGTGTCGGGGGCAATGAGGGCTGCAAGCAGGACGTTGGTGTCAAGCAGCAGGCTCAGGCCCTGCGACGTCACGCAGTGGCCTTGAACATCCGCTGGATTTCCGATGCATGAAGGGAGCCAAAGTTCTTGGGCAGCGTGAACCCGTCCTTGCCCAGGCCCAGCGGGCGAGGCTGCGACTTCGCTGGCGCCAGGGCCACCAGTCGAGCTGCAAGAGTGACGCTTCAGCCAGGGCCGGCACGGGGACTGTTCAAGCTAATGATATAGACTATGGTATATGTCATCAGAACCGCACCTGACCCAAACCGCCAAGCTCTTCACCAACGGCCGCAGCCAGGCCGTGCGACTGCCTGCGGCCTTTCGTTTCGATACGAAGGAAGTCTTTATCCGCCAGGATCCAAAGACTGGCGACGTGATCCTGTCACGCAAGCCAACCACTTGGGATGGGTTCTTCACGGCGCTGCAGGCCGCCGATGTCCCTGAGGACTTCCTGAGCGAAGCGCAGCGTGCCCAGGGCACCCATGACAGGGATCCGCTGGAGGGCTGGCAGGGGTGACGACAGTGACGCGCTACATGCTCGACACCAACACCGTCAGCCACCTTCTAAAGAAGCACCCGGGAGTTGCGCGTCGAGTGGTCTCCGCGCCGATCACTTCGTTGTGCATCTCGGCCATCACCCAAGGTGAACTGCTGTTCGGTCTGGCCAAGCGGCCTGACGCCACGGCGCTTCACGTTGTGGTTCGGGAGTTCCTGCGGCGGGTCGACGTCTTGCCCTGGGACGTATCGACGTCCGAGGTCTACGGACCGGCCCGTGCCGCCGCCCAACGCGAGGGCAGGGGGCTCGCGCCGATGGATCTCCTGATCGGCTCACACGCTCTGAGTATCGACGCCGTGCTGGTGACCAACGACCGCGCTTTCGCGCAGTTTCCAGGCCTTTCGGTCGAGGACTGGACCGAGGAGTCACAGTAGGGAAGGGTGGGGCCGATGGCCAACTGCACCGGCTCCCTCGCGCCCAAGCTTGCGTTGTTCTCCACCTGTTGGCGCCGACCGAAAACTGACCCAGGTGAACAACCTACCCTGCTGCCTTTTTGTGCAGCAGGTGACGAGGAGTAATCACCATGGACATGGTTGGCAGGATCCGGCGTTTGCATAGCCGGAAGAACAAGTCGGCGCGCGAGATCTCGCGCATCACGGGGTAGTCGCGCAACACGGTGGCCAAGTGGCTGCACGGCGAGGTCGATGGCCCGCCGAAGTGCCGGCGGGTGGAGCAGCCGAACAAGCTCACGGCCTTCCACGAGGCACTCAAGCAGGCGCTGAAGGCCGATGCTCGGCGGCCCAAGCATGAGCGGCGCACGGCCAAGGCGCTGTACGCGCAGATCAAGGCGGCGGGCTACGACGGTGGGTACACCCGGGTGACCGACTTCGTCCGGGCGTGGCACCAGGGCGAGGGCCAAGGCGCGGTGGTCAATGCCTTCGTCCCGCTGGCCTTCGAGCTCGGCGAGGCCTACCAGTTCGACTGGAGCGAGGAGGGCTTGGTGGTGGGCGGTATCTACTACCGGGTGCAGGTCAAGCGCGCTTCGCCCCCGGGCGCCACCGGCCGGGTCTAGGGCACCGTGTACTTCGGACTCGACCTCGGCTCTGCGGTGGCCGCCCCAGTGTTTGGCGCTTTACTCGACCGCGGCATGCCATCGGGCGTGTTCTACGGGTCGGCCCACGCACTCGCGCTCGGCATCATCTCGGCAGGGTGGGTGGGGGTGGGCATCAGCCGACGCCAGTCGGCCCAACCCCTCTCATGAACAACGCGGCGGTCTGACGTCAGCGCCGGTGTGCCGGATGTCTTGGCGCAAGGTCAGCGTTTGGCACGCAATCCCCACAGCATCAGCACCACGCCCACCAGCACCACGCCAGCGGCTGTCCACTCGGGGGCGGTGATGGTTTCTCCGGCCAGCCACACACCCAGCAGCATGGCAATCACCGGGTTGACCAAGCTGTAGCTGGAGGCCACCGCCGCGCTGGCACGGGCAAGCAGCACCATGTAGGCGCTGAAAGCCAGCAGCGAACCGAACACCACCAGGTACAGCCATGCCGCCACCGCCAAGGGCTTCGGCGGCCACTGGGGTGTTTCTCCGACCAGCACAGACAGGCCCATCAGGACCAGCCCGCCGCAAAGCATTTCGCTGGCAAACCCAACAGCGCCCGGGGCCAGGGGAAACCGCCGCTGGCTCAATACGCTGCCCAGCGACCAGGTGACGCAGGCCAGCGCAATGGCGCCCAGCCCCACCGGGGACGCCTGGAACCCGGCGCCCTGCGTCAACATCAGCACGCCGGCCAGGCCGACCAGGATGCCTGCCATCTCCAGCCGGTGGGGCACGATGCCCCAGAACAGGTTGAGGGCCGCAATCAACAAGGGAATGACGGCAATGAACGCAACCACCAGCCCGGAGGCCACGGTCTGTTCGGCATAAGCGGTGCCGCCCATGCCACCGCCAAGCATCAGGCTGCCCACGATGAGCGCGTGCCGCCACTGCCGGGCCTCTGGCCAAGCGCCACCGCGCCACCTGAGCCAGGCCATCAGCACGGCGCCGGCCACCAGGAAGCGGGTGCCCATCTGAAAGAACGGCGGCAGGCTGACGAGCGCGAACTTGATGGCCAGGTAGGTGGACCCCCACACCAGCCAGGTGGCTGCCAGACATGCCAGCAGCCAGGGTGGCAGGGATGAGCGCCGGGGGGCAGTGGTGGTCAAGGTGGTCATCTTCGGGGTGCAAAGTTTTGCAATGAGACGAGATGTTATGAAAGCCAGGGCCTTGAATACATGGCAAAGTAATGATTAAGGTTGGCACTCGGAGCGGATAAAAAAGGAGATAAATGGCTGAAGCCTTCAATTCAGAAATCGATGCGGCCGATACACGCATCCTGGCGGAACTGCAGTCGGATGCGCGGCTGACCATGGCGGAGTTGGGCCGCCGGGTCCACCTGAGCCAACCGGCCGTCACCGAGCGGGTGCGCAAACTCGAGGCGGCAGGCGTCATCACGGGCTACCGGGCCACGGTGAACCTGGGTGCGCTGGGCTATGGCATCCGCGCCATGGTGCGTGTGGGGCGGGCGGACTATGACCGTGTGGTGCGCCTCATCGAGCAGACGCCGGAGGTGGTGTGTGCACACAACGTGACTGGCGAAGACAGCTGGCTGATGGAGATCGCAGTCATCGACGTGGCCCATCTCGACACGGTGGTCAGCCGCTTTTGCATCGTCACCGAAACCTCGACAGCCATCATCCTGAAATCACCGCGCGAGCACCAACCCATGATGCCAGCACGTCGCCCGGCCGAGGAGCGCAGCGCCGCCACGAAACCCTCGTCTGCCGGCGTACGCCAGACCGTCAAATCCAAGGAGACTTTGTGATGACGCCCAACACCTGCGACCTGTGCGATGCGCACAAGAGCGACACCAGCGGCGATTTCCGCGTGCTGCCTCCAGTGTTCCAGCCCTACGGCAAGCGAATCCGGTTCGCCGGGCCGGTGAGTACCGTCAAGTGCTTCGAGGACAACTCGCTGCTCAAAGCCGCCGTCGAGGCTGACGGCACGGTGGACACATCGAGTGGTTGCATCGGGCGCGTGCTGGTGGTTGATGGAGGCGGGTCGCTTCGCCGGGCGCTGGTGGGCGGAAACCTGGCTGCAGCGGCGGCGCGCAACGGCTGGGCTGGCCTTGTCATCGACGGTTGTGTGCGTGACGTGGCCGAGTTGGCTCAATACGACCTTGGCATTCGCGCATTGGCTCTGATGCCCCTGCCCACCGAAAGGCGCGGTGAAGGGCTGCGCGATGTGCCGCTGCAACTGCAACTGCAGGGTGTGCGGGTTCAGCCGGGAGACTGGCTGGTAGCCGACGAAGACGGCATCGTCGTGCTGACGCGGCGGCCAGCCTGAGCTTTACGGTGCCGTGCCATCGGGCCGGCCCGCGCAGCGGCTAGCCTGCTGGCAGCGGGAGGCTGATCTACCTCAGCAGCTCGAGCAGCCGTGCGGTGCGCGGCGGATGTCGCAGACGGCGGCGCACCTGGTGGACCACACGGGGCTCAAGAGCGACGAGGGCCAGGGCGGCGCGGTCACGCTGATCCAGCGCTTCGGCTCGGCTGCCAACTTGAACATCCACCTGCACGGCCTGGGGCTGGACGGCGTGTACCGCTGCGACGCCGACGGCGCGCCCAGCTTCGTCGAGGCCGGTGCGCCCACTGGCGAGGAACTGCACGCGCTGCTGCAGACGCTGGACCTGTCAGCCGAGGGCGGCATGCGGGTGACCGTGTCGTGCAACTCGGCCGTCTACAACGAGGGCAAGACCAGCGCCGGCGCCGACTCGGCCGTGCGCCTGTTCACCATCGACGCTGTGGTCTGCAACGGCAGCACCAGCTGCGCCGATGCCACTGCCGCCGTGAGTAGCGGCTATGCCGAGGCGCGCCGCCAGGTCCAGGCGACGAACTGAACTCAGTTCTTGAAGCTGATGCTGATCGCCTCCAGCACCTGGCGGTCGGCCGACAGCCGGCCCTTGACCTCCAGCGTGCCGGTGTAGCCCACCAGGGTGGCGGCAGCGGCCGCCCCAACGGCGACGTCACCGCCCACAAAGGCCCGGCGCTTCCAGGACGGCACCGGACGCGACGGACCGGTGCCTGTTGTCGCTGGGTTGTTCATGGTGCTGGAGTTCATGGGCGGTGGTGCAGGGGTGGGTTTCAGAAGCGGTAAGCGACTGCGATACCGATGGACCTGGCGCTGTTGTCACCACGCAGCCGAACGATGGGGCTGTCGGTCGCGTCGCCGGCAAGGCGAGACACGCTGGCGCGCCCGATCAAGGCCCACTGCCGGCTGAGGTCGTACGAACCCGTCAGCCCTAGCGAGGTGCTCTTTACCCCGCCGCCAGCCCTATAGAGGGGCAGGCCGCTGCGCAGGCTGTTGTCGGCGTCCACGGAGAAGTACGTGTCCATGTACTTGTCGTTGGCGTGGGTCGAGCTCAGGTCGAAGCTGTACTGGAAGGCGCCCATCTTGGCGCCTTGGTAACGGGCGCTCCAGGTCACCTGGGTGCCCTTGCCGCCCTTGGCCTCAACGCCCACGCTCAGGCGGTCGCCGGCGCTCAAGGTGTCCATGAAGCCGTACTCGACGAAGAAGCCGGCTTCGGCGGTACTGTCAACCTTGCGCAGCTTGCGCACGACCACGTCGTCGACCCCGTCGTCTCGAGCCGGGCGCATTGACACCACAGGGCCCAACGCCCAGGGGCTCTTGGGGCCCATGACGTTGTACTGCACCGAAAGCCCTGACAGCCGCAGGCTGCCGTGGCCACCGAGGTCCAGGCGGCCCAAGAGCAAGGGTCGCACGGCCAAGTCGGCTGACCCTTCGAAGTCGGGCACGGAAATCGCGCCCAAACCCAGCAGGTTGCGTGGCGGCTCTTGGGCCAGTGCAGCGCCAGATGCTGCAGCCAGGGCGAGGCTGAGCAGCAGGCCACGGGGCGCGCTTGCCAGGGCGGACAAGGGGCTCGCGGATCGGAGCGAGGAGTGATGCATGACGGACTTTCTGAAAGAGGTTGGGTGATTCCAAGACCGGGATGCGCCTGCAGCACCCACGTTCCGGCGGCAGTGTCTGAACAGACCTCGCCATCACCAACCCCCGCAGCCGCATGCACTGCATGCGTTCTTGCATGGGCATCGCGATGTCTAGGTGACTGCCGTCGGCTATCCGTCCCGGGCCCCAAAAGGGGCCCGGGACGGATGGCGTGGCGCTGTCGCACGAGCGCGGTGGTTGTTGAGACGGCCCCAGGGAACTTGAACCCTCTCAGCCCGACCGGAGGGTCAACCAGTGCGTCAGGGCCGGATCCATGAGGTGCGGCTGGATACGCGGTGGGAGGCCCTGCGGCAGCCGCTCGGGGCTGATGACGCAGTGGGCCCAGGAACTCGCCGATGCGGCGTTCGAGTTCCTGAAAGTGCGGGTTGAACGTGGATCGCGCGCCCGCCTGGTCCACCGGTGGTGAATGCCCGCTCACGCCGTACCAAACCTGCTCGGCTCGCTGGCAGGCGGCGATGTCTTTCTCTTCCCGGTAGTGCGTGCTGCCGCAGTTGCGGTAGTGGCCCGTGAGGCCGTAGTGCGGGTTGTCGGGCGAGATGTGAAAGGACAGGTGGGACAGCCCCACCACCCTCAGCGCGATGCTGGCCGCGGGCGTCCGGGCCACCCGGCTGCTGGGTTCACTGGGTGGGGCGTCAGAAAAGCAGTTGACCAGCAGGCAGCCGGGGTGCCCGGCCCGTGCTTCAAAGGGGCGCCGGTTGGCGGCCACGTCCACCACTTCGTCGTTTTCGCTTTGCACGATCAGCCACGGCGTTTGCAATGGCCCGTGGCGCTGCAAGCGCTCGTCCATGAGGCCGAGGATGGCCATGGTGGCGGAGATGCCCTGGGTGGGCATCGCGCCGTAGCGTGCGACTTCTTCGCGGGGGCGGGAAAGCAGCCAAGGCCGAATGGGGGCCATCCAGTCGGCTTGCCTCACCAAGAAGTTGGAGCGAATTCGGTAGGCTGGAGACACGCCGATCACGGCGTCCACCTTGCCGAGTGATTCGGCGGCCGAGGCCAGCGCCTGGGCCGCGCCCAGCGAGAAGCCCGCCAAAACCACGACCGGGCTCTCGCGCCTGGCTTGCGCGATCGCCGCCTTCAGGTGATGGAGCCAGTCTTGGGGGTCCACCCCCAGCAGGTCGCCAGGGCGCGTGACTCGAAGCACATCTGCGCGAAGGCGCGCGCGAGATCGCGCATGGCAAATGGGGTGTCCGACAGTCCGTGCACCAAGATGACGATGCCTCGCGGCCCGGTGCCGGGGCAGGTGGCATCGGCGGCCTTTCGGAAGGGTGCCACCAGGGGCAGCTCGGCTTCTGCGTTGGAGGGGTCGAATGGCAGTCGGTGCTCGCGCAGTTCCTGCGTGACCCGGCCGACGTAGTCCTCAAAGCTGGCATCGGGGGCCAGGGCCGATGGCGTTTGCCAGCCACTGCGCCTGAGCTCGTCCAGTGAAGCGGGTGTGCCTCCAGGGGCGCAGCCGATCAAGAGCCCGAGTACCGTCAACACCAGGGCAAGCCCGGGCACGCAGCGCACGGGGCGGAGGGGTCGGGGGGCGGTCATGTGTCGATCCTGCGGGCGCCATGGGCCCGAGCTTTGGGCGAGTGCGTTGACGGTCCAGTGCCGCTGGGCGTGGGGGTCAGCCCGCCGCGTGGGTTTCCAGGGCTGCGCGCTCTGGCACCCCGGGGCGGTGCCGTAGCTCGGGGTGGCGGGCGACGGGGCGGGTCAGGTCGAGCACGATCCGGCCCTCGACTTGGCCGGTTTCGATCAGCCGGTGCGCCTCGACGGACTCGTCCAACCCGAACACGCGCTGGACACGGGGCGCGATGCGGCCGGCCTCGAGCAGCGACAGCAGCATCGTCAGGTCGTCGTTGAATTGCTCCGGGTGCGCGTCCCGCTGTCCCGAGACGTCGTAGGAGACGACGCGCTGAGACACGAAGGGCATGGACGACATCGACTTGATCCGCACGAATTCGAAGGCGACCCCCAGCCTCGCCATCAGGCCCCGCCATTTCCCGGCTCCTTGGCCGGCCCGGAACGCGGCGCTGAAAGCCCGCCACCAACCGTCGGCCGGCCGGTGCGAGACGCACCATGACCGACGAGAGCGCCTCTCCCCGGGCGGCATCGAGAACGACGGCGAAGCCGCCCAGCTCGCGCGACCAACGATCCAGCCGAAGGCCCGATCCGACCTGGTCATACGCCACGAAGGCAGCACCCCTGTGGGTGACGGCTTGCTCCTGCTTGGCTGAGGCAACACCGGCCGCCCGCACCCCGAAGGCGCGACACAAGTCCAGCGCAGCCAGCCCCACCGCACCGCTGGCGCCATAAATCAGCACGGCATCGCCGGCCTTCGCGCCGCCCTCGCGAAACATGGCCTGGTAGGCGGTCATGTAGCTGAGGATCAGAGGCTCCACCTGCGTCGCTTCCAGACCCTGTGGCACGGCGACCAGCGAGGCGGCCGGACGCCCCAGGTGGGTTGCGTTGCCGCCGAGTTGGATCAGGTCGGCGACGCAGTCGCCGACGCGCCACCGTGTGACACCAGGTCCGATGCGGTCGATTCGACCGACGAAATCGTAGCCGAGGGTCAGGGGCAGGGTCAGCTTCAACACCGGGTAAAGGTTGCGGCGGATGAGCATGTCGGTGAAGACCAAGCTCGAGGCCTCGACCCGATGCGCACCTCACTGGCGCCGGGCTCGGGCAGCGTCTCGTCCTGCACCCATTGGATGACGTCGGGGCCGCCGAAGACCTGAACTTCGAGCCGCTGGACCGGCACGGCAACCGCCCTCAAGCGGTCCGGCGCAAGGCGCGCCGGAAGAACAGCAGCCCCATCGCCATGAACCAAAGTTGGATGCCGGTGGTGGACAAGACGATGGATACCGGCGGCGCGATGCCGAACAGCTCGAGTGCCGGCAGGGCGACGAGCACGCCGGCCAGCACCCCCGTCAGCCCCGCCCAGGTGGGCCACTGACGGTTGCGCAGGATCAACAGGCCCGCTGCGATGGCCCAGATCGAGGCAAAGGCCGCAACCCCCAGCGACTCTCCGATGGCGCCGCCCCAGGCGTTCAGCGCGGCTTGCATGGCCTCGATCGCGGCCCGGCCCTCGGCGGACAGGCCGGGGGCGGCATGGGCTTCCGAGAGGCTCACGCTGCCGGTCAGCCAGTGCAGGATGCCAATAGCCCGGGCGAGCGCCGAGACGGCCGCCGCACCGATGGCGATCAAGGCCATCGTGCCCAAGGGCCCGGGCCGGGCCACCAGGCGAACCGTCACCACCCCGGTGACGAGAAAGAGCAGCGAGTACCCGAGGTACAACCCGTACCCCAGCCGCACGCTGGCCAATTCCTCGCGCAACAGCGGCAACATCTTCGAGGGCGGAAAGTCCAGGCTGTCCGGCCATTGGATGGCATTGCCGAGCACCGCCATGGGGGCAAAGATGCTCAAGCCTTGTACCAACAGGATCAGCCCAGCCACCAGCAGCAGGCCTCGTGGCATGGCGTGGTCGTCCTGGGCAAGTGGGGTGGGTTTCATGGAATGGCTGCGGCTTGAATGGAAGGAGGGAAGGGGCGGGACGGGCTGCGGGCCGGGAGTGTCGGGAGGCAACGCGGCGGCGCCAACCCCCCGCGTCTGCATGCATAGCATGCGTTTTTGCATGGACTCTGAAGGTGGACTTGTCATTAGCATCCGCAGCAAGTCGGTGCCTCGCCACGAGCGACACCGGCGACGCAGCGGCAGCGACCGCCGCTGAACCGCTTCAATCGGGGCTCGAATGCCATGCCGCTCAGCAACGTGCTGTCCTCTGGGGTGCGACTTGATGACTGGAACCTGCTGCGTTCCTTCATCGCGGTGTGTGAAACCCAAACACTCACCGCCGCTGCCAAGGCGCTCGAGTTGACGCAGCCCACGTTGGGGCGTCACATCCGCGAGTTGGAAGCCCTGGTGGGCGAGACGCTGTTCGACCGCCTGCCCGGCAAGATGCGACCGACCGAGCGGGCGGCCTTCTTGATGGCACGGCTGCAGCCCCTGCTGGACAGCGTGGGGCGCTTTGAACAAGCGCTATGGGCTGGCGAGGAGGAGGTGGCGAGCACGGTGCGCATCACCACCAGCGAAGCGCTGGGCGCGCTCGTGCTGCCGCGCTTGCTGGCGCCTTTGCTCAACGCTTGGCCCATGTTGCAGGTCGAGGTTCAGGCCTCCGACGCCGTTCAAAACCTGCTTCGCCGCGAGGCGGACATCGCCATTCGCTTCTTCCGTCCCGAGCAAGACGACGTCATTGCCGTCTCCGTCGGCCAAACCGAGTTGGGGCTGTACGGCAGCAGGGTGCTCATCGACGCCTTGCCCCAGGGCTACACGCCGCACGACCTCAAGGGGCGCTACGTCGGCGACATCGGCGTGGAGCGCCCCATCGAGATGGCGGCCGCGGCGGGCTATTCCCTGCAGCGGGCCGACTTCCGGTTCCGTTCGATGTCGGGCATCGCGCAAATGCAGGCGGTGGAGGCCGGCATCGGGTTCGCCGGCCTGTTGGCCGTGGTTGCAGCCGACCGACCCTCTCTCGTTCGGGTGTTCCCCGAACTGGTCGCCCAACCGATGTCGGTTTGGCTGTGCGCCCACGAGGACCTGCGTCGGAGCCCTCGGATGCGCAGGGTCTTTGACCATTTGACCGTTTCGTTGCGGCAACTCTTCGACGCAGCGGCCAAGGCCTCCGCCAGTTGACCGAGCGCCATGGCGCCTGCTTGGCGCCGCAAGGCGAGCTCCCTTGTTCCAAAAGAAGGACCACCCCATGCACGACCCATGCAGACAACGAACCGCCGCAACCCCTATAGCCCGTTTCGGGGTGGCCGGGGCGCTGCTGGCCTGCCTGGGCGGATGCGCGAGCGTCGCGCCGACGTCCCCAGAGGGCCTGGACGCGGCCGCGCACGACCCCTGGGAATCGGCCAACCGCAAGGTGTTTGCCTTCAACGACTCGGTGGATCGAGCGGTGGTCAAGCCGGTGGCGCAAGCCTACGTCCGTGCCGTGCCGGAGCCCGTCCGGGATTCGGTGGGCCACTTCTTTGGCAACCTGCAAGACGCTTGGTCGGCGGTGAACTGGGGCTTGCAGGCCCAGTTCGGCCGGGGCATCGAGCAAGGAGCGAGGTTCGTCGTCAACAGCACCTTGGGCCTGGGAGGCTTGTTCGACGTGGGGCGGCACATGGGGCTGGCCAAAAGTTCGCAAGACTTCGGCCAGACCCTGGGCGTTTGGGGCTTTGCAGCGGGCCCCTACGTGGTGCTGCCTTTGCTCGGGCCTTCCACCGTGCGCGACGGCGTGGCGCTGCCGGTGAACATGCTGGCCACGGGGAGCAACTTCGTCGATGGCAGGACCGCTCGCGCCGCCCTGACCGGGTTGGATCTGACCCGCCAGCGCTCGGCGTTCTTGGGGGCAGAGCGGATCATCGACAGCATCGCGCTCGACCGCTACACCTTCATAAGGGACGCCTACCTGCAGCGGCGAAGTGCCCAGCGGGCGTTGACGAACGACAAAGACTTCGAAGCGATGACCGCGGGGTTGGAGTGGCCCTCTTCCCCCGCGTCGGGCCCCTGAGCGCCTCGGATCACGGGCCGGATCGCTCAAAGCCGGTTGCCGCATCCAGCCGCGCCGCTTCGGTGGCGGCCATCAAGCTGCCGGTACGCCAGTGGATCCTGTCGCTGCCGATCCCGCTGCGCGTGCTGCTGGCCGCGCAGCCCGAGCTGGTCACGCCGGTGCTGCAGGTGGTGCAGCGCGTGGTCGAGCGGC
>JAJTDM010000177.1 GCA_021300575.1 Rubrivivax sp.
ATCGGGAGCGATGCCTTGAAGAACTGGATTCACGCTAGATGATCATGGATGCAGGTCGATTTCAGATCGTTGAGGCCACGACGCCAGGGGCGATGAGCAGGATCGTCGCCATGCACGCGGCCTACTACTCGAGAGAACACGGCATGGGCAAGCCCTTTGAGCGCAAGGTGGCCGAAGGGCTCGCCGAGTTCTGGCCACGCTTGATGAACCCTCGAAACCGCCTGTGGCTGGCCACAACGCCGAGCCAAGGTGATCAGATCGTGGGTTCCATCGCGATCGACGGTGAGGATCTTGGCGCCGGCCAGGCGCACCTGCGCTGGTTCTTCTTGGATGACGGGTGCCGCGGGCAGGGGGTGGGCAGCGCTCTGCTGCGCAGGGCTATCGAGTTCGTGGATAAGGAGCGATTCACGCACACGGTCCTGTGGACCTTCAAGGGTTTGGATGCGGCCCGACATCTCTACGAGCGCAACGGGTTTCGGTTAGTGAATGAGTATGCCGGGGCGCAGTGGGGCGTGAACTTGATGGAGCAGCGGTTTGAGCGAGAGGCGATTGAGGCGGGCTCAGCTGGTTGATGCGGGATGTGGTGAACGGCGGTTTGTAATGGCGGGTGTGCAGCGGTTGGAGCCATTCGCAGACGGCGGGCGTACTCACGGTAAGCACCAGGAAGCCGACATCCGGTTCAGCAGCCGGTGCCACCGTGAGCGTCAGCAATGGATTGGAAAGCTGAACTTCACGCCGGGAGTGCGTAGTCTCGCCATGAGCGACCGGTCCCGACAGGCGCGGCGGACTCGAATCGACCCATTCCCGTCACTCTCCGAGCGATCCTGAAGCCGACAGTCGAAGCTGGGCGAATGCCAGGGCGCGGGTGCGCGGGTGTGGAAAGCGAGAGCCGCTGGGCACCTGACTGCGCGACGGCAGGCGGGGCGTGCTGCAGCAGGTGCTGCGGGCCAACAAAGCCGCCATGCGCAAGCAGCGGGGCCGATGAACCGCTGGTGTTTCGAGAGCGCGTGGAGGCCATGGCGCCGGTACTTGACTGGCCATTGCCTAGAATCCGTAAATGCCCGTGGTTTTCCGCTACAAAGGGTTCCGGTTCTTCTTCTACTCCAATGAGGGCAGCCCTCGGGAGCCGATGCATGTGCATGTGCGCTTGGGCAGCAGCGAGGCCAAACTGTGGCTTGAACCACAAGTTCGGGTCGGCTCCAGCTTCGGCTTCGATGCCAGCACGCTGCGCGAGTTGGTGGAAGTCGCACAGGGCAATCGGGCTCTGATCGAGAGGACTTGGCATGAGTACTTCAGCTAAAGCGGTACGCTTCGACGACGACAGCATGTGGGTCGATCTGGACGACGGCAGGCGCATGGCGGTCCCGCTGGCCTGGTTCCCTCGCTTGCTGTCTGCCACCCAAGAACAGCGCGCGCAGTTCGAGCTGAGTCCGCGCGGCATTCACTGGGAAGCGCTGGACGAGGACATTTCCATCGACGGCTTGCTGTCAGGCCATGGTGATCGGACTCATGGCCGCCTTGTCGTGCCGGCCTGAGGTCGGGGACCGTCGCCCAAACGCCAGACAAGCCGAGAGATTCGAACGACCGGTCTCATCGGAAGCAAACGGCAGGTGATGGCCGGGACCGGATTCCCGCTGGGGCTCCCGAAAACTGACCTCCGTCGGCAGCGTCAATGAGTCGGAAGTCCGCTTCCTAACGCCGCCTCGTACTCACGCTGCCGGCCAATTGGCGACGGTCGATGCGACGCCACAAAGCGGACCGCCGAGTCGCGAGACTGATCCGAGGGCACCGGCGAGTCCCTGCATCGCCGAACCATCGTGGCGATCACCACGGTCTCAGGTGGCGTCGGCGCTCAAGCGAGGCAGCGGCGCAGCCATCCTGCCTTGGTGAAGTGCTGGTAGATCTCGTCGGCCAATTGGCCAGCGAGGTGATCGCGGCGTTCTGACCAATCCAGGCAGCGGTACGCGAATCGGCGCCGTCCACTCGGCGAACCCGGATTCATCCCCAGACCTTGGAGCCACTGTATTCCAGCTTCGGTCAGTTCATAGCCGTCGGTCGCCGATGTCAGGCGTTCTTCGCGCTGAAGTGCATCGAACACCGTAACCGCCAGTTGCCCCGCCAAGTGCCCGTAGCAGCATCGCGCAAAGCGCAGGCGTTTGCGCTCAGGATGGGCCCACGCGCAGTCGTGTACATCGCGCTCCGCGATCAGCGCCAGGGCCTCCAGAGCATGCGCCACCTCGGCATCAGCCAGCCGGTAATACCGGTGACGGCCCCTGGGCTCGCAGACAACGAATCGAGCATCCAGCAACTGGCCCAGGTGCCCACTTGCGGTAGCCGGAGTCACCGATGCGGTCTTTGCCAGTTCGCTCGCGCTGGCGTATTCGCCTGACAGCAGGTAGGCCAGCATGCGAGAGCGCGCCGGGTCGGCCACGATGGCGGCCACTCTGGCCAGGCGAGGCTCGTGGGGCGTACTCATGGATGTCAGATTAGCGCGCTTTGCGAGTCCGACGGTGCCTGGTCGCGCGCAAGCATCCCGTAGTCGCGCACTACCGTGGCGACCCGTAGTCGGTAGCCCGCGAGCACATCGCTGCGGCCTTCCTGCTGAGCCTGGCGATGCATTCCGTGGCAGCGCCAGCTGCGCACTGCCGCTTCATCGCGCCAGAAACTCAGAGACAAAGTAAGCGTGGCCTGAACACCCTCTTGACGAGGGTTTCGTCTCAGACGTCGACCACTGGTCGCAGCAGCGCGAACCCGACCCGCCAGGTGGTTCCGTCGCCTGGGTCGATGCTG
>JAJTDM010000021.1 GCA_021300575.1 Rubrivivax sp.
CAGCATCGACCCAGGCGACGGAACCACCTGGCGGGTCGGGTTCGCGCTGCTGCGACCAGTGGTCGACGTCTGAGACGAAACCCTCGTCAAGAGGGTGTTCAGGCCACGCTTACGGCGCAGGAGGGCGGGCAGCAGTTTGTCGGCCAGCGTGTCCTGCAAGCGCCCGAAGCGCGCGACGAAAGCATCCACCCGCTCGGCAAGTTCTGGAGTCAGCGGCAGGGTTCGCGCTCGTTCAGCGTCAAAGACCTGACCAAACAGGCGCCCGTCCGTCTGCGCCAGGTACTCGGCTTCCCGGCGCACCACGCGAGCCAAGGCCCAGAGGCGGTCCAGCTCTCCAGGCTCGGCCACCCTCACAGCGGTACCCCCTGTGAAAGGGCGATGCGGTGTACCGGTTGCAGGGGAGTGGACGGATCGACCAGCAGCACATCCACCTTGCGGCCGCCGAGCGCGCGCTCCAAGCGGGCGCCGAGCCGAAGCTCCAGCTCCAAGCGGCTTGGCAAGACTTCCGGGCTCTGCACCAGCACATCCACGTCACCACCGCGCTGGGCGTCGTCGGTGCGGGAGCCAAACAGCAGGACGCGCGCCTCATCGCCCACGAGTTCATGGGCAGCCTGGCGGATGACGGACTGGTGCTGTGGCGAAAGACGCATGGTCGACAAAGTATAGGCAGGCGCCCACGCGAGGAAAATGCGAAGACGCGACACCCCGAACATGCAACCCGTCACCCTGTTACCTCTCGCCGACCTTGCCGCCGTGCGCACCCAACTGCGCGCGCTGGGCGCGGGGCCGAAGCATGAGGCGCACCTGTTGCGCAGCTGGGCGCAGGCCCTGCCGGCGGAGCGGCCCCGTCGGCGGATGGCGACGTTCCTCCCCAAGGCCCTCCAGGAAAACTGGCCCGAGATGGCTAAGGGCCTGGCCGGCCTGGCGCGGCTGAAATCGCGCCACCCTGCTGCCGATGGCTCCGAGCGGCTGTTGGTAGCGCTGCATGACGGGCAGACGGTGGAGACGGTGCTGTTGCCGCGCGGCGGGCTGTGCGTGTCCACCCAGGTGGGCTGCGCGGTGGGCTGCCGCTTCTGCATGACCGGCACCGAGGGCCTGCTGCGGCAACTGGGCAGCGCCGAGATCGTGGCGCAGGTGGCGCTGGCGCGCTCGCTGCGCGCCGTGACCAAGGTGGTGTTAATGGGGATGGGCGAGCCCTCGCACAACCTGGAAGCGGTGCTGCAGGCCATCGAGTTGCTGGGCACGGCAGGCGGCATCGGCCACAAGAACCTGGTGTTCTCCACCGTGGGCGATGAGCGGGCCTTTGCGGCGCTGACACAAGGCCGCGTCAAGCCCGCGCTGGCGCTGTCGCTGCACAGCACCAAGGGGGAGCTGCGTGAGCACCTGCTGCCGCGCGCGCCGCGCATCGCACCTGCCGCGCTGGTACAGGCCGCGGACGACTACGCACGCGTGAGCGGCTACCCCGTGCAGGTGCAGTGGACGCTGCTGGCCGGCGTGAACGACGGCGACGACGAGGTGGCCGGGATCGTGGCGCTGCTCAAGGGCCGGCGGATGATGATGAACCTCATCCTCTACAACGTCGTGGACGGCCTGCCCTACCAGCGGCCGGCCATCGAGCGCGCCGCCGAGATGGCGCGTGCGCTCAACCGCGAGGGGGTGCTGACGCGCCTGCGCCACTCCGCCGGGCAGGACGTGGAGGGCGGCTGCGGCCAGCTGCGGGCTCGGGAGTCGGTGAAGCCGGTGCGGGTGGTACGCGCAAGGCCGCCGGCGCCTGTCCCGGAAGGCGCGTGAAGCCTCATCCCGCCACCGCCAACTGACGCAGCAGCCAGTCCCGCGTCTCGGCGGGGTCGATGACGTCGTCAATTTCCAGATGGCTGGCCATGTTCAGCGCTTGCCCGCGCTGCACGGCCTCACTCAGCAACCGCTGGAACAGGGCCTCACGCTGCGGCCCTTCCGGCTGCGCCTGCAGTTCCTTGCGAAAGCCCAGACGCACCGCCCCTTCCAGGCCCATGGGCCCGAACTCCGCCGCCGGCCAGGCGCAGGTGGCGTGCGGCCTGTGGAAGTGTCCACCAGCCAGTGCCATGGCACCCAGGCCAAAACCGCGGCGCAGCATCACGCTGAACAGGGGTACCCGCAGCCGGGCTGCCGCGACGAAGAGATCGCCCGCACGACGCGCCAGGCCCGTGCGTTCGCTGTCCGGGCCGACCATGATCCCCGGCGTGTCGACGAAGGTGATCACCGGCCAACCCTGGGCATCGGCCAGCCGCAGAAAGCGCACCAGCTTGTCGCAGGCCGGACCGTCCAGCGCGCCGCCCAGGTGGCGGCAATCGCTGGCCGCCAGGGACACGGGGCGCCCGCCCAGGCGAGCTACCGCCGTCATAACGCCCGGGCCGAAGCCCTGGCGCAATTCCAGCAGCGAGCCCTCGTCGCACACCGTCTGCAAGATGGGCCTCGGGTCGAAGGCGGTGTTGCGTTGTGCCGGCAAGGCCCGGCGCAAGGTGAGAGGGTCGCCCCCAGGCCCGGCCCTGGGTGACTCCGCCGAACAGTTCACGCCTGTCGAACCTCTTGCATCCGTCGCACGGGTCGCGTCCACGGCGCCCGGCGCCCCCGGAGCCCCCGCACCCGCCACCAACCCCAGCCAGCGCCGGGCCACGCCCACGGCGGCGGCCTCGTCCGGCACGCGCACGTCCACCACGCCGTTGGCCCAGTGCACGTCAACCGGACCCACCGCATCAGGCTCCACGCGCCCCAGGCCACCGCCTTCGATCATGGCCGGCCCGCCCAGGCCGATGCTGGCGCCCTCCACCGCGATGATCAGGTCGCAGCACCCGAGCAGCGCCGCATTGCCTGCGAAGCACCTCCCGGCCACGATGCCTACCAGCGGCACCTGGCCCGACAACGCGGCCAGCGAGGCGAAGGTGGTGCAGTCCAGGCCGGCCACGCCCGGCCAGTCCACATCACCCGGCCGCCCGCCGCCGCCCTCGGCGAACAGCACCAGCGGCAGACGCGAGCGCCGCGCCACCTCCAGCAGGCGGTCGCTCTTGGCGTGGTTCCACACGCCCTGGGTGCCGGCGAGCACGGTGTAGTCGTAGGCCATCACGGCACAAGGCCGGCCGTGGACCGTGCCCGTGCCGGTGATCAGGCCGTCGGCCGGGGTGTTGCGCTGCAGGTCCTCTTCCGTGCGGCGGCTGCGCTGCGCTGCCACCGCGAAGGCGCCGAACTCGCTGAAGCTGCCCGCGTCCAGCAGGTCGGCCACGTTCTCGCGCGCACTGCGCAAGCCGCCGGCGTGGCGCCGCGCGATGGCCTCCGGCCGGGCGGCATCCTGCAGCAGCGCGCGGCGCTCCTGCAGACGGGCCAGGTCAGCTCGCAGGGGCTCCACCAGGTCGGGCGCCCGCGCAGTGCTGGCGGACTCGCCACCCGACATGCCCGGCACGGACGCCGCCGCCACGCGCCACTGCACCAGCACCGCGCCTTCTTCCACCACCTCGCCCACGCTGCACAGCACGTGCAGGATCTCGGCGTCACAGGGACAAGCCAGGGGCACTTCCATCTTCATGGACTCCAGCGCCAGCACCACCTGCCCGGCACGGCAGACCTGTCCCGCCAGCGCGTCCATGGCCACAACGGTGCCACGCACTGGCGCGCGCAGGTCCTGCCAGGTGCTCCGCGTCCCCAAGCCTGCTCCCGTTCCGTCCATCAGCGAATCTCCTGGCAACCGCCGCAGGCCCCCTCAAGCGGCCTCGGCATCCGGGATCAAACCCTTCTTCCGCAGCATGGGCTCCACCCGCGCCGCACGTCCCCGGAAGGCGGCAAACGCCTCGCGCGGCTCCAGGCTGTTGCCGCTGCCGTAGATGAAGCGTTGCAACGCCTGCGCCACCTGCGCGTCGAAGGGGTCGCCCGCCTCGACGAAGGCGTCGAAGGCATCGGCGTCCAGCACCTCGGCCCACAGGTAGACGTAGTAGCCGGCCGCATAGCCCGAGCTGGAAAACAGGTGCTGGAAGTGCACCAGCCGGTGGTTCAGGCCCACGCCGTGCGGCAGACCCAGGCGCTGCAGCTCCTGCGCCTCGAAGGCGCACAGGTCGGCTGGCGGCTCGTCGTCGGTGAGCGCGTGCACGGCCATGTCCACCAGCGCGCTAGCGGTGTAGCGCACGGTCTCATAGCCCTGGTTGAAGCGCCGCGCGCGCTGGATGCGCTCGAGCAACTCGTCAGGAATGGGCTCGTCGGTCTGCCAGTGGCGGGCATGCTGCTTGAGCACCGCGGGCTCGCTCGTCCAGTGCTCGAACATCTGCGAGGGCAGCTCGACGAAGTCGCGCAGCACCTGCGTGCCCGACAGGCGCTCGTAGGTCACGTTGCTCAGCAGGCCGTGCAGGCCGTGGCCGAACTCGTGGAACAGCGTGCGCACGTCGTCCATGGACAGCAGCGTGGGCGCCCCCGGCGCGCCCTTGGCGAAGTTGTTGTTGTTGAGGATGACCGGGATCTCGGCCGCACCATCCTGCACCGTCAGCGCCACACTCTGCGGCACGTTGCGGTTCTGCCAGCGCAGCGAGCTCATCCAGGCGCCGCTGCGCTTGGTGGGCCGGGCGAAGTTGTCCTGCAGGAAGATGCCGCACACCTGGCCGGCAGCGTTGCGCGCCTCGTAGGCCTTGACGTCGGGGTGGTAGACGGGCAGGTCGGGCCGGTGCGTGAACTGCAGGCCGAACAGGCGCCCGGCGCAGTCGAAGGCGGCCTGCACCATGCGGTCCAGGCGGAAGTAGGGCTTGACCTCGGCGTCATCCACCGCGTAGCGCGCCACGCGCACCTTCTCGGCCCAGACGCGCCAGTCCCAAGGTTCGATCACGGCGTCCGCGCGCTGCCCGGCGTCCACCATGGCCGCGCGCAGCATCTGCCGCTCGCGCTCCACCGCGGCCAGCGCGCGGGGCCACACCTCGTCCAGCAACTGCTTGACCGCCTGCCGCGTGCCGGCCATGCGGTCCACCAGCGCGTAGTCGGCATAGCTGGCGTAGCCGTGCAGCCGGGCCTGCTCGCCGCGCAGCTTGAGGATGGCGCGGGCCACCTCGCGGTTGTCGTGCTCGCCCGGGTGCTCGCCACGGCTGGTCCAGGCGCGCCAGGCTTGTTCACGCAGGTCGCGCCGCGTGGAGAAAGTGAGAAAGGGCACGATCAGCGAGCGGCTGAGCGTGATGACATGGGCCTGCGCATCGTCCTGCAGGCCCCGGTCCACGGCTGCCTGGCGCGCGGCGTCACGCACAAAGCCCGGCAGGCCTGTCAATTCGTCCTCGGTGCGCAGCACCAGCTGGTACGAGGCTTCGTCGTGCAGCACATTCTGGCCAAAGAGGGTGGTCAGGCGCGCCAGTTCCTCCATCACGGCGGCGTAGCGGGCCTGGTCCGCACCCTGCAGCCGCGCGCCAGAACTGACGAAGTCGAAGTGGATGCGCTCCAGCAGGCGCAGTTGCTCGGGCGTCAGGCCCAGCGTGGTGCGGGCCTCGTGCAAGGTGTCGATGCGGGCGAACAGTGCCGCGTTCATGTAGACGCTGTTGGCGTGCGCGGCCAGCGGGCCGGCCATCTCGCGCTGCACGGCCTGCAGGGCGGGTGAGGTCTCGGAGGCGGTGAGGTTGTAGAACACGGACTCGATGCGTCCCAGCGGCCTTCCGGCGCGGTCAAAGGCGGCAGGCGGTGGGGGGTGTCCCAGGACTGGAGCAGGGGGTTGGCAGAAGCCGATAGGAGAATGGGCTTGGTCATGGGGTGAGGCGATGAAACATTTTGGGCACCAAGAGGGGCCGCAACATGATGCCACTGCGAAGGCACACGGCCTGATTTAACGAGAGGCGATATATCATCAACTCGTGATTCGTTCGTTCAAGTGCCGTGCCACCTGCGACCTTTTCGCCGGCAAGCCGGTTCCGCGGTTTGCCAACATCCGCACCGTGGCAGAGCGCAAGTTGGCGATGGTGCATCGGGCCGCTTGCCTTGACGATCTGCGAATCCCACCCAACAACCGGCTCGAGGCATTGCGAGGCGAGCGCAAGGGGCAATGCAGCATCCGCATCAACGATCAATGGCGCATCTGCTTCCGCTTCGACAACGACGGTGCGAGCGAGGTGGAGATCGTCGATTACCACTGACCACGGCAAGAGGAGGCCATCCATGAGTGACGTCATCAACGGCATGCGACCCATCCACCCTGGCGAGATCCTGCGCGAGGAGTTTGTTGTTCCCATGGGACTGACGGCGCACGCGCTGGCCGCCGCACTGCAGGTGTCCGCGCCTCGTATCAACGACATCGTGCGTGAGCGCCGTGCGGTGACGGCTGACACCGCCTTGCGGCTGGCCAAGTTCTTTGGTACGAGCGCCGAGTTCTGGATGGGCCTTCAAGCCGACCACGACATGGCCCTGGCCCGGCGCGCCAGTGCCGATGCCATCGCCCGGATCCAGCGCTTCGAGCCCGTAACCGCGGCCTGACCTCGCGACAGGTCGACGGGCCATTCCCCCTACTTCCGGAAACGGACATCCCACTTGGCCCTCAAAGCCACCATCTACAAAGCCCAGTTGCAAATCGCGGACATGGACCGCGCGCTGTACGCTGATCACGCGCTGACGCTGGCGCTGCACCCTTCAGAGACCGAAGAGCGGCTGCTGGTGCGCCTGCTGGCCTTCGCGCTGCGCGTGCCGCACGACACGGACCACGGCGCGCTGCAGTTTGCCAAGGGCCTGTCGGACGCCGACGAGCCTGACCTCTGGCAACACGACCTCACCGGTCAGTTGGTGCAGTGGATCGAGTTGGGGCAGCCGGACGAACGGCGGCTGGCCAAGGCCTGCGGCCGGGCCGAAAGCGTGACCCTCTACACCTACGGGCCATCAGTGCCCATCTGGTGGGGCGGCATCGAGAACAAGCTCACCCGCCTGTCCAACCTGACGGTATGGCAGATCCCGGCGGACCAAGCCCAGGCCCTGGCCGCGATGGCTCAGCGATCGATGCAGTGGCAGGTGACGGTGCAGGACGGCAGCATCTGGGTCAGCGACGGTCAGCAATCGGTGGAACTCTCGCCACAGGCGCTGAAGACGGCCACGCGCTGAGGAAGCCAAGGACCCGATGAACCGTCGAAAGTTCCTGGGCGCCATCGCCTGCCCCCTGCCCATGACGCCCATGACGACCCTGCACGCACAACAAACAACCCCCTCGACACCGCCCTCAGAAGACCCCTACCTCTGGCTGGAAGACGTGCAAGGCGAACGCGCCCTGGCCTGGGTGCGCGAGCGCAACGCCCAGGCCCGCGAGCGGCTGCAGGCCTGGCCCGACTTCATGCCCCTGCGCCAGCGCATCCGCGAGGTGCTGGACTCGCGCGACCGCATCCCCGCCATGCGCCGGCGTGGCGAAGCCTTCTACAACCTCTGGCAGGACGCCACGAACCCGCGCGGCCTGTGGCGGCGCACCAGCCTGGCCGAGTACCGCAAGGCACAGCCGGCCTGGGAGACCGTGCTGGACGTGGACGCGCTAGGCAAGGCTGAAGGGGTGAACTGGGTCTGGGGCGGCTCCAACAGCTTCGGCCCGGTGCACCGGCGCAGCATGCTCAAGCTCTCCAAAGGCGGGGCGGACGCTGCGGTGCAGCGCGAGTTCGACACGGTGACCAAACGTTTCGTGCAGGCCTCAGAAGGCGGCTTCGAACTGCCCGAGGCGAAATCCAGCTTCGACTGGATCGACGCCGACAGCGCTTACATCGGCACCGACTTCGGCCCGGGCTCGATGACCGACTCGGGCTACCCGCGCGTGATCAAGCGCTGGCAACGCGGCCAGCGCTGGCAGGACGCCGTGACCGTCTTCGAAGGCCAGCAAAGCGACGTGGCCGCCTGGGCCTCGGTGGACCGCACGCCCGGCTTCGAGCGCACGCTGTTCGGCCGCTCGATCGACTTCTACCGCACCGAGACCTTCCTGCTCCAGGACGGACAGTTGCGACGCATTCCCAAGCCCGACGACGCCGAACTCGCCTTTTGGCGCGAATGGGCCCTGGTCTCGCTGCGCAGCCCCTGGACCGTCGACGGCCGCATCTGGCCTACAGGGGCCCTGCTGGTGTGCAGCGCGAGCAGCCTGCTGGAGGGCAAGCCGAGCTTGAAGGCCCTCTTCACCCCCACCGCCACACGCTCGCTGCAGGGCTACCAGATCACGCGCAGCCGGCTGCTGCTGAGCGTGCTGCACAACGTGGCCGGGCGGGTGGAAGAGGTGTGGCGCGGCACTGACGCCTCCTGGCAGCGCCGCGAGGTGGCCACGCCCTTTCCCGGCACGGTGGGCATCGAGGCCCTGCACGACCCGCTGTTGAAGGACGACCCGCTGGGCGAAGCCTGGCTGCTGAGCTACACCGACTTCCTCACCCCCGACACCTTGTCGCTCGCATACACGGGCTCGCAAACAGGCTCCGACCGCTTCGAGCGCCTGAAGGCCAGGCCCAGCGAATTCGACGCCACCGGCATGCGCACCGAGCAGCGCTTCGCCACCTCCAAGGACGGTACCCGCATCCCCTACTTCGTGGTCTGGCCCAAGGGTGCGCAGGCCGATGGGCGCAACCCGACGCTGCTGTACGGCTATGGCGGCTTCGAGGTGAGCCTGCAGCCCTGGTATTCGGGCGTGTTCGGCAAGGCCTGGACCGCCCGCGGCGGCGTACTGGTGGTGGCCAACATCCGCGGCGGCGGCGAGTTCGGGCCGGCCTGGCATCAGGCTGCCACCCAGGAGAACAAGCAGCGCAGCTACGACGACTTCGCCGCCGTGGCCGAAGACCTGATCCGCCAGCGCATCACCAGCCCGGCCCACCTGGGCATGCAAGGTGGCAGCAATGGTGGCCTGCTGGTGGGTGCCGTGATGCTGCAACGCCCCGAGCTGTTCGGCGCCGTGGTGTGCTCGGTGCCCTTGCTGGACATGAAGCGCTACCACCAGCTGCTGGCCGGCGCGAGCTGGATGGCCGAGTACGGCGACCCCGACCAGCCGGAACAGTGGGCCTGGATCTCACGCTACAGCCCCTACCAGAATGTGCGGAGCGGCATGAAGCTGCCCGCCGTGCTCTTCACCACCAGCACCCGGGACGACCGCGTGCACCCCGGCCACGCCCGCAAGATGGCCGCCCGCATGCTGGAGCAGGGCCACGACGCCACCTATTACGAGAACATCGAGGGCGGGCACGGCGGCGCCGCCGACAACGCCCAGCGCGCCGACCTCCAGGCCCTGGAATTCGCCTTCCTGTGGCAGCGCCTGGTGCCCAGGGCCCGCATCCCGGAGAAGCCCAAGGGTGAGGCGTTGCGATAGCTCGGTTTTTAGGGCTGCACTTCGCGAGCCCCTGGCCCAGCCTGACTGCCTCCGCTCATGTCCCCCGGATCGGGCTATCGCCCAATCCTCCTCCTTTACTTCGCTGCGGCAGTCAGACTGTTCCAGGTGCCTGTAGGCATGTTGGCGCTCTGTGCAAGGAGTCCTGGCCGGCAAGCCTCTGCCGGAGGCCGACTGCCGCAGCGAAGTAAAGGGGGAGCGCCGGGCGCAAGCCCGGCGCGGAGGACATGAGCGGAGGCAGTCGGACTTCGGCAGCGGCTCGCGGGGTGTCGCCCAGCAGATCCTCACTACCGCGAAGCCTCCCGCTCCCGCTGCTGCTCCTGCAGCAGCCGCCACATCACCTTGCCCGAGCCGCTCTTGGGCAGGGCGTCGACGAACTCCACGATACGCGGCACCTTGTAGGCCGCCATGTGCTCGCGGGCCCAGTCGGTCACGTCCTGCTCGCGCGCCGTGGCGCGGGCCTCGGGCCGCACCACCACCAGCGCCTTCACGGTCTCGCCGCGATAGGCGTCCTGCGCACCGATCACGCAGGCCTCCAGCACCACGGGACACTTGAACAGCAGCAGCTCCACCTCGGTGGGCCAGACCTTGAAGCCGCTGGCGTTGATCATGCGCTTCAGGCGGTCGGTGATGAAGAAGTAGCCCTCCTCGTCCATGCGCCCCAGGTCCCCCGTGCGGAAGAAGCGCTTGCCTTCCAGCTCGAAGAAGGCGTCCTCGGTGGCCTGCGGATGCTTCCAGTAGCCCTTGAAGACCATGGGGCCGTGGGTCACGATCTCGCCGGCCTCGCCCGGGGGCAGATCCTGCAGCGTCTGCGGGTCCACCACGCGCGAGTCCACGCCGAAGATGGGCATGCCCAGGCACTGCAGCTTGGCGCGCTCGGGCGGGTTGGCGTGGCTGGGCGCGGCAGTCTCGGTCAGGCCGTAGCCCTCGGCGAAGGTGAGACCGAACTCGTCCTGCAGCCGCTGGGCCACCGCCTGCGGCATGGCCGCCCCGCCACCCGAAAGGTAGCGCAGGCTGGACAGGTCGAACTGCCGGTAGTTCGGGCTGCCGAACAGGTCGATGATCATCGTGGGAATGCAGGTCCAGTGCGTCACCCCGTGGCGCGAGATGATGCGCCCGGCCAGTTCGCGGTCCCAGCGCGGCAGGATCACCACCGTGCTGCCCGTGAAGGCCGGCGCCATCACGCCGTACATGAAGCCCGTGATGTGGAACATCGGCACCACCGCCAGGCTGATGGTCTCGGCGCTGACGTGACCCCACAGTCCGCCACCCACCACGTTGTGCATCAGCGTGCGGTGGGTGTGCAGGCAGCCCTTGGGCAGGCCGGTGGTGCCCGAGGTGTAGGGCAGCAGGGCCAGGTCGTCAGGCCCGGCCGTGGGGGGGCCTGGTTGAAGGCCAGCCGTCAGGGCATCCGGCCAGCGCTCGAAACGTGAGTCCGGGAGCGCCGCATCCGTCCGCAGCCAGGCCAGCACGGGCTCGGCTGGGGCCTCGGCCGGGTCCAGCTCGGCTTCGGTCGGCATGGCCTCGGCATAACGTGTCACCAGCACGTGCTCCAGCCGCTGCTCGGCGGGCAGGCGCGCATCGGCCTCGGCCACGATGGCCGCCAGGTCCGCGCTGACGATGGCCGCGCGGGCCTCGGGGTCGGTGATGTAGTGGCCGAACTCGTCGGCCCGGTTCATGGGATTCACCGGCACGATCACCGCGTTGGCACGCAACACCGCAAAGGCCGCCACCACGTACTGCGGGCAGTTCTGCATGAACAGCAGCACCCGGTCGCCGCGTTGCACGCCACGGGCCTGCAGCCAGCCGGCCAGCGCCTCGGCTTGGCGGTGCAGTTCCCCCCAGGTGAGCCGTCGGCCCAGGTACAGGTAGGCGGTCTTGTGGGGGTAGCGCCGGGCTGCCACCTCCAGGTTGAACCACAAGGAGGTTTCAGGAGCCTCCAGCTCCTGGGGCAGCCGGGCGGGCCAATGGGCGAGGTGGGGGCGTGGGCTCAAGGGGTGGCTCCTGCGCAAGGCCAGCGGGCAAGTCAAGACGTGACGAAAACCCCCATTGGAGCGGCTCCGCGCAAAACCGCCATTCAGCGAAACCCTGGGAGCCCCGTTTTCACACCACCACCGGCTCGGGCTCCAGGCGGATGCCGAAGCGGCCGTACACGCTCTCCTGAATCGCGCGCGCCAGGGTCACCACCTCGCCGCCCGTGGCGCCACCGCGGTTGACCAGCACCAGGGCCTGCTTGTCGTACACCGCTGCCCCGCCCACGGCCTTGCCTTTCCAGCCGCAGGCGTCAATCAGCCAGCCGGCGGCGAGCTTGGCGCTGCCGTCGGGCAAGGGGTAGTGCACCACCTCGGGATCGCGGTCGATGATGTCGCGGCACTGCTCAGCGCTCACCACCGGGTTCTTGAAGAAGCTGCCGGCGTTGCCGATGACCGCCGGGTCGGGCAACTTGGCGCGGCGGATGGCGCACACCCACTCGAAGAACGTGCGGGCGTCGGGATCGCTGATGCCGGTCTCGGCGCGCTTGCGCTCCAGGTCCAGGTAGCCCAGCACCGGCGTCCAGGGCCGCGGCAGCCGAAAGCGTACCCGGGTGATCACGCTCTTGCCTGCCAAGTGCTGCTTGAAGACGCTGTCGCGGTAGCCGAAGCGGCAGGCTGCGGCGTCCAGCGTGACCGTGCGGCCGGTCACCAGGTCCACCGCGTCCAGGGATTCGAAGCGGTCCTTCAACTCCACGCCGTAGGCGCCGATGTTCTGCACGGGCGCGGCGCCCACCGTACCGGGGATCAGGGCCAGGTTCTCCAGCCCGGGCAGGCCCTGCTCCAGCGTCCATTGCACGAGGCCGTGCCAGGACTCGCCCGCCCCGGCCTCCACGATCCAGGCGTCGTGTCGGGTTTCCAGCAGGCGCAGGCCGGGCACCTCCACCTTCACCACCAGGGCCTGCACGTCGCGGGTGAACAGCACGTTGCTGCCGCCGCCGAGGATGAACTTGGGTGCCAGGCCCCAGGCGGGGTCGTCCACCAAGCGTCGCAGGTCGGCCTCGCTCTTCACCCGCAGCAGGTGCGCAGCCACGGCAGGCAGGCCGAAGGTGTTGAGCGTGCGCAGGCTGACGCCCGCCTCCAGGGGCAAGGTGCTCACCGACATGGACGGGCGAGGTCGGTCGGGTTGAAGGGGATTCCACAGGGTCGGGACATCGCGCAGAATTTTCCCCTGCTTTACCCTGCCAACCTGCACTTTTCAGTGGCCGAACCAGACCACGCCAAGAGAGAACCGACATGCCGAGCTTTGACGCCGTCCTCGAACCCAATCTGGTGGAACTGAAGAATGCCGTGGACCAGACCGGCAAGGAGATCGGCACCCGCTTCGACTTCAAGGGTTCGAGCGCCAAGGTGGAACTCACGGAAAAAGGGGCCTCACGCGAACTGATGCTCTATGGCGACAGCGACTTTCAGATCGGCCAGGTGCGTGACGTGCTGCTGGCCAAGCTGACCAAGCGCGGCGTGGACATCCGCTTCCTGGACCTGAGCGCCAAGATCGAGAAGATCGGCGGCGACAAGGTGCGCCAGCCGGTGGCCGTGCGCACGGGCATCGACAGCGACAACGCCAAGAAGATCCAGAGCCTGATCAAGCAGAGCAAATTGAAGGTGCAGGCACAGATTCAGGGCGACGTGGTGCGCGTGAGCGGTGGCAAGCGCGACGATCTGCAGGCCGCGATCCGCCACTTGAAGGCTGGCGTGACCGATTTGCCGCTGTCGTTCACCAATTTCCGCGACTGAGGTCGCGGCCACGCAACCACCCAACCGCGCGGCTGGCGCCGTTCCGGTGACGGCGGACCCGACGAAGGGGCTTTGATTGGGCGGCAACGTTTTCGAACGGTCGTGCTAAAAACGCGTCCCTCGAGGACGGTGCGCCCCGCACCCCACCCTCCGGCCTGCGGCCGGCCCCCCAGACACAGGAGAAACCCCCGATGGACCTGAACTTCACGGCCGAGGAACTGGCGTTTCGAGCCCACATCCGCCAGTGGGTGGCCGAGCACCTGCCCAAGGACCTCTCGCACAAGGTGCACCACGCCCTGCACCTGAGCCGCGACGACCTGCAGCGCTGGGCGAAGATCCTGGGTGCCAAGGGCTGGCTGGGCTGGAACTGGCCGGTGGAATTCGGCGGGCCCGGCTGGAACGCCGTGCAGCGCCACCTGTTCGAAGAGGAATGTGCGCTGGCCGGGGCGCCCCGCGTGGTGCCCTTCGGGCCGGTGATGGTGGCCCCGGTCATCATGGCGTTTGGCAACCGCGAACAGCAGCAGCGCTTCCTGCCCGGCATCGCCAGCGGCGAGGTCTGGTGGAGCCAGGGCTACAGCGAGCCGGGTTCGGGCTCCGACCTCGCCTCGCTGAAGACACGCGCAGAGCGCCGCGGCAAGGTCTACATCGTCAACGGCCAGAAGACATGGACCACGCTCGGGCAGTACGGCGAGTGGATCTTCTGCCTGGTACGCACCAGCAACGAGGGCAAGCCGCAGACCGGCATCAGCTTCCTGCTCATCGACATGAAGAGCCCCGGCATCACCGTGCGCCCCATCGTGCTGCTGGACGGCGAGCCCGAGGTCAACGAGGTCTGGTTCGACAACGTCGAGGTGCCCGCAGAGAACCTCATCGGCGAGGAAAACAAGGGCTGGACCTACGCCAAGCACCTGCTCAGCCACGAGCGCACCAACATCGCCGATGTGAACCGCGCCAAGCGCGAACTGGAGCGACTGAAGCGCATCGCCAAGGCCGAAGGCGTGTGGGAGGACGCACGTTTCCGCGACCAGATCGCCCTGCTGGAAGTGGACATCGTGGCGCTGGAGATGATGGTGCTGCGCGTGCTGTCGGCCGAAAAGAGCGGCAAGCAGAGCCTGGACGTGGCCGGGCTGCTGAAGATCCGGGGCAGCGAGATCCAGCAGCGCTACACCGAACTGATGCTGCTGGCCGCCGGGCCGGCCAGCGTGCCGCTGGTGCGTGAGGCCATGGAGGCCGGCTGGCAGGGCGATCAGGCCCTGACTGCCCTGTGGCCCGGCGAAGTGGCGCAGGCCGCGCCGCTGGCCGGCACCTACTTCAACTACCGCAAGACCTCCATCTACGGCGGGTCCAACGAGGTGCAACGCAACATCGTCGCGCAGACGGTGCTGGGCTGAGCCTTCAGGCCTTCGGACCTTCACACAGGAGACACAGATGGACTTCGAGTTTTCAGACGATCAGGCCTCGCTGCGCGATGCCGTGGCCCGCTGGGTGGACAAGGGCTTCGGCTTCGAGCGCCGGCACGCCCTGGCCAAGGCCGGAGGCACCTCGCGCGAGGTGCTGAACGAGCTGGCCGAACTGGGCCTGATGGGCCTGGCCGTACCCGAGGCCCACGGCGGCATGGGCTTCGGGCCGGTGGAGGCCATGGTGGTGATGGAGGAACTGGGCCGCGGCCTGGTGCATGCACCGTATGCCGCCGCCGCCCTGGTGACCCCCCACCTGCTGGCGGCCGCCCCGCAGGCCTTGCAGACGCAGTGGCTGCCGCGCATCGCGGCCGGCGAAGCCCTGGTGGTGCTGGCCCACCAGGAACGGGCCGCGCGCTACCGTCTGCACCACGTCACCACCCGAGCCACGGTCACCGGCGCAGGCCACGTGCTCAGCGGCGCCAAGAGCGTGGTGCCCGCTGGCGACGAAGCCGATGCCTTCGTCGTGCCGGCACGCCTGTCGGGCGCCGATGACGACACGGCCGGCATCGGCCTGTTCCTGGTGGAACGCGGCGGCGCTGGCGTGAACGTGCGCGGCTACCCCACTCAGGACGGCGGCCGGGCAGCCGAGCTGACCCTGGCGGCTGCGCCGGCCACGCTGATCTGCGCCGAAGGCTACGAGACGCTGTCCCTGGCAGCCGACGTGGGCCTGGCGGCCGCCTGCGCCGAGGGCACGGGCCTGATGGAGCGCCTGGTGGCCCTCACCGCCGAGTACATGAACACGCGCAAGCAGTTCGGCGTGCCGATCGCCAGCTTCCAGGCCCTGCGCCACCGGATGGCCGACGTGAAGATGCAGCTGGAACTGGGCCGTTCCATGAGCTACTTCGCCAGTATGAAGCTGGGCGAACCGGCTCCCGCACGGCGCCGCGCCTTGTCCCAGGCCAAGGTGCAACTCGGCCGCAGCATGCGGCACGTGGGGCAGGAATGCATCCAGCTGCATGGCGGCATCGGCGTGACCGACGAGTACATCGCCAGCCACTACTTCAAGCGCCTGACCCTGCTGGAGATGACCTGGGGCGACACCATGCACCACCTGGGCGAGGTGAGCTGCCGCATGCAGGACACGGCCGGTGTCTTCGCCTGATCCTGGCGCCCGCGCGGGGGGCAGCCTCACCGATGTGGCGGGCCTGAAGGCGGGCGGTCTCACCGATGTGCCCGGCCTGAAGGTCGGGCACTACACCGACCCGCGCCGCCCCACGGGCTGCACCGTCGTGCTGTGTGAAGAAGGAGCGGTGTGCGGTGTGGATGTGCGAGGGGGGGCGCCCGGTACGCGCGAGACCGACCTGCTGAGGTCCGAGAACACCGTGGAGCATGTGCACGCGGTGCTGCTGACAGGCGGCAGTGCCTTCGGCCTGGCGGCAGCCACGGGGGTGGTGCAGTGGCTGGAAGAGCGCGGGCACGGCCTGCAGGTGGGCCCGGCGAAGGTGCCCTTGGTGCCCAGTGCCGTGCTGTTCGACCTGTGGGTGGGCGACCACCGCATCCGTCCCGACGCCGAGGCCGGCCGGGCCGCCTGCGAGGCGGCCACCACGGGGCCGGTGGCCGAAGGCAACGTGGGTGCCGGCGCGGGCGCGGCCGTGGGCAAGCTGTTCGGCATCCGCCGCGCGATGAAGGGGGGCATCGGCACCGCCTCGGTACGCTTGGGCGGCTTCACGGTGGCCGCCCTGGTGGCGGTGAACGCCGTGGGCGATGTGCTGGGCGAGAACGGGCAGGTGCTGGCGGGAGCCCGTGACGAGGAAGGGCTGCGCATGGTGGGCACCACGGCCGCCACGATGCGCGGCGAGGGCCCGCAGCGGCTGATGCCAGGCAGCGCCACCACCATCGGTCTGGTGGCCACCGATGCCGCCTTGACCAAGGCACAGGCGAACAAGCTGGCCTCGCTGGCGCACCACGGCCTGTCACGCGCCATCGACCCCATCACCACGCACGACGGCGACACCCTCTTCGCGCTGGCCACGGCACGCGCTGGCCGGGTCGAGGACTTGAGCGGACTGGGCGTCGTGGCGGCAGAGCTCACGGCGCGGGCCATCCGCCGGGCCGTGCGCGCGGCCGAAGGCCTGCCGGCGTACGGCCTGCCAGCCCTGCGGGACCTGGTCTCCACAGCGCCCCCGCGCTGAGTTCATGCGGCTGTCAGCCATCCTCTTCAGCCAGGGTTTCGGCACCCGCCGGGAGTGCGTGGGCCGGGTGCTGGACGGCCAGGTGAGCATCGCCGGGCGCGTGTGCGATGACCCGGACGAGGACTTCGGCACCGACGGCCTGGTGTTCAGCGTGGAAGGCCGGGAGTGGCCCTTTCATGAGAAGGCGCTGGTCGCCATGCACAAGCCCGCGCACTACGAGTGTTCGATGAAGCCGCGCCACCACCCCAGCGTGATGAGCCTGCTGCCTGCGCCGCTGCGCACGCGCGGCCTGCAACCCGTGGGCCGGCTGGACGAGGACACCACCGGCCTGCTGCTGCTGACGGACGACGGCACCCTCATCCACCGCCTGACCTCACCCAAGAAGCACATGCCCAAGGTCTACGAAGCGACCACGCGCCACCCGGTGGACGAGCGCCAGTTGACCGCCCTGCGCACAGGCGTGGTGCTGGACGACGATCCGGCCCCCGTGGCCGCCCTGGAAGCGCTGGCCGCGGGCGAGCATGGCTTGCGCATGACGCTCACCGAAGGCCGCTACCACCAGGTCAAGCGCATGGTGGCGGCCGTGGGCAACCGGGTGGACGCCCTGCACCGCAGCGCCATCGGCGCGTACCGATTGCCCCCTGAACTGGCCCCAGGGCAATGGTGCTGGCTGGACCCTGCTGCGTTGTACGCCTCGCGATAATTCGGGGATGCAGGTCTTCCGCGGTCTTCCGCCTCCTCATGCGCGCGCCGCCTGCGCGCTGACCATCGGCAACTTCGACGGTGTGCACCGCGGCCACCAGGCCATGCTGGCCATGCTCACGCACGAAGCGCGCCAGCGCGGCCTGCCCTGCTGCGTGGTGACCTTCGAACCCCATCCGCGGGACTTCTTCGCCCAGCGCAGTGGCCGGCCCGAGGCGGCGCCCACGCGCATCTCCACCCTGCGGGACACGGTCTCGGCCCTGGCCGAGTGCGGCGTGGACCGGCTGGTGGTGCTGCGCTTTGACGAGGCCCTGTCCAGCCTGGCGCCGCAGGACTTCATCAGCCGCATCCTGGTGCAGGGGCTGGGGGCCCGGCTGGTCATGGTGGGCGACGACTTCCGCTTCGGCGCTCGCCGTGCCGGCGACTACGCCCTGCTGGACCGCGCGGGCGGGGAACTCGGCTTCGACGTGGCGCGCATGATGAGTTTCGAGGTGCACGGCCTGCGCGTGTCGAGCTCGGCCGTGCGGCAGGCGCTGGCCGAGGGAGACATGGACCGCGCGGCCGCGCTGCTGGGCCGGCCCTACGCCATCAGCGGGCGTGCCGTGCATGGCCGCAAGCTCGGACGCGAACTGGGCTTTCGCACGCTGAACCTGCGCTTCGTCCACCCACGTCCCGCAGCCATGGGCATCTTCGTGGCGCGCATCCACGGCCTGGGCCCTTGCGCCCTGCCGGGCGTGGCCAGCCTGGGGGTGCGTCCGACGGTGGAAGACGCCGGCCGCGTGCTGCTGGAAACCCATGCGCTGGAGTGGCCGCAAACGCTGGGCCTGGAGGGCGGCTATGGCCGCTGCCTGCGGGTGGAACTGGCACACAAGCTGCACGATGAGCGCCGATACGCATCGCTCGAGACCTTGCAGCAGGGCATCGCGCAGGATGTGGCGGATGCACGGGCCTGGTTTGCGGCCCGCTGACGACGAGCCTGGCCGTCAGAAGCGCCAGACCATGGCCCCGGAGGCGGTGGCGTAGCCCGGCCGGCGGGTCAAGGGGCTGTCGGCCGCAGAGCCAAGCATCCTGGTGTAGCCCGCGCCCAGGGACGCACCGAAGGGCTGGCCCCAGGCCTGGAACTCGGTGCGCCAGCCCGCCGACACATGCAGGTCACGCAAACCCGCCGAAGCCTCGAAGGCGGGCAAGCCCGAAGCAAGCGACTGAGCTGCCGTGACACCGTACCAGTTCTGCATGTAGCGCTTTCCTGCCGCGCCGAGTCCGACGTTCAGCGCCAGGCTCTCACCAGGCCCCAGGTTCCAGACGCGGGTGGCCGCCAGATCACCCAAAAAGCCACCACCGCGGCCCAGCAAGTCTGCGCTGACACCCGCCGTCACGCGCCACTGCGGGTTGGGGTCCCAGCGAGCCGACCACCTGGTGCGCACCGTGCGGCGAATGCCGCCGGTGCCCGCCAGTTCCGGGCTGTCGGAGGCGCTGCGTCCGCCATCAATCCGCAAGCCCAGGCGCAAGCGCAGGGTGCCCCGGCGCGCCAACTCTGCCGCGAGTCCGCGCTCCACCTCGTCAGCATCGCGGGTGGTGAAGCCGCCGGAGCCATTCAAGGTGATGCGGCCATAGCGCAGGAAGCCTGCGGGGGTCAGCCCATAGCGAGACTCGGAAGACCCTGCAAACGCCGGACCCTGGCGCAGGGCGAATCCGACGGCCCCCTCAAAGCGGGTGGGCGTCGTTGCAGCCTGTGCCCAGCTCGGCCCGCACCCCGCCCAAAGCAGGAAGGCAGCCAAGCCCGTAATGCCAGCATGCTGGTTCGCGCGCCTCATCCAATCCCTTCGCAAGTGATTCCCCGGGGGAATTCTGACCGCGTCAATCGCTGCCCAGCACAATGGCCCTCAGCCTAAAATGTTCCCATGAGCCCCTCCCCCGCGAATTGCCTCTTCTCAGGCCTGCACGCCCGCACGCGGCGTCAGACCACACGCGACCGAATTCGGGGCTGACACCTGGGGCGCTGTGCGCCCCAAGACCGCGCCACCTGCCCTGCAGATGCAGGGGCAGTTTCCGTACACCGCGACCAGCGTCGTCTTCAGGCGCTCCCCAGGCCATGAGCACCCCTTCTTCCCAGAGCACGCCCGAGACCGGCTCGCCCTCCGCAACCACGGCGGACTACCGCACCACTCTGAACCTGCCCGACACGCCCTTCCCCATGCGCGGCGACCTGCCCAAGCGCGAGCCGGGCTGGGTGAAAGAGTGGAACGAAGGCGGCCTGTACCAGCGCCTGCGCGTGGCGCGCCACGGCGCACCGCTGTTCGTGCTGCATGACGGCCCACCGTATGCCAACGGCAAGCTGCACATCGGCCACGCACTGAACAAGGTGCTCAAGGACATGATCGTCAAGTCGCGCCAGTTGGCGGGCTATGACGCGCGCTACGTGCCGGGCTGGGACTGCCACGGCCTGCCCATCGAGAACGCCATCGAGAAGCTGCACGGCCGCGGCCTGCCGCGCGACGTGGTGCAGGCCAGGAGCCGGGCCTTCGCCACCGAGCAGATCGCGCAGCAGATGCAGGACTTCCAGCGCCTGGGCGTGCTGGGCGACTGGGCCCACCCCTACCGCACCATGGACCCCGGCAACGAGGCCGGCGAGATGCGCGTGCTCAAGCGCCTGATGGAGCGCGGCTTCGTCTACCGCGGCCTCAAGCCGGTGTACTGGTGCTTCGACTGCGGCTCGTCGCTGGCCGAGTTCGAGATCGAGTACGCGGACAAGACCTCGCCCACGGTGGATGTGGCATTCAAGGCGCTGGACCGGGCGGCCGTGGCAAAAGCCTTCGACCTGCCTTCGCTGGAGCAGGATGCCTACGCCGTCATCTGGACCACCACGCCCTGGACGCTGCCGGCCAACCAGGCCTTGACCGTGAATGGGGAGCTCGACTACGCACTGGTCCAAACAAGTCGGGGCCTGCTGATCCTGGCCTTGACCCTGGTGGAGAAGTGCCTGGAACGCTACGGCTTGCAGAAGATGGAAGTGCTCGGCACGAAGAAGGGAATGGCCCTCACGAGCCTGCAGTTTGAAAACCCGCTGGCCAGTGTCCATCCGGGCTACAAGAACCGCCTACCCAGCATAGTCATCCTGGCGGACTACGTGACTGCTAACGACGGCACCGGCATCGTGCACTCAGCCCCGGCCTACGGCGTGGACGACTTCAACACCTGCGTCAGCCATGGGCTGGCTTATGGGGACATCGAAAACCCTGTGCAGGGCGATGGCCGGTATGGCAAGGCCCTGCCCCTGTTCGGCGGGCAGGACATCTGGAAGGCCAATCCGCAGATCATCGAGACCCTGCGCGCGGCGGACCGCCTGATGGCCACCGCCAAGCTGCAGCACAGCTACCCGCACTGCTGGCGCCACAAGAGCCCGGTGATCTACCGCGCCGCGGCCCAGTGGTTCGTGCGCATGGACGAAGGCCCCGGCGTGTTCACCGTGGACAAGGCGGCGAAGACGCTGCGCCAGTCCGCGCTGGAAGCCATCGACGCCACGAGCTTCTACCCCGAGAACGGCCGCGCCCGGCTGCGCGACATGATCGCCAACCGGCCGGACTGGTGCATCAGCCGTCAGCGCAGCTGGGGCGTACCCCTGCCCTTCTTCCTGCACAAGGTGACGGGCGAACTGCACCCCGACACCCTGGCGCTGATGGACCGCGCGGCCGATCTGGTGGAGCGCGGCGGCATCGAGGCCTGGAGCCAGCTCGACCCCGCAGACCCCGCCTGGCTGGGCGACGACGCCGTGCACTGGACCAAGAGCCAGGACATCCTGGACGTGTGGTTCGACTCGGGCTCCACCTTTTCGCACGTGCTCAAGGGCTCGCATGCGAGCGACAGCGCGCCCGCAGGCGCCAAAGCCGGCCACCACATCGACGGCCCAGAGGCCGACCTGTACCTGGAAGGCCACGACCAGCACCGCGGCTGGTTCCACTCCTCGCTCTTGATCGCCTGCGCGGTGGAGGGCCGCGCACCCTACCGGGGTTTGCTGACCCACGGCTTCGCCACCGACGGGCAGGGCCGCAAGATGAGCAAGAGCCTGGGCAACGTGGTGGAGCCGCAGAGCGTGACCAGCAAGCTCGGCGCCGAGATCGTGCGGCTGTGGTGCGCCTCGACCGACTACTCGGGCGACCTCAACATCGACGACAAGATCCTGGCCCGCGTGGTGGACGCCTACCGGCGCATCCGCAACACGCTGCGCTTCCTGCTGGCCAACACGTCCGACTTCGACGCGGCGACGGACGCCGTGCCGCTGGACCAGTTGCTGGAAGTGGACCGCTGGGCCCTGGCGCGCGCGGCGCAGTTGCAGGACGAGATCCGCGCCCACTTCGATGTCTACGAGTTCCACCCGGTGGTGGCCAAGCTGCAGGTGTACTGCTCGGAAGACCTGGGGTCCTTCTACCTGGACGTGCTGAAGGACCGCCTTTACACCACGGCGCCAAAGTCCCTGGCGCGCCGCAGCGCGCAGACGGCGCTGTGGCACCTGACGCACGCCATGCTGCGCTGGATGGCGCCCTTCCTCAGCTTCACGGCCGAGGAAGCCTGGGCCGTGTTCTCGCCGGGCAGTGCTTCCGGCACCATCTTCACCGAGACCTTCTGGGACTTTGGCGGCCAGGCCCCGCAGGGCCTGACGGCACGGGCGAGCGGAGAGAGCGAGGCCGAGCGGGCGCTGCTGGCACGCTGGGCGCGCATCCGCGAGATCCGCGATGCGGTCAACAAGGAGATCGAGGTCAAACGGTCCACAGGTTTGGTGGGTTCGTCCCTACAGGCTGACGCATTCCTGTTGCTCCCTAGTGCAGACTTTGCATTGCTCGATTCACTAGGTGAAGATCTCAAATTCGTGCTCATTACTTCGAAGGCAGTGCTGACAGCTGCCTCCGAAAATGAAGTGCTCACAGTGGCGATTGGCAAGGCGTGGCGCGACAAGTGCAACCGTTGCTGGCACTACCCCGATTACCCAAATCAGGTTGGTGCCGACCCGGCTCACCCAGACATCTGTTCACGGTGCGTCTCTAACCTCTACGGCGCGGGCGAAACGCGTACGGTGGCCTGAAGTGGCCACGAGACCCAAACCCTCCTCGGGCCCCAGCCTCGCGCTGTGGCTGGCCCTGGCCGTGCTGGTGATCCTGCTCGACCAGATCACCAAGACGCTGATCATCGGCACCTTCAGGCTGGGCGACACGCAGCCGGTGTGGAGCTTCTTCAACCTGGTGCGGGTGCACAACACGGGCGCGGCGTTCTCTTTCCTGGCGGGCGCCTCGGGCTGGCAACGCTGGTTCTTCGTCGGCCTGGGATTCGTGGCGTCGGCCTTCATCATCTGGATGATCCGCAGCCACCCCACGCAAAAGCTCTTCTGCTTTGCCGTCACCATGATCATGGGCGGAGCGCTGGGCAACGTCATCGACCGCCTGCTGCACGGCTACGTGGTCGACTTCCTGCAGTTCCGCTTCAGCATCCTGGAACCGCTGTTCCACGGCGGCTACTTCCCCAGCTTCAACATCGCCGACAGCGCCATCACGCTGGGCGCCATCTGCGTCATCCTGGATGAGATCCTGAGGGTGCGGCAGGCCCGGTAGCTCAGTCCTCGTTGACCAGCACCACCTTGCCCAGCACCTGGCGTGAGCCCATGCGGGCGTAGGCTTCGCGCACCTGGCTCATGGGCAGCACGGCGTCGATGGCGGGCTTGACCTTGCCTTCGGCGTACCAGGTGAACAACTGGCGGATGTCGGCCTGGGCGGCCTTGGGCTCGCGCTTGAGGAAGTCGCCCCAGAATACGCCGACGACAGCCGCGCCCTTGAGCAGGGCCAGGTTCCAGGGCAGCGCGGGGATGGCGCCGCCGGCAAAGCCCACCACCAGGTAGCGGCCGCGCCAGGCGATGGAGCGGAAGGCCGGCTCGGCCAGCGCACCGCCCACGGGGTCGTAGATCACGTCGGGGCCGCGGCCACCGGTCAGCGCCTTGAGCGCGGCGCGCAGGTCTTCGCGGCCGTAGTCGATGGTCTCGTCGGCGCCCAGCGTCCGGCAGAAGGCGCACTTCTCGGGCGTGGAGGCCGCGGCGATCACCTTGGCGCCCGCCGCCTTGGCGATCTGCACCGCCGCCGAGCCCACGCCGCCGGCCGCGCCCAGCACCAGCACCGTCTCGCCGGCCTTCAGTGCGCCGCGGTCCATCAAGGCATGCAGCGAGGTGCCGTAGGTGAACAGGAAGGCCGCCGCGTCCTTGAAATCGATACCCGGCGGCAGCGGCACCGCCTGGCTGGCCTCCACCAGGGCATGGGTGCCGAAGCCGCCATGGCCCGCGCAGGCCACGCGGTCCCCCACGCTCAGATGCGTCACCCCTTCGCCCACGGCCTCCACCACGCCGGCGTACTCCGAGCCCGGCACGAAGGGCAGCTCCGGGCGGAACTGGTACTTGCCCTCCACGATCAGCAGATCCGGGAAGTTGAGGCTGGCAGCAGCCACCTTGACCCGCACCTGGCCGGGCCCGGGCTCGGTCTGGGGAATCGGGCCCCAGCGCAGATCGTTCACACCGGTCAGGGTTTCGCAGCGCCAGCCTTGCATGGTCACAGTTCCTTTATTCAACAGGGTTGTCTATTTGAGGTGTCTACCGAGCGTTCAACAGCCCAGCACCAGCCGCGCCGCAGCCAGGTCTTCCAGCGCCGTGCCCACCGACTTGAAGAGGGTGATGTCCTGGGGCGTGCAGCGGCCCACGCAATCGCCGCGCAGCAGCTGGGCCAGCTCGCCCACCACCGCCTCAGGGGTGATGACGCCGCGCTGCAGCGGCTGCACCACGTCACCGGCTTCGGCGCCGGCACCCGCGTGGGTGTCCACCACGATGCGGGCGCGGGCAACGGCCTCGTCATCCACTTCCCGCATGTCGCGGCGAAAGCCTCCCACCAGGTCCAGATGAGTACCCGGGGCCAGCCACGCACCACGCACCATGGGCTCGGTGGATGTGGTGGCGCAGCTGATGAGCCGCGCAGCGCGCACGGCAGCTTCAAGGTCGGGGACGGCCTGTGCGGGCAGCCCCTCACCGGCAAGCTCCGCCGCCAACGCCTGCGCCGCCTCAAGACGCCGGCCCCAGACGAGCACGCGCTGCAGGTCCGGACGCAGCGCCACGTGCGCCCGCGCCATCCAGGCGGCCAGCCGGCCCGTGCCCACCACCAGCAGCGTCTCCACCTCCGGCAGGGCCAGGTGGCGCGCCGCCAGCGCGGAAGTGGCCGCCGTGCGGCGCAAGGTCAGCGCCTCGCCGTCCAGCACGGCCAGGGGGTGGCCGGTGGCCCGGTCCATCGCCATCACCGTGGCCTCCACCGTGGAGGGGGCCCCGGGGATCACCGTCACCAGCTTGGTGATCAGCAAGCGGTCGTCCCAGGCGGGCATCAACAGCAGGGTGTCGCTGGGGGCCAGGGCGTGGGCGTGGCGCAGCGGCACCTGGGCGCCGCTCACAAAGGCGGCGTGCAGGGCATCGCCCAGCGCGGCCCAGGGCAATGCCGCATGCACCTGCGCGGCTGAATAGACTCTCACCATGCACCGCAGTGTAGACATCACCACCCTCTGTCCAGGTCACGGCGCCGAAACGTGGAGGCCAAGGCCATGACCCCTGACGTGCTCATCGTCGGCGGCGGGGTCATGGGCGCGGCCACGGCCTGCTTCCTGGCGCGCGACCATGGCCTGAGCGTCACCGTGCTGGAGCGCGACCCGCTGTACCGGCGCGCGTCCAGCGCACTGTCGGCCAGCTCCATCCGCCAGCAGTTCAGCACTCCCGTCAACATCGCACTGTCGGCCTGGAGCGTGGCCTTTCTGAGGCGCCTTGAGGATGAACTGTCCGTAGAGGGTGAACCGCCACCTGCCATCGGCCTGGTGGAGCCGGGCTACCTCTACCTGGCCACCGAGGGCGGCGCCGAGGTGCTGGCGGACAACCATGCCGTGCAGCGCGCGTCGGGCGCCGAAGTGGCCCTGCTGTCGGCCCATGAGCTGAGGCAACGCTTCCCGTGGCTGAACGTCGAGGGCCTGGTGGCCGGCTCCCTGGGTCTGCGCGGCGAAGGCTGGTTCGACGGGCCGGCCTTGCACCAGGCCTTCCGGCGCAAGGCTATGGCCTGCGGTGCGCGCTTCGTGGCTGCGGAGGTGGTGGGTTTCGAGACCGACCGGGGGCTCGAGGATTGGGCTGGTCAGGGGTCACGCGAGGGTTGCAGCGTGCAGGCCGTCATCACACGCGACGGACAGCGCTTTGCAGGCGGTGCCGTGCTGTTGGCTGCAGGTGCCTGGACGGCCCCGCTGGCCGCACAGCTGGGAGCAGACCTGCCCGTGTCCGGCAAGAAGCGCGATGTCTTCGTGCTGGATTCGCCCGCCGCCCCGCTGGCGGGCTGTCCGCTGGTCATCGACCCCTCGGGCGTCTGGTTCCGCCCCGAGGGCCGCGGCTTCATCGCCGGCGCGCCCCCGCGCCCAGCAGAGGCGGGCGGACCGGGTGACCCTGACGAGCCGCCGCTGGACCGGGTGGACCACGCGCTGTTCGACGAGGTGATCTGGCCGGCGCTGGCCCACCGCGTGCCGGGCTTCGAGGCCCTGCGCGTGCGCTCCGCCTGGGCCGGCTACTACGAGATGAACGCTTTCGACCACAACGGCCTGGCGGGGTCCCTGCCGGGCTGGCGCAACGCCTTCACGGCCTGCGGCTTCTCGGGCCACGGCATGCAGCAGGCGCCGGCCGTGGGCTGCGCGCTGGCGGCAAGCATCACGGGGGCACGCTGCGATGCCCCCGACCTGGGGCCGCTCAGCCCGGCACGGGTGGCGCAAGGCCGGCCGCTGCGCGAGCGCAACGTCATCTGAACCTGGGCAGGGTTCCCCCAGGCCGGACCCGGGGCGAAAGGGATGGCGCTTCGGCCGCCGCTTCGCCGCATTCCTTGACGCTGCTCAATGTCTGCCGCACAAAGGGCCCCAACCTCGGGTGAAGCCCAATTGCAAGCGCTGGCTGCTCCATGCTGAATCTGGAAGCACGTTCGAGCCGCTGCATTGCCACCCATGTCACCGCAGACCCCCACCCGACCTGCCCCTGAGACAACCCCTGCCGCCACCGCCGCCATCGCTGCGGCTGCAGCAACGCCGGACCGCGTGTCCGCTCTCGACCTCGCGCTGAACCCGCTAAGGTTCAGCGACCCCTTTCGGTGGCTGGCCCTCGGCTGGCGCGACTTCATCCGCGCGCCGGGCATCGGCGTGTTCTACGGCCTGGTGTTCATGGTGATGGGCTGGGCGCTGCTGAAGGTCTACGAGCACGCGCCGGCCTACACGCTGGCGCTGTCGGCCGGCTTCCTGCTGATGGGGCCCTTCCTCTGCCTGGGCCTCTACCGCGTGAGCCAGCGCCTGGAGGCGGACCAGAAGCCCGACTTAGGCGACAGCCTGCTGGCCTGGGACACACGCACCGGGCAACTCGCCATCTTCGGTTTCGTGCTGCTGGTGCTGGAGATGCTGTGGGGGCGCGCCACCCTGGTGGTGTTTGCCGTCAGCTTCGATGGCATGCCCGACTTCAAGGGCTCGCTGCTGGCGCTGCTGGACCCCGAGAACATCGGCTTCATCACGGCCTGGGCGGCGGTCGGGGCGCTGTTCGCCGGCCTGATCTTTGCAGTGAGCGTGATCTCCATCCCCATGATCCTGGACCGGCAGACCGACGCCATCACCGCAGGCCTGACGAGCCTGCGCCTGGTGCTCACGCAGACCGGCGTGATGCTGTGGTGGGGGGCGCTGATCGCCTTCATCACCGTGCTGGCCCTGCTGCCCTGGTTTGCCGGGCTGCTGGTGGCCGGGCCGGTGATCGGCCACGCCACGTGGCACGCGTACCGGGCGGCGGTGGTCCGCCCCGTGGTGGACGGGCCTGCCCCATCGGTGGTCCACTGACGGTCATGCCGACCGCCTCACCCACCCCCGCTGACCCCCACCAGGACCTGCGCGACGCCATCCGCGCGCTGTGTGCGCACTTCCCCGACGCCTACTTCCGCCGCGTGGACGCCGAGCGCGGCTACCCGGTGGAATTTGTTGACGCTCTGACCCAGGCCGGCTGGCTGGCGGCACTCATTCCGCAGGAGTACGGCGGCGCGGGGCTCGGACTGGCCGAGGCCAGCGTCATCATGGAGGAGATCAACCGCTGCGGCGGTAACGCCGGGGCCTGCCACGGCCAGATGTACAACATGGGCACGCTGCTGCGCCATGGCTCGGGGCAGCAGAAGGCGCGCTGGCTGCCGCCGATTGCGCGCGGCGAGCTGCGCCTGCAGAGCATGGGCGTGACCGAGCCCAGCACCGGCACCGACACCACCAAGATCAAGACCACCGCCGTGCGCCGGGGCGACCGCTGGGTGGTCAACGGCCAGAAAGTCTGGATCTCTCGCGTGCAGCACTCGGACCTGATGATCCTGCTGGCGCGCACCACGCCGCTGGCCGAGGTGCAGCGCAAGAGCCTGGGGCTGTCGGTGTTCCTCGTGGACCTGCGAGAGGCCATCGGGCGCGGCCTCACCGTGCGGCCCATCCCCAACATGGTCAACCACGAGACCAACGAGCTCTTCTTCGAGAACCTGGAGATCCCGGACGACCAGCTCATCGGCCAGGCGGGCGAGGGCTTTGGCTACATCCTGGACGGGCTGAACGCCGAGCGCACGCTGATCGCGGCCGAGTGCATCGGCGACGGGCGCTGGTTCATCGACCGGGTGACGGCCTACGCCAAGCAGCGCGAGGTCTTCGGCAGGCCGATCGGACAGAACCAGGGGGTGCAGTTCCCCATCGCCGAGGCGCACATCGAGGTGGAAGCGGCCGACCTGATGCGCTGGCAGGCCTGCCAGCTGTTCGATGCCCACCAGCCCTGCGGCGCCCAGGCCAACATGGCCAAGTACCTGGCGGCCAAGGCCAGTTGGGAGGCGGCCAACGCCGCCATCCAGTTCCACGGCGGCTTTGGCTTTGCCTGTGAGTACGACGTGGAACGCAAGTTCCGCGAGACCCGCCTGTACCAGGTGGCGCCCATCTCCACCAACCTGATCCTCAGCTACGTGGCCGAGCACGTGCTCGGCCTGCCGCGCAGTTTTTGAGCAGATCAGGCCGGGCAAAGCCCGGGCCTTGGGGCCGGGTTACGGCAGCAGGATGGTGCAGCCCGTGGTCTTGCGCGATTCCAGGTCGCGGTGCGCCTGCGCCACCTCGGCCAGCGGGTAGCGCTGGTCGATGCGGATCTTGACCTGCCCACTTTCCACCACGGCGAAGAGGTCGTCGGCCATGGCCTGGCAGCGCTCGCGCGTGGCGATGTGGGTGAACAGGGTCTGGCGCGTCACGTAGAGCGAACCCTTGTTGCCCAGGATGCCGGGCGCGAACGGCGCCACGGGACCGGAGGCATTGCCGAAGCTCGCCATCAGACCGAAGGGGCGCAGGCACTCCAGACTCTTGTCCCAGGTGTCCTTGCCGACCGAGTCGTAGACGACCTTGACACCCTTGCCACCCGTGATCTCCTTGACGCGGGCCGCAAAGTCTTCCTTGGAGTAGTCGATCATCACGTCCGCACCGTGGTCCAGCGCCAGCTGGCACTTGGCGGCGCTGCCCGCCGTGCCGATGAGGCGCAGGCCCAGGGCCTTGGCCCACTGGCAGGCGATCAGGCCCACCCCGCCGGCAGCAGCGTGAAAGAGGATGGAGTCGCCCGGCTCCAGGCCCTCCACGGGGCGGGTGCGCTTGAGCAGGTACTGCGCCGTCAGGCCCTTGAGCATCATGGCCGCGCCCGTCTCGAAGCTGATGGCGTCAGGCAGCTTGCACACCGTCTTGGCCGGCATCACCCGCACCTCGCTGTAGCTGCCAGGCGGGTTGCTGGCGTAGGCGGCGCGGTCGCCCACCTTCAGGTGCGTCACGCCCTCGCCCACCGCCTCCACCACGCCGGCCCCTTCCATGCCCAGGTTCAGGGGCAGCGGGTTGGCGTACAGGCCGGTGCGCTGGTAGACGTCGATGAAGTTCAGGCCGCAGGCGTGATGGCGGATGCGGACCTCGCCGGGGCCGGGCTGGCCCACGGAGACTTCGACGAGTTGCATCTGCTCGGGGCCGCCGTAGGCGGTGATCTGGATGGCGCGGGGCATGGAAGTCCTCGGAAATGGATGGGTGGTGGCGGGCCGCAGGCTGCGCTGCGGGCAGGGACAGAAGGTTACGCGAAGCGCACGGGTCCTGCAGCGTGGCACCATGCGCGGCATGACACTGCACCCCCGCGTGATCCTGCTGCTGACCCTGCCCCCGTTGCTGTGGGCCGGCAATGCCGTCGTGGGCCGGCTGATGGTGGGCCAGGTACCGCCGCTCACGCTGAACTTCCTGCGCTGGCTGCTGACACTGCTGGTGCTGCTGCCGCTGGCATGGCGGGCGCTGATGCCCTTGTCCCGCCTGCGCGAGCGCTGGCCCTACCTGCTGGCCATCGGTGTGCTGGGGGTGGGGGCCTACAACTCGCTGCAGTACCTGGCCCTGGTGACCTCCACGCCCATCAACGTCACGCTCGTGGCCTCCAGCCTGCCGGTGTGGACGCTGCTCATCGGGGCGCTGTGCTACGGCGTGCGCCCCAGCCGCCGGGAACTGGCTGGCGGCGCACTGGGGCTGGCGGGCGTGGCCCTGGTGGTGGGTCGGGGGTCCTGGCAGACGCTGAGCACCGTGCGCTTCGTGCCGGGCGACCTCTTCATCCTGCTGGCCGTGCTGGGCTGGGCGGTCTACACCTGGCTGCTGGCGCGGCCGCCCGCCCACATGCAGGGCGACAGGCGGCCCCCGTGGGACTGGGCCGACATCCTGCTCATCCAGACGCTGTTCGGCCTGGTCGGTTCAGCCCTGTTCTTCGGGGGCGAGCAGTTGGCAGGCGCCCACCCCATACGCTGGAGTTGGGGCGTGGCCGCCGCGCTGCTCTACGTGTCCCTGGGCGCGTCGGTGCTGGCCTACCGCAGCTACGGCCTTGCCGTGGCCCAGGCCGGTCCAGCCCTGGCCTCGCTGTTCACCAACCTGGCGCCCCTGATGGCCGCCCTGCTCTCAGCGGCGGTGCTGGATGAGACGCCGCAGGCCTACCACGCCGCGGCCTTCGTGCTCATCGTGGGCGGCATCGCCATCAGCTCACGCAAGGCGTCTTCAGCCTGAACCGCATGAAAGGGGCGGCCCGCATGACAGAACCCTTGGACCCGGACCCGTTCGAGCGCGCGCGGAAGAGCTTCGTCGCCGGCATCGAGGCCTTTGAGTCAGGGCGGCTGGCCGAGGCCGAAGCGCTGTTCCTGGCTTCGCTGGAGGCGCTGCCGGGACGACCGTCCACCCTGGTGAACCTGGCAGCCACGCGGCTGAACCTGGGACGCCCGGCCGAGGCGGTGGAGCCGCTGCGCACCGCCCTGGCCGCGCAGCCCGACGACGCCCAGGGCTGGCATCACCTGGGGGTCGCCCTGCTGGAACTGAAGCAGCACGCGCCGGCCCTGGAAGCCCTGGATCAGGCTTTGGCTCGGGGCGTTCAGCAACCTGTGGCGCACTACCGGCGGGGTCTCGCCCTGGTGGCGCTGGAGCGGCCGGTCGAAGCGGCCCAAGCCTGGGAACGAGCCCTGGCCCTGGACGACCGCTTCGTCACGGCCTGGGTGGACCTGGGCTCCCTGATGCGTGACCTGGGGCGGCCGGAGCAGGCCCTGCGCTGCCTGGAGCGGGCCCTGGCCTTGGGTGCTGACGACCTCCTCATCCACTTCCAGTTGGCCGGGCTGAAGAAGACCGAACACACACCCGAAGCTCCGCCGCCCGCCTACGTGGAGCAACTGTTCGACAGCTATGCGGACGGCTTCGACGAGCATCTGGTCCAAGCCCTGGGCTACTGCGCGCCGCAGGTGCTGGCCGACGGCCTGCGACGGCTGACGCCGGCCAGGTTCCGCCACGCCCTGGACCTGGGCTGCGGCACCGGGCTGTGCGCGCCGGCCCTGGCCCCGCTGACCGAACGGCTGGACGGCGTGGACCTCTCGGCCGGCATGCTGGAAAAGGCCCGCGCCCTGGGGCGCTACACCCACCTGGCGCGGGCTGATGTCGTGGCCCATCTGAGGCAAACACCGCACCGGTACGACCTCATCGTCGCGGCCGACGTCTTCATCTACGTCGGGGCGCTGGAAGGCGCCCTGGCCGGCATCGCCCAAACCCTCACGCCCGGGGGTGTGTGCTGCTTCTCGCTGGAATCCTGCGACGAGTCACAAGACTACGTGCTGCGGCAGAGCCTGCGCTACGCCCACTCCGGCCGCTACGTGCAGCGCCTGGCGCAAGCCAACGGGCTGCACCTGCTGGCCCTGGAGCCGCACCCGCTCAGGCGCGACGCGCGCGAGGCCGTGCAGGGCCTGTATGCGTGGATGCGCAAGCCCGCCGCGGGGGACGGTCAGAACGTCCCCGGATAAGCCCCGCCGTCGGTCAGCAGGTTCTGGCCGGTGATGTAGCCGGCGTGCACGCTGCACAGGAAGGCGCAGGTGCGGCCGAACTCGTCGGAGGTGCCCAGGCGCTGCGCCGGTATGGCGGTGCGGCGCGCGTCGATCACTTCCTGCGTGGTCTTGCCGGTCTTGGCGGCCTGCGCCGCCGAGGTGCTGCGCACGCGGTCGGTGTCGAAGTAGCCGGGCAGCAGGTTGTTGATCGTCACGTTGGCGCTGGCCAGACGCTTCTGCCGCGCCAGGCCGGCCACGAAGCCCGTCAGGCCGCTGCGGGCGCCGTTGCTCAGCCCCAGGATGTCGATGGGCGCCTTCACCGCGCCCGAGGTGATGTTGACGATGCGCCCGAACCCGCGCTCGGCCATGCCGTCCACCGTGGCCTTGATGAGCTCGATGGGCGTGAGCATGTTGGCGTCCACCGCCTTGATCCAGGTGTCGCGGTCCCAGTCGCGGAAGTCCCCCGGCGGCGGGCCACCCGCGTTGTTGACGAGGATGTCCACCTGCGGGGCCGCAGCCAGCGCCGCGGCACGGCCTTCGGGCGTGGTGATGTCACCCGCCACGGCCACCACCTGCACGGCAGGGTTCAACGCGCGCAACTCCGCCGCCGTGGCCTCCAGTGCCTCCAGGCCGCGGGCGGTGATGACGACGTTCACGCCCTCACCCACCAGCGCCTGCGCGCAGCCCTTGCCCAGCCCCTTGCTCGCGGCGCACACCAGCGCCCACTTGCCTGCAATACCCAGATCCATGAAAGTGCTCCTGTGTTCGAAGTGAAGATTCTGTGTCAGCGCACGCGGGTGAGCAGCGCCACCCCCAGCATCACCAGCACGGTGCCCAGCGCCACCCACACGGTGAAAGGTTCGCCCAGCAGCAGGGCCCCCAGCGCGATGGTGATCACCGGGCCGACCATCCCGGCCTGCGATGCCACCGAGGCGCCCACGCGCTCGATGGCCATCATGATCATCAGCACGGGCGCGAAGGTGCAGGCCACGGCGTTGAGCACGCTCAACCACCACACTGCAGCGGGCAACTCCAGTACGCTGCCCACCGGGCGCAGCACGACGAATTGCAGGATGCACAGCACGCAGGCCACCGAGGTGGCCAGGCCCGTCAGCCGCAGCGACCCCAAACGTTGCACCTCCTGCCCGCTGTAGACCAGGTAGACGGCATAGCTCAGTGCCGACCCAAACACCAGCGCGGACCCCAGCAGCACGTCGCGCCCTTCCAGGCTCAGTTCCGCGCCGAAGACCACCAGGATGCCCAGGTAGCTGAGGGCAAACGCCGCGAGCTGGCCCCGGGTGACCCGGCGCCTGAACAGCACCCAGCCCAGCAGCATCACCAGGGTCGGGTTCAGGTACAGGATCAGCCGCTCCAGGCTGGCGGTGATGTACTGCAGCCCGGCGAAGTCCAGGAAACTGGCCAGGTAGTAGCCGCAGAAACCCAGGCCCACCACCACGCGCCAGTCGCGCGCCGTCAGCGGCGGCCGGCCGCGTCCCGCCCACCAAGCCAGCGCCAGGAACAGCGGCAAGGCCAGCAGCATGCGCAGCATGATCAGCGTCACTGCATCCACGCCGTGACGGTAGGCCAGCTTGACGATGATGGCCTTGCCCGAGAAGGCCGTGGCTCCGGCCAGCGCCAGCATCAGGCCCGTGGCACGGCGGGCCTGGGCATCGGCCATGGGTCGGGTCAGGGCGTCAGAAGCCGGCGGCCAGGCCGTCGCGCCGCGGGTCGCTGGCCACGGCGTAGCCCTCGACAGCCGGATCGCCCAGACGCCAGATGAACTGGCCGGCGCCGTAGTCCTGGTAGCTGTCGGCAAAGGGCTCCACGCGGTGGCCCAGGCCGCGCAGGCCTTCGGCAGCAGCCAGGCCCTGCTCGGCGTTGACGATGCCGGCATTGAAGCGCCAGCGCGGCGCGTCGCAGGCCGCCTGCGGGTTCTGGCGGTAGTCCAGCATGCGCACCAGCGTTTGCAGGTGGCCCTGCGGCTGCATGTCGCCACCCATGACACCAAAGCTCATCACCGGGGCACCGTCACGGGTCAGGAAGGCAGGGATGATGGTGTGGAAGGGGCGCTTGCCCGGGCCCACGACGTTGGCCCGGCTCTCATCCAGCGTGAAGCCATGGCCGCGGTTTTGCAGGCTCAGGCCGTAGCCCGGCACCACCACCCCAGAGCCGAAGCCCATGTAGTTGCTCTGGATGAAGCTGATCATCATGCCGCTCTCGTCGGCCGCGGTCATGTAGATGGTGCCGCCCTGCGGGCCGTGGCCGGGGCCGAAGTTCTGCGCACGCTTCAGGTCGATCAGCTTGGCGCGGCTGTCCAGGTAGGCGTCGTCCAGCATCTGCGCCGGGGTGAGCGCCATGGTGCGCGGCTCGCCCACGTAGCGGTAGACATCGGCAAAGGCGAGCTTCATCGCCTCGATCTGCAGATGCTGCGAGGCCACGCTGTCCACCGGCAGCGACGCGATGTCGAAACGGTCCAGGATGCCCAGGGCGATCAGTGCCGCAATGCCCTGCCCATTGGGCGGAATCTCATGCACCGTGTGGCCGCGGTAGTTCTTGGCGATCGGTGTCACCCACTCGGGCCGGTAGGCCGCGAAGTCGGCTGCGGTCATGGCAGCGCCGCTGGCTTTGGCGTGCGCTTCGGCAGCGGCGGCCACCTCGCCGCGGTAGAACGCTTCGCCCTGGGTCTGGGCGATCAGGCGCAGCGTGCGGGCGGCGTCGGGGAAGGCAAAGCGTTCGCCCACGTGCGGCGCGCGGCCGTGCGGCAAGAAGGCCTGGGCGAAGCCGGGCTGCGAGGTGATCTCGGGCAGTTCGGCCGCGGCCGTCCACTTGTGCTGCACGATCACCGGCACGCCATAGCCACGCTCGGCGATCTCGATGGCCGGGGCCAGCAAATCGGCGAAGGGCAGCTTGCCGTAGCGTTCATGCAAGGCCATCCAGCCGGCCACGGCACCGGGTACGGTGACGGAGTCCCAGCCGCGCTTTGGGGGCGTCTTGGCGTCTGCGCCGTACTTGGCGCGGAAGTAGGCGGGCGTCCAGGCCGCGGGCGCACAGCCCGAGGCGTTCAGGCCCTGCAATGAGGTGCCGTCCCACAGGATGCAGAACATGTCGGAGCCCAGGCCGTTGCTGCAGGGCTCCACGATGGTCATCATCGCGGCCGCGGCGATGGCGGCGTCCACGGCGTTGCCGCCTTGCTGCAGCATCTTCAGGCCCGCCTGCGCGCCCAGCGGGTGCGAGGTGGAAACCACGTTGCGGGCGAAGACGGGGGAACGCTGGCTGGCGTAGCCGGCCTTCCAATCGAAGGGGTTGTGCGTGTTCATGCCCTCATTTTCACCCCGCCCGTCCGCCGAGCAGGCTGCTCAGGCATCGGCATGCCGCCGCTCACAGTGGGGCATGCGGCTGTTCCACCAGGGCATCAGCGACGTAGCGGCGCAGCACCGGCGGCTCCGCCCCCGTGTGGAAGGCCAGCCGCTGGGCGCGCAGTTCGGCGTCGAAGGCCGTGAAGCGCTCCAGGCGGCGAAGATGCTCCACCCAGTTCTCGTCGACGAAGTACTCCACATACCGGCCGGGTACCGCTGTGTCGCGGAACAAGCCCCAGGACAGTGCGCCTTGCCGCAAGCGGGCGCGTCGGGTGCGTTGCATCACCGCGGCAAAGTCGGCCGCACGCGCGGGGTCGATCTGGTATTCGATGGTCACCATCACCGGGCCCTCCTCAGGCTCCACGGCAATGGCGGACTCGGGCATCGCGGCACGCGGCGCAGGGCTGAAATCCAGCTCGGCCCCGTCTTGCACGCTCAGCCGGCGCGTCAACAGCCAGCTGATCACCCCGAAGCCCGCTGCGGCGAAGATGGCCGTTTGCACCGACGTGAACGAGGCCACCTGGCCCCACAGCAGCGAGCCCGCCGCCACACCCCCCATCAGGCACACCTGGTAGATGGACATGCCCCGGGCCCGCACCCAGTCCGGCAAGGCGGTCTGCGCCGCCACCGCCAGGGAATTGGCCACCGAGATCCAGGCCATGCCCAGCACCACCATGGCGGGCACGGCGAACCACACCTCCTGCACCCACACGATCAGGCAGGACAGCACAGCATGGCCGATGACGCCTGCGCGCACGAAATCATCCCGGTCGAAACGGGCGCGCCAGCGCGGAAAGTACATCGCGGCGACGATGGCCCCCACCCCCAGGCAGGACAACATGACCGTGAAGGTGGCCGGCCCGCCGCCATGCAGCTGCCGGGCCACGAGGGGCAGCAAGGCGGACAGTCCCGCGCTCTGCAGAAAGAACAGGAAGATGCGCAGCAGCACCACCTTCAGGCGCTGCGACTGCAGGGCGAAGTTCAAACCCACGCGCATCGCGCCCACGAAGCGCTCGCCCGGCAGCGCGCTGGTGCGGGGTTCCGAGCGCCAGCGCAGGATGAGCAGGAAGGACACCACCGCCAGCAGCGCATTCAGCGCGAACACCGCGGCCGGGCTGACCGCCGCGATCAGCCCACCGGCCAGCATGGGCCCGACCACGCGCGATAGGTTCATGGACACGCCGTTGAGCGCCAGCGCGGAAGGCAGTTGAGCGCGAGGCACGATCTGCGGCACGATGGCCGAGAACACGGGCCAGCGCATCGCCAGCCCGACGCCGTTGGCAAAGGTCAGCGCCAGCAGGACGGGCGCCGTGAGCGTGCCCGACAGGGACACCGCGGCCAGCACCAGGGCCACCACCGACACCCACAGCTGCGTGGCCGCAAAGTAGCGGCGCCGGTCGACGATGTCCGCCATCGCGCCGCTGGGAAGCCCCAGCAGGAACACCGGCAGCGTGGACGCTGCGGACACCAGGGCCACCATCACCGGGCTGGTGGTGAGCGTGGTCATCAGCCAGGCGGCGGCCACGTCGTTCATCCACATGGTCATGTTGGCGGCCAGATAGGCCAGCCACAGGCCCCTGAACACCGGGCCGCGCAGGGGCTCGAGGGCAGCGGGCAATCTCATGGTGCAAGCATAGAGGCACAGCCAGGTGCCTGGGCCCACCCCCAAGGACACCGCAACGAAAAGGGGCCCCGAAGAGCCCCTTGATGCGACAGATGGCCCGCGGCGCGGCCGCGACGGCCCAGGTTCATTCCTCCTGGAAGGCCTCTTCGCGCTTCTTCTTGATCGAGGGCAAGGACACCACCACGATCATCAGCACCGCCGCCAACAACAAGCCCGCCGACAGCGGCCGGGTGATGAAGGCTGTCCAGTCGCCGCGTGACAGCAGCAGTGCCCGGCGCAGGTTCTCTTCCATCATGGGGCCGAGAATGAACCCCAGCAGCAGCGGCGCCGGCTCACACCCGAGCTTGTAGAACAGGTAGCCGACGATGCCAAAACCCGCCGCCATGAACACGTCGAAGTTGTTGTTGTTCAGCGTGTACAGACCGATGCCGCAGAACACGATGATGGCCGGGAACAGGAAGCGGTAGGGCACCGTCAGCAGCTTGATCCAGATGCCGATCAGCGGCAGGTTCAGGACGATCAGCATCAGGTTGCCCACCCACATCGACGCGATCAGACCCCAGAACAACTCCGGGTTGCTGGTCATCACCTGCGGGCCGGGCTGGATGCCCTTGATCGTCATGGCGCCAACCATCAGCGCCATCACCGCGTTCGGCGGGATGCCCAGGGTCAGCATGGGGATAAACGAGGTCTGTGCGCCAGCGTTGTTGGCGCTCTCGGGGCCCGCCACGCCGCGGATGTTCCCTTCACCGAAGGGAACCTCGTGCGGCTTCATTGAGGACTTCTTCTCCAGCGTGTAGGCCGCGAAGGCCGAAAGCAACGCACCGCCACCGGGCAGCACGCCCAGCGTGGAGCCCAGGGCCGTGCCACGAAGCACGGCCGGGAAGGCGTCCTTGAAGTCCTGCTTGGTGGGCCACAAACCCTTCACGTCCTTGGTGAACACCTCGCGGTTCTCGGCAGGTCGGCCGAGGTTGGCGATGATCTCGCCAAAACCGAACACGCCCATGGCGATGGCCACAAAGCCGATGCCGTCGGTCAGCTCTGGCACGTCGAAGCTGTAGCGCGGCACCCCTGAGATGACGTCGGTGTTGATCTGGCCCAGCAGCAGACCCAGCAGGATCATCGCAATCGCCTTGACCAGCGAACCGGCGGCCAGCACCACCGCGCCTATCAGGCCCAACACCATGAGCGAGAAGTACTCTGCAGGGCCGAACTTGAAAGCCAGCTCGGTCAGCGGCGGCGCGAAAGCCGCCACGATCATGGTGGCCACCGTGCCGGCAAAGAACGAGCCCAAGCCCGCGGCTGCCAGCGCAGCGCCCGCACGGCCCTTGCGGGCCATCTTGTATCCGTCAATGGCCGTGACCACCGAGCTGGACTCCCCCGGCACGTTGATCAGGATGGCGGTGGTGGAGCCCCCATACTGCGCGCCGTAGTAGATGCCCGCCAGCATGATCAGCGCGGGCGTGGCGTCCAGCGCATAGATGCTGGGCAGCAGCATGGCGATGGTGGCAACCGGGCCCAGGCCCGGCAACACGCCGATCAAGGTGCCCAGCAGCGCACCGCCGAAGGCGTACAACAGGTTCTGCAGGGTCAGCGCAGTCTGGAAACCGAGCGCCAGGTTGTTCAGCAATTCCATGATGATTCCTTCACCGGGCGCCAAGGAAGGTCGGCCACAGCGGAATGGTGAGGTTCAGGCCCCAGATGAAGATGGCCCAGGAAAACACCGTCAGCACCACCGAGTTGATGGCCACCTCACCAATATGGAATTCGTCACCTGCGTAGCTGGCGATCAGCACCAGCAGCGGCAGCGAAACGAACATGCCGAGCCTGGGCAGCACCAAGCCAAACACGGCCACAGCGGCCACGATCAGCCCCAAGGGACGCCAGGCAAAAGAGCCGATGGGGTCGCCGTCCTTGGTAGGCACGGTCAGCGCCTTGAGCGCAATCGCCGCGCCCAGAATGGCCAGCAGGACGCCCAGGCCAAAGGGGAAGTAGCCCGGGCCGGGACGGGCCGCACTGCCGAAGTTGTAGTTGGTGGCGCCCCAGGCAAAGCCGACACCGGCCAGGATGAACATCACCCCGGACCAGAAGTCTTTCTGACTCTTGATCTGCACGCTTGTCTCCAGATAAAGGACGGGCCCTGAGGAAGGGCCGATCTCAACGGATTCTAGGGAAGCGTTCCCCGGCCAAGGGTGTGGTTTCCACGTAAGGCGGCGAAGCGAGGGAATACCCTGAGAGCCCGCCAGGGCGCCCGCAATCGCAAACCTACAGCGGCGCGCCGGAGCCGATGTAGGCGGGCCGCCAGGGGCTGACCATGCGCAGCCACTTGCGGGCGGGCAGCCCCTGCCGCACGAAGCGGCGCTCCAGCTCGAACGCCCGGGCCTCGACCGCTGCACGGTCCGGCACGCTCACCCCCCGGCCCGCCACCACCACGGTGTTGCCCTCCCGGGTGGGCCGCAGTTGCCACACCTGACCCGCGCCGAACACGCGCGCGATGCGGGCTGCGCTGCGCGCGAAGCTTGCGTCACGACCAAACAGGTTGACCGCCATGAGACCGCCCTCGCACAGCGCGCGGCGGCAGTCGGCATAGAAGTCTTCGTCGTCCAGGACGGGGGCCGCGGCCTCCTCGTCGTAGAGATCCACGTGCAGCAGACCGGTGCTGCCTGCCACTTCGGGCCGTTGCAACCAGGCCGCAGCATCTCCCGTCAGCACGCGCAGCCGCGGGCCGTCCTCCGGCAGGCGGAACCAGGCGCGGCACGCGGCCACGACCTGGGGGTTGATCTCCACCACCGTGGTGTCCCACTTCAGGGCCTGATGGGTGAAGCGGCTCAAGGCACCGGCACCCAGGCCCAGTTGCACGGCGCGCTGATCGGGGTTGTCCAGGTCTTCGGTGGGCAGCCACAGCAGCACGGCCAGCATGCGCTGCACGTACTCCAGCTCCACATGCTCGGGCCGGGCGATGCGCATGGCCCCCTGCACCCAGGGCGTGCCCAGGTGCAGGTAGCGCACCCCGTCATGCTCGGACATGCCCACCGGGGGCAGTGACAGCGCGGCAGCGGCCATGGTCAGGCCGCCGCCACCAAGGCGCCCAGCCTGGGCAGGGCGGCGCAGGCGTTGGCTGTGGTCACGGCTGCGAGGGTGGAGGCTGTGCAACGTCTCAAGTCGGCCATCACCTGTGCGATGCGCGGCAACTCTGCCGGCTCATTGCGACCCTGGGGCAGGCCCGCCGCGCGCTGCTGCGCAGTCCGGTACAGCCATTGGGGCGGGATGTCAGGCGCGTCGGTTTCCATCACCAGCGCATTGTCCGGCAGCGATGTGGCCAGCCTGCGGATCTGCAGCGCCCGCTCATGCGTCATTGCGCCCCCGAATCCCAGCTTGAAGCCCCTGCGCAAGAACTCACCCGCCTGGGCGTCGCTGCCATTGAAGGCGTGGGCCACGCCGCCGCTGACCGGCACCCGGCGCAGACCGGCGAGCAAGGCATCGGCCGAGCGGCGTACGTGCAGGATCACGGGCAGGCCGGCGGCCGCTGCCAGCTTCAACTGCGCCAGGTAGAAAGCTTGCTGGCGCGTCCGGTCCAGCCCGGGTACGAAGTGGTCCAGGCCGATCTCGCCCACCGCCACCAAGCGGGGGTCGTCGCGATGGGCCTGCAGCGCCCGTGCCAGATGCTCCAGATCACCCTCCTGCGCGCGGTCGGTGTACAGCGGGTGGATGCCCAGCGCGTAGGCCACCCCATGTCGGTGGGCCAGTTGTCGCACCTGCTCGAAGTGCGCCACCTCCACCGCGGGCAACACCAGCATGTGCACCAGCGCGGTGCGTGCGCGCGCCACCGCGGCGTCGCGGTCGGCATCGAACTCGGGCGCATCCAGGTGGCAATGGGTGTCGATCCACATGGTTGTCATGATGCACTTTCTGCGCCGGCGTGTTACCGTCAATCGACACCGCTTCAGGCAGCCCCACTTGAAACGCAGGACACCGCTCTACAGCCCCTCGCCCCGCGCTGCCGGTGCAGGCGCAGCACCGCAGGCCGCACCGGGGCGGCCCGCGCAAGCCCCGGCGTCCTTCGTCCCGCCTTCCCCATCTTCCCCGGCCACAGCGGCACAGCGCCCACCCTCTTCGCCCCTGCAGCGCCGGCTGGCAGGCATTCGTCCCTGGGCCGCCCGCCACCCCGCTCCCCTGTGGGCCCTGGCCGGTGCCCTGCTGGCCATGGCCGCCATGCTGCTGGTGCTGGGGCTGCAGCCGCGTCAGCGGCCGCTGACACAGGACGACATCGACGCCGCCGTGCGCCACGCCCTGGAAAAGGAGCCCTTGCCCTCGCCCTACGCCAAGGCCGCCGAAGCCATCGCCCCCTCGGTGGTGCGCGTCATCGGCTTGATGGACGAGAAGGACGATGGCGACGAGAACGTCCAGCTGAACGCCGAGAAGAAGGCCCTGGACCGCAGCCTGGGCACGGGCGTGGTGATCCTGGACAACGGCACCATCCTGACCAATCTGCACGTGGTCCATGGCGCGCGGCGCATCAAAGTGCGCTTCCACAACGGGCACGAGTCCGAGGCGCAGCTCATCAACGTCCAGCCTGAGAACGATCTCGCGGTGCTCAAGGCCACCTCGCTGCCCGACGATCTGGAGGCCGCCACCATGCGCTCGACTTCCGACCTGCGCCCGGGCGACCAGGTGGTGGCCGTGGGCCACCCCTTCGGCATCGGGCCCAGCACCAGCGCCGGCGTGGTCTCCGGACTGAAGCGAGAGTTCCGCGATCCGGAAGGCAAGAAGATGCTCACCAACCTGATCCAGTTCGACGCTGCGGCCAACCCGGGCAACTCCGGCGGGCCGCTGGTGACCATGGACGGGCACGTGGTGGGCATCGTCACGGCCATCCTCAACCCCACCGAGGCCCGCACCTTCATCGGCATCGGCTTCGCCGTGCCCATCGAGAACGCTGCCAGCGCCGTGGGCATGCCGCCTTTCTGAACGCAGCTTGCCGCCATCCCGGAGCGGACCGCGCCGCCCTGCAACACGACCACAGAGCACCCGACCATGACCCCATCTGCCGACAGCACCGCCACCCTGATGGAGCGCGTTCTCTACGAAGTCAAGCGCGTCGTCGTCGGGCAGGACCGCTTCCTGGAGCGCGTGTTGATCGCGCTGCTGGCACAAGGGCACCTGCTGGTGGAAGGCGTGCCGGGGCTGGCCAAGACCTTGACCATCAAGACGCTGGCACGCACCGTGCGCGGCAGCTTCGGCCGCATCCAGTTCACCCCCGACCTGGTGCCGGCTGACCTGATCGGCACCCGCATCTACAACCAGAAGACCGGAGAGTTCGGCACCGCGCTGGGCCCGGTATTCGCCAACCTGCTGCTGGCCGACGAGATCAACCGTGCGCCGGCCAAGGTGCAGAGTGCGCTGCTGGAGGTGATGCAGGAACGCCAGGTCACCATCGCCGGCCAGAGCCACCGCGTGCCCGAGCCCTTTGTCGTCATGGCCACGCAGAACCCCATCGAGACCGAAGGCACCTATCCCTTGCCCGAGGCGCAGGTGGACCGCTTCATGATGAAGGTGCTGGTGGACTACCCGACCGAGGAAGAGGAGTTCGTCATCGCCCAGCGTGTCACCGGCCCGGCGGTCGAGGTGCAGGCCGTGGCCGACACCGCTACGCTGGCCGCACTGCAGCGCGAGTGCCGTGCCGTCTACGTGGACCCGTCCATCGTCTCCTATGCGGTACGCCTGGTCAGCGCCACGCGGGACCCGGCGCGCTACGAACTGCCCGAACTGAAGGCTTTGATCACCTACGGCGCCAGTCCGCGGGCCACCATCTCCATGATCGAAGGCGCCAAGGCCCTGGCCATGATGCGTGGCCGGCGCTACGTGCTGCCCGAAGACGTGAGCGACCTCGTGCCTGACGTGATGCGCCACCGCCTGGTGTTGAGCTATGAGGCCCTGGCCGAAGGGCGCAGCGCCGACGACATCATCCGCGCCGTGATGGCCAAGGTGCCGGTGCCCGACAAGCCGCTGCAGCACGTGGAAGGTGAAGCGACCACCGACGGCAGTGCCGGCTGAACCTGTCATGGCCCAGATCGCCAGCCCCACCACCCCTGTGAAGGCGGACGACGCCTCGGCCGAGGCCTTGCTGCGCCGCCTGGAGTGGACCGTGCTCAAGCGCCTGGACGGCCTGCTGCAGGGCGACTTCCGCACCCTGCGCCGCGGCAACGGGGTGGACCTGGCCGATCTGCGCGAGTACCAGTTGCACGACGACGTGCGCCACATCGACTGGAACGTCACCGCCCGTCTGCAGGTGCCCCACGTGCGCCAGTTCACCGAGGACCGCGACCTCACCGCCTGGTTCCTGCTGGACCTCTCGGGCAGCGTAGACTTCGGCTCGGGCGACACCACCAAGCTGGCCGTCTCGACCGGCTTCGTGACGGCCCTGGCGCGGCTGCTCACGCGCCATGGCAACCGGGTGGGGGCCCTGCTCTACGGCTCGCGCGTGGACACGGTGCTGCCACCGGGCAGTTCCCGCACCCACGTGCTCAACCTGCTGCAGCGCATGCGCATGCCGCGGCCCGGGCCGGCCCTACCGCAGGGCAGCGGACAAGCTCGTCGGCGGTGGTGGCGCCGCCAGGCGCCAGCCGTCGGCGCGCCCACTGCAACCTCCCTGGCCGACCTGCTGCGGACCGCAGCGCCCATGCTGCGGCGGCGCAGCCTGGTCTTCGTGGTGTCGGACTTCATCAGCACACCCGGCTGGGAGACCCCCCTGTCGCGCCTGGCACAGCGCCATGAGGTGGTGGCGGTGCGGCTGTTCGACCCCCTGGAAGGCGCCCTGCCCGAAATGGGACTGGTCACGCTGGAAGACGCCGAGACGGGCGAGCAGTTGTTCGTGGACAGTGCCGACCCGGCCTTTCGACAGCGCTACGAGCGCATCGCGCAGGACCGCGAAGCCCGACTGCGCGAGGCGCTGGCCGCCAGTGGCGCCGACACGCTGGAGCTGACCACCCACGACGACCTGCTGCAGGCGCTGCTGCGCTGGTGCGACCTGCGACGTCAACGCGCGCGGCTGAAGACCTCGCACCGCTTCCCGGCCGCCTTCCAGCGCGCCGCGGCCGCCTCGCAGACCGGACCATGAGCTTCCGACCATGAGCCTCTCATCATGAGCTTCCGACCATGAGCTTCCGAACATGAGCTTTCAGTGGCCGAACCTGCTGTGGAGCCTGCTGGCGGTGCCGGCTCTGATCGGCCTGTACCTGTGGCTGCTGGGCCGGCGCAAGCGCTCCACGGTGCGCCTGGCCAGCATCTCGGTGGCGCGGGAGGCCTTGGGGCGCGGCCCCGGCTGGCGCCGGCATGTGCCGCCGGCCCTGATGCTGGGCGCGGTGGCGGTGCTGCTCTTCGCGGCGGCGCGACCTCTGGCCGTGGTGAAGCTGCCCTTGACCGAGCGCACGATCATGCTGGCCATGGACGTCTCGGGCTCCATGCGCGCCACCGACGTCAAGCCCAATCGCATCATCGCCTCCCAGGAGGCTGCCAAGACCTTCGTCAACGCCCTGCCGCGCGATGTGAAGGTGGGCATCGTCTCCTTCGCCGGCACGGCCGCCGTGGTGCAGGCCCCCACCACCAGCCGCGAGGACATCATCGCCGCCATCGACCGCTTCCAGTTGCAACGCGGCACGGCCACGGGCAGCGGCATCGTGCTGTCCCTGGCCACGCTGTTCCCGGACGACGAGATCGAGATCGCCCAGATCACCGGCCAGCGGCTCATGCCCAAGCCCCTGGGCGAGCAGAAGGCGAAAAAGGAGTTCAAGCCGGTGGAGCCGGGCTCGTACAACTCAGCGGCCATCATCATGCTCACCGACGGCCAGCGCACCACCGGGCCTGACCCGCTGGACGCGGCCAAGATGGCGGCGCAGCGCGGCGTGCGTGTCTACACCGTGGGCGTGGGCACCACCTCGGGCGAGACCATCGGCTTCGAGGGCTGGAGCATGCGGGTGCGGCTGGACGAGGAGACGCTCAAGTCCGTGGCGGTCATGACCCAGGCAGAGTACTTCTATGCCGGCACCGCACAGGACCTGATCAAGGTCTACGAGTCGCTGTCGAGCAAGCTGGTGGTCGAACGCAAGGAAACCGAGATCACGGCCCTGTTCGGGCTGCTGGCCGCCGCGCTCGTGGTGGCCGCCGCGGCGCTCGGCCTGTGGTGGTTCGGGCGGGTGAGCTGACGCGGGCCCGGCCTGCAGGCCTGGCCCGGCGCGCCAAGACCTGCGAGCCGCGGCTCGGTCGTCAGCGCTCCAGCCGGATGATCTGCCCTTCCACGCCGTCGGTCACCAGGTAGATCCAGCCGTCGGGGCCCTGGCGCACGTCGCGGATGCGCTTCTGCAAGGGCGCCAGCAGTTGTTCCTGCGCCACCACCTTGCGACCGTCCAGCGTCAGGCGCACCAGCGTCTGCGCGCGCAGCGCTCCCACCAGCAGGCTGCCCTTCCAGCCGGGATAGCGGTCGCTGGTCACGAAGGTCATGCCGCTGGGAGCGATGGACACGGGCGCCCACCATTGTAGCGGCTGCTCGAAGCCGGGCTTCGGCCCCTCTTCGCCAATGCGCGTGCCGATGCCGTAGTTGCGCCCGTAGGTCACCAGCGGCCAGCCGTAGTTGCGGCCAGCCTCGATCACGTTCAACTCGTCCCCGCCCTGCGGGCCATGCTCGGTCTGCCACAGCTCGCCCGTTGCCGGGTGCACGGTCAGGCCCTGGATGTTGCGGTGGCCCAGGGTGAAGACCTCGGGTGCAGCCCCGGCGCGGCCGACGAAGGGGTTGTCCGCCGGCACCCGGCCATCGGGCTCGATGCGGACGATCTTGCCGATATGGTTGGCCGGGTTCTGCGCCTCGTCCTTTCGGCCAAAGCGGTCTCCCAGGCCGACGAGAAGCCGGCCGTCGCGGGCAAAGGCCAGGCGCGAGCCGCAGTGCAGCTGGCTGTCGACCTTGGGCAGTTGGCGGAAGATCACCTGCACGTCGCTGAGCTGGCGCTCCCGCAGGCGCCCGCGGGCCACTGCCACGCCGTTGCCACCCTCGCCCGCCTCCGCGTAGGTCCAGTACACCCAGCGGTTCTCGGCGAACTTCGGGTCCACCACCACGTCCAGCAGGCCGCACTGGCCCTTGGCGTCCACAGGCGGCAGACCTTGCAAAGGCTCGCCCAAGCGGCCGTCGGGCGTGACGATGCGCATGCGCCCCGGCCTTTCGGTCACCAGCATGCGGCCGTCCGGCAGGAAGGCCAGGGCCCAGGGCTGGGCCAAGCCACGGGCCACCGTGACGGGCTTCAAATCCGCGGCCGTGGAGGCCAGCGCAGGCAGCACCGACAGCGCCGCCCCCAGCACCAAGGCGGCCGAACGCACCAGAAAAGCCCAACGCATGACGCACCCCCGTCTTCTTGCAAGCGACATGATGTTCATGCTCTGCATGCTGCCGCAAGCAGCGTCACCGCGCCGCACAAGGGGCATCGCTTGCTTTGCCACGGTGCGCGCACGGCCGCAGGCGCAAGGGCGGCAGGTCAATCGGCCTGCGCCGCCTCCACCACCATCTGCACCCGCTGGCGGCCGTTCCACTCGTCGAGCTGAATGCGAAAGGCCAGTTTCACGCTCTGTGGCAAGGGTTCGGTGCGCTGGAACCAGATGGCGTCGCGCACCTCGCCCGCGTGGCGCACGCGCAGCTTCAGGTGCTTGTCCTTCAGCAAGGTCTGTTGCAGCACGTCCACCCGATCGCAAAACAGCGGTGCCTCGAAACCCGAACCCCACACCTGGGTGTCCAGCAACTGCGCCGTCGGGGGGTTGAACCACTGCAGGTCCAGCGGCCCGTCGTGCTGCAGCGTGCGCTGCAGCGTGGCCGGGTCCAGCCACTCCTGGGCCACCTGGCGCAGGGCGGCTCCGAAGGCCTCGAAACCCTCGGGCTCCACCGTGGCCCCCGCCGCCATGGCGTGGCCCCCGAAGCGCCTGAGCACGCCGGGTGCGCGCTTGCTCACCAGGTCCAGCGCATCCCGCAGATGAAAGCCCGGGATGGAGCGGCCGCTGCCCTTGAGCGAACCGTCCTGGGCACGGGCGAACACAAAGGTGGGCCGGTGCAGCCGGTCCTTCAGTCGCCCGGCCACGATGCCCACCACCCCTTCGTGAAAGCTCTCGTCAAACAGGCTGACGGCGGGCGGGGGCGCCGCCAGCTCGGCCAGCAGACGGTCCACCGCAGCTTCCGCCTGGTCGCGCATATGGCCCTCGACCTCCCGCCGTTCGCGGTTGATCGCGTCCAGTTGCGCCGCCAGCTCAGCCGCCCGCGCCGCGTCGTCGGTGAGCAGGCACTCGATGCCCAGGGTCATGTCCGACAGCCGCCCGGCGGCGTTGATGCGCGGGCCCAGCTTGAAGCCGAAGTCCAGGGCCGCGGCCCGCGCAGGGTCGGCTCCGGCCACGGCGAAGAGGGCCGCGACGCCGGGCTGCATGCGCCCGGCGCGGATGCGCCGCAGGCCCTGCGCCACCAGGCGCCGGTTGTTGGCATCCAGCTTGACCACGTCCGCCACGGTGCCCAGGGCCACCAGGTCCAGCAGGGCGTCGATGCGGGGCTGGCTGGCGGCGTCGAAACGGCCGCGCTGGCGCAGTTCGGCCCGCAGCGCCAGCAGCACGTAGAACATCACCCCCACTCCCGCCAGCGCCTTGCTCTCGAAGCCGTCACCGGGCTGGTTGGGGTTGACGATGACCCGCGCGGACGGCAGCACCACCTCGTCGCCCACCAGGGCGGGCAGATGGTGGTCGGTGACCAGCACGTCCAGGCCCTGGGCCTGCGCGTGGGCCACGCCTTCGAGGCTGGCAATGCCGTTGTCCACCGTCACCAGCAGATCCGGGCGGCGCTGCAGCGCCAGGTCGACGATGGCCGGCGTGAGGCCGTAGCCGTGCACAGCCCGGTCGGGCACCACGTAGCCCAGGTTCTCTGGCGCAGCCCCGAGCAGGCGCAGGCCGCGCAAGGCCACGGCGCAGGCGGTGGCGCCGTCGCAGTCGTAATCGGCCACGACGACGATGCGTCGGCCCGCCTCGATCACATCGGCCAACAGGCGGGCGGCTTCGGCCACCCCCTTCATGGAGGCGGGCGGCAGCAGATGCGGCAGCCCGTCATCCACCTCGGCTGCGGAGCGCACGCCGCGCGCGGCCAGCAAGCGGGCCAGCAAGGGGTGCACGCCGGCCTGCTCCAAGGCAAAGCAGGTGCGCGGCGGGGCGTCCCGGGGCTGCAGGCGGGGGGGCGTCACAGGGCTTCCAGAAAACGTTCCACCGCCGCCATGGGCGGTGGCCGCCAGGCCCGGCGCAGACGCTGCCAGGCCGTGAGCGGGCGGGGCGTGAGGGTGCAGGCCTGGCGCTCGCCACACAGGCTCAACTTGACGGGATGACCTTCGCCCGCCGCCTGCAGGGCCTGCGCGATCGGGCCCTCGTCCAACTGCGCGAAGGCGCGGCTCCAGGCGAACCAGTCTTCGTTCAGCGCGGGAGCGCGCAAGCGGTCGTCTTCGATGACGGCCGCCGAAGAGGCCAGCGCCGCCGCACCCTGCGAAGCCGGCGCCACGCCGCAGCCGTCCAGCCAGAACGAGTTGACGGGCAGCGCGCCGCGCTGTTCGCGGTCTTCGTTCAGCGGGTGGGTGTGCAGGAACATCTGCACCTCGTTCTGCAGACGCCGCACGAGGCGAGCCCGCGGGTCGGCCGGCAGCCAGAGGTCCACGTTGCGGCCGATCACGCGGTCCAGCGAGGCACAGGGCAGGTCAGCGAGCACGGGATGGCTGGCCAGCCAGTGCCCGGCTTCGGTGGCGTGGAGCTCAAAACCCTCGGTCTCGAACAAGGGGCGCACGGCCTCCAGGAAGGCGGCGCTGGCCGCGCTGTCCAGGGCCAGCAATTGCGGCGCCAGCATCGTGATCTGCTCGGTGCCCAGTTGCCAATGGGCGGGGGTCAGCCGGCCCCAGGCCTTGATGGACCCGACATCGGACCCGACATCGGGCCCAGCCCCCGCCCCGGGCAGGCCCAGCCGGGCCGCCTCCAAGGCCGCCCAGGGCACCTGGCCGTCGGCCACGGTGAGGCCCCAGGCCAGCGCTCTCACGTGTTCATGCGGGGGGGTCAGGCTCAGATCCGGCTCTTCAGGGTCAGCCCCGGCGGGCGCGGCCAGCCACTGCGGGCCCATGCCGTCCAGCACTCGGGCCAAGTGGGGCAAGGCCAACTCCCGCACAGCCGCTCGGCCGGCCTCGGACATCACGCCGGCAAAGGGAACGATCAGGTGCATTGGTAGATGTTGGCCCTGTTCAGGCCTTACGGTCAGTTACAGAACCAACACCCCCGTTCAAACCGTGCATGCGGATTTCCCGCACACGGCTTACCGGTGGTCTGTCGGCT
>JAJTDM010000061.1 GCA_021300575.1 Rubrivivax sp.
CCGGTCACGATGCCGAAACGGTCGGTCACGATCAGCCGAAATGCGCGGTCATCATCAGCCGAAATGTGCGGTCACGATCCCGAAATCGGCGGTCACGATGGGCCGAAATACGCAACTGGCATCACCGCCCGACGGCAACGTCAGATCGAGCACGAGCCGGCCCTCGACCTGCCCCGCTTCGATCAAGCGATGCGCCTCGACGGCCTCCTCCATGCTGAAGACGCGCTGGATGCGGGGTGTGATCCGGCCGGCCTCCAGCAGGCCGAAGAGGGTCGACAGATCGTCCCGAAAGTCTTCCGGCAGCCGTTGCCGGCGGCCCGAGATGTCGTAGAAGACCACCCGTCTTGACGAGCCCGCCCGCGATGACAGCCCCTTGATGCGCAGGAAGTCAAAGGCAAAACCCAGCCGGGCGAGCAGGCCGGGGCGCGCGTGGCCGGCCTGGCGTGCGTTGCGAAACGCAGCGCTGAACCCCAGCGCAACCAGCCGCCCGCCGGGCGCGAGACGGGCGATGACGGCGGAAAGGGCCTCTCCTCTGGCGGCGTCAAGGATGACCTTGAAGCCCTTGAAGTCTCGCGTCAGGCGGTCGAGCTTCGTAGTGGCATCGGCTTCGTCATAAGCCACAAAAGCTGCGCCGAGACCCGTCACGGCAGATTCCCTGCGCGCTGAGGCCACACCGACGGCCGGCAACCCCATCGCACGGCACAGGTCGAGTGCGGCCAAGCCTACTGCGCCGCTGGCGCCGTAGATCAGGACCGGATCGCCCGGCTTGGCTTCAGCCTCGCGAAACAACGCCTGTTAGGCGGTGAGGTAGCTCAAGATCAAAGGCTCCGCCAGCGTGGCCACCAGCTTGTGCGGCACCTCGACAAGCCTTTCGGCCGGACGCACCACGTGGGTGGCATTACCGCCCACCTGCGTCAGATCGGCCACGCGGTCGCCGACACGCCATGACGTGACACCAGGGCCGACCGCGTCGATGCAGCCCACGACGTCGTAGCCCAGGGTCAGGGGCAGGCGCAGCTTCAGGACGGGATAGAGATTGCGCCGGATCAGCATGTCGGTGAAGACCAGGCTCGACGCCTCGACCCGAATGCGCACCTCGCCCGGGCCGGGCTCCGGCAGAGCCGCCTCCTCCACGAGCTGGATGACCTCGGGGCCACCAAAGGCCCGGATCTCGAGTCTCTTGACCACCACGGCAGGCGCCCTCACACGGGCAGGCGCCAGGCGCGCCAGAGGAACAGCAAGCCAAGGGCCATGAACCACAGCTGGATGGCCGTGGTGGACAGCACGATCGAGATGGGCGGGGTGATGCCGAAGAGCTCCAGGGCGGGCAAGGCGACCAGGGCACCCACCACCAGCCCCGACAGGCCCGCCCAGGCGGGCAGCTGCTTGTCACGCAGGATCAGCAGGCTGGTAGCGAAGGCCCAGATGGCGGCGAAGGCCGCCACGCCCAGCATCTCGCCAATGGCGCCACCCCAGGCGTTGACGGCGGACTGGACAGCCTCGATGGCAGCGCGCCCCTCTGCCGACAGGCCGGGGGCCGCATGGGCCTCGGCCAGCGTCACGCTGCCCGTGAGCCAGCGCAGGATGCCGATCGCACGCGCAAGCGCCGAGGCCGCCGCCGCACCGATAGCGATGAAGGCCAGCGCCCCGAATGCGCCGCTCCGGGCCGCCAGGCGAACGGTCAGGACGCCAGTCACGAGGAAGAGCAGCGAGTAGCCCAGGTAGAGCCCGTATCCCAGCCGTACGGCATCGAGCTGCTCCCGCAACAGCGGCAGCATCTTCGAAGGCGCGTAGTCGAGGCTGTCCGGCCATTGGATGGCGTTGCCGAGCACGGCCATGGGCGCGAAGAGGCTGAAGCCCTGCACCAGCAGGACCAGCCCGGCGGCCAGCAGCAGGCTGCGGGAAGTGGCGGCAGGGTCGTGGGGCGAATCAGTGGGTGACATGGAAGACTCCCGGGAATGACGAGAGGAACGGAAAGGGCCTCACGGCCTGGGAAGCTGGGACGCCACCGACTTGTGCGAGCGGCCATCCACCTGGCTCAGGAACTCGCCAATGCGGCGCTCCAGGTCGGGGTAGTGAGGGTTGAAGGTTGCTCGGGCGCCGGCCTCGCCCGGAGGCGGCGACTGCCCGCCGACGCCATACCAGACCTGCGACGCCTCCTTGCAGGCCCGGATCTCTTGCTCCTTGCGGAATGGGGTGCTGCCGCAGTTGCGGTAGGTGCCGGTGATGCCGTAGTGCGGGTTGTCGGGCGAGATGTGCAACGCCAAGTGAGACAACCCCACCACGCGCAAGGCGTCATGGGCCGCGGGGAGCCAGGTCACGCTCTGGCTGAATGTCTCCTTGGGCCGCTGGGAGAAGTAGTTGACGAAGACGCTGCGTGGATCTCTGGCACTCGCAGCGAAGAACTCCCGGTTGCCGGCAACGTCCACCACTTCATCGTCTTCGCTTTGCACGACCAGCCAGGGGGACTTCACGGCGCCAGCTCGCCTCACCTGGCGCTCCATCCGGCCGAGTACCGCCATGGTGGAGGCGATGCCGCGCGTCGGCATGGCGCCATAACGCGCGAAATCCTCACGCGGCCCCAAGTCCAGCCACGGGCGGAAGGCCGCCACCCAGCGGGCCTGCCGCGCCAATGTATTGGAGCGAAGCCTGTAAGCCGGCGACAAGCCGATGACCGCATCGACCTTGTCAGGCGACTCGGCGGCCACCGCCAAGGCAAGGGCTGCGCCCAGCGAGAAGCCTGCGAGCACGACCTGGTCGTTCTCGCGGTTGGCCTGCGCCACCGCCGCGTCCACGTGAGCCAGCCAGTCCCGGTGATCCACCACCATCAAGTCGGCTGGGCGTGTGCCATGCCCCGGGAGCAGCAACACCCGGGATTCGAAACACAGCCTCGAGAAGGTGCTCGCCAGATCGCGCATGGCGAAGGCGGTGTCCGACAGCCCGTGCACGAGGACGGCGATGCCTCGGGGCGCACCGGGCGGGCACCCTGGGCCCGGGGGACTGCGGAAGGGGACTACCGACCTCAGCTCCGCATCGGCCATCGAGGGGGCAAAGGGCAGCCGGTGGGTGCGCAGTTCCTGGGTCAGGCCCGCGACGTAGGCGTCGAAGTCGGCCACAGGCGCCACGGCCGATGCGTCACGCCATCCGCTGCTCAGCAGTTCCGGCCGGGGCGCAACGCTCTCTTTGGAGGCACAGCCCGAGAGCAGCGCCCACACTGCCAACAGCGCGGTGGCGAAGATGGACGCCCGCAGGAATCGTTGAACAGTTGGTAAATGACCGCTGGCCATGAGTCGTTCCACTCGGCTCTAAGGCGTTCATCCTGCCGTGTGGGGCTCATGCAGGGCAAGCCTCACCGATGCATGAAGGCCATGCAGATTTGCAGGGGCGCCCGTTATCGCGTGCATATACAATTGCACATACAATGAAAGCATGGGCAAACAACACATCGAAGATCCGAAGCTGAGCGACTACTTCACCGGCTGTCTCTACTTCACGGCCGGCGCACTGTTCCGGCGCGTCGACCGCATGGCCACCGAGGCCTTTCGGGATGTGGGGGTGGCCCCCAGTCACGCCTTTTTGCTCATGGCATTGGCCGAGTCCCCCGGACGCACGGCCACCGCCTCCCAACTGGCGGATGCGATGACGCTAGACCGATCGACCGTGACCCGATTGATCGAACGCCTCGAGGACGATTACCTTGTCAGCAGAACGCGCGAGGGGCGCAACACCTGGCTGACCATTCTGCCTGCCGGTCTCAAGCTGATTCCGAAGATCCATGAGGCCTGGCACGCCCTCTACCGCCGCTATAGCGACGTCTTTGGCGAGCCGCAGGCCGAGGCGGTCAACCAGCAGATCGTAAAGACCATCAACGGAGGCAAGCCATGATCGGAAAACGCCAGCTGGGCAAGGACGGGCCACTCGTCGGCGCGCTGGGATACGGCGCCATGGTGCTCGAGGGCTACTACGGCGCGAGCGACGACGACGAAGCCATCCGCACGATCCACCGCGCACTGGACGCGGGCGTGACGATGATCGACTCGGCCGACGCCTACGGTAATGGTCGCAACGAGGGCCTGGTGGGACGCGCGGTGCGCGGCCGGCGCAACGCGTTCGTGGCCTCGAAGTTCGGCATCGTGTTCGAGCCCACGGAAACCGGCACCGACCTGCCGACGGGGTGGGGCTTTTCGCTCAAGATCAACGGCCGCCCCGATTACGCAAAGCGGACGCTGGATGCCAGCCTGTCGCGCCTGGGCGTGGATGCGCTCGATCTGTGGTACCTGCACTACCCCGACCCGGCCACGCCCATCGAGGACACTGTCGGGGCCATGGCCTCCGCCGTGCGAGCCGGCAAGGTGCGCCACATCGGCCTGTCCAACGTCACCGCCGAGCAGGTGCGCCGCGCCCACGCGGTGCACCCCATTGCCGCCGTGCAGTACGAGTACTCGCTGTGGCGCCGGGAGGCGGAGACGCAACTGCTGCCGACCCTGCGTGAGCTGGGCATCGCCGTCGTGGCCTGGTCTCCGCTGGGCGCCGGCTTTCTGACCGGCACGGTGAACTCGCTCGGCGCGAACGACTTTCGCCAGTACAACCCGCGCTTTGCGGGCCAGAACCTGGCCACGAACGCGGACCGCTATGCGCCGTTGCTGCAGTTGGCCGGTGAACTGTCCATTACCCCGGCTCAGCTCGCGCTGGCGTGGCTGATGCACCAGGGGGAAGACGTGATTCCGATCCCGGGCACCCGAAGGGCGGAGCACATCGACGAGAACGCACGAGCCGCGTCGATACAGCTCGATGAGAAGCAATTGCGCCAGATTGATGCACTGGCCCAGCCAGGCCTCGCCGAAGGCCGAACACTGGTCTGAGCGGTAGCTGGGACTGGCAATGGAGAAGTCCTGCCATCAGGACTCCCAAAACCGGCGCCATACGAAGGCGCGGCCAGCTCAGCAATACCGACGTAGTGCATGCCTCCCTGGATGATGGGGTGCTGGATGCCGAACATTTCGGTGATTCGGGTCTTCGTGCCGCTTCCTTTGAGTTGAAGGTCGCGGCCTGTCCGCGCGTCGCGCTCGACGCAAGCAAGTGCGACAGGGCTTTTCTGGTCAAGCTCGGATTGATCAGTACCTTGGCGCCGGTGGTCCGCGGACTGAAGGCCTGGATGACCTCAAGCTGCAGCACCTGGGTCAAAGATAACCGTGAACGGGCTTCAGAAACTGGGCACGATGCTCAGAGCATCCTTCGCAGCGCCTCGATGGCAATGTGTTCACCATGCTCTTGCACGAAATGGCCGCCATCCGAGATCCACATCGCCGGCGGACATCCGCGAATCTGCAGGCGCAGCCTGTCCATGGACGCCGGGGTGAACACCGGGTCCTGTGCACCGATGGCCATCATGGACTGTCCCTGCCAACGGTCGCGCCAGAAGGCGGCCGCCGCGCGGGAGGCCGCCACGCCGTCGGCGTCTGCGCGCTCGGGCACCATCTCTGGAAAGGCCCGGGTAGCCGCCCGGTAGCTCATGTCCGGAAAGGGTGCGTCGTAGGCGGCAGCCTCTGCCTCAGTCAGGTGCGGGTTGCCGCGCAAGAGCAGGCGGCCGATACCAAAGTCGGGGCGCGTGCGGCACATCGCGCGCCACTGCGTGAATCCTTCAGGCAACGGGTCTTTCGCGGTCGCCAGATAGGTGTTCATCACCAGCAGTGCACGGTAGCGAGCGGGGTCGGCCTGCGGCAGCGTCAAGCCCAACAGACCACCCCAATCCTGCACCACAAGGTGGATGTGCTGAAGGTTGAGGTGCTGCACGAACTCGATCAGCACCTGCCGGTGCCAGCTGAAGCTGTGCTGCGCAACCTCCATGGGTTTGTCGCTCTTGCCAAAGCCCGGCATGTCGGGGGCTACCACCCGATGCCCGGCGGCAAGAAACACCGGGATCATGCGCCGGTACACGTAACTCCAGGTCGGGTTGCCGTGCAGGCACAACCAGGCGACCGCCGCATCGCGCGGCCCTTCGTCCAGGTAGTGCATGCGCATGCCGCCCAGCGCCGGCAAACCGGTGGCGTAGTGCGCAGGCCATCGATACCCTGGCAGGTGATCGAAGCGCGCCGCTTCGGCTCTTTGAAATGCCATTGCGTTCACGGCTTGCCCTCAGTTGCTGATGCTCGGTGACGAGCGCAGATGCTCGACAGACGAGGCCTGCGCCAACAGGAAGCGGGCTGCGGACTCGGCCGTGATGGACAGACCCAGACCACGGCCGTCAACACTAACCCGCTGCGGTTTGGCCGGCCCTTCCACGATGTTGGGCAGGCGCACCGACACCCACTCGACCGAACTCGCGCGCAAAGCCGCCTCCATGCGATTCTTGTCCTCGATGATGGGTAACAGCCATCGCAAGAACAACGGGATGACCAGCCGGTTGGCGAACCAGGTGCCGCTGCCCCCCGCCCCGACATTGGACATGCACACGATGCGTGCGACCCCATGCTTCTGCATGGCGGCCAAGACCATCTTGACCGAGTCGGAGATGAGGGTGGTGGCTTGCCCGTCGCCCTTGCCACCGATGCCAAGACAGTGGATGACGGCGTCGGCTCCTTGCACACAGCGCTCGACATCGGCCCACAAGGTGGGGCTGCCACTGATCACGACGAGATTCGGGTGTTCGAGAGCCATCCTGGCAGGGTCGCGCACCATGGCGACGACCTCATGGCCCTGGGCTAGCGCGTTCTGAACGACAAGCCCGCCGGTCAAGCCCGTGGCGCCGAAAACCGCCAGCTTCATGTGAGTCCCCCGCCTGATGTGGGCGCGACTGCACGCGGTCCGACGACCGTGGGAGAGCGAGCCCAGGTGTGATAACACGCCCCCCCGAGTGACGCGAGGCTGGGCGAGGACCCGGTGACCAAGGCGATCAAGGTGGGGCCTCCCCAATCGCCAGAGGCCGCAGCATGCGCTTGGACACCGCCGCCACCACCGTTCGGGGCACAAAGCGGTTGCCCAAGATCATCACGCGATTGGCCAGCCCCACCACGCGGGTGAGCCCGCCGCCCAGCAGGAGTTCCACGCCAGCAGCTGCCACCTCGCGCGGGTCTGCACGCCCGGCCTTGCCGAAGAAGTGTCCGCCGGCGATGCGCCGCGGGTCGACGCCATCGAAGAACGCCGTGTCAGTGGGCCCGGGCGCCAGGCAGCCGACGCTCACACCGTGGTCCTCCAGCTCCTTGGCCAGCGCTTCGGAGAAGTTCAGCACGAAGGCCTTGGCCGCACCATAGGCGGCGAAGTACGGTGTGGGCTGGAATGCCGCCGTCGAGGCGACGTTGAGAATGCGGCCGGCCTGGCGACGCTTCATCTCACCGCCGTAGCGGTGGCAGAGTTCCGCTACTGCCACCACGTCCAGTTGCAGCATTTGCTGAATCTGCGCCGCTTCTATGGCGACATGCTCTTCCACGATGCCGAACCCGGCGTTGTTCACCAGGGCGTCGATTCGCACTTCCTGACGCTGCGTGTGCTCGAAGAGGCTTTGGGCTGCGCCGGGCGCGGAGAGATCCATGGCATGCACGAGCACCTCGGTGCCGTAGGTTCGGTGCAGCTCGCTGGCAACGGCCTCGAGCCGGCCGGCATCGCGACTGACCAGTAGCAGGCGGTGGCCGCGCGCGGCCAGCAGCCGCGCCATCTCCAGGCCGATGCCGCCACTGCCGCCAGTGATCAGGGTCGTGGTGTCGTGATTCATGGTCGGCTCCTGATGAGGGACAACGTCACTTCAGCCCGCAGGGGACGGTCGCCCTTGCGAGGTGACACGCCCGCGATGCAACTCGATCAGCTGCGGGGCCTGCGCGCGGACTGCCGTCTCGCCGGCGACGATCAGCCGCTCGCGGTAGGCCCGCGACCAGCCCGCCCAGTAGCCCGTGTCGGGGTGGAGCAGCACGTCGGCCTGGCGCGCGTCGGGCAAGGTGAGCGCACGCTTGCGCAGGTCCGCCTCCCGGTAGCGAGCGGCCGAAGGCGGCGCGCGGTCCTCGTGGGCCGAGGCGTCCACCGCCAGCACGCGAGAGGCGCCCAACTCGCGCGCAACGCGCACAGGCAGGGGCAGTCGCTGGTCCGCGTCGAGGTAGCGGACGCCGCCGATGTTCACCGGTGCGAGTTGCCCCACGATGGCCGACGAAGCCTGCACCGCCAGTCCTGCGTCACCATGGGTGAAGGCCACCGCCTCGCCGTTGTCGGCTCGCACCGCCACGCAAGCCACAGGCACAGGCAGCTCCTCCAGCCATCGGCCTCCCAACGCTTCGTTGACCAGTTCGACCAGACCGCCGCCGTGGAACCACTCGGGCCCGCGGGGGTTCCAGCGCAGGACGTCCCAGGGCTGCAGGTCCAGCGCCAACTGCTCCAGACGCTGCGCGCCCAGGCCCGCCGCCCACAAAGTGCCCGCCAGAGCGCCCGCCGATGCACCCACGATCAGGTCTGGTGCGAGCCCGAGGCGGGCCAGCCCCTTGAGCACGCCAATGTGCACAAAGCCACGCGGCCCGCCCGAGCTGAAGACCCAGGCCACGCGGGGCACGTCAGGGGATACGGTGGACAACGCCAACGGGGCAGCCGCGGGGTCCTGCCGTGTACCTGGCGTGCCCCGCACGTGAGCGGCGGCCCATGCGGCCGTGCCTCCAGCCGCCAGGCCAGCACAAGCGGCCGCTGCGCCAAAGACGCGACGGCGCGCCATGGGCTTTCTGGCCTCAAGGCTGTGGAATCGGCTCATGTTGGTCAGGCGCCCTCACCACCGCTCGACCGATGGCCGCAGATCGACCTCGAAGGTCCAGGCGTCGCGCGGTTGCTGGTGCAGCCACCAATAGGTCTCGGCGATGTGGTCGGGGTTCAGGACGCCATCGGTCCCGGCCTCGGCCACCCGCTGCGCAAAGTGCTCCCGCGCGAAGGCAGTGTCGATCAGTCCGTCGATGACGACATGGGCCACATGCAGGCCTTGGGGACCGAGTTCGCGCGCCATGGACTGGGCCAGCGCCCGCAGCGCCGCCTTGCCGCCCGCAAACGCGGCAAAGCCTGCGCCACCCCGCAGGCTGGCCGTGGCGCCGGTAAAGAGCAGCGTGCCGTGTGCCCTGGGCAGCATCACCCTGGCCGACTCACGCCCCACCAGAAAACCCGCCAGGGCGCACATCTCCCAGACCTTGAAGTACTTCCGGGCCGTGATCTCCAGGATGGGCAAGCGCACGTTGCCGCCCACATTGAAGACCACCACTTCGATGGGGGCCACCTCGGCCTCGACCTGATCGAAGAAGGCGCTGACCTGCTCCTCGCGCCGCGCATCCAGCGCAAACGCGCGGGCCTGCCCACCCTGCGCGACGATGGAGTCCACCAACGGTTGCAGCGCGGCACCGGTGCGTCGGGCCACGCACACGGCGTAGCCCTCGCGCGCAAAGCGCCGGGCGACAGCGGAGCCGGTCGCGTCCCCAGCGCCGATCACGCAGCACGCGCGCGGTGGGTTCACGGCCCCCTTCGTGCTGGCGCTTGCAGGTTGATTCGAAGTGGTCATCGCAGCCTCGCTGGAAGTCTGACCCAAGCATTCAGGCACGAGCCGTGGGCCGAGCCGAGACGGCCGCAAACCAGCGCGAGAGGTGGGCCATCTCCGGTGGGATGCGCAGCGCGACCGCCTTGCCCAGCACGAAAGCGCACTGCGCCACGATGTCGGCCATGGAGTAGAGGTCGTCCGCGATGTGCTTGCGGCTGGCGAGTTCGCGGTCCAGCCACTGCATCGTGGCCAGGGCGTGGCGGCGCGCGTGGTCGACCACTTGCGGCACCTGCTCGATGCGTCCGCGGTAGAACTCGCTGGAATGCAGGAAGACCTGCGCGATCGGGCGGGAGAGCTCGAACTCCATGCGCAGCGTCCACATGTCAATCTGGGCCCTTTCCCGGGATGTGCTTCCCAGCAACGGCGGGGTGGGGTAAAGCTCCTCGAGGTGGCGGCAGATGGCCAGCGACTCGCTGATGGCGGTGCCGTCGTCCAGCTCCAGCACGGGCAGCTTGCCCAGCGGGTTCAGCTTCAGGAACGCCGGCGTTTCGTTGGCGTGACCCGCAGCGTCCACCTCCTTGCGCGGAATGGACAAGCCCTTTTCGGCCAGGAAGATGCGCACCCGTCGCGGATGCATGCCGGGGGCGAGGTCGTGAAGCAGCATGGCGAGTCTCCTTGTCGGCGAGGTGGTCCGAGGGGGCGGTCGGGAATGGCGTCGTGGGCCAGGCGGCGTCGGGTTTCAGGGCAGCGAACGCAGGGACTGCACGATGCGCGACGTCAGATCCCGGGCAAGTTCTTCCATTGGCATCAGCGCACCCGGCACCCGCCCCGCCCGCAGCGACGCCGCGCCGTGCACGGCACTCCAGGCAAACAGTGCATCGCGCTCGCTGGGCGGATGGGGCACCACACCTGTGCGGTGCAAACCCAGCAGCGCCGCGGGCAGGTAGTCATAGCTGTTGCGGCGGTCCAGGACAGAAGACAACGCCCGGTAGGCTGCCCCTTGCGCGCCGAAGATCAGGCGCCACAACGCAGGCTCGTCGTCGGCAAATTGAAGGTAAGCGCACGCCAGGCGATGGAAGCGGGCCTTCGCCTCTGAGCCATCCTCAGGCGGCCAAGAGATGTCAAAGGCCCCCGCAAACAGCGACTCCAGACGAGTGAACCCGATCCGGGCCACCTCCAGCAGAAGGTCTTCACGGCTCGCGAAGTGGCGGTAGGCAGCAGCCGGCGTCACGCCCAGACCAGTGGCGAGATGGCGCAACGACAAGCCTTCGATGTCCTCAGCGGCCAGCGCGGCGTCCAGCAGGGCCTGCCGCAGGTTGCCGTGGTGAAAGCCCCTGGTGGCAGAGACCGGGGCTTGGTCAGCTTCAGCTCTGGGCGACAAAGACAGCTCCTGCATGACGTAATGTTATCTATGTTCACATCGCTGACGCAAGGCGCCACACTGACACACTGAACCTGTACGCGGCTCACGCTTTGGCCACGCTCGCGCCGTTTGCCGATCTTCAGCCGATTCACTGCTTTAGCAGCGCACGCCTGTAGAAGCCGTCCCCCCGCGCCAGCAGGCCGCGCAGCAAGGCCTGTGCATCGTGCCCCGTGCCGGGCAGTTCCACGTAGTCGTGTGAGATGCCCAGCGCTGCCATACGCTCATGAAACTCACGGTTCAGGTCGCGCGTGTCGTCCAGCATGCCCACCGCCTGCCGCACGACAGGAGGCTGAGCGCGCAGCACCGGCGCCGCGACCTCCACCACCGTCAACGGGCTGAGGGCCCGGAAGCAGTCCCAGTCGTCGCTGCAGACCTGGCGCAACAACTGCTGTCGGATCTGAGGACTCCGCTGGGCTCTCGGCCCGCGCAGTTCCAAATCGAAAGGCCCGCCGGCCAGGATCGAGATGCCCGCGAAGAGGTGCGGGTGGCGAAACCCGATGCGGGCGGCACCGTAACCGCCCATGCTGAATCCCTCAAGCAGTCGGCCCTGCCGCGACGCGATCGTGCGAAAGGACCGGTCGACATCGGGGATGACCTCCTGGATGAACACGGTTTCGACTGGGGAGGATCCATCCTTGGCATCAGCCCACAGGCGGCGCGGCAGCCCGTTGACGAATACGACCACCATGGGCGGCATCTGTCCCGCCTCCATGGCCTCACCAAAGAGCCGGGCCAGCGGGCGGATGCCTGACACGCCACCGTCTGTGCCGTGCAACCAGTACAGCACCGGCCAGCGGCCGTCGGGCTGGTCGTGACCGGGGGGCAGGTAGGCGTGGTAACTGACCTTGGCGCCTACGGCTTTGCTGTCGAAGGTGCGGTAGATCACACGCGGTGCCTGGACCTCGGTCGTCACCCACGGCAGCGTCTGATCAGCCGGTCCGGCACTGGCGCCCGCCGACAGCGCCAACCAGGACAGCGCCAGCCCCGCAAGACGCCGCATCAGCAACACGATCGTGGGCATGAGACCTCCTTGAACCGCCGGGTGGCAGGTGCTGAGCGGCAACCTGCCGATCCATTCTCCGCCTGGGAGGCCTTGAAGAAAGACCCCGTCATGCTCTCCACATCAAGCCTGTTGACACTAGACCGACCGGTCTATAGACTCAACGCACATGTTCAACAAACCTTCGCCCAACAGCCCCGCCGGAACCCGGGACCGCTTGATCGGCGCGATGCTGGAGGCGCTGGGTACCCGGGGCTTCCACGGCGTGGGGATCAGCGAGTTGCTCAGCCGCGCGCAAGCGCCAAAGGGCGTGCTGTACCACCATTTTCCGGGTGGCAAGACCGAGTGGGCCGTGGCCGCCATCGACACCGTGGTCGTTCACATCACCGGGGCACTCGACGACCTGTTCGCCCGGCATGACGACCCCGTGCAGGCCCTGGCACTGTGGATGCAGCAGGCGCAGAGCATCCTGCAGTGCAGCGGCTTCCAGCGCGGGTGTCCCCTGGCCACCATCGCCCTGGAGTCCACGGCCGAAGACACCGCCATCCGCGGGGCCGTGGCCAAAGGCTTCGCCGCCATCCGGGAGTGCCTAAAACGCGCCTTGGTGGCCAGCGGCATCGAGGCGCAGCAGGCCACAGGGCTGTCCAGTCTGATCGTCTCCGCGTACGAGGGCGGGCTCATCCAAGCCCGGGTGGCGGGTAGCGCAGGCCCGCTGCAGGACACCGCCGCCACCCTGCTCGACACCCTTGCCGCCCTCTTGCCCAAGGGTCAGCCTTGAGCCACCAGCCCTGACTGGAGCACCCCGTGCCGCAGGATCACACCACACCTCTGCCCATCTCACTGACGGCGGCAGACGGGTACCGTCTCGGGGCGATGCACTATCCCGCGAGTGGCGAGCCCCAGGCCCGCCTTATCGTCGCCGGGGCCACGGGCGTGGCGCAGTGGTTCTACGGCCCATTTGCCACGTTCGCAGCCCGCCAGGGCCTTGATGTCTGGACGCTGGACTACCGCGGCGTGGGGCTGTCCCGCCCACCCGATCTGCGCGGCTTACGCATGAACTACCTGGACTGGGCCCGGCAGGATCTGGCAGCCCTGCTGGACCACGTCGAGGCGCAGGGCGAAGGCCCGATCTGGATGGTGGGGCACTCCTACGGCGGTCATGCCTTCGGCCTGCTGCCCGGCAACGAACGGGTGCAGCGCATGGCCACCTTCGCCACGGGCGCCGGCTGGCATGGCTGGATGCCACCGCTGGAGCGCGCGCGGGTGATGCTGCTGTGGCACGTGATCGGCCCGGTGCTGGTGGGCACCACGGGCTACCTGGCCTGGAGCAAGCTGGGCCTGGGCGAGGATCTGCCGCGCGACCTGTTTCTGCAATGGCGGCGCTGGTGCCAGTGGCCACGCTACTTCTTCGAGGACCCGGAACTGCCCGGCCTGGCCGAAGCGTTCGCCAGGGTCCGCACACCCATTCGGGCCCTCAACGCCCTCGACGACCTCTGGGCCCTGCCGGCATCGCGCGATGCCTTCCTGCAGGCCTACTGCAACGCGCCCCTGGAACGGGTGACGCTGGACCCCCGCAGCATCGGGATGGGGCCGATCGGCCACATGGGCTACTTCAAGCCCCGGGCCGAGGCCTTGTGGCGGGAGACGGTGGAGTGGTTCCGCGCACCGCTGCCGGCGCCGTCGACACCTTGACCTTCCACGCACCCACCCAGAAACCCCGGGATTCACTTCGATGAACAAAACCGCATTGCAGTTCTGGTCCCGCCTGATCCAGGCGGCCGCGGCCGTGGTGCTGGCGCTGAGCGCCGTGCTCATGCTCGCCCCCTCGCTGGGGGAGGCGTTCTTCTACCTCGTGTACTTCCAGCAACCCACCAGCCCCGTGGCTGTGCCCGCCGAGATCCAGGGCTACCTGCGCTTTGCCAACGGCATCATCGGGGCTGTCATGGCCGGCTGGATGATGGTCGTCATCGCGCTGGCGCGCGGGCCTTTCCGGGCGGGCGAGCGCTTTGCATGGAACTCGATCGCCTGGCCCTTGCTTGGGTGGTACATCATCGACACCACCTTCTCCATCGCGCACGGGGCCTGGGGCAACGTGCTGCTGAACACCGGGACCGCGCTGATGTTCGGCGTGCCACTGCTCGCGTCGCGGCGGCACTTCGCATGAAGCGCGCATGAACCGGGGTGTGATGCGCGTGGGCTGGCGGGTGCCCGCCACAGACCATTCCACCCATGCGCTGGGGCCGCGGTGGCTGCTCGGCTGCCTGTGCTTGCTGATGTGCCTTGTGGTGCAGACGGTTCATGCCTCGGAGCTGCGGCTGAGCCTGGGCAGCGTCGAGAGACGGGCATTGGTGGTCAACGCTCCGCCCTCGGGCACGCTGCGGCCGGCAGTGCTCGTCCTGCACGGGGGCCGTGGCAGCGCACAGGAGCAGCGGGACCGCACCGGCTTTGATGAGATCGCCCAGCGCGAAGGCTTCATGGTGGTCTACCCGGAGGGCACCCCTTGGGGGCGTGGCTTTCATGCGTGGAACACCGGCTACATGCAAAGGCGGCAGGTGGGCGAGGCCGACGACATTGCCTATCTTGACGCCCTCATCGATCTGCTCGTGGCCCGGCACGGCGCCGACCCTCGGGGCATCTTCATGACGGGTGGATCCAACGGCGCCATGATGACGCTGGTCTATGCGACGAGGCGTGCCGAGCGGTTGGCCGCCATCGCGCCGGTGGTGGGCGCCATGTTCAGCTTCGAGGACACACCGGCGCGGCCGCTGCCGACGCTGCTCATCAACGGCGCAGCCGATGCCGAGGTTCCGCTGGAAGGAGGGTTGAGCCGCAACCCCCTGGTGCGTTCTGCGCAAGCAGCGCCCTTCAAGCCCCTGGAAGAGACAGTCGCCTTCTGGCGCCGAGTCAACCGATCGGAGCCCTCAGCGCAAATGCAGACGCAAGGGACCGTGACCGCCAGGACCTGGGCTGCCACCCCCGGCGGCGCCGTGACCAGCGTGGTGGTGGACGCGGCCGGAGGGCATGGCTGGCCCGGCACGCCGGCCTTGCGTGCAGGCAACGTGCCGATTCAGGCTTTCAAGGGTGCCGAGCGCGTGTGGGAGTTCTTCAAGCAGCACCTGCCTTGAGCGACAGACGGGTTTGGGCGGGCCAGTGCTCCTCAAACATCGATAGTAATCACCGCGGCAGGCCCGCAAGTAGGCTGAGGGATGCCTTGTCCCGAATCGAGAGTGGTCTCCTGAGGCAGTCCGCTGTTCTCTGCGGCAGCTTGCGTTTGTCTTCAATATTGATTAAATTGAAGACATTTCACCAGCTCGGAAGCCTTCATGTCACAAACCACCACCATGACCGTCCGACTGAACCCGGTGCTCAGCGAGTTCGTGGCCACCAACGTGCAGCAAGACGGCGCCTACGAGAACGTCAGCGAGTACGTGCGCGATCTGATTCGGCGCGACATGGAACGCAAGGAGCAGCAGGCGCTTGATCGGCTGAAGGCGGAACTGGCGCACGCGTTTGCCGCCCCCGAGTCGGCCTACAAGCCTTTGACAGCGGCTGATGTGATCGCACGCAACGCTGCGAGCGCCTGAACGATGCCCGCCATACGGGTTCAGGAGTCGGCTTCCTGGCGTCTGGACGAGATCTACCGCTACACCCGTGGTCGCTGGGGCGAGGCGCAAGCCAACAGCTACATCACCGGGCTGTTCGAAGCGTTTGAGCGCATCGATGCGCATGGGGTGGCGTCCAAACCGGTACCTGCTGCGTTCGGGGTTGAGGGCTTCTTCTTCCGCTACGAGCGGCACTTCGTGTACTGGCGGCGCTTGTCCAACGGCGACATCGGCATCGTGACCATTCTTCACGAGCGCAAGCATCAGATAGAGCGCTTTCGGGAAGACTTTTCAGGCGAAGCAAGGGGCTAGCGCGCACCCTGCCTGTGATCGGCAGCAGGCGCTGCAGCCCATGCACCCGGCAGGATGGCCCCAGTGGAGGCGACACCGAGTGCGCGGCGACGCGTCCTTCCCCTGCTGAGCGTCGGGCACCTGACCGAGATCGAGTTGCGGTCGACGACAGTGCCGCCGTCGGGCAGAGCCACCCCGCAAACTCCGGGAGGGCGACTCATGCGGCACCACGAACCATTGTTGCCGGCAGAAGCGACCTGCCTGCTTCAAGCCTGTCGCAACACCCGCCCCAAGGCCGCCACGCCTTCGGCGATGCGCTCCGGCGGCACGGTCACGAAACTCAGGCGCAAGGTGTTGACGTGGCCGCCCTGGGGAAAGAAGGGGCTGCCGGGCACGTAGGCCATGCCGGCTTCCACGGCCCGCGGCAGCAGGGCCGTGGCGTCGATGTGGGCCGGCAGCTCGACCCAGAAGAACATGCCGCCCACGGGGGCGCGCCAGCGACAGCCTGACGGCAGGTGCGTCTGCAGAGCGGCGGCCATGGCATCGCGCTGCGCCTTGTAGCGCGCACGGATGGTGGGCACATGCTCCTTGAGGAACCCGCTCTTCACCACCTCGTACACCACGCGCTGATTGAAGCCGGGGGTGTGCAGATCGCTCGCCTGCTTGGCCTGCAGCAGCTTGGGGTAGAGGGTACGCGGCGCCACCACGTAGCCCAGGCGCAGGCCCGGGGCCAGCACCTTGGAGAAGCTGCCCAGGTAGACGGCGCCGTCGCCCGCGGCGGCCGACACCGGTGCGGGCGGTGGCTCGTCAAACCACAGGTCGCCGTAGGGGTTGTCCTCGACGATGGGCAGGCCGATCTCGGCGGCGCGCTGCACCAGCGCAAGTCGGCGATCTGCCGGCAGACAGCGACCCGTGGGGTTCTGATAGTTCGGTAGCAGGTACAGGAAACGCGCGCCCCGTGCAGCCTCAAGCGCCTGCGGCAGCGGGCCGTCGTCATCGCCCTCCACGGCCACGAACTCCGCCTCGTAAGGCGCGAAGGCCTGCAGCGCCCCCAGGTAGGTGGGGGACTCCACCGCCACGGTGCTGCCGGGGTCGATCAGCACCTTGCCCACCAGGTCCAGGCCCTGTTGCGAGCCGGTGGTGATGAGCACCTGGTCGGCATCGACCTGGATCCCTTGCCCCGCCAGCTCCGCCGCCACCCACTCCCGCAGGGGCTCGAAGCCCTCGCTGGCGGCGTACTGCAGCGCCTCGCGCGGCGTGTCGCGCAGCACCGTGGCCGTGGCTTCGCGCATGGCCTGCACCGGGAAGGTGTCGGCCGAGGGCAGGCCGCCGGCCAGACTGATGATGCCCGGGCGCTCGGTGATCTTCAGGATCTCGCGGATGGTGGAGGGGTTGAGCCGCTCGGCGCGGCGGGCCAGGGTCCAGGAGGTCATCGGTAAGGCAGTTGCAAAGTCCGGAAGGCGCCGGCGCGTAGCAGTGCACGGGCGGCGTGCACGGCTCGCAGAGAGCCGGTGCCACCCCCGAAGTGTGCCGCCAAAGCGCACCCGGCCTGCGCCCATGCAAACCTGCATGCCAAACATGCGTGCACCGGTCTGGTCATCGGAGCTGAGGCCTTGCACCATGAGGGCCATCCCATGGTCATCACAGGAGCCCACCATGCCGAGCTTCCCGCCACCGCAAGCCTTCATCGACACGCAGGAACGGGCGACCCTTGCGCGCCGTCAGTTCATCCGACTCGCGGGTGGCGGGGCCATCCTCGCCACCGCAGGCGGCCTGGCAGGCTGCAGCAGCGCGATGCCGGAAGCCGCCGTGCAGGCCTGGCGCGACCCGGGCGCCGTGCAGGCTGACGTACGACGTTTCATGCTCGCCCACGCCCTGCTGGCACCGAACCCGCACAACCGCCAGCCGTGGATTGCCGATCTTCGCGAGGCCGGCAAGATCCACCTGCTGTGCGACGGTGAGCGCCTGTTGCCGGAGACCGACCCCTTCGGCCGGCAGATCCTGATCGGCTGTGGCGCCTTCCTCGAGCTGGCGGTCATCGCGGCCGCGCAGCGCGGCCTGGGCGTGCAGGTGGACTTGTTTCCTGAAGGGGCACCCGCTGCCAACAAGCTGCCTGCCGGAGCGCGGGTGGCCACGCTGACGCTGGGCGCGGATGGCAGTGCCAAGCCCGACCCGCTGTTCGCGCAGATTGCCCGCCGCCACACCCGCAAGACCGCCTATGACAGCAGCCGCGCGCTGCCTGACACCTTGGCAGCGGCCTGGACGGTGACGGCCCAGGCCTACGGCCTGCGGGCCGGGCTGGTGACCGGCGAAGCTGCGATGGCACCCCTGCGCAAGATCACGCGTGAAGCCTTCGAGATCGAGACCACGACAGCGAAGACGTGGCTGGAATCCGCGCGGCTGATACGCATCGGGCCCGACGCCATCGCCAAGCACCGCGACGGCATCAGCCTGAACGACCCCTTCGTGCGCCTGGTCCACACCGTCGGCGTGTTCGACCCGATGAAGGTACCGGCGCCCGGCAGCAGCAACTTCAAGCGTGTGATGGACCGGTGGGTGCCGTTCGAGACCGGCAGCGGCTACTTGTGGCTGGCCGGCGCGGACAACGCGCGCGCCACCCAGGTGGCGGCAGGCCGGGCCTATGTGCGCCAGCACCTGCAGGCCACGGCCGCGGGCGTGGACATGCACCCGCTGTCGCAAGCGCTGCAGGAGTTCCCGGAGATGCATGGGCCTTACGAGGCCGTGCACAAACTGCTGGGGGTCGATCCGGGCAGCGGCGCCGTGCAGATGTTCGCCCGGGTGGGCTTTGCGACCAAGCCCACCGGCCCCGCGCCTCGGCGCGATCTCGCTTCCATGGTCCGCGCCTGACCCGTTGGCCATGGCCCCATACACGGTACGGGACAACCCCTGCGTCGGTGCCGTTCGGTGACACTGCACGCATGCCCGTGAAATCCCGGCCCCAGACCGGCCCGGCCCGGTCGGATGCGCCAGACACGCCGCGCATGCTCGCCCCGCCAGCAGGCCCCAGCGTGGACGACTGGAACCTGCTGCGCTCCTTCATCGCGGTGTACGAGTCGGGCACGCTCACGGAGGCGGCGCAACGCCTGGGCAGCACGCAGCCCAACCTGGGGCGCCACATCCGCGCGCTGGAGGCCCTGCTCGGTGAAGGCCTGTTCGTGCGTCTGCCCGGCCGCCTAAAGCCCACCGAGCGCGCGCACGGGTTGCACGCCACCCTGCTGCCCATGAAGGCCGCCGTGCAAGAGGCGGGGCGGCTGTTCGCCGAAGCCGGCGCCAAGGTGGCCGGCACCGTGCGGCTGGCGGTGTCCGAGGTGTACGCCACCCATGTGGTGGCACCGCTGGCCGCGCAATGGCTGGCCGAGCAGCCCGGCTTGGAGATCGAGTTGTCGGTCTCCAACCGGGCGGAGAACCTGCTGCGGCGTGACGCGGACATCGCGGTACGCTTCTTCCGCCCCGAGCAGGACGACGTGATCGCGCTGCACGTGGGCAACACCGAACTGGGCCTGTACGCGCACGAGTCCTTCATCGCGCGTCACGGCGAGCCCACCGGCTACACCTTGCCGGAAGAGGCTTTCGTGGCCGGATTCGACCGCGAAACCTCGCCGCTCGCGCCCATGATGAAGGGGACGCCCCCGCCGCAACCGGTGCGCTTCCGTCTGCGCACGGATGCTGTCCTTGCCCGGCATGCGGCCGTCGAGACGGGGCTGGGCGTCGGGGTGTACCTGGTGGACGTGGCCGCCGAGCAGCCTGGGCTGCGCCGCATCCTGGCAGAGCGCTTCGGCCAACCGCAGGAGGTGTGGCTGTGCGCCCATACGGAACTGCGCCGCTCGGCCTCGATGCGCTTCGTCTGGAACCGGCTGGAGCAGGCGCTGAGGGAGCGGCTTGCACCACGGTCGGGCGCGGAGATCAGGGCCTCCGCCTCCCGTTAGCTCATGCAGTCGGTGGCGTCGAACAGCCAGCGACTTGCGGCGCACATCGAGACAAACCCTGATCACCCGATGACGGACGCCTCTTTCGGGATTAGGCTGCGGGCTCCAGCACGCGAGGGCCGGTGCGCGACGGCCTCGCCCGTTCGGCCCTGCGCCCCAAACTCCAGAAGGACACGCCTTGACCACGCCCTACGAACGTCTGAAGCAACTGGGCCTCGAGCTGCCCAGGCCCACCACGCCGCTGGCCAACTACGTGCCATTCGTGATGGCCAACGGCTTCCTGTACCTGTCAGGGCAAGGCCCGCGACGGTCCGATGGCAGCCTGTCCACCGGCAAGGTTGGCGCCACCGTCAGCACCGAACAGGCCTACCTGGACGCACAACTCACGGGCCTGAACCTGCTGGCCACCGCGCACCACGCCCTGGGCGACCTGGGGCGGATCCGCCGCGTGGTCAAGCTGCTGGGGATGGTCAACGCCGTGCCCGACTACACCGACCATCCCAAGGTCATCAACGGGTGCTCTGACCTGTTCGTCAACGTGCTGGGCGAAGCCGGCCGGCACGCCCGCTCGGCCGTGGGCATGGGCTCACTGCCAGGAATGATGTCGGTGGAGATCGAGGCCATCCTGCAGGTGGACGGTTGAGCCGTGCGACTGCCCATGGACCGCGAGTGCGCCGGGCCGTCCTCTCGCTGAGGGCTTGCAGATGACCGGCTTTCTGCAGAGCCTGGGGGTGCCGCGGCGCCTGAACGCCGCGGGAACGCTGACGCGCCTGGGCGGCGCACTGATGGCGCCCGAAGTCCTGCAGGCCATGCAGGAGGCCGCCGCCTGTTCAGTCGACATGGCTGAGTTGCAGACGGCGGCCAGCCAGCGCATCGCCGGTTTGACCGGCGCCGAGGCCGGCCTCGTGACCACGGGCGCTTCGGCGGGCCTGACCCTGGCCACGGCGGCTTGCCTGGCCGGCTGGGACGCCGCGCGCATGGCGGCCCTGCCCGACACCCAAGGCATGCCCGCCCGCGTGCTGATGCACCGCACTCACCGCAACACCTACGATCACGCGGTGCGCCTGGCAGGCGGCTGCATCGTCGACATCGGCCACAACGACCGCGGCACTGGGGCAGGCGTGCGCAGCCTCGAGGCATGGGAGATCGAGTCGGCGCTCGATGCCCAGACCGCCGCCTTCGTGTTCGTCGCCTCGCCCGAGGCACTTCCCTTGCTGCCGGTCGTCCTGGAGGTCATGCACCGCCACGGCCTGCCCGTGGTGGTGGATGCCGCGGCGCAGCTCCCGCCGCGGGAGAACCTTCGCCGCTACGTCGAGATGGGCGCCGACCTCGTGGTGTTCAGCGGAGGCAAGGCGCTGGAAGGCCCGCAGTCCACCGGGCTTCTGATCGGCCGGCGCGACCTGATCGGCTCGGCGCTGCTGCAGATGATGGACATGGACGTCCACCCCCGGACCTGGGCGCCGGCCGGACTGGTGGACATGGCGCGCCTGCGCGGCACGCCGCTGCACGGCATCGGCCGCGGCTTCAAGGCGGGCAAGGAGGAGATCGCGGGGCTGCTGTGTGCGCTGCAGCGCTTCGTCGAGCGCGACGAAGCGGCGCAGGTCGCTCAGTGGACGCAGCGCCTGCAAGTCATGGTTCAGGCCTGGACAGCGCAGGCACCCATGCTGGCGCCAGTGCTGTGGCCTGCCAGGCTTTCGCAGCCGGTGCCGCAGATCGCGCTGCACACGCCCGAGCCGGCGGCACAGTTCAGCCGGCGCCTCCAGACCATGGAGCCCCCGGTGCATCTGGCCGAAGGCCGGATGGAAGACGGACTGCTGCTGGCCAACCCGATGGCGCTGGCCACCGCAGACGACGCCTTGCTGGTACAGCAGATCGCCCGCGCCGCCCAGGACGCCTGGCCTTCCGCCTCCAGGACGGATACGTTCGCAGAACGCTAGCCCGGATATTTCATCAGTAGCAGGTCGGCGGCCTCGTGCCGAGGCGCGTTTTCATAGGTAGCTGAAGCCAATGAAAACCGAGGACCGCCGATGCCAAAGTGTACCGATGA
>JAJTDM010000178.1 GCA_021300575.1 Rubrivivax sp.
CGGCGCCCGCGCCGTGCTGCTGGCCTCCGGCGGCCTGACCGGCCGCGCCGAGACGCTGTCGCGCGCCACCGGCCTGCCCGTGGTCGACGGCGTCAGCGCCGCCATCGCCAGAGCGGTCTTCCTGCTGCGGCGCGGCGCGGCGGGCTGAGGCGGCGCGCCGCGCGGGTGCAGCCGGTACTGTCGGTGGCCGACCGAGGCATGACCCAGCGTGACGATGTCCGACACACGCGATTGCTTGTTCGCCCAGTACCTGACAACCCCTGGCCGTTGCGGCGCCAGAGCCTGATGGACAAGCGCGGCGATGGCTCAACCGCCTCGGGCGCGATCAGGTCGTCTTTCCTGAACCTGCAACCGACCACCAGCCGCCTTCGCGGGCCGTGCAGGGTAACGCCCTGCCCGTGAAGGCACCTTCACCCGGCTCCGCGCCCGCTGCGCAGGTTGTGCACGTGCACATGCGCCCCGGCGCCGATGGCGCGGGTGGCGCGGCCGATGCCCTGGCCGTACTTGGTGACGACCTCGCCCTCGGCGATGTCTCGCAGTGCGAACTTGAGGCACAGCGCCACCGACTCGGGCAGGGTCAGTGTCAGGGGTGAGTGGCCGGGGCCGCGGGTCAGGTGCAGGGTGTGGCCAGCGGGTAGCGGGCGCAGCGCGGTGGCCACGGTGTCGTAAGGGTGCAGCACCAGCGCGTCGCCGGCGGGTGGGGCGGCGGGGGCGGCTTGGATGCTCACAGCGCCTCCCCGAGGCGGCTGACAACTTCGTCGCCGTCGTCGAGCACCTCGCCCCAGGTCAGGGTGCCCTCTGCGATGCCGATCATCTGGCCGAGCAGCCGGCCCGCGGCCTCGGCCAGCGTGTGTTCGCCGCGGAAGACGGCGCTGGCGCCGGCGTCTACCAGCGCGTCGGTGATGGCGCCGATCAGCGGGTTGGCGACGATGCCCGAACTCGGGTCTGACCGGCCGAGCTCCAGGCCGACGAGCAACTGGCCGATGTCCGCCGGCACGCGCCGCTGGCGCGAGATCTCGCGCGCCAGCCGGGCGCCGGCGCGCAGCGCGCGGTCGCTCAGCGTCAGGATGTCGTGGCCGCAGTCGTCCAGGCACACGGCGGCCAGCGGTTTGCCCGCGGCGGCGATCTCGCGCGCCAGCAGGTGCAGCGCCTGGTCGGCCCCGATCAGGCCGCCGCCGCAGGGCATGGTGACGAGCCGCGCGCCGGGTAGCGGCGCATGGGAATTTCAAATGCCCCCGCAAGGCCCGACGACCAGACCGCGACCCACCAGGACGGGATATCTGCAACAGCAAGATCGTGGCGGCGGTGCCCATTCGGACCGCCGCGCCACTCACCCCAGGGCTCGTCTGGCCTGGGCTGCGGCCTCGATCTCAGGGTTGGCCCTCGTTCGGCAACGCCGCGCCCACTCGGCGCGCAGAGCGTGCTCGCGCCCGAGGCCGAGGCCACGCTGGACGATGCCTCGGGCCTTCGCATCGTGCACCGCGCGCTGGAGGAGCCGCTGCGCCGCATCGTCGTGAACGCCGGGCTCGAGGCTTCGGTGGTCGTCTCTCGGGTGGAGGCCGTGCCGACGGGCGCCCCGCCCGCGTCCTGGGGCTACAACGCTGCCACCGGTGAGTACGGCGACCTGCTCGCGATGGGCGTGATCGATCCCGCCAAGGTCACGCGCGTGGCGCTGCAGAACGCCGCCTCCATCGCCGGGCTGGTGTTGATGACCGACTGCGTGATCGCGAGCGCGCCGCACGCTGTGGTGCCGGCGCCTCCTGGGATGGGACGTGGTGGGGTGGAGGAGGCGGAGTTCCAGCCGTGCACGGCGTTCATTCGGTCGAACTGCCGCTGGTGCGTTTGTAGCCTGCTTCCCGCTGGCTTCGCAAGGCCAGCACGAGGACCACGTCCTGTTGCGGCACGTGGTGGTACAGCGCCACGTAGCCGCGTGAGCCCCGGCCGATCACCAGCTCCCGCTTGCCGCGCCGTGCCTTGCGGCCGATGAACGGACTGTGCGTCAGTACCTCGAGAGCCGAGATGATGTCTGCCAGGCGATCCGGCGTGTCCTCGATGTCGAACCGGGCCTGATGCTCGAAGAAGCGATCGAAGTCGTCCAGCACTTCCGGCGCCAGTTCGATCCGCGGCATGGCGTCGACGTCAACGCGGCCGGGTGCGCGCGATGGGGCGGGCTGCCTTTTCGCCGCGCGCCCTCGCCTCGAGCCAGGTCTTGGCCTCGTCCCACGGCACGGTCTGGCCACTGGCGAGCACCTGGGCCCAGCGCGCGTCGGCCAGCCGATCGAATTCGGTGTCGATCTCGACCTGCTCCACCTGCTGAGCGATGGCCTCGAGGATGAAGGCGTGGGGCGACTTGCCCGTCAGGTGCGCGGCGGCCGTCAGCCTGGCTTTCAGGTCTTCCTCGAGGCGGATGGTGGTGGTCGGCACGGGAGTCTCCAGCAACTCGGGGTCAATGTAGCACTTGTGTGCTACTGCAGCCTGGGTCGGTCAGGGATCTGGCGTCGTTCCCGCTTCGCCCAGCGTGCGCATCCGCTGTCGCTCCGCAGCCAGCAGGTGGTGCCGCATGGCCTGGCGTGCGCGGGCGGGGTGGGCGGTGACGACGGCCTCGAGGATGGCGCGGTGTTCCTCGATGTTGTCGCGCTTGCGGCCGCGCGTCACGTACAGCGCCTCCATGCGCTGACCAAGCGGGCCCTGGCCCTGCTGCCAGAGCTGATCTACGACGAGGGCGAGCGCGGCGTTGCCGCTGGCGCGCGCGATCAGCAAGTGGAACTCGCGGTCGGCGGGGGCGTGCGTTTGGCCGGCCTGCATCTCGGCGGCCAGGCGCTCGAAAGCCTGCGCGAGCGCGGCGCGCTG
>JAJTDM010000022.1 GCA_021300575.1 Rubrivivax sp.
CGCTCACCGCGCTGGCCGATCTGCAGCCGCAACTGGCCTCGGCCGGCTTTGCGGTGCTCGACGCCACCGCGCTTGGCCGTTGGACCGGGGCTGCACCCACGGACCTGCAGGCCCTGGCCGGCTTCTGGAATGACCTGCCGCCCGACGCCCACTTGCGCGACGGCGGCCGTTACCGGCGCCGCCGCCACAGCTGCTTTGTGGTCGAAGGTGCGCAGGTGGCCCAGGTGCCGCACCGTGCCCATTGGCAGCCCGTGGAGTACAACGCCCTGCATGGCGGCTTTGAGCGCTGGTTCGAGCCCATGGCCCCGGCCATGGCCCAAGCCCCGGCCTTTGCTTCGCTGCTTCAGGCATTGGCGGCTTGTGCCACGGCACTGCGCCCGGGCGTCGCGCGCTGGTTCGCCGAGGCACACCCCTTTCGCATCGACTGCACCGACGGCATCGGCCGCCCCACGCCCGAGGGCGCGCACCGCGATGGCGTGGATCTGGTGGCCGTGGTGCTGGTGGCCCGCCACAACGTGAAGGGCGCGGAGACCCGCGTCTTCGACGCCCGCAGCCCGCAGGGCATGCGCTTCACCTTGACCGAGCCCTGGAGCGCGCTGTTGTTGGATGACGAGCGCGTGATCCACGAAAGCACCCCCATCCAGCCCCTGGACCCCGCGCAGCCGGCTTGGCGCGACACCCTGGTGCTGACGCTGCGCCAGCAGGGCTTCCAGGGGCCTGGGGCAGGAGCGTGACGCCACTTGGCTTTTGAGACCCTCCCCATAGCCTTCTTCGGACAGAGCCCGCTGAACCCCTTGGAACTCACATGACGCTTGCCATCACCTTCGACGACGTGGCCGCGGCCGCACAGCGCCTGGCCGGTCACGCCCACCTCACGCCGGTGCTCACCTCGCGCACGGCCGATGAGCGCACGGGTGCCCGGGTCTTCTTCAAGGCCGAGAACTTCCAGCGCATGGGCGCCTTCAAGTTCCGCGGCGCCTTCAACGCGCTGGCGAAGTTCAGCCCGGCGCAGCGTCAGCGCGGCGTGATCGCGTTTTCCTCGGGCAACCATGCCCAGGCCACGGCGCTGGCCGCGCGCATCCTGGGCATGCCCAGCGTGATCGTCATGCCCCAGGACGCCCCCGCGGCCAAGCTCGCCGCCACGCGCGGCTACCAGGCCGGACAGGCGGGCAGCGAGGTGGTGCTGTACGACCGCTACACCGAAGACCGCGAGGCCATCGGCCGCAGGCTTGCGCAGGAGCGGGGCATGACGCTGGTGCCGCCCTACGACCACGCCGACGTGATGGCGGGGCAGGGCACGGCGGCCCTCGAATTGGTGCAGCAGGTGGCTGAGCTGGACGGCGGCGGCTTGGATGCCCTGCTGGTGTGCGTGGGCGGCGGCGGGCTGATTTCCGGCTGCGCCGTGGCGGCCACGCACCTGCTGCCTGGCATCGAGGTCTGGGGCGTGGAGCCTGAGGCGGGCAACGACACGCAGCGCAGTTTGGCCGAGGGCCGCATCGTGCACATCGACACGCCCAAGACGATTGCCGACGGTGCGCAGACGCAGCACAGCGGCACGCTGACCTTCCCGGTGATCCAGCAGCTGGTGCGCGGCATAGTCACCGTGAGCGACGCTCAGCTGGTGGACGCGATGCGCTTCTTCGCCGAGCGCATGAAGATCGTGGTGGAGCCCACTGGCTGCCTGGGCGCGGCCGCGCTCATGGCGCGGACGGCGGGCCTGCCCGACCTGAGAGGGCGCCGCGTGGGCGTCATCCTCTCGGGCGGCAACGTGGACGTGCGGCGTTACGCAGAACTGCTGGAGGGCTGAACCTGGCCCCCCAGGTCCGGGCGTTGCCCGGCCCGGCCCCCCGAGGGGGCGCAAGAAAACTTGGGGGCGGCCCGGCGTTTTCTTGAGGGCCCCCCAGGTCCGGGCGGTGCCCGGACCGGCGTCTTCTGGAGCGTCAGGCCACGCGCACGCGCAGCTCGCCCAGGCCGGCCACTGAGCCCACCATCAGGTCGCCGCTGACCACCGCGGCCACGCCTTCGGGGGTGCCGGTGTAGATCAGGTCGCCGGGTTGCAGCTCCCAGGCGGCCGACAGGTGCTCGATGGTCTCTTGCAGGTTCCATATCAGCTTGGCCACGTTGCTGCGCTGGCGGTCTGCACCGTTGACCTGCAGGTAGATCTCTGCGTTCGCCACGTCGCCCGCCTGGTCGGCCGGGGTGATGGGGCCGATGGGCGCGCTCTGGTCAAAGCCTTTGCCGATGCACCAGGGGCGGCCCTGCTTCTTCATCTCGTTTTGCAGGTCGCGCCGGGTCATGTCCAGGCCCACGGCGTAGCCGTATACATGCTTCAGCGCATCGGCCGCCTTGATGTTCTTGCCGCCGGTGCCGATGGCCGCCACCAGTTCGATCTCGTGGTGCAGGTTCTTGGTCAGCAAAGGATAGGCGATGGTGCCCGTCTGGCCAGCCTCCACCACCACGATGGCATCCGCCGGCTTCAGGAAGAAGAAGGGCGGCTCGCGGCCGGTGAAACCCATCTCCTTGGCGTGCTCTTCATAGTTGCGGCCCACGCAGTAGACGCGGCGAACCGGGAAGCGCTCGCTGCGGCCCATGACGGGCACGCTGACGACGGGGGGAGGGGTGAAGAGATAGCTCATGGAACAGGATCCTGGATGAAAAGGAAGAGGGGGTTTCAACGGGGTGTGGCATCGCCGCTTTCGACGACGACATTTTCGACGATGCCGCCACCGTCACGCCGGAAGGCGGCGGCGGCCTGGTACTCAGGCGACTGGAAGCAGGTGACGCCCGCTTCCAGGGTGGGGAACTCGATCACCACATACCGGTTGAAGGTGTCGGGTCCTTCGTTGACCTGGTAGCGGCCCCCGCGTGCCAGCACCCGCCCACCATGGGCGGCCATGATGTCGGGTACGAGGTCGGTGTAGCGCTTGTATTGCACCGGGTCGTGTATCACGCAGCGGGACAGCCAGTACGCAGCCATGAGGGACTCCTTCTTGCCGGGTGAAGTGGGGCGGGTGTGCGGTGTAGGCAGGGGTGTGGGCGCCGGTCTGGTGGTGGTGGCTACTTCGGCACCACATCGCCCAGGCTTGGCAGCCAGGTGGCGATCTGAGGGAAGGCGATGACGGCTCCGATGGCCGTCATCAGGCAGATCCAGTAGGGCACTGCGCCGCGGAAGATCTCCCCGTTCTTGAGATCGGGCTCGCCGTCCACCGCCGCTTTCACGGTGAAGACCAGGATACCGAAGGGTGGCGTCAGCAGGCCGGTCTCGATGGCGAGGATGCCGATGATGGCGAAGGCGATGGGGTCGAAGCCCAGGGCCATCGCGATGGGCGCGAAGACCGGCACCGTCAGCAGGATGATGGAGATCGAATCGATGATGGCCCCGAGGATGAACCACACCAGGATCATCAAGGCCAGGATGGCGTAGGGCGACAGGCCCGACTGCAGGAAGAAGTCCTTGGCCATGCCCGTGATGCCCGTCATGGAGAGCACGCGCGAGTAAAGCTGCGCCGTTACCAGCAGGATGAGCAGCGGTGCAGAGGTACGGCCTACCGAGATGATCGCCTGCACCATCTCCCTGGGCTTCATGCCGCGCGCGATGGCCAGCAGCAGGGCCAGCGTGGCGCCCACGCCAGCGCCCTCCGTGGGGGTGAAGAAGCCGAACCAGATACCTCCCAGCACCAGCAGCACGAGGACGATGATGCCCGCCGTGCTCCACAGAATGGTGCGCAGGTCCGGCTCGTCGACCATGTCGATGGAGGCCTGGGCCGTCTCTCCATGAGCCCGGCTTTCCGTGGCAGCCGCAGGGGCTGGCGCCACGCCGTCACCCACCCGGTGCGGCTGGGTCTTGGCCACCCACAGGATGTAGCCGATGTAGAGCGTCACCACGAGCAGGCCCGGGATGATGCCGGCAATGAACAGCTTGCCGATGGCCATCTCGGTGAGCACACCCCAAACGATCATCAGCACCGAGGGCGGGATCAACATGCCCAGGCAGGCGCTGCCGGCGATGCAACCCAGGGCGAACTGCCGGTCATAGCCGTAGCGCTTCATCTCCGGCCAGGCGATCTTGGAGAAAGCCGCGGCTGCGGCGATGGACACGCCGGTGATGAAGGCGAACACGGCATTGGCCAGCACGGTGGCCACGCCCAGCCGGCCGGCCAGGCGCCGCGTCAGGCGGTTGACCAGCGCAAACAGATCGCTGGCCGCGCCGCACTTGGCCAGAAACTCCCCCATCAGCAGGAACAGGGGGATCACCGCGAACACGTAGTCGCGCAGCGCCTCGTAGGCCGTGTTGGAGGCAAAGCTCAACATGGCGTGTGGGTCGCCCGTCATGAGGAACAGGCCCAGCAGTGCGGTCAGGCCCAGCGAGACGGCGATGTGCACCCCGCTGAACACCAGCACCAGCAGGGTCACCACGAGGATGAGGAGGTCGGTACCGGAACTCATGGTGCGTCCTCAGTGGGCCGTGCCCGTGGCCTGCGGCGCGGTGCCTTGCGCCGCGCTCAGCAGGTGTTGCACCAGCAGGAGCGCATAGTTGAAGGCGGCAATCGCCGTGCCGAGGATCAACACGAAGCGTGCCGGCCAGACCGGCACACGCAGCGCGCCCTCGCCCTCGAACTCATTGGAGTTCCACGCGTGGGCCGCACCCTCGAAGCTGCCCCAGCAGATCAGGCCGAAGAACACCAGGCCCGCCAGAGCCGCCACGGCAGCCAGCAGGCTCTGGCCGCGCGGCCCGGCCCGGCTGACGAACATGTCCACGTGCAGCATGCCGCCCGAGCGGATGGCGAACCCGGTCTGCAGGTAGCAGATGATGACGATGGACAGCGAGACGATCTCGGTCGTGCCCTTGACGGGCCGATCGAAACCCACGCGGCCCACCACATCAGCCACCACCAGAAAACACAGCAGGAAGGCCAGCACGGCCGCCAGCACCAGCAGCAGACGGGTCAGCTGTTCATTGAGTCGGCGCAGGGTGGCCATGCTGGCGCTTCCTTATTTCACTTCGTAGCGCACGGGCCACTTGTGGCCCAGCTTCTCGGCCTCGTCGAGCACCAGCTTCAGCACCTGCGATGCGGGAAGGCCCTGCTTGTCCAGGTCGGCTGCATGCTGCTGAGGCCAGGCCTTGAGCGAGTTGGCCCAGTCCACACGCACCGAGTTGGGCACGGACTTGACGTTCACGCCCAAGGTCTTGAGCTGCGCCAGTTGCTTGGGGTAGTTCTCGTCGTTGACGCTGCCGGTGCGGGCCTCGTACTCCTTGGCCACCTCCAGGATGATGTCCTGCACGTCCTTGGGCAGACGGTTGAACCGGTTCTTGTTCATCGTCAGGCCGTGCCAGGTGATGGAGCCGAAACCCACCTCGGTGTAGTTCTTGGCCACCTCGTTGAGCTTGAAGTTCACCCAGCCCGAGGGGAACATGATCCAGCCGAAATACACGCCCGTCTGCATCGAGGTGTAGGCCTCGGGCAGGGAGGACTGCACCGGCACCGCGCCGGCGTATTCCAGCCACTTCAGGTTCAGGCCGGCACCGGCCAGCTTCTTGCCCTTGAGCTCCGACACGTTGTTCCACTCGAAGGTGGTGCCCAGGTTGTAGCCGTTGTCGGCGATCAGCGAGAGCAGGCGTTGGTTGTACTTGTCCTCGAACACTTTGGACAGGTACGGCACCTTGTCATACACGCTGCGGGCGATCTTGACGCTGTTTTGTGCGCTCATGGTGCCGAAGGGCAGCATGACCTGAAAAGCGTGCAGCGGCAGGTTGGAAGGCTCGAAGCAGAAGCAGTAGCCCCCGATGTCCACGATGCCGGCCTGCACGCCTTCCAGCGTGTCGGCCACCTTCACCGTGGCGCCGCCGTAGGACTCGATGAACTCCACCTTGTGCGCGGTGCGTGCGGCCACCCGCTTGGTCACCTCCGGCACGAAGAAGTTCTGCATCAGGTTGACGTAGGTGTTGGCCGCGGGGTGGCCCGAGGCGATGCGCAGCTTGATGTCCTCGGCCTGGGCGCTGCCCAGGCCCAGCACCGCGATGGCGCCGGCAATGAGGGTGGTCTTCAGGGTCTTGAACATGGCGGTCTCCTGGTGAAGCGGGGCAAGGGTGCCCTCTGGGTGAATCCTGGGTCCTGTCGGTGTGCGCAGGGGCTCAGGGGATGAGGACGCTCGAGCCCGTGGTGCGACCCGACTCGAGTTCGGCGTGCGCGCGTGCGATGTCGCTCATCGCATAGCGCTGGTGGATGCTGACCTTGAGCGCGCCCTGGGCGACCAGGTCGAACACGGCCTGGGCGGAGTCGCGCAGCTCGGCCGTGGAGGCGGTGTAGGTCACCAGCGTGGGGCGGGTGAAGTAGAGCGACCCCATCTTCTGCAGCGTGGCCGCCGGCACGGGCGGCGGCGCACCCGTGGTGGTGCCGAACGAGACGAAGTACCCACGCGGGGCCAGGCTGGCCAGCGACTGGTCAAACGAGTTCTTGCCCACGGAGTCGTAGACCACCGGCACCCCGGCGCCGCCCGTGATCTCCTTCACGCGTGCGGCCACGTCCTCGCTGAGGCGGTCGATGCAGAACTCGTAACCGTTGTTCAGTGCGAGCTGGCACTTCTGCGGGCCAGCCGCCACGCCGATCATGCGCGCGCCGATGTGGCGGCCCCATTGGCCGGCCAGCAGACCCACGCCGCCGGCGGCGGCATGCCACAGCACGAACTGCCCGGGCTTGACCTGATAGCAACGCTGCACCAGGTACTCCACCGTCATGGCCTTGAGCATCATGGCAGCCAGTTGGTCGTCGCTCATGTGAGCAGGCGATTTCAGCAGCCGCGCCGCCGGGTAGTTGCGATGGGTGGCGCAGGCGCCCAGCACCGGGCCGCTGATGTAGCACACGCGCTCCCCCACCTGGAAGTCGGTGACGCCGGGGCCCACAGCCTCGACCACCCCGGCGGCCTCGGTACCCAGCCCGCTGGGCAGTGGGAAGGGGTAGGCACCGGAGCGGGCATAGATGTCCTGGAAGTTCAGGCCGATGGCCGTGTGGCGGATGCGCACCTCGCCAGCGGCGGGCTCGGGCAGGTCCAGTTCTTCGAGCTTCAGAACCTCGGGGGCCCCGGGGGCGTGGAATCGGACGGCTTGGGTTTTCATGGGGCTGGGTTCGATGAGTGGATCAGAAGGTGGATGGTTTCACGGGCGCTTCCTTGGACAGCATCACCTCGGCGGCGGATTTTTCGTTGATGCCGGCGTCGGTCCACTCCGGCACGCGGCCCAGGGCCGCCGCTTCGCGCCAGTCGAAGTTCAGTTCCACCTTGATGCCGTTGACCGGCTCTCGCATGAAGAGCTGGTACAGCTTGGAGTTGTGGGCCTTGCGTTCGCTGAAGTCCACGCCGTTGGCCTGGAGCCGGTCGATGAACTCGGCCAGGCCGTCGCAGTTGATGCACAGGTGGTCGATACGGCCCGAGCCCGGGGCGCCGGCAGCGGAGTAGTCCTCCCCTTCCTTGTCGCTCGGTGTCTTGAGGTAGGTGTCCTGGTGGGCCGAATGCCGGGCCTTGCCGATGTGGATGACGTCCTGCTCGCCGATGTAGAGCCAGTACACGGGAAACCCGAACTCGGGGTGGTAGCCCTCGCGGAAGCCCAGGTTCTGCACGAACCAGTCGCGCGTGGCGTCGGGGTCGTGGGTGAGGATCAGCAGGTGCTCGAGGAAGCGCAGGCCCATGGGGATGTCTCCGTGGCGTTCAGGGGTGGTCGGTTTCGGTGCTAATCGGTCAGAACTGGTCAGGGGCGCAGGGGGCCAGGTGGAAGGCTCAGTCGGCTTTCAGCGGGCATGCTCGGCTGACACAAACCGCGTCTCGCCGGTTTCCACCAGAGTGCGCGTGGCCTGCGCCGAAGCGTAGATCCACAGGATCTTCATGGGCTCGGTCTGCGAGCGGTTGCGGAAGCGGTGCGGCACGTTCGGCGGGATGAAGGTGGTGTCCATGGGCTTGAGTTCGTGCACTTCGGACTCGATGTCCAGCCAGGCGTCACCGCTGAGCAGCATCACGCTTTCCTCGCAGTTGTGGCTGTGGAAAGGGATGGCCGCGCCAGGCCCGAACTCGGTGATGCCGTTGATGAAGGTGGAAGAGCCGACCGACGGGCCCACCAGCGGCGTGGTGCGCGCGCCGCCGCCGCGGTCGTGGCTTTTGATCTGGTCTGGCCGCAGCACGGCAGGGCGTGCGGGGGTGGGGGTGGTGCTCATGGTTCAACTCCTAGCGGCAGGGATGCAAGTGGGGTTTCAGTTGGAGTGCTGGCTCGCAGGTGCAGCCTCGTACGCAACAGGTTCGTGCAAGGCGCTGAGCCCGGCAATGGGGTTTCCCCCGGTCAACAAATGCATGGTTCCACTCACGGTGTCATGGCCGCGGGCAAGCGGCCTGGTGAGATCAGTCGCCCTTGATGCCGTTGTCCTTGATGGCCTTGCCATAGCGCGCCAGCTGATCCCGCACGATGTTGGACATGGCCTGCGGGCTGCCGCCATCAGGCCTCAGCCCCACCTCGGCGAAGCGGCGGCGCATCTCCGGGTCGGCCAGGGCCTTGACCACTTCGGCGTTCAGGCGGTCGGTGATGTCCTTGGGCGTGCCCTTGGGCAGGGTGATGCCGAACCAGGTGCTGTACTCAAAGCCCTGGATGCCGGCCTCCTTCAGCGTGGGGGTGTCGGGGTATTCGGGGTGGCGCTGGTCGGCCATGACGCCGATCAGCCTGAGCTTGCCACCCTTGGCCAGTGCGGCCACCGTGGCGATGCCCTGCACGGTCACGTCCACTTGGCCGCCAGCCACGTCCAGGGCAGCCTGGCTGGCGCCGCGGTACGGCACGTGCTTGATGTCGACGCCGGTGTGCGCGGCGAACAGGGCCCCGCCCATGTGCTGCGGGCTGCCGTTGCCACCCGAGGCGTAGGTGTAGCGGCCGGGTGCTGCCTTGGCAGCGGCCACCAGATCGGCCGCGCTCTTCCAGGGCGAATTGGCCGCCACGGCGATGCTGAACTCGATGATGGCCACGCGCGAGACGTGGACGAAGTCGGTCATCGGGTTGAAGGGCGTGTTCGGGTTCAGGTTCGGCACCATGGTCAGGATGCTGTCGTTGAACCCGCCGATGGTGTAGCCGTCCGGCGCGGCTTTGGCCAGTTGCGAGGCGCCGATGATCCCGGCGGCGCCGACGACGTTCTCCACCACCACCGTCTGGCCCATGTTCTGGGACATCTTGGCGGCCAGCAGGCGCGCGGCCACGTCCACCGCACTGCCTGCGGCCAGCGGCACGACCATGCGGATGGGCTTGGCCGGATAGGCCTGGGCATGGGCCGTGGCTGACCAGGGCAGGGCGACAGCGCAGGCCAGGGCCAGGGCGGCGCGGCGAAGGGCGTTGTGGGGGCGGGTACTTTTCATGAGTTGCCTCGGGAAGAAGAGTGGAAGGGATGACGGTAGGAGGGGGTTGGAAAGGATCACGAGCGGTGTTTTAGGGTGCCGTGGGAGGACTTGAGGAGACGGGCGGTAACCAACGGCGTGTCGCTCAGGGATGCAGACCGAGCACGCGGATGGCGTTCTCGCCCAGGATGGCCAGGCGGTCGTCGTCGCTGAGCTCTGGCGTGTTCATCACGTGCGTGACCGGGTGTTCTTCCCAGGGAATGGGGTGGTCGGTTCCGATCATGATCTGGCTGCTGCCCACCTCGGCGGCCAGGTGACGCAGCGCTTCGCCCGTGAACACCAGCGCATCGAAGTAGATCTGCCGGATGTACTCGGTGGGGCGCTTCTTCAGCACGATGGCCGGGTCGCAGTTCTGCGGTGAGACGAAGCAGCTGCGGTCCATGCGCGGGGCGTAGGAGCCGAGGAATCCGCCGCCGTGCGCGCCCAGTACCTTCAGCTCGGGGAAGCGGTCGAACACGCCCTCGAAGATCAGCTTCTGCAGCGCGATGGTGGTGTCCATCGGGTTGCCGATGACGTTGGACAGCCAGCCGTTGCCCTTGAAGCGCGCGGCCAGCTCCGGGGTGCTCTGCGGGTGGATGAACAGCATCACCCCCAGCTCCTGCGCCTTGGCCAGCACGGGGTGGAACTCGGCATGGCTGAAGTCGCGCCCGGCCACATTGCCGCCGATGGCTGCGCCCTTCAAGCCCAGGCGTCGTACCGCGGCTTCCAGCATTTCCACCGCCAGTTCAGGAAACTGCATCGGCAGCGAGGCAAAGGCTGCCAGACGGCGCGGCGCGTGCGCACACAACTCGGCCAGGCTTTCGTTGTGGATCTGGCAGATGGCCTGCGCGGTATCGCGGTCCTTGCGGTACCAGAAGGGGTTGATGCTCAGCACCTGCAGGTCGATGCCCATGCGGTCCATGGCCTCGAAGCGCGCGGCCAGTTGCTGCTCGACCTGCAGGAAGTGCTCGGGCACGCCCTTGACGGGCGGCAGCACCGCCTTGGCTTCCTCGCCCATCAGGTCCAGCGCCGCCTGGAAGTAGCAGTGGGCATGCACGTCCACGGTGCGGGCGCTCCGGCCCTTCAGGACCACCGGTGCGCGGCCGGGTTGCGCGCTGGCACCCAGGCTGGCGCCACCGCCCCCACCACCGTTGTCCGGCATGACGTTGCTGTGCAGCGGCAGCCCGGCACAGCCGCAGAACCAGAAGCCGTTGCCGTGGTGGTGGGTGGAAGATCGGGGGAAGAGCCAGCTCATGGGGTGTCGGAGACGGAGAACGATGAGGGCGCCGAGCGGTTGGCCATGGCGTCGGCCGCGCGCTGCACCGCGCGGATCATGCGGTTGTGGGCGCCGCAGCGGCACAGGTGCTTGTCCAGCGCCTGGACGATGGTCTCGCGCGAGGGGTTCGGCTCGCGCGCCAGCAAGGCTGCGGCCGAGGTGAGGATCCCGGCGACGCAGTAGCCGCACTGCGCGGCACGCTCGTCGCAGAAGGCGGTCTGCAGCGGGTGCGGCTGCTCTGCGGTGCCCAGCCCCTCCAGCGTGACCACCTGCCGGCCCTGCACCGACCACAGGGGCAGGTTGCATGCGGTCTGTGGCTGGCCGTCCACCAGCACCATGCAGGCGCCGCACTCGCCCTGACCGCAGCCGAACTTCGGGCCACTCAGACCTTGCTCGTCGCGCAGCACGGCCAGCAGCGGCACGGCGTCGTCGGTGTCGACGTTGCAGGGCTTGCCGTTGAGGTGAAAGGCGGGCATGGTCAAGCGCCTTCTGCGGCATGCACCGCCTGCAAGAGCTTGTCCGGGGTCAGCGGCAAGCTGCGCACCCGCACGCCCAGGGCGTCCGCCACGGCGTTGGCAATGGCCGCAGCCACCGGTCCCTGCGCGGCCTCGCCGGCGCCCAGGCTGGGTTGGTCGGGACGGTCCAGCACATGTACCCGCACCCGCGGCACTTCCGAGAACCGCAGCACGGGGTAGCTCTCCCAGCCCGTGCTGGTCAGGCCATCGGGCGTGAACGCCACCTGCTCCTTCAGTGTCCAGCTGGTGCTCTGCACCGCCCCGCCTTCGATCTGGTTGACCACGCCGTCCAGGTCCACCACCGTGCCCACGTCCACCACCAGGTCCAGATCCGTCACTCGTACGGTGTCGGTCACCTGCACGCGCGCGATGACGGCGCACCAGGCGCCGCTGTTCTTGTAGCGTGCCCAGGCCAGGCCGTGGCCCGTACCTTCGGGTGCGCGGGCCCGGTCGGCCCAGCCAGGTGAGCGCTCGGTCACCGCCTTCAGCACCGCCAGGGCCCGTTCATCGTCGAGATGGCGCTGGCGGAAGGCCAGGGGGTCCTGCCCCAGGGTGCGCGCCATCTCGTCCATGAAGCTCTCGATGGCAAAGACGTTGGCGTAGCCGCCCAGTGCGCGCATGGCCGAGGTGCGCAGCGGCATCACGGTCAGGCGATGGTTCAGCACCTCGAGGTGGGGCACCGTGTAGGCCGGCACGGCGTTACGGTCGGCCCCACCCCCGGCGGCCAGCGGCGGGTTGATGGGCAGGGGCAGGGCCGTGGCCTGCGCGCGCTCGCTGGCGGCCAGCAAGGTGGGCGCGCGGGCGCGGCCGGGGCGTGAGCTGTGCCCGTTGGACCACAACGCATGCCGCCAGTGGGTGATCTGCCCGGTGTCGTCCACCCGGGCCTCCAGGCGCACCAGTTGCGCGGCCCCCAGGGGGCTGTGGGTCAGCTCGTCTTCACGCGACCACAGCACGCGCACCGGCTTGCCGGTGCAGCGCAGCGCCATCAGCACCGCGTCCAGGGCCACGTCGTCGGCACCGTTGTGGCCGTAGCAGCCGGCACCCTCCACATGGTGAAGCGTGATGGCCTCCTTGGGTACCGGCAACGCTTCCTGTGACAGCGCCAGCACCAGGTCGTCACGCAGGTTGTGGATGCCCTGGCTGTGGGTCCAGACCTCCAGGGCCGCGCCATCCCAGCGCGCGATGGCGCAGGAGGGGCCGATGGAGGCGTGGGCCAGGTACGGCTTGAAGTACTCGCCCCGGAAGACCTGACCGTCTGACGGAAGTTCGGGTTCGCCACGCCGGGCGGACACGGTCTGCTCACAGGGCGCCTGTTGCAGGAAGTCGGGCAGGGCGTGGGGGTCGGGCAGTGGCGAGCCTTGTCCCCAGGGCAGGCGGCTGCGCAGGCGCTGCGCGGCGGCGTCGGCGTCACGCTCCCGCTCGGCCACCACGGCCACAAAGCGCCCGTCGGCCCAGGCCTTCACCTGCGGCATCTGCGCGTGCAGGTCTTGCAACGCGTCGGCGGCCGAGCCAGCCAGCGGCGTGTCCAGCAGCGGCGCACGCAGCACCCGCCCGTGCCACATGCCGGGCAGGCGCAGGTCATGAACAAAGCGCGGACGCCCCAGCACCTTGTCCTCCAGGTCCGGCCTGGGCAGCCGCGTGCGGCCCAGCAGGGTGCGGTCCTCGGGGCGCTTGGGCAGGTAGCGGCCGGTGTATTCCTGGTCCAGATCCGCTGCGGTCAGCAAGCTCCAGTAGTCGCCCAGCACCTGCCCGTCGGGTCCGATGACACGGCCCTCGTGCACCCGCAGTTGTTCGGGTGTATGCCCGCTCCTGGCAGCGGCCTTCTCAAGCGCCAGCCCCCGCATTTCCGCACAGGCGTGACGCAGGGCGCCGCCGCCGTCCTGCACCGACAGGCTGCCCGAGGTCATGCCCTCGTCCGGGCCGTGGGCAGTGCTGGCCGTGACCAGGGTGAGGGCCTCGGGAGGAAGGTCCACCTCTTCCGCCGCGATCAGCCGTAGCGCGGTGAGGATGCCCTGCCCCAGTTCGGCCTTGCCGGTGAAGACGTCCACACGCCCGCCCTCGGCCAGGCGGATCCACTTCGACAGTCTGCGGTTGGTGTGCAGGCTGCCCGGCAGCTGCGCCCGGCCGTCGGTACGGTCGATGACGAAGCCGCGTGGGGCGCTGGTGGCCATGGACATGGGGTGGGCGGCTCAGTTCACGGGTTCGTCAGACCAGCGGCGCAATGCCGAGTTCACCTGCCAGCGTGGTCATGTCGGCCACCACGCCTGCGGACAGCGGAATGCCCGTGGCCGCGTATTGCTGGCGCCGCTGGTGGCTCTGCTCGCCCGGCAGCCAGATGCGCTCCACGCCTGGCAGGCGCTCGGCACCGCGCAGGTCGCGCACCAGCTTGTCCACGGCGTGCTTGAAGTCCTGCGGGTCGCCAAAGGCGACCAGGTCGATCACCAGGATGGCCTGTCCGGTGTTGGTCACGCTCACATGGTCGGCGTTGAAGTCGATGACGTCGCGCCCCATGGCCGCGCCGCCCAAGGTGCCGGCCAACAGGCCGACGATGAGCGCCAGGCCGTAGCCCTTGTGCCCGCCGATGGGCAGGAGGAAACCTTCGCCCGAGCGGTTGGGATCCAGCAGCGGCTGGCCCTGGCGGTCGATCATCCAGCCCTCGGGCATCATCTCGCCGGCCTTGGCCTTGGCCTTGACCTTGCCGTAGGCCGCCACCGTGGTGGCCATGTCCAGCACCACGGGCGGCTCTTCGTCCGCCGGGATGCCCGCGGAGATGGGGTTGGTGGACAGCAGCATGTCCATGCCGCCCCATGGCGGGAGGTGGTTGGCATTGCCCACCGCGAAATACAGCCCCAGCATGTCGTGCTGCAGCGGCTTGCGGGCGTAAAGCGACGCCGGGCCGGCGTGGTTGCTCATGCGGGTGCTGACCCAGGCCACACCGGTGTCACGGGCCTTGGCGATGGCCAGGTCCACGGCCTTGCTGACCACCAGATGGCCCATGCCGTTGTCGCCGTCCACCACCGCCATGGCCGCCCGCTCACGCACCACCTTGATGTCCGGGTGGATGTTGATGCCCCCCGCCCGGATGCGCTTGATGTACTGCGGCAGGCGGATCACGCCATGTCCATCCGAGCCTTGCAGGTCGGCCTCGGCCATGAGCGAGGCCACCTGGGTGGCGTCGGCCTCGGGCAGGCCCTGGCTCAGGAAGGCTGACTGGATGAAGGCTTTCAGGGCCTCGAAGCGGACGGTGGCGGCAGGCATGGTCAAGGAGCCGGCAGGCTCGGGTCAGGATGCCATCAGGTTAGCAGTCGGGGCGCCGAAGTCCAATGCTGGATTTGGCCTTTGCCATATCATTTCGGCATCGCATCAGGGTGAACCCGGAGGCCGAACTTGCACCTGCGCACCCTTCGCAATTTCATCGCCGTGGCCGATGCCGGCAGCCTCACCGCCGCAGCGGCTGCAATACCGATCGCGCAGCCCGCATTGACCCGTCAATTGCGCGAACTGGAGCGCGAGACGGGCGTGCAACTGGTGCAGCGCTTGCCGCGCGGCGTTCGCCTGACCCCTGCCGGCGTGACCTTCTACGAGTCCGCTCAGCGCATCCTGGCCGAGGCCACGCAGATGAGCCAGCGCCTTGCGCGCAGCCGACCCGGCAGCCGCGCCAGTGTCACGGTGGGCGTGTCGCCCACGCTCGCGCGCGTGCTGTTGCCGGGCCTGTTCGAGCACTGTGCCAACAGTCCGCAGGACGTGGTGCTGCGCTCGCGCGAGGCCTTCACGCCCGCGTTGCTGGACTGGCTGGAGCGCGGCATCATCGACATGGCCGTGGTGACCAATCCGGAGTCCGGGCGCCCGCTGGCCCTGCAGCCGCTGCTGGGCGAACCCTTCGCCCTGGTGGCGCATGCCTCCTTGCGCGTCGGGCCGGTGGTGTCGGTGCCGCAACTGGCACGCATCCCCGTGCTGATGACCAGCTTGCACCGCGGCATCCTCGAGCGCCAGATGCGATCTCTGGGCAAGACCCTGAACGTGCAGGCCGAGATCGACTCGGTGGAGGCGATCCGGGAACTGGTGATGCGCGGACGCTGGGCCACCATCATGCCGGTGTCGGTGTTCAAGGCCCACCCGCTGCCGCCGGAGCTGGCGTTGTCTGAGATTTCAGGCGTGCAACTGAACCGGCTGCTGGTGCTGGCCACGCGGGCCGACCCGCGCCCGCCGCCGGCCCTGGCGCTGGTGCAGGAGATGCTGGACGCGGAGTTCTCGCGCCTGGTGCGTCAGGGCACCTTCAGCTTCGGGCCGGGGCAAGCAGAAAGCCCAGCACGGCCCGGTTGAAGGCCTGAGCCTGTTCCAGGTTGGGCAGGTGCGCGGCGTCGGCCAGCACCTGCAGCCGGGCGCCGGGCCAGTGCTCGGCGATAAGCTGCGCCATGGCGGGTGGTGTGCCCTGGTCCTGGTCCCCCACCAGCACCAGCGCGGGATGACCCAGGGTGCGCAGCCGTTCCAGTGTGCTGACGCCGGCGATTGCGGCACAGCATCCGGCGTAGCCTTCCACGGAGGTGCCGGCAATCATGGCGCCGATGCGGGCCATGAGAGCAGGCTCGCGGTTGCGGAAGGGTTCTGTGAACCAGCGCGACAGCGTACCTTCCACCAGGGCCGCCATGCCCGAGGCGCGCGCGGCCTGCGCGCGGTCTCCCCACATCTGCACGGCGTTCGGTGCACCCTGGCCCGTGGTGTCGGCCAGCACCACGCGGTCCAGCACCTCGGGGTGGCGCAGGGCCATCACCTGCCCGATCATGCCCCCCATGGACAGGCCCAGCCAGTGGGTACGCGCCACGCCCAGATGCGCCAGCAGGCCGCGCGCGTCATCGGCCATCTGCTCCAGGCTGTAGGGCCCTGGCGGGGCATCGGTCTGCCCGTGGCCACGCGTGTCCACGTTGAGGACGGTGAAATGCGCGCTCAGCGCCTCCACTTGGGGCGCCCACATGCCCCCGTGCGCGGCCAGCGAGTGGGACAGGGTGACCCACGGGCCCTGGCCCGAGATCTCGTAGTGGATGTCGATGTCGCCGATGCGTGCCTTCATGGAGCCTCCGTGCGCTGGGGTGGGGCGCTGTTCAGGGCTTGGGGCCGCCGCAGTCGGGCACCAGGCCGGTGGACTCGATGCCGGCGACGGCGCAGATCTCGTCATTGGCGGAGGTCTCACCGCTCACGCCCACCGCACCCAGCAACTGGCCTTGCGCATCGCGGATCAGCACGCCGCCGCGCACGGGCACCAGGTTGCCCTCGCTCAGGCCCTGCACCGCCTGGATGAAGCCCGGCACGTGGCCATAGCGCTTTTCCAGTTCCTGCCCGCCAAAACCCATGCCCAGCGCGCCCAACGCCTTGCCGCGCGCAATCTCGAAGCGGTACAGGCTGGTGCCCTCTTCGGCCAGAAAGGCCTTGAGCGTGCCCCGCGTGTCCAGCACGGCCACGGCCAGCGGCAGCATGCCGGCAGCGCGGCCTTTGACCAAGGTGGCCTGGGCGATCTGCAAGGCGCCGTCCAGCGCGATTGAGGAGAAGGAATGGGTGAGGGACATGATGAGGTGCCGGAGTTGAAGAGGGTGAAAGGATGGGGGAGAGGGCAGGACTGCTTTTCGGGCCGCCCGAAACCGTGCAGGCCCGGACCTGCCGTTCAGTGGCTGGGCGCTCCGATCGCTGCATTCACGCGCGGCATCACCTCGGTCGCGAACAGTTCCATGGAGCGTTTGCCCAGCGCCGGGTCCTGCCAGTCGTGGCAGGCATAGACCAGGGTGCCGAAGTCGCCCACCTGCTCGCGGAAGGCCAGGATCTGCTCGACCACCGAATTCACCGTGCCCGCCAGCACCAGGCGCTTGGTGACATGCTCGGGCGTCACCTCGCTGTCGGGCATGGCGGGGTCGGTCTTGAACACGTTACCGCGCCCACCGCCCACCAGCTTGCGCACCAACTGCTTGAAATAGAAGTGGTACGGCCCCCCGGCTTCGAGCGCGTAGCGCCGCGCCGTGGCCTCATCGTCGGCCACGAAGATGCTCTTGGCCACGCGCCAGCCGTCGGGCGAGGCCACCTTGCCCCCGGCGTTGCAGCCCTCCACATATTTCGGCCAGTGTGTCTTCACCCACTCGGGCATCAGGAAGTTGGCCGAGATCGGCCCCCAGCCGCGCTTGGCCATCTCGGCCACGCCTTGCGAGAAGGGCGCCACCGCCGTGCCCACGATGGGCGGGTGCGGGCGCTGGAAGGGTTTCATGATGAAGCCCTGGCCGATCTCCGGGATCATGGTCTTGCCCACCGAGACATTCCAGAATTGGCCCTGCAGGTCGTACGGCGGCTCGCTCTCCCAGATCTTCAGCACCATGTTGATGCACTCGACGAACATGGCGTTGCGGTCGCGGCCGAAGTTGCCGAACACCTCGGCGTCTGACATCAGGCCGCCCGGGCTGATGCCCATGATGAAGCGCCCCTGCAGCAGGTGGTCCAGCATCGCCGCCTGCGCTGCCACCGCCGCCGGGTGGCTGTTGGGCATGTTGATCGTGCCCGTGCCCAGCTTGATCTGCCGGGTCTGGCTGGCCAGCGAGGCCAGGAACATCATCGAGGAAGTGACGGTCTCGGCCGCGTCGGTGACGTGCTCGCCCACGAAGGCTTCCGAGAACCCCAGGCGGTCGGCCAGCAGCACGGCCTCCTGGTCCTCCCGCAGGGTCTGGCAGATGTCGCGCCCCGGAGGGTGCAGCGGCATCATGAAGGTGCTGTAGCGCATGGTGCGGTCTCTCCTGGGTTCTGTCGCAGGGCAGTGGTGGGGATCGTCAGGCGGCGCCGGCGGAGGTGGCCGGCGCTTTGGCGCGCGCGGCCAGGGATTCGAGGCTCACCCCCTGGGCGTAGTCGCCCTGGCAGTACAGCAGCGTGGGCCCCAGGCGGTGGCCGTAGGCCTCAACGCGGCCCAGGAACAGGATGTGGTCGCCCACCTCCAGGCGCTGCTCGGTGCGGCACTCGAACACCGCCGCGCAGCCCTGCACCACCGGCAGGCCGCCCAGGCCGGGCGCGTGCTCCACCCCCGTGAACTTGTCCGGTACCGCGCTGGCGAAGCGCCGGGACAGCTCGACCTGCTCGAGCGCGAGCACGTTGATGACGAAGCGGCCGGTGGCATCAAAGGCGGCCAGGCTGGGTGAGGCGCGGCGCAGGCTCCACAGCACGATGGGCGGCTGCAACGAGACCGAGCTGAAAGAATTGGCTGTCACTCCCACCGGCGAGCCCTGGGCGTCCAACGTGCTGACGATGGTCACGCCGGTGCCGAACCGGCCGAGCGCCCGGCGCAGGTCGGTGGCGTCGATGGGGGGTTGAGTGGTCATGTGATTACCGGGAAGTGATCGCTTGATCTGCGTCATGCCCCACCAGTCTGGGCAGCACCACGCGGGCTCCGGCGAGAAAATGCTCCACCGTCAGGCTGATCAGGGCGGGCAGGTCGTCCTGCACCGGCACGTCGAAGATCCACTGACGCTGGCCGAAGTAGAAGACGCGCGCATTGATGCCCCACACGAGCTCGATCTCGGCAGACTTCAGCGGCACGGCCGTCACGTCGGGCAGGCCGAACTCGTGGCGCAGTTCGGCCGCAATCGGCTCCAGGATGCGCTGGCGCAGCACCGTGAGGTAGCGGCTGTTGATGCTCTCGCCGCGCAGGCCCGAGAACATGAAGATGCGCACCCAGTCGCGCGTCAGGGCGGCCTTGGCGTATTCCACATACAACCGTGTGAGTCGGTCCTGCAGCGACACGCTGCGGTCGTGGATCACGCTCTCCCAGAAGGGGTTCCAACGGCCCATGTACACCACGTCGAAGACGCGGTTGATCAGGGCCTCCTTGTTGGGGAAGTACTTGTACAGCAGGGACTGCGTCACGCCCAGGCGCTTGGCCAGTTCGCGCGTGTCGCCGCCAAAGCCCACCTCGGCGAAGAAGTGCACGGCCTCCTGCACGATGTGCGCTTCGCGCTCGGGGGCGCTGAGCCGGCGTGCGCTGGTGCGGGGTTCGCTGGCCTTGCCACGCACGGCCCGGGCCGCGGAGGTGCTGGTGGCTGATTTGGTGGAGGTGCCTGCGCGCATGCCCGAGCCCGATGTGTGTTCAGGGTTGCGCCACGGCCACGGGTGCGCAGGCCTGGACAGACTTCATGATGGCTTCCAGCGAGGCGACGTTGGCGAGCATCTCGGTGGTCGTGACGGGGTAGGGTTGGACGCCGCGCACCGCCCGGGCGAAGGCCTCCAGGTTGAGCCTGACCGAGGGCGCCGGCGCGGCAAAGCGCGTGTGCCGCTCCTGCCCCCGCAGGGCCACCGTGATGTCCCAGCCGGTCGGGTTCTCGGGGTGCGTGCGGTCGCGGATCTCCACCCAGCCCTTGGAGCCGTAGACCGCGAAGCGTCCTTCGAAAGGCGTGGCCAGCACGGCGCTGATCATCGCGTTGGCGCCCTGCGGGAAGGCCATCATCACCGCCAGCGTGTCGCCGTTCTCGAAGTCCGAGCCCCGGGTGGCCAGGCGCGCCCAGACCGATTCGCAAGGCCCCAGCACCGCGATGCTGAGATCCACCAGGTGGATGCCCGTGGCCGTGAGCGGCCCCACGGGGGCGTGCCGGTTGGACAGGCGCCAGTTGTCTTTGGGCAGCGCGAAGAACTTGTCCTGGCTGAAGTTGGCCTCGATCTGCAGCACGGTGCCCAGCACGCCGTCATCGATCATGCGGCGCAGTGCTGCCACCTCGGGCTCGAAACGCCGCTCGTGCCCGATGCCCAGCACCCGCCCGTGCGCGGCGCAGGCCGCTACCGCACGACGCGCGTCTTCCACCGTCAGGCACAGCGGCTTCTCGCAGAAGACATGCAGTCCGGCCTGCGCGGCCGCGACGATCTGCCCGGCGTGCTGCTCATGGGGGGTGCACAGGATCACGGCTTCCAGGCCCGCCTGATGCAGCAGGGCCGGCGCGTCTTCGACCACCGCCACGCCTGACAGCATGGGGTCGTCGGCCATCAAGGCACGCGTCGGTTCGTGCGCCTCCGCCACGGCCGCCAACTCCAGCCACGGCGAGGCGGCGATCTGCCGCGCGATGGTCTTGCCCCACCAGCCGTAGCCCACCACGCCGGTACGCACAGGGCGTACCCCTTGCGCTGGCTGCGGGGCTGCGGAATGACTTGCGGCAGTGTGGTTGGAGTGGGTCATGGCAACCTCAGGCGGCCTTGCGTTTGACTACACTAGTCTAGCCCAAACCCCTTGTTGGAGATCAAATGAGCACCAAGCCCAAGGCCGCTGGCCCTGCCCAACCCTTGACGGCGGCGCCACTGCGGGTAGGGGTGCTCGGGCTGGGCATCATGGGGTCGGCCATGGCCGGCAACCTCCTGAAGGCAGGTTTCACGGTCTACGGCTTCGACCCGGTGGCGGCGGCCCGTGCCCGTCACCGCGCCGCTGGCGGACGCGTCTGCGCCGACCCGGCCGCGCTGGCACGTGGAGTGGACGTGATGATCTCCTCGCTGCCCAGCGCCGCGGCGCTGCAGGACTGCGCCCGCCAGGTGGCCGGCGCCGGCGCCAAGGGTCTGGTGATCGCCGAGACCAGCACGCTGGACATCGAGGACAAGCGCGCCGCCCGGGATGTGCTGGCGCGCGCCGGGGTGGTGCTGCTGGACTGCCCGCTGTCGGGCACGGGCGCCCAGGCAGTCCGCAAGGACCTGACCGTCTACGCCAGCGGGCCCGCGCGCGCCATCCGCCGCATGCAACCGGTGTTCGAGGGCTTCTCGCGCGAGCAGTTCAACCTGGGCGCGTTTGGCAACGGCATGAAGATGAAGCTGATGGCCAATCTGCTGGTGGCCATCCACAACGTGTCCACGGCCGAGGCCCTGCTGCTTGGCCAGCGCTGGGGCATCCGCCCGTCAGACGCCGTCAAGGTGCTGTCCGGCGGGGCGGGGGGCTCGCGGATGCTGCAGGTGCGCGGCCCGTTGATGGAAAACGAAGGCTGGAAAGACGCCACGATGAAGATCGCCGTGTGGCAGAAGGACATGAAGCTGATTGGTGACGCCCTGCGCGCCAACGGTGTGCCCGCACCGCTGTTCGCCGCGACCGTGCCGCTGTACGACGCCGCCATGGGCCTGGGCCACGGCCTGCACGACACCGCAGCAGTCTTTGACGTGCTTGCCAAGATGTCCTCGCCGCCGTCAGGCCCCACTACTGGCGCACCACGCAAAGCCCCCCGTCGAAAGGCCACCTCATGACGCTGTCGCTCAACCACTTCTCCATCCGCACGCTGGATCTCGAAGCCTCGCGCGCCTTCTACGTGGACCTGCTGGGCTTGAAGGTGGGCCCGCGCCCGGACTTTCCGTTCCCTGGGTTGTGGCTGTACCAGGGGCCGACCTCCAGCTACGCCCATGCGGCGGTTCACGTGATCGGGCTGGACCGAAACGACCCTTCCGGGCTGCAGGCCTACCTCGGTGATCGCGACGAGGCCAGCCTGCAGGGCAGCGGGGCGGTGGACCACGTGGCCTTCTTCGCCACCGACCTGCCCGCCATGATGGCCCGACTGCAGTCCGCCGGTGTGGCTTTACGCGAGCGCACGGTGCCAGGCGTGGGCTTGCACCAGGTCTTCCTGGACGACCCCAACGGGGTGATGGTGGAACTCAACTACCCCGTGAGCGAGAAGCAGGCTTGGGACGCGCAACGTGCCGCGCTCGGGGCGGCCGACATCAGCGCGGCAGCTTCTTCAGCGGCCTGAGGCCCCCGCTGACCCCGCTGGCTGAAAAAGGGTTGAACCCATGACGCGCATCGTGGTGGTGGGGGGGTCCCTGGGTGGACTGTTTGCCGCGAATATGCTGCTGCGCGACGGCCACGACGTGCAGGTGCTGGAGAAGGCCTCGGGGTCGCTGAGCGGCCGCGGCGCCGGCATCGTCACCCACGACGCCCTGGTGCGGGCCTTGCGCCGCAGCGGCGTGCCCTCTGAGGCCACGCTGGGGGTGGAAGTCCCTGGGCGGGTGATGCTCGCAGACGACGGCCGCACGCTAGACCGCCTGGACATGCCCCAGGTGCTGACATCCTGGAGCCGCCTGTACGACATGTTGCGCAGTGCGTTCCCCCCAGAGCGCTATCACCTTGGCTGCGCCGTGCAGGCGGTGTGTTGCATGGGCGAAGGCTGCGAGGTCCAGACCTCATCGCAGACCTGGCAGGCGGATCTGGTGGTGGCCGCTGACGGCATCCGCTCGGCCCAGCGGCAGCGCCTGCATCCGCAGGCACAGCCCCATTACGCCGGCTATGTGGCCTGGAGAGGTGTGGCGGAAGAGTCCGGTCTGTCGTCCTTCACCCGGCAGACGCTGTTTCCGTACTTCGGCTTCTGCGTGCCGCCGCGAGAGCAGATCATCGGCTACCCCGTCGCCGGAGCCGACCATGACACGGCCCCCGGCCGGCGGGCCTACAACTTCGTTTGGTACCGGCCCGTGCCGATGGGCCCAGTGCTCGACGACTTGATGACCGACGACGAGGGCGTGCATCACCCACAAGGCATCCCGCCGCACAAGGTCTCGCCCCGCCATGTTGCGGCGATGCGGCAGGACGCGCGGCGCCTGCTCGCACCGCAGTTTGCCGAGGTGCTGGAGGTCACGTCTCAGCCCTTCTTCCAGCCCATCTTCGATCTGGAGTCGCCCCAGATGCAGGCTGAACGCGTGGCCCTGCTCGGAGACGCGGCTTTCGTGGCTCGGCCCCACCTGGGTCTGGGCGTGACCAAGGCCGCCGAGGATGCCGTGGCCCTGGCCGATTCGCTGCGAGAACATGCGCGAATTGATGAGGCTTTGGCCGCCTACGAAGCGCTGCGGCGCCCCGCAGGTCAGTCGGCATTGGCCCGTGCGCGCTGGCTGGGCCACTACATGGAGCACGCCGGGGAAGAGGCGCCCGCCGACGCCCTGAACCCGGCCGATCGGCGCCATCTGGTGCTGCATGAGACCGCCATCGACCTTGAGCGCTACGGCCACCGCTCGGCTTTTGTTCCACCGTGTGCTGGCCTGCTGGCGACAGCGCCCCCCTGATCACCCTTTGGAGCCCCCGATGACCGACCGCGTCCCTGGTCCATTCAGTGACCCTGAAGACCGCCTTCCTCCCCTGGCCCCCGCCACCTGGACCGAGACGCAACGCGCGTGCGCCGAGGAAATCATCCATGGGCCGCGTGGGGCGCTGATCGAACCGTTCGTGCCGCTGCTGCGCAGCCCCGAACTGTGCACGCACGTGCAGCGCACCGGCGAGTACCTGCGCTACCGCAGCGCCATCGGGCTGCGCTTGTCGGAACTGGCGATCCTGGTGACGGCTTGTCATTGGAGGCAGCAGGTGGAGTGGTCCATCCACGCCCCGATCGCGATGCGCGAGGGTATTGCGCCGGAGGTGGTCGAGGCGCTGGCCGCAGGGCGGCGGCCCGACTACCAGCGCGCCGACGAGGCCCTGGTACACGACTTCACGCAGGAGTCCTTGCGCGAGCGGCGCGTGAGCGACACCACCTGGGCGGCGACCCGCGAGGTGCTGGGCGAGCAGGGCGTGGTGGATCTGCTGGGCATCGTGGGTTACTACACCATGCTGTCCATCGTGATGAACGGCGCGCAGACGCCACCGCCGCCCGACCGGCCGATGCGCCTGCCGCTGCTGCCTATTTCGTAGGCGGCTTCGTGGCCGGCTTCGCCGGCTTGGGTCCAGCTTTCACCTGCACCTTCGGCGGCTTGATCTTCAAGAGCCGCGCGGCGTTCCCGCCCACCACCAGCTCACGGTCGGCCTTGGGCAGGCGCTTGATCTCGGCGATGGTGCCCAGCGGATCGTCGTCGGCCATGTCGTAGGGGTAGTCGGTGCCCAGAATGACGTGGTCGGCGCCGAAGCGCTCGATCAGCCGGCGCACCATCAGCGGGTCGTGCGTGATGGTGTCGAAGTAGAACTTCTCCAGGTACGACGACGGCTTGCGCTTGATGATGGTGCGCGTGTCCGGTCGGGCGCGCCAGGCGTGGTCCATGCGCGCCCAGTAGTGGGCGATGAAGCCGCCGCCGTGCGCCACCAGCACCTTGAGCTTGGGGTGGCGGGCCATCACGCCGTCGAAGATCAGGTGCGACACCGCCACCGTGGACTCCAGCGGGTTGCCGATGACGTTGTTGAAGTAGTGGTTGCGCAGCCGCTCGCCGTCAGAGAAGCCCAACGGATGCATGAAGATCAGCACGCCCAGTTCCTCGCAGCGCGCGAAGAACTTCTCCAGACCCAGCGAGGGGTCGGTCAGGTTCTTGCCGTTGACGTTGGTGCAGATCTCCACCCCGCGCAGGCCGAGGTTCTTGACCGCGTGGTCCAGTTCACGCACCGCCAGATCGGCGTTCTGCAGCGGCACCGAGCCCAGGCCGACGAAGCGGTCCGGGTGGCCAGCCACCACCTCTGCAATACCTTCGTTGACCTCGCGGGCGAGTTCGGCGCCCAGGCCCGCCTCGGTGAAATAGAAGAAGTGGTACGGCGCCGGGCTCACCGCCTGCATGTCCACGCCCATGCGGTCCATGTCTTTCAGTCTTTCCGTCACACCCGCCAGTTTCTGCGCGCGGGTGGCCATCTGCTTGACGTTGGTCTCGTTGGTCAAGGCATTGGCATAGATGACGGTGGCGTCATGTTGCGCGGCGTTCAGGTGCGCGGTCTTGGCATTGACCTTCGGGTTGAGGTAATGGCAATGCAGGTCCACCACCAGGCTCTTGCCGCGGCTGTTCCTGACGATGGGCCGCGCGCTGGCGGCCGGGCCGGCCTTGGTGGCCAGGGCGCTGAAGGGCCGGTGCTGGTGCGTCGGGTCCGTGCAGTGGGGCAGGCAGGTATAGAACACGCGGGTCTCCTGAGGTGAAAGCGGGCCTGTGGCGGACACACAAGGCGAACGTGGGCTCGCGTTTGTTTATCCTATGATAAGCCGCAGGCAGGTGGCATGTGCCGCGCCCGGCAAGACGGTGGGGGCACGTGCGCCGGTTTCATCGGCAGTGGGGCACTGAGGAGAGCAGCATGAGGATCGGTTTGGCCGGAGCAGGCAAGATGGGCAGCGCGATGGCCAGGCGCCTCATGTCCAGTGGCCAGCAGGTGACGGTGTGGAACCGCACCGCTACGCGCGCCCAGGGCCTCATCGACGAAGGCGCTGCCTGGGCGTCGACACCCGCAGAGCTGGCCGCATCATGCGACATCGTGCTCACGATGCTGATCGACGACGCCGCACTCGACGGGGTGTACCTGGGCACTGATGGCTTGCTGTCGGCGCCGGTGGCAGGGCGCCTGTTCATCGACATGAGCACGGTGGCCCCAGCCCAGCCGCAGAAGATCGGCGCCAGGGTACGGGCCGCCGGGGCCCGCTTTCTGGAGTGCCCCGTGGGTGGCAGCGTGGGGCCGGCGCGCGAGGGTCGCTTGTTGGGCTTCGTGGGCGGCGGCGAGGAAGACCTGGCCTTGGCCCGCCCGGTGCTTGAACTGCTCTGCCGGCGCATCGAGCACGTGGGGCCCCTGGGTGCCGGGGCGTCCATGAAGCTCGCGATCAACCTGCCGCTGATGGTCTATTGGCAGACGTTCTCTGAGGCGCTTTCCCTGGTGCAGCCGCTGGGGCTGGACCCGGCGCGCGTGGTGGACATTCTGGCCGACACCTCGGGCGGCCCGAACATGCTCAAGGTGCGCGGCGCGGCCATCGCTCAGGCCCTGGCCGGCACGGGCAACGGCGCGGTGAGCGTGGACGTGGCCACGATGCGCAAGGACATGCGCGCGATGCTGGCGCAGGCGGCTGAACTGCACGCCCGGCTGCCGCTGACCGAACTCGCGCTGCGCACTTTCGAGCAGGCGGCCGCGCAGGGCCTGGACGCTGCGGATTGCACGCAGTTGCCGGTGTGGTGGTTGAAGGGCGCCGGCAAGACCTGACCTGAGACGGCGCTGGGCCTGGCCTCACCGGCTGCTCGTTGGAGTCTGTTCTGACTGCGCGGCCGGACTGGCGGCCGCCACAGCACTCATCAGATTGCGGATGGTCCCCGCCTCGATGTGGCGTGTGATGAAGACCAGACGCGTGCCGGTGTCAGTGCTGGGCCAGCGGTCCAGCTCCACCGGGTCGTGGAAGATGTGCTGAACGCCCTGCACCACCACGGGCTTGCCCTCCACGTTGACGATGCCCTTGACCCGCAGCAGGTCCGGCCCGCGCAGGGTGGTCAGCAACTCCAGCGCGGCACTGAACGCTGGCCAGGCGAAGGGCGTCTCGAAGCGCAGTGACAGTGTGCGGATCGACGCGTCATGCAGGGCGGGGCGCTGTCCCAGGTGGCGCTCGCCGGCGGCGCCTTCTCCCGCCAGGGGCTCACCCAGAAAGCTCAGTGTGGCCTGGCTGGCCCGGGCACTGGCCAGGCCCAGGCCGGTCAGCTCTGCAGGGTCCACCTCGCCGTGCAGCAGAGTGCTGACCGGTGCCCGCGGGTTGAGGGCGCGCACCGCCTGCTCCACGGCCTGGCGCCTTGCTTCGTCCACCAGATCGGCCTTGGTGATGAAGACGCGGTCGGCCAGCGCGATCTGCTTGGCAGGCTCTCCATGGGCGGCCAGTTGCTGCAGTGCCTGCGCCCCGTCCACCAGCGTCACCAGTCCGTCCAGGCGGAACTGCGCGGCCAGCAGTGTGTCGCTGGCCAAGGTCTGGACCACCGGTGCGGGGTCGGCCAGGCCCGTGGTCTCGATGATCAGGCGGTCAAAGTCCGGGATCTCCCCTGCATGCCGGCGCGCGAAGAGATCTCTCAGCGTCTCCTGCAGGTCCGTGCGTACCGAGCAGCAGATGCAGCCGTTGGCCAGCAGGGCCACGTTTTCCGAGGCCATGGTGACAAGATCGTGATCGATCCCGATCTCGCCCACCTCGTTGATCACCACCGCCGCGCCGGCCATGGCCGGGTGGCGTACGAGCCGGGACAGCAGCGTGGTCTTGCCGCTGCCCAGAAAGCCGGTGATCAGCGTGACCGGGATGCGGCCGGCCAGGGGGTCTCGGGTGAACACCGTGGTCTGCAGGTTCTGCGGGGTCTGGAACAGGCGCTGACGCTGACCCTCTGTGGATCAGATGTTGAGTTCCAGCACGTACAGCCCGCCCGTGAAGCGGTCCACGGTGTAGACGATGCGCCGCTCGTCGACAAAGACGTCGTTGAGCTGGATGGCGCCGGCCGGTGAGAGCTTGGGCGCCCCAGGCACGAAGTACGCCACCTCTTCCACGCGGTAGGGGTTGGAGGTGTCGTACACGCGCACCCCGGCATTGAAGAAGGTGCCGATGATGAGGTGATCGGAGCGGAACGAACCCGGCCCGGGCAGGTTCTCGTGCAGGTTGTGCGCACCAAAGCGCCCGCCGCGCTTGGCGAAGGCTTCCACCGGCGGAGCGGGGAAGGTGCCGATGGGCACCGGGCTGGCCTCGTTGCGGGCGTCCAGCACCCACACCAGCTTGGGCCAGTCGGCGCCGTTGTCCATCACGCACTCGTCGCTCACGATCCACAGGCCACGGTCGAACAGTGGCAGCAGCGTGTGCGTGAAGCCGTTGAAAGGCGGCGAGGGGTTCCACGACGACACCACCTGGATGTCCGACGGGTTGGCGATGTCCAGCACGAAGGCGCCGCCGTCGATGTAGCCCACGTAGGCGCGGTCCGGCCGCTCAGGGAAGACGTTGGTGTTGTGGGCGCGAAAGCCCATGTCAAAGGGCTTGGCCAGCCGGGTGGGGGGCGGCGCAGCATCGCCCTCGCGCGTGCCGGGCATCCACCAGCGGCCCTTCTCGAAGGGGCGCGTCGGGTCCGACACGTCCAGGATGCGGTAGCACTGGTCGTCCAGCGGGTTGCGGGGCTGGAAGTCGCCCGCGCCGGCCGCCATATGGATGGTGTTCGGCTCCACGAACCACAGCGCGTGCACGCCGCGCGAGTGCGGCCCGGAGCAGTCAAAGTGCGACAGCAGGCGCGGCGTCTCGGGCACGCTGATATCGAACAGGTCCACGCCGGCCGGCTTCAGGCCCACGGTGCTGGTCTGGTAGGCCACGGCCAAGGTGTCGCCCACGACATCCAGGGAGTTGGAGCGCAGCTTCATGTGGGGCAGGTCGGTCTGCACCACCACCTTGGGGTTGCGCGGGTCGGTGACGTCCACCCCCGTGAAGTTCTTGGGCGCCGACTCGTGCGCCAGCCACATGATGCGGCGGCCATCGCGCGTGAGCTGCATCGCCATGCCCTCGCCCAAGCCACCGTACCCTTGCAGGGTGTGGTGGGACAGCAGCTTCATGTTCAAGGACAGCGTGCGGTCAGCCTGGGCAGCGGGTGAAGGAGCGTTCAACATGCGGGAAACTCTCAATGCTCATTGAGCGCTTGATCATATAGCCTGACATGGTTGGAGCGAACTTATCCTGCCTCATCATCCCCCCTTGTTCACTTGAGGAGCGACCGATGCAATCCGTGTTGACTTCACGCCGCCGTGTGGCTGGCGGTCTGTTTGCTTGTGCGGCCTTGATGGCGGGCCTGGCCCCGGGCCTGGCGACTGCACAGGCCTTTCCGAACAAGCCCGTTCGCCTGGTGGTGACGTATCCGCCCGGCGGCAGTTCCGACCTCATGGCGCGCATCATGGCGGGCAAGCTCTCCGAACTGTGGGGCCATCAGGTGCTCATCGAGAGCAAGCCCGGTGCCGCAGGCTCCATCGGCATGGAGTTCGCGGCGCGTCAGGCCGCTGATGGCTACACCTTCGTCATCGGCAACCTCGGCCCGGCCGCGGTCAACCCGCTGATCAGCAAGGTACCGTACAACATGGACAAGGACTTCATTCCCGTGATGCTGACGGCCACCGGCCCGAACATCATGGTGGTGCCGGCCAATTCCCCCTATCGCACCCTGGCCGACCTGCTGGCCGATGCCCGGGCCAAGCCCGGAGCCGTCAGCTTCGGCACCAGCGGTCCGGGCAGCATGTCGCACCTGTCCACCGAGTTGCTGATGCGCGAGGCCAGGATCAAGATGGTCAACGTGCCCTACAAGGGCGGTGGTCAGGCCGTCAACGATCTGCTGGGTGGCCAGTTGGGCTTCATGATCTCCGATGCCTTGCCGGTGGCGCAGTTCATCAAGACCAACCGCCTGCGGCCCCTGGCCATCACCAGCGGAGCCCGCTCGCCCCTGTTCCCGGACATCCCCACCTTCGCCGAAGGCGGGGTGCAGGGCATCGTGGCCGAGAACTGGTGGGGTGCTTTCCTGCCGGCCGGCACACCCAAGGCCATCGTGGACAGCTATCTCGCGGCCTTGACCAAGGTGATGGCCGACAAGGAGCTCATCGAGAAGTTCGCCGGTCTTGGCGTGATGGCGCGCTCCGGCACTCAGGCTGACTTCCGCACCTTCCTGGCGGCAGAGACGTCCAAGTACGCCAAGCTGGTGGCGGACAACAACATCAAGGCGGACTGAGCATGGGCACGCCCGCAGCCTGCGGCGTTGTCCCGCCTTTCCTGTGACGAAGGACAGCAAGGCGGACGCACCCGTGCGCAGGAGGCTGGCGCCCGCGGAGCGTGAGCGCCAGATCCTGGAAGGGGCGATCGCCTACTTCTCGGAGGCGGGGTTTTCGGGTCAGACCCGGGAACTTTCCCGCCGTCTGGGCATCACCCAGCCGCTGCTGTACCGCTACTTCCCCAGCAAGCAGGCGCTGGTCGAGAAGGTCTACCAGACCGTGTTCCAAGGCCGCTGGAACCCGGCCTGGATCCCGCTGCTGCAAGACCGCAGCGTGCCCTTGCGCGAGCGACTGGTGGAGTTCTACCGGCAGTACGCCCAGGCCACCTACCGGCCGGAGTGGATCCGCATCTACATGCATGCGGGTCTGTCGGACCCCACGCTGAATCGTCGCTACATCCGTCTGGTGCGACGGGAACTGCTGCCGGTGATGTGCGCCGAAGTCCGGCATCATTGCGGCCTGCCCGTTGCCACGGAGGGCCCGGACGAACAGGAGATCGAATTCGTCTGGAACCTGCACGGCGGCATCTTCTACCAGGCCGTGCGCCGCCATGTGTACCGCACCCGCGTCTCGGTGGACTTCCAGACGCATGTGGGTCTCGTGGTCGACAACTTTCTGGCCGGAGCCCGGTCGGTCTACCCCCGCTTGCTGGTCAGGACTGCGCCAGCTCCCTGACGTCGGCGATCACTTTCTGGCCGAAGTCGGCGGCATCCAGGCAGGCCAGCACCTTGGCCGCCGCCGCATCGGCGCTGTCCAACTGGCCCTGGGCCTTGAGGCCGGCGAAGCGGCCCTGGCTCGAAAAGCGTGCCGGGTCTGCGCCACGCAGTTGCACCTGCATGTCGGTGTCGATCACGCCGGGGGCCAGCGAAACGATGCCCGCGCCGTGGGGGCGCTCACCTTCCTCCAGCGCCAGCGCGCGGCTGAAGTGGTCCAGGCCCGCCTTCGCGGCACAGTAGACGGCGCTGCCGGCCATGGCAAAGCGTCCGAGACCGGAAGAAATGTTGAGCACCTTGCGCGGCACGGTGAGGTCGCCGCTGGCCGCCAGGAAGGCGCCGGTCAGCAGCATCGGCGCCTCCAGGCTGGCCCGCATGGCGGCGGACACGCTGGCCGCGTCGGCACCGGAGACCGGCCCGGGTTCTACCAGCAAGGCCGCGTTGTTGATGAGGTGCAGCGAAGCCACCTGCGCTCGCGGCAGGCCCAGCACCCAGGTCTTCAGGCGCGCTGCGGCCTCGGCAGGCTGCGTCAGGTCCACGGCCCACTGCTCCAGATTCGCACCGAGGCGGGTGGCTTGCGCAGCCAGATCGGCGTTCGGTGAACGTTGCAGCGTCAGCACGCGGTGGCCGCGCTGCAGCAAATGACGCGCGATGCCCAGTCCCAGGCCGCGCGAAGCGCCGGTGATGATGCTGCAGGGTGTGGGTCGAGAGTCTGTAGGAGCAGGGTTCATGGGCCACAGCATACGTCTGCCGTGAGGAGGGAGCGAAACCAGCGCTGGGCCTGCCTTTCACCTGCAGGTGCGGCTCAGAAAGGGGCAGCGCTGTGCAAGCTTATGGTCTGCTCGGTGTCGGGGTGGGGAAACGACAGCGCCGTGGCGTGCAGCAGCAGCCTGCTCGAGCGAGCGTGGGTGTCTTCGTCCGCGTACAAGTCGTCGCCCAGAATGGGGTGGCCGATGGCCGCGAGGTGCACGCGCAACTGGTGCGAACGGCCGGTCACCGGCCGCAGTTGTACCCGGGTGCAGTCCTGCCCCTGCAAACCCTGCGGCTCCAGCAGTTCCCAGTGCGTGAGCGAAGGCTTGCCGCGCTCAAGGTCGACCATTTGCCGGGGCCGGCGGGGCCAGTCTGCGATCAGGGGCAGGGCGATCGATCCTCGCGCCTGTGGCGGCCTTCCTCGCACCACGGCCACGTAGGCCTTCTCGACCCGCCGCTGTTCGAAAGCGCGGTTCAGCACGCGCTGCGCCTGCAGCCCGCGGGCAAACAGCAGCAACCCCGAGGTGGCCATGTCCAGTCGATGCACCACGAGGGCATCGCCGTACAGCGCCTGCACCCGGGAGGCGGCGCAGTCCTGTAGCTCGGGCGTTCGTCCGGGCACCGAGGGGAGTCCGGCAGGCTTGTCCACCACCAGCAGGTGTGGATCCAGATGGACGATGAAGGGGCGTTCCATGCGTGGCAAGCTTATCGTCCCGGCATGGTCAGGTGCTGCCGCGCCTGTCCCCAGGATCGTTGAGGCCATTGCGATGTCCCTAACATCCACTATGTCGAAAGGGGAGTAGCGAGCAGCGCCTGCTGCCGCGGCCCCCCGTCAATACGGCATCCGGCGCCCGCTGGAAGCCCGGGACCGCAGGGGCACCCCCCGCAAGACCTTTCGGCGCGAACCTCAACCCATTCTCAGGAGTGTGTCCATGGACACGATCGCGCCGCTTTGGCTGTGGATTTTCTTTGTCGCGTCGGTACTCGTCGCGCTGTATGTCGACTTCGTGGTCCTGCGCAAGCAAGGTGCCCACGCCGTCTCGGTCAAGGAGGCGCTGAACTGGTCCGTTGTCTGGGTGGGCTTGAGTTTCGCCTTCAACGGCCTGTTCTGGTGGGCGGTGGCGCAGGACCACGGCGCGGCCACGGCCAACACCAAGGCCATGGAGTTCCTCACGGGCTATCTCATCGAGAAGAGCCTGGCAGTGGACAACATCTTCGTCTTCCTGATGATCTTCACCTACTTCGCCGTACCTGCGGAGTTCCAGAAGCGGGTGCTGATGATCGGCATCATCGGGGCCATCGTGCTGCGCACGGTGATGATCCTGGCCGGTTCCTGGTTGATCTCGGAGTTCCACTGGGTGCTGTACGTCTTCGGTGCCTTCCTGGTCCTCACGGGCATCAAGATGTGGTGGGCTTCGGGCAAGGAGAACGATCTGGAGTCCAACCCGGCGCTCAAATTGCTGCGCCGCCTGATGCCCGTCAGCAAGAACTTTGACGGCGAACGCTTCTTCACCGTCGAGAACGGCAAGCGCATCGCCACGCCGCTGTTGCTCGTGATCGCCCTGGTGGGCCTGACCGACGTGATTTTCGCGGTGGACTCCATTCCCGCGATCTTCGCCATCACGACCGACCCCTTCATCGTGTTGACCAGCAACATCTTCGCCATCCTGGGCCTGCGGGCGATGTATTTCCTGCTTGCGGCGGTGGCAGCGAAGTTCCACCTGCTGAGCTACGGCCTGGCAGTGATCCTGGTCTTCATTGGCACCAAGATGATGCTGATCGACGTCTTCAAGATCCCGGTGGCCGTATCGCTGGGCGTGGTGGTGGCCATCCTGGCCGGTACGATGTGGCTGAGCTTGCGCACGGCGCCCAAGCTTCCCGCCCCTGCGGCTGCAGAGGGTGCCGCCGGCAAGGAGTAAGCCTCACCTGTCCAGGCGCAAGGCCTGGATGCAGTTCGGCGCCGCCTGTCCTGGCCCTGAGGAGGGGTCGGGCTGGCGGCGACAGTCTTTCTGGGGTGTGCCGAGCGTGCGCGCGCGCGAGGGCTCGTGACTGCGTGTGGCTGCGCATGGGTACAGCGGCGCATTCCAACGTCAGGGTCGCAGGTGACCTCTTGCACGGCCGTGTTGGAGCCGGGCACGCCCTGGAGTCAAGGCGCGAGCGGCGTGCCCTGGTCTGCTTGTGATTTGGAAGTGAATCGCCTGGCAGCTCGCAGGCGGTACGGCTGCTGTGAGCCGCTCTTGCAAGCCATCCGGGCTGTACGGCCGCAGGCAGGCAGACCGTGCCCGAAGGTCGTCGTTCCCTTTGGAAGATGGCGGGTCTTGCGCTGCCAGGAAACAACCTTGGGCGAAAAAAAGCGGGGCCCGCTGGGCCCCGCCTGAGAGTTCGAAAGGACTCTGCTGAACTTACTGAGGCTGCTGGATCCCGGCGATGGCCCAGCTGCCGGCGTCGCCTTCGGGCTTGACCAGGTGCCAGACCTCGTCGAAGCCCTGTGCCGCAGCACCGGCTTCCTCGCGCACCAGACCCTGGAAGCGGACGCTCACAATCTGTTTGCTGTCTTCCACCGCGTAATCGATGACCTGCGCTTCCACGCGCTCGACGTCGGTCTGCTGGGTTGCGGCGCCACGCTCCTGGATCTCCAGGCGGATGGCGGCAAACATCTCAGGCGTGGTGAACTGACGCAGGTCGTCCAGGTCACGCGCATCGTTGGCAGCTTGCAGGCGGATGAAGATCATCTTGGCCACGCGTTCGAAGGCCGGCAGGTCAAAACCCTCGGGCAGTTGGGGACCGGCGGCCGCTTCCGGCACGGCCGTCACCGCAGCCTCGAACGCTGGTGCTGCGGGCTCGGTGGAGCCGCCCAGTGCGCGCAGTGGCTGACCGGTCACGGACACGTCGGCCGCAGCCGGCGTGAAGGCGCTGCGCTGCGTGGTGGTGGCAGGTGCAGGCTCCAAGGCCGGGGCCTGGGCTGTGGCGGACTCAGCGGCTGGCGTCCAGCGCGTTGCCGTACCGGCGGCCCCGGTATTCGAAGCCCCCGCGGTGGCCAGGGCAGGCTCTTGCCGCGCACCGCGGCCGAAGCGCCGCATCAGGAAGGCGATCAGGAACACGGCGGCCACGGCGAGGAGGGCCAGCATCAGGAAGTTGGCGAAAGCCTCGCCCATGCCCAGATGGCTCATCAGGGCGGCCAGACCCAGACCCGCGGCCAGGCCCGCGATGGGCCCCATCCAGGACCGCTTGGCGGGGGCGGCGGCAGCCGTGGCACCGGCGGCGGCCGGCGTGGCTGCAGGCGTCGGAGCCGTCTGTTGCGGCGCGGCCTGCTTGGGTGGCGGCGTCTGGGGCGCAGGCTGGGCTGGCGCGCTGCGCTGCATGCCTTGGGACTTGCCGCTGCCCAGGCGCTTGGCCTCGGAGAGCATCGGCGTGGAGGTGGCGAGCGCCACGACCAGGGCGCCCAGCAGCCAGTTCTTCATGTCGTTTCTTCCTATGGAGTTGGGATGGCGGGCGCGGAACGCCCACGCCTGCATTGTGTAGTGTCCTGGAACTCGGACCCGGGGCCAAACTTCGCCTCGGGTACCCCTAGGGTCATTGTGGAGCCGTCACGGACGGGCCTGGTTGGATGCAGGTTTCCCCGCCTTCACGAAAGCCTTTGTTGGCGGCAACATGCTTGTGTGATTCTCGTTGCAATAGTTTGTGCATGCCTGCCAGTGCAATGAAGGTCTGGTTCAGCGGAGAGTGGCCTTCGGGTCGTCGCCAAGTGCCGGGTGGGCGCAGGCCCTCGGGCCGGTTGGGGTGGGTCCTGGCGATCTTGTTGTTCCTGCTGACGGCCGCACTGGGCCTGGCCTGGTGGGCGGCGCCGGAGTTCCTGCGCCAACAGGCGGAGTCGCGCGGCAGCGAGCTGCTGGGCCGTGAGGTGAGGCTGCAGCGGGTGGAGTTGGGCCTGTTCCCCCTGCGGATGCAGGCCCATGGGCTGGTGCTGGAGGCGCAGGCTCCGGCGACGTCCTCGGGGGCGTCCTCGGGGGCTTCCATCGGTGCGTCCTCGAAGGGCAGCCCCGCTGCCGTGCCTTTGCTGCGTCTGGAGCGGCTGGCGGTCACGGTCGATGCCTGGTCCTTGTGGCACAGAGCGCCCGTTGTCACGCAGCTTGAGGTCGATGGCCTGCAGGTGCACGTGGCGCGTACAGCCTCTGGTGCCTGGAGCGTGGACGACCTGCGGCGCCGGTTCCAGCCGGCACCAACCGCTCCCGCGCAGACCGGCCCGGGCCTGCCGTTGACGCTGCGCAATGGCGCTGTGAGGGGAGCGCGCCTGACCCTGGAGGACGCTCAACTCGGGCAGCGTCACGTAATCACCGACCTGCAAGTGACGCTGCCGTGGTGGAGCAACCGCGCCGAGGATGCCGAGCAGGCCGTGCAGCCCCGACTGTCGATGCGCCTGAATGGCGCGCCCGTGAGCCTGGAGGCTCAGGCCTGGCCGCTGCGCCAGGCGCCCTTGGTGCAGGCGCGGCTGGGCGTGGCCGAGCTGGCGTTGGCACCCTTGTGGCCGTGGCTGCCGCCGGACCTTCCCTTGCGGCCCCAGCAGGGACGGTTCAGCGCCGAGTTGTCCGTGCGCGCAGAGGCCCCCGGGGCTTCGGCAGCGAAGGCGGGGTGGCAGTTGGGCGTGGAGGGCTCGGCCTCCTTGAATGAGATGGCACTGCTGCATCCCGGCGGCGCACCCATGGCTTCATGGCAGCGCCTGTCTGTGGAGATCCAGGAGTTGCTCCCCTTGCAGCGACGGGTGCACCTGGGCGCCGTGCGCCTGGAAGGGGCACAACTGCACGTGCGGCGCGAAGCGGGGGGGCAGCTCGAATGGGCCTCCCTCGGCCAGAGCGGGCCTCCTGCCAGGCCTTCCAACCTTGCAAGAACTTCCGAAAGGGCCAAACCTGCCACGCCTGCAGCGCCCGCCGAACCCGCCCAATCCAGTGACAGCCCGGCTGCATGGGACGTTCTCACCGGCCCGGTGGTGGTGGACGCCCTGCAGGTGCACTGGACTGACCAGACGATGCGCCCGACTCTGCGAGCCAGCGTGAACCCGCTGAACCTGCGGGTTGGGGCCCTGGCCTGGCCCACGCGGGGGGACGCTGCCTTCCCCTTCGAGCTGGACGCCCTGCTGCAGCCGCCTGACACCCGCCCAGCAGGTCGGCAGGTTGCCGTGCCGGTGAACCTGAAGGGCACGTTGTCGCCTCAGCAGGCGCAGTTGGCCTGGCGTCTGGGGCCGGTGGCCCTGGCGCCCTGGCAGCCGTACCTGCGTGGCCTGCTGGAGCCGGCCCTGCAGGGCGCCTTGACGGCCTCGGGAGAGCTGGATTGGGCCGCCGGGCCGCGGCCCCGCCTGCAAGCTGCCGTGCGCTCATTCCAGCTCGACGACTTCGAGGCCCGTCAGGCCCCTTCGAACGCGCCTGGTCTGGCCTGGAAGTCTTTGGCTGCCGAGGGCGTGCGAGTTGATGTGCTGGCGCGGCGCGCCGTGGTCGGGCAGATCACCTGGCGCGAGCCCGCCGTGGCCTTGCGCCGTGGGCGCGATGGGTCGGTCGGGCTGGTGGGCTGGTCCGGCTCGGGGCCTGCTCCCGGGCCTGGAGTCGCCGCCGTTCCCGCAGCATCTGCGGCTGGAGCCCGCCCCGCCGACACCCCTGCGGCCTTGCCGCGCAAAGGCCTGTCGCGCGCCGATGCCGCGCCGCCGGTGTGGCGGCTGGAACTCGAGCGCCTGCGCATGGCGGGCGGCCGGGTGGACGCCGTGGACGAGCTGGTGCTTTCAGACACCGAGCCCGGTGCTCCCTGGGCCCTGCAGCTGCGCCCCGTGTCGCTGGAAGTCGACCGCCTCGCCTGGCCGCCCGGCGCCACCCCCACCGATGTGCGCCTGGCGCTGCAGTGGCCTCAGGGTCACCAGCGGCAGAACCTGCCAGCGGCAGCGGCGCCGGGTGCTGAAGCCGCGCCGCCCGCTTCGGCCCGTGTGGCAGGCCGTCTCCGCCTGGACGCGCCGGGTTTCCAGGGCACGGTGCAGGTGGAGCGCTGGCCGCTGCACCGGTTCGAGCCCCATCTGGTTCACCTGGGCGTGGCCCTGCCGGTGAAAGTGGCCCGCGCCGAGCTGGGCCTGGAAAGCCAGATCGATGTCCGCCTGGGCCCGCAGGGCTTGCAGACCTCTGGCGAGGGTTCGGTGCGGGTGGCGGACGTGAGGGTGCTGGCCGCGTCCGAGGGCTCTGCGGCCGGCTCGGCCGTGCCCGACGAGCTGGCGGCGTGGAACCTGCTGCTGGTGCAGGGGCTGCGTTGGCAGGTGACCCCAGGGCAGCAGCCCCGGGTGGACGTGGGCCTGGTGCGCCTGTCCGACTTCTTCGCTCGCCTGCAGGTCACTGAAGCCGGCCGCCTGAACCTGCAGGATGTGACCGCCCCCCGGCCCGGGGCCGCTGTGGCCGCGGCCGCCGCGCAGCCGCCAGGAGCCGCCAAGGCACCGCCTGCCGGCGCGGAGGCGGCTGCGGGCGCCCAACCCTCCCCGGGCGGCCGCTGGCCGTTGGATCTGAGTGTGGAGCGTACCGAACTGGTCAATGGCCGGGTCGATTTCATCGACCGTTTCATCCGGCCGAACTACGCAGCCGACCTGACGGAGCTGAACGGCTACCTGGGTCGATTCGAGTCGGGTTCGCCCGCCATGGCACCGGTGGAGCTGCGGGGTCGTGCCGCACGCACCGCCCTGCTGGAGATCCGCGGTGCCGTCAACCCCACCGCGTCACCGCTCATGCTGGATCTCTCGGCACGGGCCACCGATCTCGAATTGGCGCCGCTGTCACCCTACGGCGGCAAGTACGTGGGCTACGCCATCGAGCGCGGCAAGCTCAGCGTGGACCTGAGTTACCGCATCGAGGCCGACGGCAAGCTCGAAGCCCGCAACCAGATCATCCTGAATCAACTGACCTTCGGCGAGCGCATCGAGAGCCCCAGCGCTACCAGCCTGCCCGTGCGGCTGGCCCTGGCGCTGCTGGCCGACCGCAACGGCGTCATCGACGTCAACCTGCCCATCAGTGGCTCGATCAACGATCCTCAGTTCAGCGTGATGGGGCTGGTGTTCAGGATGATCGGCAACCTGCTGGTGAAGGTGGTCACGGCGCCCTTTGCCTGGCTGGCGGGCAGCGACACCCGAGACCTCAGCCAGATTGCCTTCGATCCCGGTGCGGCACGCCTGCAGCCGCCTGCGCTTCAGACCTTGGACCAGTTGTTCCAGGCCCTGTCCGACCGCCCCCGGCTGCGCATGACCATCACGGGGGCGGCGGATCACGAAGCCGAAGCTGCGGCCTTGCGCGCTGCGGGGCTGGACGAGCGCCTGCAGGCCCTGTTGCGGCGCGAGGCCGCGCGGGCCGGGCAGGCTTCGCAAGCCGCTGAGGCCCTGCCGCCGCGCGGCAGCCCGGCCCATGACGCCTTGGTCCGGCGCCTGTATGCCGACACGCCCGTGACGGGCAAGCCGCGCGATGCCCTGGGCAAGGGGAAGGATGTGACGGTGGCCGAGATGGAGGCCTCGCTGCTGGCCACGGTGCCGGTGAACGAAACCACAGGACGTGAACTGGCCTTGCAGCGCGCCCTGACGGTGCGTGACGCCTTGATCGCACGGGGACTGTCGGCCGAGCGCCTGTTTCTCGCAGCGCCCCAGGTGGGCCCGGTGGTGGAGGGTGGATCCCGGCCCCAGGTGCGCATGATGATCACCGGGCCGTGAAAATCGGCCGCGCGGCGCAGCGCTGCATCTTGCGCGCTGCGAACCTCACAGTTTCACAAGGAACCCGGTATGTCCCATGACTCGATCACGCTCGGCGGCGGCTGTTTCTGGTGCCTGGAGGCTGTCTACGAACTGGTGGAAGGCGTGACGGCCGTGGAGTCCGGGTACTGCAACGGCCATGTCGTCAACCCCAGCTACGAGCAGGTCTGCGGTGGTGACACCGGGCACGTGGAGGTGGTGCGCGTCAGCTTCGACACGTCCGTCATCGGCCTGCGCGAGGTGCTGGAGATCTTCTTCGCCATCCACGATCCCACCACGCTCAACCGGCAGGGCAACGATGTGGGGCCGCAGTACCGCTCCGGCATCTACCTGCATGATGAGTCGCAACGTGCAGTGGCGCAGGCGGTGTGGGACGACGCCCAGGCGGCGCACGGCGGGCGCTTGGTGACGGAACTGGAGCCCCTGCAAAACTACTGGCGGGCAGAGCCCTACCACCAGCACTACTTTGTGCAGCACCCTCACCAGGGCTATTGCGCCTTCGTGGTGGCCCCCAAGGTGGAGAAGTTCCGCAAGACCTTCCGTAACCGCGTCAAGTCGGCCTGAACGGGCCCGTTCCCCTCAAGGGTGCAGCCCTCAAGGGGCCAGCCGCTCGCGTACCCAGGCGCCGTTGTCTTGCCGGTAGGCCAGGCGGTCGTGCAGGCGCGACGGGCGGCCCTGCCAGAACTCGAAACGCTGCGGCGCGAGGCGAAACCCGCCCCAGTGCGGCGGCCGTGGCGGGTTCAGCAGGTACTGGGCGCCGTAGCGTGCCGCGTTCGTCACCAGCACCCCGCGCGAAGCGATCACCTGGCTCTGTGGCGAGGCCCAGGCGCCGATGCGCGAGTCCAGGGGCCGGCTGGCGTAATAGGCATCGGACTCTTCGTCCGACACGCGCGACACCGTGCCCTCGATGCGCACCACTCGCTCCAGTTCCACCCAATGGAACTGCAGGGCAGCGTGCGGGTTGTGGGCGAGTTCCCGGCCTTTGCGGCTGTCGTAGTTGGTGTACCAGGCGATGCCCCGCTCATCGCAGCCCTTGATCAGCACGATGCGGGTGGAGGGTCGTCCGTCCGCACCCACGGTGGCCAGGGTCATGGCGTTGGGCTCGGGCAACCGGGCGTCGAGGGCCTCGCTCAGCCACTGCTCGAACTGCCGCAGGGGGTCTTCGTGCGAGGCGGATTCGTCAAGCGCGGCGCGCTCGTAACTCTTGCGAAGCTGGGCGATGTCGGTCATGCGTCCAGTATAGGAAGCTGGGCCTGAGGGGCCGCGGGCCTGGCGATGGTGCGGGCCTCTTGGGAATCCCTTAAGGGGAAGGCCTTAGGTAGACATCCCATTGGCCGCGCTGCGCGGTACGGGCATCCTTGCGGTGTCCAGGTGTGGGGAGGTCTGCACCTGGCGCCCTCCTCAGGACCCAGGCCCGACAGAAGCCCTTTCCATGAGCGAACGCCCCGTCGTCGTTGTGATGGCCGCAGGCCGCGGCGGCCGGTTTACGGGCGCGTCCCACAAGCTGGTGCAGGCGTTGGGCGCCTCCACCGTGCTGGGCACCACACTGGCGCAGGTCATGGAAAGCCGGCTGCCCTGCGTGGTGGTGACCACGCCCGCGCTGGAGCCCGAGGCCGCCCGCGTGGTGGCGCGGCGGGACCTGGTGGTGATCCCCCAGCAAGAGGCCGACAAGGGCATCGGCCACACCATGGCGGCCGGTGTGCAGGCGCGGGCCCAGGCGCCGGGCTGGCTGCTGTTGCCGGCTGACATGCCGCTGGTGGGCCCCGGCACCATTGCCGCGGTGGCGCAGGCCCTGCCCCAGCACACGGCGGTCGTGGCCCAGCACCATGGGCGGCGCGGCCACCCGGTGGGTTTTGCCAGCGGGCTGTACTCGGAACTCATGTCGCTGGTGGGCGATGACGGACTGCGGCGCCTGCTGGCCCGCTACCCGGCCCATGGTGTGGAGGTGGCGGACGCGGGCGTGCTGTTCGACGTGGACACCGAGGCCGACCTGGAGGCTGCGCGGGCCATGGTGCCGGCGCTGGGCCTGGCGGGTTGAGGCACCGCAATACAGCGCGCTTCACGCCAGCCCGGCGCGCCGGGCCACGTTCATCAAGCGCGTGATCTCGCGGTCGTGGATGCCGCAGGCCTGAAGTGCGCAGGCCGTTTCCGCCAGGTACTCCAGCGTGGTGCCAAAGCGTCCGCGAGCCTTGCGCAGGATGTCCAGCAGGGTCGCGTCGTCCAGCGGCGGCAGGCAGGCCGGGCTGCGCCGGCTGAGCGTGAAGGTCAGCGCGCGCACCGGCCCCTCGGGGGTGCGCGTGGGCACCAGACGAGGGTCGTACACGCCCGTGGGCATCTCGCGCGCCCACAGGCGTTCCAGTTCCTCCTCCACCCGCTGCCGGGGCACGCGGTAGGCCACCCCGCGGCAGGACCCGCCTGGGAGCAGGGCGAACACCAGGCCGGGTACTTCCGGGGTGCCTCGGTTGATCCGCGAGCGCATGCGCAGGGCCCGGTGCCAGCCGCCCACCAGGGCCTGTCGGCGTTCCGCCGCCTCGAACTCCGGGCGCCAGATGAGGGACGCATAGCCGAACACCCAGAGGTCTTCCTGGCCGCCCCACTGCGCAGCAATGCGTTGACGCATGGGCTCAGGGTCGCGAAAGGGCAGCATCTCGTCGAACATGAACCGAATCATGACAGTTTGGTGGCATACCTTTCTCACCGTGTCGGTTGGCGACCTTTCACTTTGATTTGACGATGTAACCAAGTTACATCAAAATGAATTCATGAGTTACATCGCCTGTCCTTGCAGAGACCGGAGTTCCGCATGAGCAGCCCGGTCGCGATCCATCCCGTGGTGCATGCGGTGACCGAACGCATCCGCCAGCGCAGCCAGGCGCTGCGCTCGGCCTACCTGGAGGGCCTGGACCGCTTGGCGGCGCGCATCCGCGGTGCCGACCGCATGGGCTGCGCCAACGTGGCGCACGCCTTTGCCGCCCTGCCGGCGCAGGACAAGTTGCGCGTCGTGGCGCAGAAGGCGCCCAACATCGGTGTGGTGACGGCCTACAACGACATGCTGTCGGCCCACCAGCCCTACGAAGGCTATCCCTTGTGCATCCGTGACGAAGCACGGCGGCAGGGCGCCATCGCTCAGGTGGCCGGTGGCGTGCCGGCCATGTGCGACGGCATCACGCAGGGCCAGCCCGGCATGGAGCTGAGCCTGTTTTCGCGCGACACCATCGCCATGTCCACGGCGGTGGCCCTGTCCCACGACGTGTTCGACGCCGCCCTGTTGCTGGGCGTGTGCGACAAGATAGTGCCGGGGCTGCTGATCGGGGCGCTTCACTTCGGACACCTGCCCTGCGTGTTCGTGCCTGCCGGACCCATGAGTTCGGGTCTGCCCAACAAGGACAAGGCCCGCATGCGCGAACAGGCGGCCCAGGGACTGGTCGGACGTGAGGCGCTGCTGGCCTCCGAAAGCCAGGCCTACCATGGCCCGGGCACCTGCACCTTCTACGGCACGGCCAACAGCAACCAGATGCTGCTGGAGGCCATGGGGCTGCACGTGCCCGGCTCGGCCTTCATCCACCCGCACGACGGCTTGCGCGAACAACTCACCCGGCAGGCGGTGCGACAGGTGCTGGACCTGGTGCGCGGCGGTCCGCGCTTCACCCCCATCGGCCGGCTGGTGGACGAACGCGCCATCGTCAACGCCATGGCAGCCCTGCTGGCCACGGGGGGCTCCACCATCCACCTGTTTCACTGGGTGGCGGTGGCCCGCTCGGCAGGTCTGGTCATCGACTGGACGGACTTTGCCGAACTCTCGGCTGTCGTGCCCCTGCTGGCGCGCGTGTATCCCAACGGCAGCGCCGACGTGAACCAGTTCCAGCAGGCTGGCGGCCCTGGTTTCGCGCTGCGCGAACTCCTCGATGCCGGG